>NZ_CVTT01000038.1:0-779156 GCF_900006605.1 Pseudomonas sp. 58 R 3 | reverse complement strand
TGTCCAGTCCTGACATAGGTTTACACCTATTTCAGCCTCAAAACGCCCGATGCACCGCATCGGGCGTTTTGTATTTCAGCGATAGATGTGGCCGCTCACTGTTATAGATATGCACGGATTGATCCACCATTCGCGCGGCTTCAGCCGCATCTTTGGGCCGATGCAAGAGAAACTCGGTTTTCAAAATCCCGTTCACTCGTTCGGCCAAAGCATTTTGGTAGCAGTCGTAACCATCGGTCATAGAACACCGGATACCGTGCTTTACATGCAGCCGCTGATAAAGCTCGGAGCAGTATTGGATGCCTCGATCTGAGTGATGAACAAGGTTTTGCTCTGTTTTTCTGCACTTGAGGGCTTTACTGAATGCCTGAATCACAGACTCCGTGTGCAAGCTTTCGTGAACATGATGCCCCACGATCTTCCGAGAGTAGGCGTCAGTCACCAAGCTCAGATAGGCCACGCCCGTTTGAGTGGGCAAGTAGGTGATATCGGCTACCCAAACTTGTTCTGGCGCCGTAGCAACTACCTGTGATGGCCCTTCTTTGAGCAGGTTGGGGTGCCTGTGAAAGCGATGATGACTGTTTGTCGTTTTGTGATAGGCCCGCTTTCGAGGAACCAACTCTCTGCGATCCCGCAAAATGTCGAAAAGGCAGTCTCGACCAACCTTTACCGGGGCTTCGGGCTCGCTATGCATGAGGTTATGAAGCTTTCGGGTTCCAAGCCTAGGTTGTCTGAGGCGCTTTTCGTGCACGAACCCCATAACCTTCTGAGCCTGGAGGGCTCGAGCATTACATGCTCGAATGCGTTTGTAATATGCCTGGCGGGATATCCCGATGAACTGGCAAGCCCGGCTGATACTCAGGTCTTGGACTTTCCTTTGGGAGAGGGCTTGCCGGATCGCTTTTTTACGACAGAGACACCAAAGTCATTCTTGAGTACATCAACAACGGCTTCGAAAAACTGAGCTTTCTGATTGGCTTGAGCGAGTTGCTCTTCAAGCTCTTTGATTCGCTGTTCGGGCGTCAGCGGCTTGTCGGGCTCATCCATGGAACGGGATCTCTTGGTACGAATGGACGCGCTTTGACTCCAGTTCTGTCGACCATGCCTGCGTAGCCAGTTCAACACCGTAGATTTGCCCTGGATGCCGTAGCGCTCTTGAGCCTCTTTATAACTCAACTCGCCTTTTTCGACCTGATCGACGACTGACAATTTAAAGGTCAGCGAGTAGTCACGCTGACTGCGCCTTTTTCCTGAATTCATTACGCCTTCCTGAGATTGGGTCAGAAGGTGTAAACCTTATTCAGGACGGGACACAGGCACAAAAAAGGGCGACCGAAGTCGCCCTTTTTCTATGGTCTGACAGAACTTAGTTCTGTTTTTCCATTTGTGCACGCAGCAGGTCGCCCAGAGTGGTCGGACCCGAAGCGATGTCAGAGGTAGCTGGCTTGTCGCGCAGGCTCTGGATTGCTTCTTTCTCTTCGATCTCGTCCTTGGACTTGATGGAGAGTTGGATCACGCGGCTCTTGCGGTCAACGCTGATGATCTTGGCTTCTACTTCCTGGCCTTCTTTCAGAACGTTGCGCGCGTCTTCAACGCGGTCACGGCTGATTTCGGAGGCTTTCAGAGTCGCTTCGATATCGTCGGCCAGAACGATGATGGCGCCTTTGGCGTCAACTTCTTTCACAGTGCCTTTAACGATTGCGCCTTTGTCGTTCTCTTGAACGTACTCGGAGAACGGATCGCTTTCCAGTTGCTTGATACCCAGGGAGATGCGCTCGCGCTCTGGGTCAACCGACAGGATAACGGTGTCCAGCTCGTCGCCCTTCTTGAAACGACGAACAGCTTCTTCGCCCACTTCGTTCCAGGAGATGTCGGACAGGTGAACCAGGCCGTCGATGCCGCCGTCCAGACCAATGAAGATACCGAAATCGGTGATCGACTTGATGGTGCCGGAGATTTTATCGCCCTTGTTGAACTGGCCAGAGAAATCTTCCCATGGGTTAGATTTGCACTGCTTGATGCCCAGGGAGATACGACGACGCTCTTCGTCGATGTCCAGAACCATAACTTCCACTTCGTCGCCGACTTGTACGACTTTCGAAGGGTGGATGTTCTTGTTGGTCCAGTCCATTTCGGAAACGTGTACCAGGCCTTCCACGCCTTCTTCCAGCTCTGCGAAGCAGCCGTAGTCGGTCAGGTTGGTAACACGCGCGGTTACGCGAGTGCTTTCCGGGTAACGAGCTTTGATAGCAACCCATGGATCTTCGCCCAGCTGCTTCAAGCCCAGGGAAACGCGGTTACGCTCACGATCGTACTTCAGAACCTTGACATCGATCTCGTCGCCAACGTTGACGATTTCGGAAGGATGCTTGATACGCTTCCAGGCCATGTCGGTAATGTGCAGCAGGCCATCGACGCCACCCAGATCGACGAATGCGCCGTAATCGGTGAGGTTCTTGACGATACCTTTGACTTGTTGGCCTTCCTGCAGGGATTCCAGCAGAGCTTCACGCTCGGCGGAGTTCTCTGCTTCCAGGACGCTGCGACGGGAAACGACAACGTTGTTGCGCTTCTGGTCGAGTTTGATGACCTTGAATTCGAGTTCTTTGCCTTCCAGGTGCGTGGTGTCGCGCACAGGACGAACGTCGACCAAAGAACCTGGCAGGAACGCACGGATGCCGTTAACGTCGACAGTGAAGCCGCCTTTAACCTTACCGTTGATAACGCCCTTGACCACTTCTTCAGCTGCGAAGGCTGCTTCGAGAACAATCCAGCATTCAGCGCGCTTGGCTTTTTCACGGGACAGCTTGGTTTCACCGAAACCGTCTTCAACCGAGTCCAGAGCAACGTGAACTTCGTCACCGACATTGATAGTCAGATCGCCAGCATCGTTGTAGAACTGTTCCAGCGGGATCAGAGCTTCAGACTTCAGACCAGCGTGAACGGTTACCCAGCGAGCTTGGTAATCGATATCAACGATAACACCGGTGATGATGGAGCCTGCCTGAAGGTTCAGGGTTTTTAGGCTTTCTTCAAAGAGTTCCGCAAAGCTTTCGCTCATTTTAATTCCTGTTGATAAGGGCGAAGAATACGCCCATCTCCACACCCCAGACGGTGTGGGTCAGTTTCAGTTAAAAGAAGCCACCGCAGGACTATGACTGGTCCCCTGCGGCCTTCTTGATCACCCGGCGATATCGCGAATGGCGATTTCACTCAAGATGCGTTCCAGCACCTGCTCGATGGACAACTCCGTGGAATCCAGCTGTATGGCGTCAGCCGCCGGCTTTAGCGGGGCTACCGCACGCTGGGTATCACGCTCATCGCGTGCACGGATCTCATCTAGCAGACTCGACAGACTAACACCATCGACTTTGCCCTTCAACTGCAAGTAACGGCGGCGAGCACGCTCCTCGGCGCTGGCGGTCAGGAAAATCTTCAGCGGCGCCTCGGGAAACACCACGGTGCCCATGTCACGGCCATCAGCCACCAGGCCCGGCGGCTCCTGAAACGCCCGCTGGCGCTGCAGCAATGCGTCGCGCACGGCCGGCAGCGCGGCAACCTGGGAGGCCCAGGAGCCGACTTGTTCGTTGCGCAGATCATCGGTCACGTCATCACCTTCGAGGATGATGCGTTGCGGATGACCTTCCGTCGCGCCGACGAACTGCACATCAAGGTGCGCCGCCAGCAGCTTCAGGGATTCTTCATTGGTCAGGTCGACGCCATGGTTGCGTGCGGCAAAGGCCAGCAGGCGGTACAGCGCGCCGGAATCCAGCAGGCACCAGCCCAGGCGCTTGGCCAGAATGCCGGCGATCGTGCCTTTGCCCGAGCCGCTTGGCCCGTCGATGGTAATCACCGGTGCTTTGATATTCACAATTGAGCCTCTTGGGCAACACGGATGCCGACATGGGCACACAGTGTAAGAAAGTTCGGAAAAGACGTAGCTACATTGGCGCAGTCACGGATACGAATCGGCGCCGCCGCCCGCAGGGAAGCCACACTGAACGCCATGGCAATGCGGTGATCACCATGGGATTGCACTTCGCCACCGCCCATTGGGCCACCGTCAATGATAATCCCATCAGGTGTCGGTTCACACTTCACGCCAAGGGCCAACAGACCATCGGCCATGACCTGGATGCGGTCGGACTCCTTGACCCGCAGCTCTTCGGCGCCACGCAGCACGGTGCGCCCCTCGGCGCAGGCCGCCGCCACGAACAACACCGGGAATTCGTCGATCGCCAGCGGCACCAGGGCTTCGGGAATCTCGATGCCTTTTAATGCAGCGGCGCGCACGCGCAGGTCGGCAACCGGTTCGCCACCCACTTCACGCGGGTTTTCCAGGGTGATATCCGCGCCCATCAGCCGCAGGATATCGATCACGCCGGTGCGGGTCGGGTTGACGCCAACGTGCTCCAGCAACAACTCGGAGCCTTCGGCAATCGAAGCCGCCACCAGGAAGAACGCCGAAGAGGAAATATCCCCCGGCACTTCTATCTGTGTAGCGGTCAATGCATGACCCGGTTCGACCGAGGCTGTAGCGCCCTCCACCGCCACCGGGTAACCAAACCCACGCAACATCCGCTCGGTATGGTCACGGGTCGGCGCAGGCTCGGTCACCGAGGTTTTGCCCTCGGCATACAACCCGGCCAGCAACAGGCAGGATTTAACCTGCGCACTGGCCATCGGCATCGAATAATCCAGGCCCTTGAGCGCCTGGCCGCCGCGAATCGTCAGCGGCGGATGCCCGTCCGGCCCGGTCTCGATCACCGCACCCATTTCCCGCAGCGGCTTGGCCACGCGGCTCATTGGGCGCCTGGACAGCGACGCATCACCGGTCAACACACTGTCAAAGCGCTGCGCCGCGAGCAACCCGGACAGCAGCCGCATCGACGTGCCGGAATTCCCCAGGTAGATCGGCCCCGGTGCCGGCTGCAAACCGTGCAAACCCACACCATGAATCGTCACGCGCCCGTGGTGCGGCCCTTCAATGACCACGCCCATGTCACGAAACGCCTGCAAGGTTGCCAAGGCATCTTCGCCTTCGAGGAAACCTTCCACTTCGGTCACGCCGTCGGCCAATGAACCCAGCATGATCGAGCGATGGGAGATCGACTTGTCGCCCGGCACGCGGATCTGCCCGCTCAAGCGGCCGCCCGGGTTGGCGAGAAAGGTCTGCTCATCGGCGTTCACAGCAGTTTCCATGTAGGCCCGGCGCGCCAGGATCTTGCTGAAATGCTCACGCGCCACCCGCGCACGGGTGAACACGCCCAATAATTGGTGGCCATCACCCGCATCCACCGCATCGCGCAAGGCGTCGAGGTCGCTGCGGAAGGTGTCCAGGGTGCGCAACACGGCTTCGCGATTGGCGAGGAAGATGTCGTGCCACATCACCGGGTCACTGCCGGCAATCCGCGTGAAATCGCGAAAGCCGCCGGCGGCGTAACGGAAAATCTCAAGGTTTTCGTTGCGCTTGGCCAACGAATCCACCAAGCCAAAGGCCAGCAAATGCGGCAAATGGCTGGTCGCCGCCAACACTTCGTCGTGGCGCTCAACCTGCATATGCTCGACATCCGCGCCCAACTCGCGCCACAGCCGATCCACCACCGCCAAGGCCGCCGGATCGGTCTGCTCAAGCGGCGTCAGAATCACCTTGTGGCGACGGAACAACTGCGCATTGGATGCCTCGACACCGCTCTGCTCGGAACCGGCAATCGGGTGGCCCGGTACAAAACGCGCCGGCATGCCGCCAAACGCGAGTTTGGCGGCGCGCACCACATTGCCTTTGGCGCTGCCGACGTCCGTAAGGATCGCCTGCCCGAGGTCCATGTCGGCCAGCAAGCCCAGCAACTTCTCCATCGCCAGGATCGGCACGGCGAGCTGGATCACATCCGCGCCCTGGCACGCCAGCGCCAGGTCTGCCTCACAGCGGTCCACCACACCCAGCTCCACCGCCAGCTTGCGCGATTGCGGGTCCAGGTCCACACCGACCACTTCGCCGCACAACCCGCTTTCACGCAGGCCCTTGGCGAAGGAACCACCGATCAACCCCAGGCCGACCACCACCAGGCGACCGATCATAGGCACAGCAGGTTGCAATGCAGTGACATCAACCACGAGCCAGAACCTTGGCCAACGCCTCCAGGAAGCGGCTGTTTTCAGCCGGCAAGCCAATGGTGATACGCAGGTGGTTCGGCATGCCGTAGTTGGCCACCGGGCGCACGATCACGCCCTCACGCAGCAAGCCCTGGAACACCGGCGCAGCGACTTGGCCGAGGTCCACACAAATGAAGTTGCCCTTGGAAGGGATCCAGCCCAGGCCCAGCCCACGGAAACCTTCCTGCAGCTGCTGCATGCCGCTTTCGTTGATGCGACGACCTTCTTCCAGGTACTCGGCATCCTTGACCGCCGCACACGCCGCCGCCAACGCCAGGCTGTTGACGTTGAACGGCTGGCGCACGCGATTGAGCACATCGGCAACCACGGCAGTGGACAAGCCGTAACCCACGCGCAGCGACGCCAGGCCGTAAGCCTTGGAGAAGGTGCGTGACACCAGCAGGTTCGGGTATGCCGCCAGGAAATCCAGGCCATCGGGCAGGTCGCTGCCTTCGGCGTATTCGATGTAGGCCTCATCCAGCACCACCAGCACGTGCTCGGGCACGTCCTGCAGGAAGTCGTTCAGCGCCTGGGCGTCGAACCAGGTGCCGGTCGGGTTGTTCGGGTTGGCGATAAACACCACGCGGGTTTGCGCGTCGATGGCCGCCAGCATGGCCGGCAGGTCGTGGCCCCAATCCTTGGCAGGAATGACGCGGGCATCAGCGCCCACGGCCTGGGTCACGATCGGGTAGACGGCGAACGCGTGCTCACTGAACACCGCATTCAGGCCTGGGGCCAGGTACGCACGGCCGACCAGTTCAAGAATGTCGTTGGAACCATTGCCCAGGGTGACCTGGTTCAGTTCAACGCGGCAGTTCTCGGCCAACAGCGACTTGAGGGCGAAGCCATTGCCGTCCGGGTAGCGGGTCAGCTCAGTCAATTCTTCACGAATCGCCGCCAACACCTTGGGGCTTGGGCCCAGCGGGTTTTCGTTACTGGCCAGCTTTACGATTTTCGACGGGTCCAGGTTCAACTCACGCGCCAGCTCGTCCACAGGCTTGCCTGGAACGTAAGGCGACAGTTGTTGCACGCCCGGCTGAGCCAGGGCGAGGAAGTTGCCACTCATGTTAAAGCCTCACAAAACCGCTTTCGGGTAAGAGCCCAGCACCTTGAGTGCCACGGCTTCCTGACTGATTTTCTCCAGCACACCTTTAACCAGCGGGTCGCGGTGGTGGCCGATGAAGTCGATAAAGAACACATACGTCCATTTACCGCTGCGCGAAGGGCGAGTTTCGATGCGCGTCAGGTCAATCCCGTTATCGTGGAACGGCACCAGCAACTCATGGAGCGCGCCGGGCTTGTTGCTCATGGAGACGATGATCGAGGTCTTGTCGTCGCCGGTGGGCGGCACTTCCTGGCTGCCGATCATCAAAAAGCGCGTAGAGTTATCCGGGCGGTCTTCGATTTTTTCGGCCAGGCGCGTCAGGCCGTACAGCCCCGCAGCCATGTCACCAGCGATAGCCGCCGAGTTCCACTCACCCTTGACCCGCTTGGCCGCTTCGGCGTTGCTGGACACCGCCACGCGCTCGACATTCGGGTAATGCGCGTCCAGCCACTTGCGGCACTGGGCCAGGGATTGGGCGTGGGAGTAGATGCGGCTGATGCTGTCGGTCTTGGTGCTCTCGCCTACCAGCAGATGGTGGTGAATGCGCAGTTCGACTTCGCCGCAGATCACCATGTCGTGCTCAAGGAAGCTGTCCAGCGTGTGGTTGACCGCGCCTTCGGTGGAGTTTTCCACCGGCACCACGCCAAAGTTCACCGCACCGGCCGCCACTTCGCGGAACACTTCGTCGATGGCCGCCATCGGCTTGCTGATCACCGCGTGGCCGAAATGCTTCATGGCCGCGGCTTGGGTAAAGGTGCCTTCCGGGCCGAGGTACGCCACTTTCAGCGGCTGCTCCAGCGCCAGGCACGACGACATGATTTCACGGAACAACCGCGCCATCTCTTCGTTGCCCAACGGGCCCTTGTTGCGTTCCATCACGCGCTTGAGCACCTGGGCTTCGCGCTCAGGCCGGTAGAACACCGGCACTTCGCCTTCAGCCAGGGACGCCATTTTCACGCGGGCGACTTCCTGGGCGCAGCGCGCACGCTCACTGATCAGCTCCAGGACTTTCTCGTCCAGGCTGTCGATGCGTACACGCAGGGCCTTGAGTTCTTGCTCAGACATTAGCCGTGTTCCTTTTCGAACTCTGCCATGTAGGCAACCAGCGCGTTGATCGCGTGGATGTCGACAGCGTTGTAGATGGAGGCGCGCATGCCACCGACCGAACGGTGGCCCTTGAGGTTCAGCAGGCCACGTGCGTCGGCACCGGCCAGGAATGGCTTGTCCAGGCGGTCGTCAGCCAGGCGGAACGGTACGTTCATCCACGAGCGGTCGGTGAGGTTGATCGGGTTGCTGTACAGGCCGCTGGCGTCGATGAAGTCGTACAGGGTGCGCTTCTTCTCTTCGTTGAGCTTGCCCATGGCGGCGACACCGCCCTGCTCTTTGAGCCACTCGAACACCAGGCCGGAAAGGTACCAGGCGAACGCCGGCGGGGTGTTGTACATCGAGCCGTTATCGGCCGCGACCTTGTAGTTGAGCATGGTCGGGCACAGCGAACGCGCGCGGCCCAGCAGGTCTTCGCGGATGATGTTGACCAGGATGCCGCTCGGGCCGATGTTCTTCTGCGCACCGGCGTAGATCATGCCGTACTTGGACACATCGATCGGGCGCGACAGGATGTCCGAAGACATGTCACACACCAACGGCACGTCACCCACTTGCGGCACCCAGTCAAACTCCAGGCCGCCGATGGTTTCGTTGGCGACGTAGTGCACGTAGGCCGCGTCTTTGGACAGCTTCCACTCGTTCTGACCGGGAATGGCAAAGTAGTCGTAAGGCTTGGCGGTGCCTGCCACGTTGACGTGACCGTAGCGCGAAGCCTCTTCAATCGCCTTCTGGCCCCAGATACCGGTGTCGATATAGTCGGCAGTGCCGTCTTCGGGCAACAGGTTCAGCGGAATCTGCGCGAACTGCTGGCTCGCGCCACCTTGCAGGAACAGCACTTTGTAGTTGGATGGGATGCCCAGCAAGTCGCGCAGATCCTGCTCGGCCTTGGTGGCGATGGACACGAACTCATCGCTGCGATGGCTCATTTCCATCACGGAGAGGCCTTTTCCATGCCAGTCGAGGAGTTCACCCTGCGCACGCTGCAGGACTGCTTCAGGAAGCGCCGCGGGACCGGCACAGAAGTTATAGGCTCTCTTGCTCACATCCAATCTCACTCTGATCTGGTGGTAGTCACGCAAACATATCAGCCGACACCCGATCCCATGTGGGAGCGGGCTTGCTCGCGAAAGCGATCCAACAGGCGACATCTCGGGTGAATGTCAGTCCGCTTTCGCGAGCAAGCCCGCTCCCACACTAGATCTCCATGGCTGTCGATATTTCCATACGGACAAACAACAAGGGGGCGAATCTTCATCCGCCCCCTGTGTGTCCGCTTATTCCTGCGGTTCTTCTTCGTCTGCGGCTGCATCGAGGGTTGGCTCGTCGACGCTGTCATCGCCGGTTGCGATCACCTCGCCATCGAATACCGCACCGTCTTCGCCTTCCAGCTCTTCGCCTTCGACTTCCGATGGTTCCTGAACGCGCTCCAGGCCTACCAGCGTTTCGTCGCTGGCCAGCTTGATCAGCGTCACACCCTGGGTGTTACGGCCCAGGCTCGAGACTTCGGCCACACGGGTACGCACCAGGGTGCCCTGGTCGGAAATCAGCATGATTTCCTCGCCATCGAGCACCTGCACCGCGCCGACCAGACGGCCGTTGCGGTCGTTGCTGACCATGGCGATCACGCCCTGGCCGCCACGCTTGTACTCCGGGAACTCGCTGATGGCGGTGCGCTTGCCATAACCACGCGCCGAAGCGGTGAGGATCTGGCTGCCTTCTTCCGGGATCAGCATCGAAATCAGCTTCTGCCCTTCCGGCAGACGCATGCCGCGCACACCGCGGGCGGTACGGCCCATGGCGCGAACGTCGGACTCCTTGAAGCGTGTCACTTTGCCGCCGTCGGAGAACAGCATGACTTCACGCTCGCCGTCGGTGATGGCCGCGGAGATCAGTACGTCGCCTTCGTCCAGCTCCAGAGCGATCAGGCCCACGCTGCGCTGGCGGCTGAAGGATTCCAGCGGAGTCTTCTTCACGGTGCCTTTGGCGGTGGCCATGAAGATGAAGTGACCTTCGGTGTATTCCTCGACCGGCAACATGGTGGTGATGTATTCATCACTGTCCAGCGGCAGCAGGTTGACCAGCGGACGACCACGGGCAGCGCGGGACGCTTCCGGGATTTCGTAGGTTTTGAGCCAGTACACCTTGCCTTTGCTGGAGAACAGCAACAGCGTGGTGTGGCTGTTGGCAACCAGCAGGTGAGCGATGTAGTCCTCATCCTTCACGCCGGTAGCCGATTTGCCTTTACCGCCACGACGCTGAGCCTGGTACGCAGCCAATGGCTGGGTCTTGGCGTAGCCACCGTGGGAGATGGTCACCACACGCTCTTCTTCCGGGATCATGTCACCCAGGGTCAGGTCGAGACGCGCATCGAGGATTTCGGTGCGGCGCACGTCGCCGTATTCGGCGCGGATCACTTCCAGTTCTTCGCGGATCACTTCCATCAGGCGCACGGCGCTGTTGAGGATGCGGATCAGCTCGCCGATCTGGTTGAGAATCTCCTGGTACTCGGCCAAAAGTTTCTCGTGCTCCAGGCCGGTCAGGCGGTGCAAACGCAGCTCCAGAATGGCCTGGGCCTGTTCCGGCGACAGGAAGTACTTGCCGTCGCGCAGGCCGTATTGCGGGTCCAGGGTTTCCGGACGGCACGAATCGGCACCGGCACGTTCAACCATCGCCACAACGGCGCTGGATTCCCACGGCATCTTGATCAGGGCTTCCTTGGCTTCCGACGGCGTCGGCGAAGCCTTGATCAGCGCGATCACCGGGTCGATGTTCGACAGCGCTACCGCCTGGCCTTCCAGGATGTGGCCGCGCTCGCGGGCCTTGCGCAGTTCGAACACGGTGCGGCGGGTGACCACTTCGCGGCGGTGACGCACGAAGGCTTCGAGCAGGTCCTTGAGGTTCAGGATGCGCGGGCGGCCGTCGATCAAAGCCACTACGTTGATACCAAACACGCTTTGCAGCTGGGTCTGGGCGTAGAGGTTGTTGAGGATCACCTCAGGCACTTCACCACGACGCAGCTCGATCACCACGCGCATACCGTCTTTGTCAGACTCGTCGCGCAGTTCGGTGATGCCTTCGAGCTTCTTCTCTTTAACCAGCTCGGCGATCTTCTCGATCAGACGCGCCTTGTTCAACTGGTAAGGCAGTTCGGTGATAACGATCTGCTGGCGGCCACCAACCTTGTCGATGTCTTCGATCATCGAGCGGGCGCGCATATAAATGCGGCCACGGCCGGTGCGATAGGCTTCGATGATGCCGGCACGACCGTTGATGATCGCGGCGGTCGGGAAGTCCGGACCAGGGATGTATTGCATCAGCTCATCGACGGTCAGCTCAGGGTTGTCGATGAGGGCCAGGCAACCGTCGATGACTTCACCGAGGTTGTGCGGCGGAATGTTGGTGGCCATGCCCACGGCGATACCGCTGGAGCCGTTGACCAGCAGGTTGGGAATACGGGTTGGCATGACGGCCGGGATCATTTCGGTGCCGTCGTAGTTCGGCACCCAGTCCACGGTTTCTTTGTGCAGGTCGGCCAGCAGCTCGTGCGCCAGCTTGGTCATGCGCACTTCGGTGTATCGCATGGCCGCAGCGTTGTCGCCGTCGACCGAACCGAAGTTGCCCTGGCCGTCTACCAGCAGGTAGCGCAGGGAAAACGGCTGGGCCATCCGAACGATGGTGTCGTACACCGCAGTGTCGCCGTGAGGGTGATACTTACCGATCACGTCACCGACAACACGGGCAGATTTCTTGTACGGCTTGTTCCAGTCGTTACCCAGCTCGCTCATCGCGAACAGCACACGCCGGTGCACGGGCTTCAAGCCATCGCGCGCATCAGGCAGTGCCCGCCCGACAATTACGCTCATCGCGTAGTCGAGGTAGG
This sequence comes from Pseudomonas sp. 58 R 3, assembly GCF_900006605.1. Classification (NCBI taxonomy): domain Bacteria; kingdom Pseudomonadati; phylum Pseudomonadota; class Gammaproteobacteria; order Pseudomonadales; family Pseudomonadaceae; genus Pseudomonas; species Pseudomonas sp. 58 R 3. The sequence goes on along the minus strand of NZ_CVTT01000038.1, from coordinate 766,911 downwards.
ACTGTTTCAGCTCGTCTTCGATATTGACCGGGAGGATTTCTTTGGCCAGTTCGCCCATGAGAAGCCTGATTCCTTTTTCGGGTGAAACCTCGTCACATCCATATGGGACGAACGAAGCTCGCCGTTGCTGGCAGAGTGCCTGACAACGACTTACGACAAATCAACGAGTTATGACACGGATCTGCACGTTATGGGCAACCCCTCGGGGCGGCCCTGGAAACCGCCGGATGTTATCACAATCGCCGCCACGCACCTATCCCCCTGATGCGCATGGAGGCTAGTAATTTGACGGATGACAGGCTTGAGGGGGACGAGAGAGGCTCAGAAGTGCGTTGATGCTATTTTCAAGGTACAGATCCAAGGATTTTATTGACTTTGAAGGCCCATTCGCGAGCAAGCCCGCTCCCACACTTGAATGCGTTCACAATTCAAGTGTGGGAGCGGGCTTGCTCGCGAATGCAATCTTGCAAGCGCCACCGTCCTCAATGCAGGCGCTTACGACACATCAACTTGGCCAGCTTGGCGGTATCAGGCCGTTCGACGATGCCTTTTTCGGTCACGATCACATCAATCAGGTCCGCCGGCGTCACATCGAACACCGGATTAAACGCCGCAACCTCCAGCCGCTGACCGTTAACCGCCAGCAACTCCGCCGCATCACGCTCTTCCAGGCTGACATCATCACCGGTGGCCATCATCAAATCGAGGGTCGAACTGGGCGCCACCACCATAAAACGCACGCCGTGGTGCATGGCACACACCGCCAACTGATAAGTGCCGATCGGGCCGATCACATCACCATTGGCCGCAATGCAGTCGGCGCCGACCACGACCCAGGTCACGCCTTTGGTCTTGAGGATATGCGCACCCGCCGAGTCGGCATTCACCGTGGCCGGAATACCCTCGCCCGCCAACTCCCAGGCCGTCAGCCGCGAACCTTGCAGCCACGGGCGGGTTTCATTGACATAGACATGCTCGACCAAACCCTCCAGGAACGCGGCGCGGATCACCCCAAGGGCGGTGCCCACACCGCCGGTGGCCAGAGCGCCCGCATTGCCATGGGTAAGGATCGCCTGGGCGTTGCCCTGGTGCTTGCGAATGCGCTCCAGGCCCAACTGGGCCATGACCAGGTTGGCTTCGCGGTCGCTTTCGTGGATCGCAATGGCTTCGGCTTCCAGCACCGCCAAGGGGTCTGCGTGCTTTTTGACCCGATCCAGGCGGTCACGCATGCGCTTCAAGGCCCAGAACAGGTTCGCGGCGGTCGGACGGCTATCGGCCAGCAGCGCGTAGTCTTCTTCCCACGCTGCCTGCCAGTCACCGCCCTCGGCGATCCGCTCGCGGGCGGCCAGCACCAGGCCGTAGGCGGCACTGATGCCGATGGCCGGCGCGCCGCGCACCGTCATGTTGCGGATGGCCTGGGCGACGTCAGCCACCGTGGTGCAGGCCACCCAGGTTTCCCGCGAGGGCAAGGCACGCTGATCGAGCAGGTGCAGTGCGCCATCACGCCAATCGATGGCCTTCACTTTCTCTGCAGCTAACAGTCGGTCGCGCATCCCTTACCCCGCACTCATGAACAAAAGCCGCCGATTATAGCGATCCGCCAGCCAAGACGCTCGGGTATACTTCGCCCTTCTTTTATAGCTGCCTGGGAAGAAGCCTGCGATGACCTCCACTGCCGCCCCGCTCGACTTATTGCTGCTGCCAACCTGGCTGGTACCTGTCGAACCCGCTGGCGTGGTGCTCAAGGAGCACGGCCTGGGCATCCGTGACGGGCGCATTGCGTTTATCGGGTCACGGGCGGCGGCCTTGAAGCTGGCGGCCAGCGAGGTTCGCGAGCTGCCGGGCATGCTGCTCAGCCCCGGCTTGATCAACGCCCACGGCCACGCGGCGATGAGCCTGTTTCGCGGCCTGGCCGACGACCTGCCGCTGATGACCTGGCTGGAAAAACACATCTGGCCCGCCGAAGCCAAATGGGTCGATGAAGCCTTCGTGCGCGACGGCACCGACCTGGCCATCGCCGAGCAGCTCAAGGGCGGTATCACCTGCTTCTCGGACATGTACTTCTACCCCAAGGTCGCCAGCGACTGCGTACACAACAGCGGCATGCGCGCGCAGATCGCGCTGCCGATCCTCGACTTCCCGATTCCCGGCGCCGGCAGCGCCGATGAGGCGATTCGCCAAGGCGTGGAGCTGTTCGGCGACCTCAAGCACCACCCGCGCATCAAGATCACCTTCGGCCCCCACGCGCCCTACACCGTGAGCGACGCCAACCTGGAAAAAATCCGGGTGATCGCCGAAGAGCTGGACGCCGCCATCCATATGCATGTGCACGAAACCGCCTTCGAAGTGCAACAAGCCGTGGACAAGACCGGCGAACGCCCGCTGGCGCGCCTGGGCCGTCTGGGTCTGCTCGGCCCACGCTTCCAGGCCGTTCATATGACCCAAATCAGCGAGGATGACCTGGCTTTGCTGGTAGAAAGCAACACCAGCGTCATCCATTGCCCGGAATCGAACCTCAAACTGGCCAGCGGCTTTTGCCCGGTGGAGCGTCTGTGGCAGGCTGGTGTGAACGTGGCCATCGGCACCGACGGCGCGGCCAGCAACAATGACCTCGACCTGCTGGGCGAAACACGCACGGCGGCGATGCTGGCCAAGGCCGTCGCCGGCTCGGCCACCGCCCTGGACGCCCATCGCGCCCTGCGCATGGCTACGCTCAATGGGGCACGTGCCATGGGCCTGGACAGCGAGATTGGCTCACTGGAAGTCGGCAAGGCGGCGGATATCGTCGCCTTTGATCTGTCGGGGCTGGCGCAACAACCGATCTTTGACCCGGTCTCAACGCTTATATATGCCACCGGGCGCGAGTGCGTGAAACACCTTTGGGTCGCCGGCAAGCAGTTGCTCGACGACCGGCGATTGACCCGCATGGATGAACAACAGTTGACCGCCACGGCCATCGCCTGGGGCCAACGGATCAGCGGGCACAGCGAATAACGAAGGTCTTGAACCCAGCGTTCAGGGCTGAATAACCGATTTATCAGATTTAGAGGATTCACCATGAGCAACGTCGACCACGCCGAAATCGCCAAGTTTGAAGCCCTGGCCCACCGCTGGTGGGACCGCGAAAGCGAGTTCAAACCGCTGCACGACATCAACCCGTTGCGCGTCAACTGGATTGACGAGCGCGTCAACCTGGCCGGCAAGAAGGTGCTGGACGTCGGTTGCGGCGGCGGCATCCTCAGCGAAGCCATGGCCCAGCGCGGCGCTACCGTGATGGGCATCGACATGGGCGAAGCGCCGCTGGCCGTGGCCCAACTGCACCAGTTGGAATCCGGCGTGAGCGTCGAATACCGCCAGATCACCGCCGAAGCCCTGGCCGAAGAGATGCCTGAGCAGTTCGACGTGGTCACTTGCCTGGAGATGCTCGAGCACGTGCCAGACCCGTCTTCGGTGATCCGCGCGTGCTTCCGTATGGTCAAGCCCGGCGGCCAGGTGTTCTTCTCCACCATCAACCGCAACCCCAAGGCTTATCTGTTCGCGATCATCGGCGCCGAATACATCATGAAGTTGCTGCCGCGCGGCACCCACGACTTCAAGAAATTTATCCGCCCAAGCGAGCTGGGCGCCTGGAGCCGTCAGGCCGGGCTGACCGTCAAGGACATCATCGGCCTGACCTACAACCCGCTGACCAAGCACTACAAGCTGGCCAGCGACGTTGACGTCAACTACATGATCCAGACCCTGCGCGAGGAGTAAGCCTGTGAAGTTGCGAGCAGTTCTCTTCGACATGGACGGCACCTTGCTGGACACCGCGCCGGACTTTATTGCGATCTGCCAGGCCATGCGCGCCGATCGAGGCCTGGCGCCGATCAACCCACAGCATATCCGCGATGAAATTTCCGGCGGTGCGCGGGCGATGGTCGCCGTGACCTTCTCGATGGACCCGGAATCCCCTGGCTTTGAAGCGCTGCGCCTGGAATTCCTGGAGCGTTACCTCAAAGGCTGCGCGATCCACAGCAAGCTGTTCGACGGCATGGAAGAACTGCTGCAGGACATCGAGAAGTCCCACCTGGTGTGGGGCGTGGTCACCAACAAGCCGCTGCGTTTTGCCGAGCCGATCATGCAGCAACTGGGCCTGGCCGAACGTTCGGCGCTGCTGATCTGCCCGGACCATGTGAAGAACAGCAAGCCCGACCCCGAGCCGCTGATCCTGGCGTGCAAGATGCTCGACCTGGACCCGGCCAGCGTGCTGTTCGTGGGCGATGACCTGCGCGATATCGAGTCTGGCCGCGACGCCGGCACCCGCACCGCAGCGGTCACCTTCGGCTACATCCACCCGGACGACAACCCACGCAACTGGGGCGCCGACGTGGTGGTGGACCACCCGCTGGAACTGCGCAAAGTGCTGGATAACGCGCTGTGCAGTTGCTAAAACCGATGGAGGTCTAAATGTGGGAGCGGGCTTGCTCGCGAATGCGGTGTGTCAGTCAATGAACCAGCAACTGACACACAGCATTCGCGAGCAAGCCCGCTCCCACAGGGGATCTTTGTAGGGTTCAAATTCAGCGTTTGCAACCTACTGAATTTTTAGAGGTTTTTTATGTTTGATTACTCCGCACGTCCAGAACTGCTCAAAGACCGGGTGATCCTGGTGACCGGTGCCGGTCGCGGGATCGGCGCGGCCGCGGCAAAAACCTATGCCGCCCATGGCGCCACCGTGCTGTTGCTGGGCAAGACCGAAGCCAACCTGGCTCAGGTGTATGACGAGATCGAAGCGGCCGGCCAGCCGCAGCCGGTGGTGATTCCGTTCAACCTGGAAACCGCCCTGCCCCATCAATACGATGAGCTGGCAGCGATGATCGAAAAAGCATTCGGTCGTCTCGACGGCCTGCTGCACAACGCCTCGATCATCGGCCCACGCACGCCGATCGAGCAGTTGTCCGGTGAGAACTTCATGCGCGTGATGCACGTGAACGTCAACGCGATGTTCATGCTCACCAGCACACTCTTGCCACTGCTCAAGCTGTCCCAGGATGCGTCGGTGGTGTTCACCTCCAGCAGCGTCGGGCGCAAGGGCCGGGCGTATTGGGGTGCCTATGGTGTGTCGAAGTTTGCCACCGAAGGTTTGATGCAAACCCTGGCCGATGAGCTGGAAGACGTGGCATCGGTACGCGCCAACAGCATCAACCCAGGCGGTACGCGCACCAGCATGCGCGCCCAGGCGTATCCGGGGGAAAACCCGATGGAAAGGCCTGCACCGGAAGACATCATGCCGGTGTACCTGTACCTGATGGGGCCGGACAGTGCCGGGATCAATGGGCAGGCGTTTGATGCGCAGTAACACTTAAGCAGATCCAACTGACACAGCAGGGAACGAACTGTGGGAGCGGGCTTGCTCGCGAAGGCGGCGGATCAGTCGACATCTCTATTGACTGACACTCCGTCTTCGCGAGCAAGCCCGCTCCCACATTTGATTGTTGGCGTATTGGAAATATTAGTTCTTCACCACTTCCTCAAGGGTAAAACGCCCCAGCGGGTTTTGCAGGAAGTTGCTCACGTTCTTGCGTGAGATGTTGATGTACGGGCTGTAGTACAGGTCGATCCAGTTCACATCCTGCTTCGCCAGCTTCTGCAACGCCACATACATCTGCTCACGCTTGACCGGGTCGGCCTCGATCCGCGCCTGCGCCACCAGCTCTTTAACCTTATCGTTCTTGTAGCGGGTCATGTAGTTCTGGTTGGTGTCGTGGCCCAGCACGAAAGTGGTCTTCTGGTCCGGGTCGAGGATGTCGTTGGTCCAGTACATCACCGAAATATCGTATTCACCGTCCACCAGCATCTGCCAGCTTTGGGTCGGGTCGACCTTTTGCAGGTTGGCGGTCACGCCGACCTTGGCCAACTGGTCCTTGATGATCACCGCGATCTGCTCGTCAGCTTCATTGCCGGCGTTGACCACGTAGTTGAGTTTCAAGTCCTTGGCGCCGGCTTCTTCCAGCAGTTTCTTGGCGGCCGTCGGGTCATAGGGGCGTTGCAGGTTGTTGGCGTAGTGGTACAGCGAGCCTTTGGGGATGTAGGAATAGGCCACGGTGCCCTGGCCGTAAGTGGCGGTCTTGACCAGCGACGGCTTGTCGATGGCCATGTCCAGCGCCTCGCGCACCTGCGGCTTGGCCAGCAGACCGTGGGCGTGGTTGATCAGCAGGTGATCTTCGCGGGTCGACGGGTCGGCGTGGATCACCACGTTGTTGTCTTTCTTCAGCTCTTCCACGCGGGAGAACGGTACGAAGATCGCCGTGTCCAGCTCGTTGTTCTGCACCATGCGCATGCGCGTGTTGTCGTCGGTCACCGAGACCCACTCCACGCCATCCAGGCTCACGTTGTTGGCCTGCCAGAAGTTCGGGTTCTTCTTGAGGATCACACGGTCGCCTTTACGCCACTCCTCCACGGTAAACGCGCCGGAGGTCACCGGGTTTTCCGAGTAGGCGTCTTCGCCCATCGTGGTCATGGCTTTTTCCGACAGGATCGACACCGTCGGCGAGGCCAGTTGCGAGAGGAAGGCCACGGCCGGGGTTTTCAGGGTGACCACCAGGGTCTGCGGGTCGCTGGCCTTGGCCGTGTTGATCAGGTTGAACGGATCCGCCCACAGCGACGCCTTGTTGTCGCGGATGCGCAACAGGCTGAACGCGGCGTCAGCGGCGGTGATCGCCGAGCCATCGGAGAACTTGGCGTCACGCAGCTTGAAGGTGTAGGTCAGGCCGTCCTTGGAAATTTCCCAGCTTTCGGCCAGGCCCGGCTCCATCTTGGTGCCCAGGTTATCCACGCGCACCAGGGTGTCGTAGACGTTGGCGAACACCCAGGTATCGCGGTTCTGTGCGCTTTTGATCGGGTCGAACGTGGTGCTGTCTTCACGGCAGCCGATGGTCAGCACACCGGCGGCATGAGCCAGCCCGGCGGTGAGGGACCAGGCGGTCAATGTCGCGGCGGCGAGTAACTTCAAGTGACGGGTTTGCATGTCATAACTCCTTGTTCATGAATGGCAGAAGTGGGTCAAAACAGAGGTTCTTCAAGCACGCAACTGTACCGATGCTCGTGCAGGTAATGGGTCGGCGGCAACACCACGGAACACATCGTCCGGGCGTGCCGGCAGCGCGGGTGAAAGGCGCAGCCGGTGGGCAACTTCAGCGGGCTTGGCGGCTCACCGGGCAACGGTTCTGCAGGCAACGGCCGGTGCGGATCGATCTCGGGAATCGCCTCGATCAACGCCGCCGTATACGGATGGCGCGGCGCCGTAAACACCGCCTCCACCGGCCCTTCTTCGACGATCTTGCCCAGGTACATCACCGCCACGCGGTCGCACAGGCGCCGCACAATGGCCAGGTCATGGGCGATAAACAGAATCGCCAGGTTCATGCGCTGTTGCAGTTCCAGCAACAGGTTGATGATCTGGCCCTGAATCGACACATCCAGGGCCGCCACGCACTCATCGGCAATGATCAGGCGCGGCTCCACCGCCAGGGCGCGGGCGATGCCGACGCGCTGGCACTGGCCACCACTGAGGGAGCCGGGCTTGCGGCTGGCGAGTTCAGGGCGCAGGCCCACCAGGTCAAGCAGCTCGACCACGCGAGCCGGTATCTGCTGCGGGGCGACCTTGCGCTGCACCCTTAACACTTCGACAAGGGTTTCGCCAATGCTGTGGCGCGGGTTCAAGGCGGCGTAAGGGTCCTGGAAAATCATCGCGGTTTCATGCCGCAGGCGGGCGATGTCGATCGCACTGCCCTGGGCCATGTCGACGCCATCGAACAACACCTGCCCGGCGCTGATCGGGTTGAGGTGCAAAATGGCTCGCCCCAGCGTGCTTTTGCCACTGCCGGACTCGCCCACCAACCCCAGGGTTTCGCCTGCGGCCAGGTTCAGCGACACACCATTGACCGCCCTCACCCACTGTTTATTGAGGCCCAACATACCCGTGCCGGACGCGGCAAACCGCACCTCCAGGTCCTTGATCTGCAACAGACTCATGGGCGCTCTCCGAGCGGATAGTGGCAAGCCACGCGCGCACCTTCGGGCAACACCTCAGTGCACAACGCCGCCACTTGCGGGCAGCGCGGGTTGAAGCGGCAACCGACGGGCAAGGCATCCAGTAACGGCGGCTGGCCGGGGATGGTGCGCAACAAGGCGTGGCCGCTGCTGTGGGCGGGTTGGCAATCGATAAGGCCGGCGGTGTACGGGTGTTGCGGATGGGCCAGCACGTCGTATTTGCTCGCGTGTTCGCACAGGCGCCCGGCGTACATCACCGCGATGGAATCACAGGTCTGCGCCACCACGCCGAGGTCATGGGTGATCATGATGATCGCCAGGCCGCGCTGGTCGCGCAGCTCCAGTAGCAGGCGCAGGATCTGCGCCTGCACCGTCACATCCAGCGCCGTGGTCGGCTCATCGGCAATCAGCACCTGCGGGTTGCAACCCAGGGCCACGGCGATCATCGCGCGCTGGCGCATGCCGCCGGAGAACTCATGGGGGTAGTTGTCGACCCGCGCCTTGGGATCGGGAATACCGACCTGGCGCAGCACCTCGATGGCTTGTTGGCGTGCGTCTTTTTTCGACGCGCCCTGATGCAAACGGATGCCTTCGGCGATCTGCTCGCCGATGCGCATCAACGGGTCCAGGTGACTGCTGGGGTTCTGGAAAATCATGCCCAGTTGCCCACCGCGCACGGCGCGCATGCCAGCCTCATCGAGTTGCAACAGGTCGCGACCGGCCAGGCGCACCGCGCCGCCTTGCACCCGCAGGTTGGGCGACGGCAACAGGCGCATCAGGGCGCGACAGGCCAGGGTCTTGCCCGAGCCGCTTTCACCTACCAGGCCGAGGATTTCTCCTTCGGCCAAATCAAAGGACACACGATCAACCAGCGTGACCTCACGCCCGCCATTGTTGGCGATCACACTGAGGTCCTGCACCTGAAGCAGGCTCATGAACGATCCCCCAACACTTGCGCCACACCATCGGCGAGCAGGCTGAAACCCATGGCCAGGGTCACAATGGCCAGGCCCGGGAAGGTGCAAAGCCACCAGGCGGTGGTGATAAACGCCTGCCCTTCGGCGACCATCGTGCCCCACTCCGCCGTCGGCGGTTGCACGCCCAGGCCCAGGTAGCTCACGGCAGCGCCGTTGAGCAGCACCAGCACGGCGTCGGACATGGAAAACACAATCGAGCCAAACATCGCATTGGGCAGCAAATGCCGAAACAGAATGCGCCCATGGCCAAAGCCCAGGCTCTTGGCGGCCAGGGCGAAGTCGCTTTCCTTGAGCACCAGGATCTGCGAGCGGATCAACCGCGCATACGACACCCAGCCCACCAGCGCCATGGCGATATAAAAGCTCTGCAAGCCCGGCCCGAGAATGGCCATGATCGCCAGCATCAGCACCAGGAACGGGAACGCCAGCACCACGTCGATCACACGCATGCACAGGCTGTCGAAGCGCCCGCCGATGTAGCCGGAAACAGCGCCGATAAAAGTGCCGATCAGGAACGGGAAGATCACGCCGATGACAGCCAGTTGCAGGTCAATCCGCGCGCCCCAGATCACCCTCGAAAGGATATCTCTACCATAGTTATCCGTGCCAAATGGATGGGCAAGGCTGGGCGCCAACAAGCTCAGATCGGTGTTCTGCGCAATCGGGTCATACGGCGCGATCCACGGCGCGAACAACGCCAGGGCCAACCACATAAACAGGATCAGCAAGCCCCATGCGGCGGTCAGCCGGCCATTGCGAAAACCAAAGCGCAGGCGCAAACGCCACGGCGCAATCAGTGGGCGACTGCTCATTGCATCTTCACCCTTGGGTCGAGGGCCACGGTCGCCACGTCCGCGACGAAGTTGACCACCACCGTCGCACACGCCAGCACCATCGCCACGCCCTGCACCACCATGTAGTCGCGGGTAAAAATGCCGCGCACCAGCAATTGGCCGATGCCGGGAATCGCGAACAGGCTTTCGATCACCACCGTGCCGCTGATCAGCCAGCCGATATTCACCGCCAGCAGGTTGACCGCCGGCACCAGCGAATTGGGCAATACATGCCGACGAAACACCGCCGCCTCCGATAACCCGCGGGCGCGGGCGGCGGTGACATGGTCGGCCTGCAACTCCATCAGCATGCTCGCCCGCAGGTTGCGCACCAGCACCGCTGCCAGCGCCAGCGCAATGGTCAAACACGGCAGGACCATGTGGTGGGCTTTATCTGTAAACGTGCGACCGTAGCCCGATACCGGGAACAAGCCCCACTTCACACTCAGCAACAGAATCAGCATCAAGCCCAGCCAGAAGGCCGGCATGCCCAGGCCGACCGTGGTGAACACGCGAATCAGGTTATCCGCCCAGCCGCCTTTGTTGCGCGCCGCCACGGTGGCCAGCGGCACCGCGATCAACAGCGCCAGCAGCACACTGCCGAGCACCAGCACCAGCGTCGGCTCGATACGGGTGACGATCAGCTTCAAGGCGTCGACCTTATAGAGCAGCGACTGGCCCAGATCGCCCTTGAGCAGGTTCTTGAGAAAGTAGAAATACTGCAGCCACAAGGGCTGGTCCAGGCCGTACTGGGCGCGGATTTTAAGCAAGGCGTCCGGCGTGCTGCGCGAGCCCAGCAAGGCGCGCGCCGGGTCGCCGGGGATCGAGCGCACCAGCACAAAGGTGATCAGGCTGATGCCAAACAACACCGGCAGCAATTGCAGCGGCCGGGACAGCACAAAACGGTAACGCGCAAGATTCATCCGTCAGCCTCGGTGGCGAGCGAGAAAGTCCAGCAGCACCGGAAAGTACGCCTGGGGCTCTTCATAAAACGGCATATGGCTGCTGTTGGGGAATACATGCAGTTCGGCGTGTGTGGCCGCAAGTTTCATGCGGTGAGCACAGGCGGGAGTGAGTTCGTCGTGCTGGCCGGTGGTGATCAGGATCGGCATCTTGAATTCGGCCATCTCCGGGATGCGGTTCCAGTCCTTGAGGTTGCCGATATAGAGAAACTCGTTGGGGCCTTGCATGGTTTCGTAAGGGCCCATGTTCCAGTCGCCCAAGGAGCGCTTGACCGGCTCCGGCCATTCGTCCAGGCGGCAGACGTGGCGGTAGTTGAGCAAGGTAATGGCGGCCTGGTATTGCGGATGATCGAGGGTGCCCATGGCCTCATGGCGCTGCATCATGGCCACGGTTTCGCTGCCGAGGGCGCCGCGCAGGCGTTCCAGCTCCTGGGACAGGTGCGGAATATCGCCGACAGTGTTTTCCAGGATCAGGCTTTTCAGGGCGTCAGGATAGTGAATGGCGTACTCGATGCCCAACCAGCCGCCCCACGAATGCCCAAGCAGATGCACGCGGCCCAGGCCCAGTGCCTGGCGCACGGTTTCGACTTCTTCGACATAACGGCCAATTTCCCACAGGGAAACATCTGATGGTCTGGCTGATGCGCCCGTGCCAAGCTGATCGAATGCAACCACTCGCAGGTTATGGTCTTTGAGCCAGCCATGGGCGTCGCGCAAGTAATCACACGGCAGGCCTGGGCCGCCGTTGAGACACAAAAGCACCTCATCGCCGTCGCCAAAGCTGTAGGCCACGAGGTTATGGCCATCGACTTGCACGTTGTACTGCTGGTCGGGGGCAATTTCACGCCACATGCATACATTCCTTGTGTTGTATCGGCCTGGCAGGTAGCGGCCGTTGATCTGGCCAACACTACCGAGGATGCCGCGCGTCCATAACCTAGTAGTTCTTATAGGTTTGGCCTGGCAGTCCTTCGCCGGGGCGTGGCATTCTACTTGCCGCAAGTCGAGATTCAAATGAATTCGGGAGCAGAACGGATGCTGTCCAAACTTACCGCCTTCAACAACCGCCTCATGCCCGGCAGGAGCCTGGATGAACAGATCGACAACACGTTTATCCTCGCCCAGCAGTTGGGCTTTGATGCGTTGGTGTATGACTACACCCCGGTGCCCATCGACCAGGACGGTTCGCTGATCACGCCTTCGGTGCTGGAATCGCGCAACACACCGTCGGACTGGCACGCGTTATGGTGCAGCGAAGGGTTTTACCAGATCGACCCGGTGCAGCATCTGGCCCTGAGCACGGTGTCGCCGTTTGTGTGGTCCTATGAGGCCAAAGCCGACACCGCGCTGCAAAAGATCATCGACCCGTGCCATGCGCCCGTGTCCTCTTACCTGCATGAACGCCAACTGACCTGCGGCGTCACCGTGCCGATCCACCTGCCGCGCGGCGGCTTCGCGTCGCTGACCGGCCTGCGCACCGGCAAGGCCGGCACGGTGCTGGAAGATGCCCAGCAGACCCTGGCGGACTTCAGCCTGATCACCCACGCGTTGCAGGAAGCGGCCTACCCGTTGCTCAGCAAAGAGCTGCGCACCTACCCGCATATCCATCTGACCAAGCGCGAGCGCGAGTGCCTGAAATGGGCCGCCGAGGGCCTGACCGCCGCCGAGATCGCCACGCAGTTAAGCCGCTCACTGGCGGTGGTCACCCTGCACCTGGCCTCGGCCATGCACAAACTGGGCGCCAAGAACCGCGTACAGGCGGTGGTGCGCGCGACCCATTACCGCCTGTTGGAAGATTGAACCGTCGGAAAAACCTAGCTGTTTTGCTAGTTACTTAAACGCCGCGTGCCGACTATCGTAGCCCTGATCCTTTTTTCAGAGCAGGGTACGAAATGGAATTCATCGAGAAAGTCCGCGAAGGCTACGCGGCCTTCGGCGCCTACCAGACCTGGTACCGCGTCACCGGCGACCTGGGCACCGGCCGCACGCCCTTGGTGATCCTCCATGGCGGCCCCGGTTGCACCCATGACTATGTAGACGCGTTCAAGGACGTCGCCGCCAGCGGCCATGCGGTGATTCACTACGACCAGATCGGCAATGGCCGCTCCACGCACTTGCCGGACAAAGACCCGTCTTTCTGGACCATCGGCCTGTTCCTCGACGAACTGAACAACCTGCTGGACCACCTGCAAATCAGTGACAACTACGCGATCCTCGGTCAATCCTGGGGCGGCATGCTCGGCAGCGAACACGCGATTTTGCAACCCAAGGGCCTGCGTGCGTTTATCCCGGCGAACTCGCCCACCTGCATGCGCACCTGGGTCAGCGAAGCCAACCGCCTGCGCCAACTGTTGCCCGAAGGCGTGCACCAAACCCTGCTCAAACACGAACAGGCCGGCACCTACCAAGACCCGGAATACCTGGCGGCGGCGCGGATGTTCTATGACCAGCACGTGTGCCGAGTAAACCCGTGGCCGGAAGAAGTGGCGCGCACCTTTGCAGCCGTGGACGCCGACCCGACGGTGTACCACGCCATGAGCGGCCCGACCGAATTTCACATCATCGGCAGCTTGAAGGACTGGAGCGTGATGGGGCGCCTGTCGGCGATCAATGTGCCGACGCTGGTGATATCCGGGCGCCACGACGAGGCCACGCCCTTGGTGGTCAAGCCGTTCCTGGATGAAATCACCGACGTGCGCTGGGCGCTGTTTGAAGACTCCAGCCACATGCCCCACGTGGAAGAACGCCAGGCATGCATGGGGACGGTGGTGAAGTTTCTGGACGAGGCGTGTTCAATGCCGAACAAAGTCCTCAAGGCTGGCTGAGTGTGATCGTTCCCACGCTGCGCGTGGGAATGCTTCCTGTGACGCTCCGCGTCACGATCTTAAGAGCGACGCAGAGCGTCTAGGGCGGCATTCCCACGCGGAGCGTGGGAACGATCATTTAAACGGTCTCGGCTTTTTGGGCCTTCCTTGGCACCTCAGCCACCACTGGAATCTCCTGCCCTTCAGCATCAAACAACTTACCGCCACTGAAGTAATCGCCATCGCGCAACGCCGCCACGTCGTGGAAGCACAAACTGCGCTCAGTGCCGGCCACAAACACCGACTGTTGGTCCGAGTTACCGGCGGTGAAGTGGTTGAACGCCAGGTTGAGCAGAATCGCCATGATTGCCGACGAGCTGATGCCCGAATGGAAAATGGTCGCGAACCAGGTGGGGAAGTGATCGTAGAAGTTTGGCGCGGCGATCGGGATCATGCCGAAACCGATGCTCGTCGCCACGATGATCAGGTTCATGTTGTTGCGGTAATCCACCTTGGACAGCGTGCGAATCCCACTGGCCGCCACGGTGCCGAACAACACAATACCAGCGCCGCCCAGCACGGACGTCGGCACGGCCGCAATCACCCGGCCCATAAACGGCAACAAGCCCAACACCACCAGAAACACGCCGCCGGTGGCCACCACAAACCGGCTTTTCACGCCAGTGACCGCCACAAGGCCGACGTTCTGGGCGAAGGCGCTTTGGGTGAAGGAACCGAAGATCGGCGCAAACATGCTCGACAGCATGTCGGCACGCAGGCCATTACCCAGGCGCTTGGAGTCGACTTTGGTGTCGATAATCTCGCCGACCGCGAGGATGTCCGCCGAGGTCTCCACCAACGTCACCATCACCACGATGCACATGGAAATGATCGCCGCCACATGGAAGGTCGGCATGCCGAAATGGAACGGGGTGGGAAAGCCGAACATCGGCCCTTGGGCGACGCCGGAGAAATCCGCCATGCCGAGGAACACCGCGATCACGGTGCCGATCACCATGGCCAGCAGAATCGACAGGCGCGAGATGGTCGCGCTGCCGATCTTGCTCAGTAGCAACACCAGCACCAGGGTCAATGCCGCCAGGCCGATATTCGCCATGCTGCCGAAATCCGCCGCGCGGCTATTGCCGCCCATGGCCCAGCGCGCCGCCACCGGCATCAGCGTCAAGCCGATGGTGGTGATCACGATACCGGTGACCAGCGGCGGGAAAAACTGGGTGATCCGTGAGAACACCGGCGTGATCAATAAGCCGATAAACGACGCCGCCATCACCGCCCCGAGAATCGCCGGCACCCCGCCCGCGCCATCACTGCCGACAATCGCCACCATGGTTGCCACACCGGCAAACGACACGCCCTGCACCAGCGGCAACTGGCAGCCAAAAAACGGCAGACCGAGGGTTTGCAGCAACGTGGCCAGGCCACCGGCAAACAGCGAAGCGGCGATCAATAGGCCGATATCCGCCGGCGACAACCCGGCCGCCTGGCCGACGATCAACGGTACGGCAACGATGCCGCCGTACATGGTGAGCACATGCTGCAGGCCGTAAGCCATGTTGGCCGCGACGCCGAGATTCTCATCTTCTGGCCGCTGCGGTGACGCCTTCGGGATAGTCATGGTGAGGGGTTCTCTGTTTTTGTTGTGCGAACACTGTATGCAATGTTTGGACTGGATGTCCATAGAGTTGTATACAATCAATCGAACAAGATACCCTCCATCGGCGTTACAAAAACAATCCGGCCGTCATGAGCCAGAACGCCAAAGGACCTAGAACAATGAAAAAGGCATTACAGGGCGCTACCGTTGCATTGACCCTTCTCGGCGGTGGGGAGGCCGTCGCGCTGGAATGGATGAACAACAGCGCAGGGTTTCGTTACGGTCAGCACTTCACCAACCCCAACAACCCCGAAGACTTCAGCAAACGCATCTACAGCTTTACCCACGCCAGCGGCTACCGGTACGGCAGCAACTACCTGAACCTTGATGTGTTTTTGTCCGACAGCAGCGACCCACGCAAGGGCACCGACCACGGTGGCAGTGAGGTCTACGCCGTGTACCGGCACCAGCTGTACGCCTCACGGGTATTGGATGTGCCGTTGGGTACCGGGTTGATAAAGGATTACGCCCTGACCCTGGGCTTCGACGCCAACCGCAACAACAACTTCGCCTCAGCCAAAAAGCGCGCGCTGGTGATCGGCCCGACGTTGAAGTTCAACACCGTCGGCGTGCTGGATTTGAGCCTGATGTACTACAAGGAAAAGAACCACACCGGCATCCCCGGTGCGAAAGAGTCGAACCACACCTTCGACGACACCTACATGCTCAACCTGACCTGGATGCGCCCGTTCGACATCGCCAACCACGCGGCGAAGTTTCAGGGGTTTATCAATTACGTCGGCGAAAAGGGCGAGGATTATCACGGCCGCGACACCGCGCCGGAAACCCTGATGCGCACCGCGCTGATGGTAGCCGTGCGGCCCGGTAAAAGCGTGAAGCCGAACCTGTATCTGGGGGTGGGTTACGAGTACTGGCATAACAAGTTCGGGGTGGATGGAGGTATGGGTACCCGGACCTCCACGCCTACGCTGAATATGGAAGTGACGTTCTAACTGAAGAAACCGGCTCCCACATTTTTGATCGTATTTCAGCTTTAAGCGTTTGCCAGTTCCGACTTATCGGCTTTCGGCCGCGCCAGCCAGTAACCCAACACCGCCAACGGCGCAGTCGCCAGCATCACAATTACGGTGATCAACAGCGGCTGGTCGATCATCGACGACACCAGCAGGCTGCTCAGAAAACAAAGACCCAATTGCAGGGTGTTCTGCAACGCCGCCGCCTTGCCGGAATTTTCCGCAAAGGGCATCAGCGCATTCGCCACCACGATCGGGTAACTCGCGCCGTTGACCAACGCCATCAGGCAGAACGGAATCAACAAGGTGGTCAGCGTCGGCACCGTCAAGGTCGCAACCAGGTACAACGCGACCATGCTGATGCAATAAGCCACCAGCAGCCACGGCAGCAGGGTTTTGCCCTGGTAATGCTGCAAGGCACTGCGACAGCTGTAACCGCCGACCAGAAAGGACAAGGTCGGCAACACGTAACTCAAGCCGATGTCATTCGGGCTGTAACCCATGTCGCCAAGGATGAACGGCGACGCGGTGAGCCAGGCGAAAAAACTGGCCGAACAGGCGGCGAAGATCATCACATTGCCGGTAAATACGCGGGAGGTCAGCAACTGCCCATAACCCAGGCGCGAAGGTTCGCCCTTCTCGGCCAGACGTTTCGGCATTTTGCGCAGGAACAACGTCGGCAACAGCAACAGCACTGACACCACCAGCAACACCGCGAAAATCGCCTGCCAGCCAAAGTGGTTCAGTACCATCGCGCCCAACAGCGGCGCCAACGCCGGTGACAGCGACATCAGCGGCATGATGCTGGCGAACACGCGGTGGGCCTTGTCGGCCGGGTAACGGTCAATCACCAGCGCCTGCCAACTCACGGCGGCGGAACACACACCAATCGCCTGCATAAACCGTAACGCCAACAACTGCGGCGCCGTCTCGACCCAAAACATCCCGGCGCAGCCCAGCACAAACAGGCTCAGCCCGGCGAGCAGCACCGGCTTGCGCCCCAGGCCATCGGACAACGGCCCCCACAACAACTGCCCGAGCGCAAAGCCCGCGAGGAAAATACTCAAGCTGGCGCCGACCGCGCCCGCACTGATCTGCAACTGCTCGCCCATGGCGCCAAACGCCGGCAAGTACATGTCCATGGCCAGATAACCGAGCATGCTCAGCCCCGCCAGATACCAGGTGAAACCAAAAGAATTTTTCATTGAAGCCTTGTAAGTGCTGCCATCAAACTATTTGCTGACTGGCGCCCATTATGAAGCTGACAGGCTGTGTGTGAAGCGATAATAATTGGACACATGAATCAAATATTTTGAAGGCAGCCGCTATGTGGTCCGAATACTCACTGGATGTGGTCGATGCCGTGGCGCGCCATGGCAGCTTCAGCGCCGCCGCCCAGGAATTGCACCGCGTGCCGTCAGCCATCAGCTATACGGTGCGCCAGCTGGAGGAGTGGCTGGCGGTGCCGCTGTTTGTGCGCCGCCACCGCGATGTGGAACTGACGCCCGCCGGCCGTCTATTTATAGACGAAGCCCGCGGGGTGATGAAAAAAATGCTTGGCACCCGGCGCTTGTGCCAGCAGGTGGCGAATGGCTGGAGCGGCCAGTTGAAGGTGGCAGTGGACTCCATCGTCAAACCCCAGCGCTGCCGGCAACTGGTGCTGGATTTTTATCGGCAGTTCCCCGAGGTGGAGTTGCTGCTCGAATACGAGGTGTACAACGGCGTGTGGGACGCCCTGGCCGACGAGCGCACCGATATTGTGATCGGCGCCACCAGCGCGGTGCCGGTGGCCAGCCGTTTCACGTTTCGGGACATGGGCCTGCTCAACTGGCTGTGTGTGGTCAGCGCCCAGCACCCGCTGGCGAGCGTCAACGGCTTGCTCAGTGACGACCAACTGCGCCCGTTCGCCTCGCTGTGCATGACCGACACCTCGCGCAACCTGCCCAAGCGTGACACCTGGACCCTGGATAACCAGCGCCGTTTGGTCGTGCCCAACTGGGCCTCGGCACTCGACTGCCTGCGCGATGGGCTGTGCGTGGGCATGGCGCCGGCCCATCAGGTACTGCCGTGGGTCGAGCGTGGCGAGCTGGTGGCGCTGCAACTGAGCCGACCGTTTCCGGCCAGCCCGTCATGTGTGGCGTGGGCGCAGGATAAATTGTCGCCGGCGATGAGTTGGTTGCTGGAGTACCTGGGCGATACCGAGACCCTGAACCAGGAATGGCTCAATGGAAATGACCTCTGAAGGTGATGCAGATCCCCTGTGGGAGCGGGCTTGCTCGCGAAAGCGGCCTTTCAGTTAGCCCATCGTTGACTGACACTGCGCTTTCGCGAGCAAGCCCGCTCCCACAGTTTGATTCATTTCAATCCAGGAGACGGGTGATGGCCCGTACGATCATCTCAACCTCTTTGCCATCCAGCGTCAGCGGCGGCAACAGGCGGATGATCTTGCCCCGCGTCACATTGATCAGCAGCCCCTGCTCCTGGGCCGCACGCTGGGCCAGGTCACGGTAAGGCCTGGCCAGCTCGATGCCAACCATCAAGCCTTGCCCGCGAATCGCCAGCACCTGCGGGTGCTCGCTCAACTCCACCCGCAACCGCGCCAGCAGGCGCTCGCCCTGTCGCGCGGCGTTGCGCAGCAAACCTTGTTCTTCAATGATGTCCAACACCGTGCAACCCACGCGACAAGCCAGCGGGTTACCGCCAAACGTGCTGCCATGGCTGCCTGGCGTGAACAACTGGGCCACGGCGTCTCGGGCCAGGCACGCGCCGATGGGCACGCCATTGCCGAGGCCTTTGGCCAGGGTTATCACGTCGGGCACGATGCCTTCATGCTGGAACGCAAACCAGGCGCCGGTGCGGCCGATACCGGTCTGAATTTCATCGAGCATCATCAACCAGCCGTGGCGCGTGCAGTGATCGCGCAGCGCCTTCAGGTAACCGGGCGGCGCGGGCAACACGCCGCTTTCACCCTGGATCGGCTCGAGCAAGACCGCCGCGATGCGCGTGCCGAATTGTTCAGTAATGGCCGCCAATGCGGCCAAGTCACCAAAGCGCACCTTGAGAAAATCCCCCGGCAGGCGCTGGAAACCCAAGCGCACCGATGGCCCGTCACTGGCGGCCATGGTGCCGAGGGTGCGCCCGTGAAATGCGTTTTCCATCACCACCACCAGTGGCTCTTCGATGCCTTTTTTCCAACCGTGCAGCCGCGCCAGTTTCAGCGCGGTCTCGTTGGCTTCGGCGCCGGAGTTATTGAAAAACGCACGGTCCAGGCCGGATAACTGCGCCAGCCGCTCGGCCAGGCGCTGCTGCCAGTCGATGCTGTAGAGGTTCGACGTGTGCAGCAACAGGCCCGCCTGCTCGCTGATCGCCGTGACCAATTTGGGGTGGGAGTGCCCGACATTGGTTACCGCCACGCCGGCCACGGCGTCGAGGTATTCACGGCCCTGCTGGTCCCACAGGCGCGTGCCCAGGCCACGGGTAAAGCTCAGGGCCATGGGTTGATAGGTGGTCATCAGGCAGGCGGCGGTCATGGTGGCAGGCTCCAGTGCATCGTTGTGAGGCTGCCAGTATCGTTAGCCACCTGAGCTGGATAAACTGCGCATTCCTGCAATGACTTTAAACCAGGGCTTGATAATGGATCTGTTCCAATCGATGTCGGTGTACGTGAAAGTGGTCGAAGCCGGCAGCATGACCGCCGCCGCGCAGGAATGCGGGCTGTCGACCACCATGGTCGGCAACCACTTGCGAGCGCTGGAGCAACGGCTGGGGGTCAGCTTGCTGAAGCGCACCACGCGCAAACAGAGCCTCACCGAATTTGGCGGGCAGTATTACCAGCGTTGCCTGGAGGTGCTGGGGCTGGTGGCCGACTCTGAACTATTGGCGGAGCAGATCCACAGCGAAACGCCCAAAGGCAGCCTGCGCATCACCGCGCCACCGGTGTTCGGCACCGAACGCCTCACACCAGCCTTGAGCGAATTTGCCCAGCGCTACCCGCAGATCAATCTGTATGTCGAACTCAGCAATGAGCGCATGGACCTGATCGACAGCGGCTTCGACGTTGCGATCCGCCTGGGTGAGCTGGAAACCTCAAGCCTGATCGCCCGGCCCATGCAGGCCTACACCCTGACGCTCTGCGCGTCACCGGCGTACCTGGCGCGACGTGGCATTCCGCAGACGCCCGACGACTTGCGCCAGCACGACTGCCTGGCGTTTGCCTACCCGGCGAACGACAACTGGCGCGACACCAGCAAACTGTGGCGCATGACCGGCGATGAAGGCGAAGTGGAGGTGCCGGTGGCCGGAGCATTGACCATCAACAGCTCCCAAGGCTTGCGCCAGGCGGCCGTGAACGGCATGGGCATCATCATGCTGGCCGATGCCCTGGTGCAACCGGACCTGGAGAGCGGCAAGCTGGTGGCGTTGCTGACCAAATATCAACTGCCCAGCCGCCCCATGCACCTGCTCTACCGACAGGACCGCTACCGCCTGCCCAAACTGCGCGCCTTCGTGGATTTCGCCATGGAAAAGTGGGCGCGCTAAAAGCTCACGCCCAACTCACGCAAACGCGCCGCAGTGCGCTCGGCCGACACATGGTGAATGCCCTGCCAGCCGAGGGCTTCAGCGGCCTCGATATTGCCGGCAACGTCGTCGATAAACACCACTTCACTGGCCTGGATATCCGGCAAGTGACCACGTACCTGGGCAAGGCTGGCGTGATAGATCGCGGGTCGGGCTTGATCAACTTCAACTCGCCGGACACGACGATATCCCGCAAGTGCTGCAGAAACGGATAGTTGGCCCGTGCGTAAGGAAAGGTTTCAGCCGACCAGTTGGTGAGCCCGAACAGCGGCATATCCGCCTTGTGCAATGCCTCAAGAATCGCCACGCCTTCGGGCAGCGTGCCCCGCAGCATTTCGTGCCAGCGCTCGTAATAGGCCTGGATCAAGGGTTCGTGTTGCGGGTGTTGCTCGATAAGATGGCGAGTGCCTTCGGCCAGGCTGCGGCCGGCGTCCTGTTCGGTGTTCCAGGCTTGGGTGCAGATGTTATCGAGGAACCATTGCCGCTCTTGCTCGTCGGCAATCAGCTGGCGGTAAAGGTGCTGCGGGTTCCAATCGAAGAGGACACCGCCAAAATCAAAAACTACTGCACGAATCGTCATCAGATCCTCCGTTAGCGTGGCTTGATAGCCGGGGGAGTCTGGCAGATTTTGGAAAGGAAGAGTTGCGCGCCGAAGCGTGGGAAGGTTCCCAAAAGGGAGGCTTACAAAGATCAAATGTGGGAGCAAGCCCGCTCCCACATTTTTTTTGAGCGTGTTTAGGCTTGGATCAGGCCCTTGATCTTCACAGTCGGGTTCACATCCGCTTCATAGTCCACGCCGTCGATTTCAAACCCGAACAAGCGCAGGAACTCCGCCTTGTAGCCGGCAAAATCGCTGATCTCGTTGACGTTGTCGTCGGTCACCTGGTTCCACAGTGCAGCCACGGCGTCCTGAACCTTCGGCTCCAGCTCAGCCAGGTCGGCGCGCAGGCGGCCGTCGGCGTCCAGCTTCGGCTCGCTCCCGTACAGGCTGTCTTTGAACAAGCCGTAAACCTGTTCGATGCAACCTTCGTGGGTGCCCTGCTCTTTCATCACTTTAAACAGCAGCGACAGGTACAGCGGCATGATCGGGATAGCCGAGCTGGCCTGGGTAACCACGGCCTTTAGCACCGACACACGGGCGTCGCCCTTCAGCGCAGCGAGGTTGTCGCGCAGGGTCAGGACTTTTTTGTCGAGGTCTTTCTTGGCTTCGCCGATGGAACCGTTCCAGTAGATATCCTGGGTCAGCTTCTCGCCGAGGTAGGTGAACGCGGTGGTCTTGGCGCCTTCGGCCAGCACATCGGCGTCACGCAGGGCGTCGATCCACAGCTGCCAGTCTTCGCCGCCCATGACTTTGACGGTGCCGTCGATTTCTTCCTGGGTTGCAGGCTCAAGGGTGGTGTCGACCACCACGCCTTTGTCGGTGTTGATACCGCGCAGGGTCACGGCCTTGCCGATCGGCTTGAGGGTGGAGGTGTGCACCACGCCTTGCGGGTCGGTACGGCGTGGCGCGGCCAGGCTATAAACCACCAGGTCGATCTTGCCCAGGTCTTTCTTGATGGTTTCGATGGTCAGGCGCTTGATCTCGTCAGAGAATGCGTCGCCGTTGATGCTCTTGGCGTACAGGCCTTTTTCCACGGCAAACTTCTCGAACGCCGCGCTGTTGTACCAGCCGGCGGAGCTCAGCTTGCCTTCTTCGCCTTCTTTCTCAAAAAACACGCCCAGGGTGTCGGCGCCGCAGCCAAACGCAGCACTGATGCGCGCGGCCAGGCCGTAACCGGTGGAAGCACCGAGGACCAGCACCTTCTTGGGGCCGCCTTCGATGGCGCCATGCTGAGTTACGTAGTCGATCTGCTCTTTGACGTTCGCTTCACAGCCAACAGGGTGAGCGGTCACACAGATAAAGCCACGAACCCGCGGTTTGATGATCATAAAATTTCTGCCTCTTCCAAGGGGTCGACGGCCAGTGTTGGCCATTCAACTTCAATCGTACCGGTCTATGACGCGCGAAAAACCGAAGCGTCACGATAGACGTAAATCTTCTGTTTACAAAATTCAATCGGCAAAACCGCGGGCGCAGCGCACCGCCTGGTTAAAAACTGTGTCCGGCTTTCACAAATTCGCAATATTTAAAACGCCCGGCACCTTGATAACCCACTATCATGGCGGGATTGTTTCGCTTTGTTTCAGGTCCGGAGCCTCGCTTCATGAGTAAAAGTGCTGTGCAAAAAAAATTGGTCTCAGTCGCCTGGGTGCTCGGCGTACTGCTGTTCATCTATTGCTTTCCGCTCACCAGCCTGGTGTTTCTGCTGCTGGTGCTGTTCTGCGGCATTTATGACTTCCTGCGCAACGGCCTGTACGACCGCGACACCATCAAGAAATACTTCGTTGGTAACGGCCGCAACACCTGGATATTGGCGCCGTTCAATACCCTGTTCGACCTGTTGAGCCTGCGCAACCGCCACGTCTACACCATGGGCGACCTGCCGCCGGCCTGGCGCGAAGACCTGCAACAGGTCATCGACGACGCCATGGCCAACAAGGACGAAATCATCAGCTACCTCGACGAGCGCATGGCCGAGAAAAAGCGCGGCATGCTGTTCTTCCAATGGTACGGCCGCCCGATCGAAACCACGCTGGACATCCCGCAACTGCGCAAGAAACTGCCGTTTGTGAAGACCATCGGCGTGTCGGTGTTCAACGAAAACCGCTCCACGTCCTTCCACTTCGGCCCGCTGCGCATGATGTTCCGCGTGCTCTACAACATGGCGCCGGCGCCCCATCATGACGGTGTCTACATCCAGGTGGGCAAGCATAAGCACTACTGGCACGATGACCCGCTGTTCATCTTCGATGACACGCTGATGCATGCCTCCTTCAACAAAAACGACGCAAAGCGTTACTGCCTGTTCATTGACATCGTGCGGCCGACCTTGCTGCCCTCGGTGCTGAATGCCGTGATTTCGGGCTTTGCCGGGCTGGTGTTTACCCTGCGTCGGGTTTTCTACAAAAACTGGAAGCTGATTCAGTAAGTTCTGCGGCATGATGGTGTTGACGGTATTTGCGCCCTGCCCTTGCGGCGGCCAAACTAACCGTCCAGTGCGACCGAGTTCGGCGCTCACCATTCTCCAGCCATCGCCTCCCCTGGCGGCTGCGATGGCTGTGCTTTCAAGGAATCAGAATGCTCCAACGTCAAGTCATCAATGCCTCCGTCAGCCCCAAGGGTAGCCTCGAAACCCTGTCCCAACGTGAAGTCCAGCAACTGAGTGAAGCCGGTACCGGCAGCATCTACACGTTGTTCCGCCAGTGCGCCCTGGCCATCCTCAACACCGGCGCGCATATCGACAACGCCAAGACCATCCTCGACGCCTACAAAGACTTTGAAGTGCGTATCCACCAGCAAGACCGTGGCGTGCGCCTGGAACTGTTGAATGCGCCCGCCGATGCCTTCGTCGATGGCGAAATGATCGCCAGCACCCGCGAAATGCTCTTCAGCGCCCTGCGCGATATCGTCTACACCGAGAACGAGCTGGACAGCCAGCGCATCGACCTGAGCAACTCCCAGGGCATCACCGACTACGTGTTCCACCTGCTGCGCAACGCCCGTACCTTGCGCCCCGGTGTCGAGCCGAAAATCGTGGTGTGCTGGGGCGGGCACTCGATCAATACCGAAGAATACAAATACACCAAGAAGGTCGGCCACGAACTGGGCCTGCGCAGCCTCGACGTGTGCACCGGCTGCGGCCCCGGCGTGATGAAAGGCCCGATGAAAGGCGCGACCATTTCCCACGCCAAGCAACGCATCACCGGCGGCCGTTACCTGGGCCTGACCGAGCCGGGCATCATCGCCGCCGAAGCGCCAAACCCTATCGTTAACGAGCTGGTGATTCTGCCGGACATCGAAAAACGCCTGGAAGCCTTTGTGCGCGTGGGCCACGGCATCATCATCTTCCCGGGCGGCGCCGGCACGGCCGAAGAGTTCCTGTACCTGCTGGGCATCCTGATGCACCCGGACAACCGCGACGTGCCGTTCCCGGTCATCCTCACCGGGCCGAAACAGGCCGCGCCGTACCTGCAACAGTTGCACGCGTTTGTGGGCGCCACCCTTGGTGAAGCGGCCCAGGCGCACTACCAGATCATCATCGACGACCCGGCCGAAGTGGCGCGCCAGATGACTGCCGGGCTCAAGGCCGTGAAGCAGTTCCGTCGTGAGCGCAATGACGCGTTCCACTTCAACTGGCTGCTGAAGATCGACGAAGGCTTCCAGCGCCCGTTCGACCCCACCCACGAAAACATGGCCAGCCTGCAACTGAGCCACGCGCTGCCGCCCCATGAACTGGCGGCCAACCTGCGCCGTGCGTTCTCGGGGATTGTGGCCGGTAACGTCAAGGACAAGGGCATTCGCCTGATCGAGCAGCACGGCCCGTATGAGATCCACGGCGACCCGGCGATCATGAAGCCGTTGGACGAGCTGTTGCAGGCGTTCGTCGCCCAGCACCGCATGAAGTTGCCGGGCGGCGCAGCCTATGTGCCGTGCTATCGCGTGGTGCAGTAACTGGCGCTGCACCGCCACACATTTGATTTCCACCAATAGGCCGGGGTGTGCCCGTTCGGACACCCGATTGTGGTCCAGGCGCGTAGCCGGCGCGTTCGACAATGGGCTGCATGGCGGCGGGGATAATGAGCTGACGTTCGGTCATAGCTTGTATCTCTTTGGGTCGCAGGCGGGCGTGTGAGCGCGCAACGTTCGAGCTAGGGTTTTACTTGTTACCCACTCACTCACACCAGCCGAGCACCCTATGGACCAACGGATCTTGTCCTTCATCAATCCTTACCCTAACGTAAGGAATATCACGATGGAGATCTTCGCTATGGCCACCGCCACACTCACCTCAAAAGGGCAAATCACTATCCCCGTGCAAGTGCGCACCGCGCTTGGCCTGGAAACAGGCGACCGGGTTGAATTTGTCGAAACGGAAGACGGCAGGTTTTCCATTATCGCCGCGAGCAAAACCGTGCAGGACCTCAAGGGGCTGATCCGCAAGCCCGCACAGGCCGTGTCGATCGAAGACATGAACCGCGCCATCGCCGCGCAAGGAGCAAACGCCGGATGATCGGGCTCGATACCAATGTGCTGGTGCGCTACGTCACCCAGGATGACCCTGTGCAATCCCCCAAGGCCTCGGTGCTGATCGAGTCGCTCACCAGCGTGTCGCCGGGCTTTGTCAGCCTGGTGTCGGTGGTGGAATTGGTCTGGGTGCTGCAAAGCTGCTATCAATCGGCCAAAAGCGACGTGGTGACCGTGCTGGAAACGCTGCTGCGCACCCGTGAGCTGACCGTCGAGCACGCCGAGATCATCTGGCAGGCGCTGCGACGATTCACGGCCGGCAAAGCCGATTTCGCCGACTACCTGATCGAACGCTGCGCCCACGCAGCCGGCTGTGAATACACCGCCACCTTTGACCTCAACGCGGCCAAGGCCACGGGGATGAAACGCCTGGCCTGAGCCGCAGCATTGCGACGAATGCCGGGCTTTGGTAAAAAACGCCATCGCCCTTGATCAAGAGAACTCACCACGTGCGCACGTTGCTGCTTGTTGCCATGGCCATGGCGCCCACCCTCGCTTTGGCCGACACCATCACTTGGCCCGACCTGCCGACAACCTGCTTCGTCAGCGGCCGCTCCGCGACCAGCGTGGACATCGACAGCGGCTGCGCGGCATTTACGATGAATGTACAAGGCAAGCCGGCGGGTTCACCGATCAACGTGGATGTGCCGCAGTACGCCCTGCATGTAGATGAAGCCACCGGCAAGGAAACACCGGTGATCATCATCCAGGCCGAAGAACAAGGCGAGACCCAGATAGTTGGCTATCAGGAACTGGGCAGCGATCAACTCGGTGCCGCGTTGCTGCGTGAGGTCAAGCTGTTAGGTACCCAAAAGCCGAGCTAGCCGTTTTGTGAGGTGCCAGGTTCAGCGAACCCAGCCACCGCGCTGCCAGTGGTAACCGTCATTGCGCTGCACCCAGTGCGGATGCACATAACGATAACCTTCGCGCACCTGCTCCCAATGGCCGTGCACCGCTACATAGCGCCCGCCTTCCCAGCGCCAGTAACCGCGCGACCACACATAGCCATAGCGTGCCGCCGGCTCGACTTCGATCACTTGCACCGGCGGCGGCTGTGGCGCCACCACCTCGACATACTCACGTTGCACCGGCCCGCGCTCATGCACCACGCGCTCTTGTACACACCCGGACGCCGCGACGACAAACGCCGCCAATGCCGCATAACGTAGCAACATACACACCCCTCGGGCGCCAGCGCCCAACGAATACACCAGAAAAAAAATGCCCCCTTGCTGCAGCCTTGCTCCTGCTTGGCACTGGGTTATTTGTAACAGGTGGTGTCTGTCAGGTTGCTGAACCTGAGGTATTCGCACCCCAGGGCCGGTATTTAAGCGCTCAAGCAGGTCCGAATCGCCCCAGCACCGTCTCGACAAAGCGCCGCAACTTGGCCGTGCGCTGGCGGTTCGCCGTGTAGACCAGGTGCATCGAGCGGCTCGGCGCCTCAAAGCCTGGCAGCACCCGCACCAACTCGCCCTTGGCCAGTGCCGTGCGCAAGAAGTCTTCAGGGCCGAGCACGATGCCGAAACCATCCAGGGCAGCCATCATCAACGCCCGGCTTTCGTTGACCTGCAAACGGCTGGCAACCTGCACCTTGTGCACAGTGGTGCCTTGGTAAAAGACCCATTCACGCTCTGCCGGGCGTGACCAGAACGCATAGCCCAGACATTCGTGATGCTCTAGGTCTGACGGAAGCAAAGGCACGCCCCGTGCGGCCAGGTAGGCAGGCGCGGCGCAGGCCACCAGGCGATAAGGTGCCAGCGGCCGCGCCGTAAGGCCCGTCGTGGCCAGGGGACCGATGCGAAAAGCCGCTTCATAACCCTCCTCCACCAGGTCGACAAAACGGTCGGTCAGGTGCAAGTCGATTTCCACATCCGGGTTGTCACGCAAAAACCCGGTAATCAGCGGCATCAGGCTGTAGGAGCCGAAGGTCACCGGGGCGGTGACCTTCAACTTGCCGCGCGGGGTGTCATTCATGATCTGCGCCAGCGAATCGGCCGCTTCGGCTTCGGTCAGGATATGTTTGCAGCGCTCGTAGTACGCGCTACCCAACTCCGTCAGGCTTTGCCGGCGTGTGGTGCGGTTAAGCAAGCGGGCACCCAGGTGTTACTCCAGCGCAGTGACATGCTTGGCCACCATTTGCGGCGAGAGGTTCAAGCGCTCGGCGGCGCGGGCATAAGAGCCCAACTCGGCGGCCGTGACAAACGCACTCATGCTGGTTAGACGATCCACGATTGACTACTCCCAGTAACAACACCGACTCCAAACCACCCATTTATCACCCAATGGTTGCCAATCATCATAGTCACTTCCCCACTTCGCAGGAGCAAGACCATGAAGATCGGCGTGATTGGAGCAGGTTTTATCGGGCGTGCCGTGGCCCAACTGGCCCTGACGGCCGGGCACGCGGTGATGCTGAGCAACTCCCGTGGCCCGCAGACCATGAGCAGCGTGCGCAGCGGCATACCCGGCGTGCAAGTGGGCAGCGCGCAGGAAGCCGCGCAGTTTGGCGACGTGGTGCTGGTGGCGATTCCACTTGAACACTACCGCAGCGTGCCCGCGCAGTGGCTGGAAGGCAAAACGGTGCTGGACGCCAACAATTACTACCCTGAGCGCGATGGGCATATCCCGGTGCTGGACCGTTTTGAAACCACCACCAGCCGCCTGTTGGCCGAGCACTTTGCCCATTCACAGGTGGTCAAAGTGTTTAATGCAATCTTTGACTCAGACATCAACCGCGATGCCCGCCCACACGGCGCACCTGACCGCCGCGCCCTGCCGGTGGCCGCCGATGATGCGACGGCGAAGGCGCACGTGATTGCGCTGCTCGACGAGTTGGGGTTCGACGCCGTGGACGCGGGCACGCTGGATGACAGCTGGCGCTTTGAGCGGGCCAAGCCTGCGTACTGCGTGCCGCTGGATAAAGCCGGTTTAAAGGCCGCATTGGCCGCTGCCGAGCGCACGGTTGAACTGCCGCCAGCCGAACGCTCTCGCACCTGAACATACGCCCACAAAAAAGCCCGCTGACCGTTACCGGTTCAGCGGGCTTTTTAACATCAGGCTTGGCTTACAGCGCCAGGTCAGATGCCGGCTTGCTCGGCTCAGCCGCAGGCTTGGCAGCCTCGGTGGCTTCGGTTGCCTTTGGAGCGTTCAACTGCGGAATGGCAGGCGGTGGGGTCAGTTGCAGGACGCCGGCCGTGTAGGCCCACTCCTTCGCAACAGCCTCAGGGCTGTCGTTCAGCTTGGTGCCATAGCTCGGCACGATCTGGTGCAGCTTGGCTTGCCACTCAGGGGTCGCCACCTTGTCCTTGAACACTTTTTGCAGCACGGTCAGCATGATCGGAGCCGCGGTGGACGCGCCTGGCGATGCACCCAACAGGCCGGCGATGGTGTTGTCGGCGGAGCTGACCACTTCGGTGCCGAGTTTCAGGACGCCGCCCTGCTCTTCGTCACGCTTGATGATCTGCACGCGCTGGCCGGCCTGCCACAGGCGCCAGTCGGACTGCTTGGCGTTCGGGAAGTACTCTTGCAGCGCCTTGAAGCGGTCGTCATCGGACAGCATCAGTTGGCCGGCGAGGTACTCGACCAGTGGGTATTCACGAATACCGACTTTGGTCATTGGCCAGATGTTGTGGGTAGTGGTGCTGGTCAGCAGGTCCAGGTACGAGCCTTCTTTGAGGAACTTGGTCGAGAAGGTTGCGAATGGGCCAAACAGAATCACGCGCTTGCCATCCAGCACGCGGGTGTCCAGGTGCGGAACCGACATCGGTGGCGCGCCAACCGAAGCCTTACCGTAGGCCTTGGCCATGTGCTGCTCGGCGATGGCCGGGTTATCGGTCACCAGGAACGAACCGCCAACCGGGAAGCCGGCGTATTCCTTGGCTTCAGGAATGCCCGACTTTTGCAGCAGGTGCAGTGCACCGCCGCCCGCGCCGATGAACACGAACTTGGCGTCGGTTTCGGTCTTGGTGCCGTCTTTCAGGTTTTTGTAGCTTACACGCCAGGAACCGTCGGCGTTCTTGGTGATGTCCTGCACTTCGCTCGACAGTTTCAGGTCAAACTTCGGCGTGGTTTGCAGGTGCGCGACGAACTGGCGGGTGATCTCGCCGAAGTTCACGTCGGTGCCGATCGGGGTCCAGGTGGCGGCGATCTTCTGCTTCGGATCACGGCCTTCCATCATCAACGGAACCCATTTGGCGATCTGCGCCGGGTCTTCGGAGTACTGCATACCGGCGAACAGCGGGCTGGCTTGCAGGGCTTCGTAGCGCTTTTTCAGGAACTTGATGTTGTCATCGCCCCACACAAAGCTCATGTGCGGTGTGGAGTTGATGAACGAACGCGGGTTCTTCAGAACGCCCTGCTGAACCTGCCAGGACCAGAACTGACGGGAAATCTGGAACGCTTCGTTGATCTCGACCGCTTTCGGGATCTCAACGGTGCCGTCCTTGTTTTCCGGGGTGTAGTTCAGCTCGGCCAGGGCCGAGTGACCGGTACCGGCGTTGTTCCAGCCGTTGGAGCTTTCTTCGGCCACGCCATCAAGACGCTCGACCATCTCCATCGACCAGTCCGGCTGCAGCTCGTTGAGCCAAACACCCAGGGTCGCACTCATGATGCCGCCGCCGATCAGCAGCACATCGACTTTCTTTGCCTCTTCCGCCTGAACGGACGTGATCCCCATCGACAAAGCCAGCCCCAGCAGGGCAGTGTTTACTTTCTTAAACATCAGTAGCACCTATGATAAAACGCCATCCGCCCTACCGCCCCTGACTCTGCAGGCCGTAGGGTGGGCACACAAGGCCGACGTAGCGACCTCACTGTTTTTGTCCCTTCTGCGCTGACTTCTTATCATTATTGGCTTCAGCTACCTGGGCGACAGCCAACCGCCGGGACGTATACGGGTGTACGCACCGGGGAAAGACTAGACCAAGACGGCGCGCAGAATATCACGCTGAACCGCCTTTATGCGCCGTTTGGCCAATTGACAGCGCTAAATCGCGGCTTTTAACGCGCAAGTGTCAAGCGTCACAGCCGCGACCTGGGGTCACAGGGTGTTTAATCAAACTGAACGCTGGCGCAAAACGCTGTTCTAGACACTTTCGTGGCGGCTTGCGTAGCATCGGCCACTGACCTTCGTGCACTTTTTTCCTACAGAGTTACCCATGACTACCCAGCAAACACCCGGGCACGTACTGCCCGCGCGCAGCGCCGCCAAAATGGAAGCGGCCATGGCCGTGGGCGCCTTCGCGATCGGCACCGGCGAATTCGCCATCATGGGCCTGATGCCCGACATCGCCCAAAACCTGAATTTGAGCGAACCCCAAGTCGGGCACGCCATCAGCGCCTACGCCCTCGGCGTGATGGTCGGCGCGCCACTGCTGGCGATCCTCGGCGCCAAACTGCTGCGCAAACACATGCTCTTACTGCTGATGGGCCTTTACGCCCTGGGCAACCTCGCCACCGCCTTCACCCCGACCTTTGGCTCGTTGGTGGCCTTCCGCTTTATCAGCGGCCTGCCCCACGGCGCCTACTTCGGCATCGCCGCCGTCGTCGCCTCCAGCATGGTGCCCAACGACAAACGCGCCGGCGCCGTGGCCCGCGTGATGATGGGCCTCACCCTCGCCATGCTGCTCGGCAACCCCATCGCCACCTTCCTCGGCCAACACCTGGGCTGGCGCTCGGCGTTCGCGCTGGTCAGCGCCATCGCCCTGTGCACCATCGCCCTCGTCTGGCAATTCGTCCCCGACCGCCACGACGAACCGCGCAGCGACCCGCGCAAAGAGCTGCGCGCCTTCACCAAACCCCAAGTGTGGATGGCCCTGTCCATCGGCGCGATTGGCTTTGCCGGCATGTTCTGCGTGTTCAGCTACCTCGCCCCGACCATGCTCGAAGTGACCAAAGTCTCGCCCCAGTGGATCCCCTTCGGCCTCGCCGCCTTTGGCGTCGGCGGCATCATCGGCAACATCGCCGGCGGCAAACTGTTCGACCGCCTGCAATTTCGCGCCGTGGGCTGGATTATGGTGTGGTCGATGGCCGTACTGATCTTCTTCACCTTCGCCGCCAGCTCGCTGTGGAGCGTACTGCTGGGCATCGGTTTGGTCGGCACCATGATTGCCATGGCCGCGCCGCTGCAAATCCGCCTCATGGACATCGCCCACGAAGCCCCAAGTTTGGCGGCAGCGTCCAACCACGCAGCGTTCAACCTGGCAAACGCGCTGGGGCCGTGGTTTGGCGGGATGGCGATTACAGCGGGATATGGGTGGACCAGCACTGGCTACATCGGCGCGGCTACAGCGTTGGTCGGCCTGGGCATCTACTTGATCGCCCGCCGCATGAAAGGCGGCCACTGACATTTTACAGGCCACCCCGGCTCCAATGTGGGAGCGGGCTTGCCCGCGATAGCGGTGGGTCAGTCACCAAATCAATGACTGCCCCACCACTCCATCAATCATCATGCAACAACCCCGACCCATACTCCCCATAACTACTCCCCAACCCACTCCCGCCAAAACTCATCTTGGTCGCCTTGCTCGGGCTATGGTCCCCAAACGCCTGGCATCCGCCAGTAAAACAAGGGTCACCCCTCCCGCCCGACGACCCCGTCGAACAAGCGCCCAACAGCAACGCACCAGCAATCAGCGCGACTTTAACCAGGTTCGAGATCATGTTTTCAGTTCCCTGTGGGCTGGAGGCACGGGGGTCCTCTCTTGAAGAGAGATCGTAGACCTCAAAGGCACTGGGGATTATGAAATTTTGCGCGGTGACAGCAGGGGTTCAGGTTGCCGCCTTGGGGTAAGGCGGCGGGGTTGGGGTCAGGCGGTGGCTGGGTTGGCAGCCGGTGCGACTTGCTCTTGGGCGCGGGCGACGAGTAGAGCGCTTAGGTCGATGAGTTGCTGGATGCCGAGGATGATGGCGCGGTGCGGGTCTTCGAGGTCGAAGGCCAGGGTGGCGGTTATTTGGTTGGCGGAATCGAGGTGCTCGGCGGCGTTGGCTAGGAGGGTTTCGGTGTCGATGTTGGGGCTGACGGAGAATAGGTTGCCGGGTGGGAGGTCGACGGGGGCGGCGTTGTCGTCAGATGGCGGCAGGTAATGATAAATTGCTCGTTGGGCAGCCGTTTGTAACTTGGCATCGACGGGTGCAGTCTTTTGATCGATATGAGGATTGCGTGATTTGTTAGGCATGGGCGAAGCTCCAATATTTTTCGGGAGTTAAAACGCCTTAGCAATACGGACTTCCACCTCCGGCCGCTGGGTTTGCAGCGGCTGGAGTAGGTTAGCTATGGGCGGTCTGACGGGCAAGCCGAGATAGTCGTAGGAGTTCTCCTGGGGCATCGTGGCCTGACAGCCGAAACAATTCTGCTCAACACATCTATATCGATGGCTTCTGGTGAGGCCAGCTACGCAAGCCACGAGGGAGCGGCATTTTCTAATATTTAAGCACGCTAGCAATACGAGCATTTAAAGTTGACACTAATCTCATAGAGATACAGGCATGAACCCCATCAGAGTTGAATTTAAAGAAAACGTGAAAGACACCCTGTATAGACAAGCAGGTGGGAGGTGCTCGATCCCAAGATGCACCAATCCGACAATGGGGCCATATTACAACATAAAAGGCTCAATAAACTTAGGAATGGCGTGCCACATTTTTAGTGCTTCCGAGAAAGGCCCGCGAGGTCGCGGAGGTATGGATAATGATTTCATTGGAAGCGAACGCAACGGTCTCTGGTGTTGCTCTTTGCACGGCACGTTGATCGACAAGGCCAATGGCAAAGACTATCCTGCAGCGGAACTTTTTGCATGGAAGGCACTTGCAGAAGCCCGAATTTTAAAGCAGATGATTGACAAACCTTCCCCACCAGGATGGGTTGATTCTATTGAGTCTGTAAAGTTCTCAAACTCTAAAGTCCCTCCCAGCGCAAAACTTTCTAGAAACACTATAATTTTCGGAGACAACGCTACTGGCAAAAGCTCTTTAGTAGAAGCTGCCGGGGCGGTGAGTAACTCAAGGCATGGTGAGAGATTTAAAGGTATAAGGGAAGTTAGAAAAGAAGGCCAAAGACCGGCAGAATTTACAGCTAGAGTTACCTACTCAACTGTCGACATACTGAGTAAGAAAGTTGATATAAAAATTTGCGGTGAAACTTTGACACGCTTTGAGAACGACGTGCCTTGCCTGCTTCCTCCAGGCGATATATCGGTCATAGTTTGTTCATCTCGAAACACCTTAATGGTGCGCGGAGAAGACCATATTGACTTTTTGAGTCGATATTTAGATGTAGATAAGAGCGCTCTTATGGCCATCATTGGATTAGGAGGAGGACCACTTCTTGAAGGAGACCTAAGGTTTCGGCATGCCTGCAAACTTAGTGAGGAGAGCGAAGACGAATATGTAGAAATTTACAAAGAGAACAATGAACCCTATATGGAGTTAGAATTCAGACACCTGCACGAAGAGTATTGGCTTAGCTTTGATTGTTTATCCGGAAGCGAGAAAGGCAAATTACTAGCCGGCCTATTAATAACCAAAGCAAAAGAGGTCAGCAAGCAACGACTGACGTTACTCCTGATCGACGGGGTAATTTCAACACTTGACAAGCAAAACTTTGAAAAACTACTCCAGACGCTATCCGCCACTTCCTTTCAAACAGTAATTGTTCTCCCCCCCTACCGAGAAAGTGACGTTATAGAATTCGACGGCAGCACTTTCAAGCTTAAGGAATCGGATTATTTGAAATCTTGGAAACTCGTTATCCTTGAACGCCCTCCCAGAGAAACAACCAAGATATAGAAATTTAATCACTTTTTTCACCGTTTAGCTAAGAGTGCCGCCTGGGACGCAGCGCTCTCGATCATTCTCGCTAGAATCAAGTCGTGAGCCAGGTTTTCCGCAGATATCGGGGTCAAGATATCGGGGTCAGACCACGATACTCCGGCAGTGATGTGGAACGAATCACTCCCGGATACACCTAGCGACGACCTGCCGATTCAAGCCGGCACTCCACGGTGTAAGATGCCCCATAACCATCCATAATCGAGGCCGCCATGACTGGAATCTCCCTAAACCTCCCGGAAGACCTGTCCAACTCTCTCGCCGACCTGGCCAAAACCAACGGCCAGACTGCGACCTACCTGGCGATGGACGTCCTCCGCGACTACATCGAACACGAAAAAACGCTGACCGCTCAAATCGAGCTGGCAGTAAAAGAAGCCGATCAAGGCAAATTCGCCACCGATGACCAAGTGGCAGCGATGCGCGCCAGGCGCTGGAGCAGGAATGCGGGTTGAGTGGCTTGAAAAAGCACTCAAAAATCTGGAAGACGAAGCAAACTATATTGCTCTCGAAAATCCAAAGGCAGCTGACGACTTCTCCGATGCCATTTTCGCCAGCGTCGACAAGCTAGCTCAGTTTCCCTCGATGGGCCGTGAAGGTCGGGTCAAACACACCCGAGAATGGGCGGTACCCAACTGGTCCTATCTGATCCCGTATCGAGTACGCGGTGATCGCCTGCAAATCCTCGGCATATTCCACACACGGCAACGTCCGCGCTCGAAGTGGTGAAGGCCGCAATATAAGCGCCTCCCACACCCAAGACCCATCCCTGATAAACTGCGCCCCATTCACCCCGCTGACTCAGATCCCCCCATGCCCCTACAAGCCGCCCCACTCTCCCGCCGCTTCTCAGTCGCCCCCATGATGGATTGTGCGCAGTACTCCACCAAAGCACCGGCTGCATTGACCAACCTACTGAAACTTCTTCGCTTTGTAGCAATTTCTAAGCAAGCTGTAATTACTGCCTGACAAGAGCAGTACCGATACTATGCTTATGCCTTTCTTGAATGGAGTCGATACCATGCCAGATGATTATTCGCTGTCGGATGTACTAGAGAGGATGCACAGCAACCAGCTGGCCTTGGAGGCAGCCTTGATGGAGCTAACACTGCATGTCGAACAGCAAGGTGCGCCAGAGGTGGGGGATAACGTCCGCGGGGCGCTGGACACGATTGGTGAAAACGCCGGCCACATCAAACAGGGTTTGGCCAAGCTTAGAACCAAAAATCTTTAACCGGCGCATACGCCGATGTGCTCGAGCACTAAAGGCATGGCAAGCGAAATGCCGTCCTTACTGGTGTTTGTAACGCTTTTATCGAACATTTGTAAACGCATAGCTGGTAATGAATGGCATGGATTGGCGTATGAATTGCCCAATTTTTGCCCCACAAGTTCTGCGCTAAAAGGAATGTAAGCATTCCTGACAGGCTTTTTTTCGGCCAAGACTGTACACCCAAATCTTGGATGAGCTGCCAGCACCACTGGTCCCTGACGACCTTCAAAAGCAATCGCCGCTCTCAGCGAGAGAGGGCTGATTTCGGAGCGCCAAGAAATGAGAAACATGAGTGCATCTGATTTTTGGAAAAACTTTCGGCTTGGCGAGGAGCTCCACATCGCAGGATCGTTCATCTACAACGGTCTGCGTCGATTCCACGAACTGCAATCGCTTGATCACACCGATGAACTATTCGAGTTCCTTTACGATCTGTCGGTCGGTATCGAACGGCTCTTGAAGATCGCTGTGGTTCTGCATGAGCATACTACGACGATAGATCAGGATGCACTAGAGAAGTCTCTCATTACGCACAACCACTTAGAATTGTTGGTGCGTGTGCGCAAGCATGTTCCGATCAACTTCGGTAAGCCGCAGAATGAACTTCTGCAGCTCTTGAGTGCATTCTACAAAACACTGAGGTACGACCGGTTCACTCTTAACTCGGCCTACAAAGGTAGTAGGGAAGCCCAGGCGATTCGTAAACTACTGAATAAGAACCTACGTATTGAATGCCCCGAAAGAAACCCTTTACTTGGCACAACCAATGAGGACAAGTTCCGCTCTTTCATTAGCAGGACGGTTTTGAAGATTTCGCAGACGATCTACAAAGTTATCGACGACCGCTCCAGCGCGCTTGGTTTGTATACCTACGAACTCAGACACGGTTCAAAGGCAGAAAGCGTGTTCCTACGCGGGGTAAAAATAGGTGACGAGGACGTACTATGGAAAGAGCTACTTATATTTTTTATGAGTGTGGATTCAATCACGGGCTACCTGAAATTCCTCAAAGGGATTAAGCCGTTGGGCTTTGACCCTGCCTTAGTCAGTGACTACCTCGACTGCTTCAAGTCAGATGCGTCGAAGGCTGCAGTTATGGACGAGTTGGAGTTTCACTACGAAGAAATGGATGCCGAGGAAAGGAAGCAGCGGCTCGAAATCATGGGAGTTATTGGCGCGCCGACTGTCTATTTTTACGACAATGACGAAGATGAGACGATAGAGAGCGAAGACAATCCCTGATCATTGTCCGTTCCCTGTATCCAGATGACACGAAAGACCGTAAAGGTCCAAACGCGCTAACTGGAGATGAAATTGTGTTGGGATGTGTATATGGATTTGCCCCTTTCTTGCGTCCTACATACCGCTTAATCTATTTCAACAAATCCGCCTACTTCCCAGAAGATGAACAGAAGGCGGAATCTAGATCATTTTCGAGTCTTCTTTTCAATTTCAGAACGACTACGCTGCGCACTCGCAGCAGCACGCTTTTCTTCGAGCTCATTCGAGAGCTGTTCAACTTTCCCAAGATTTTTGCGAAACTGGTTAATTACTTCTGGATTTCCTTGCCGGAGTTGCTGACCAGCAATACGTGCGTAAGTCTTATTACCAGCCATAACTCCACGCAAGAAGTGATCTTGGGCATCTAGCAAGCCTTTTTCAATTTCGCTCATATTACCACCTCATCGAGTTTAGCCACGATCACCCCAACATTTTCTGCTGGATTCAAATCCATATCAAATGGATAAATCACCCATCCATCATCGAGATCTACCTTGGACTCAACATCTAAGCTAAATCCAATTTTTTTCGAGACGAACAAGAGAGTTGTCTTCTTCCCCAGAACATTAAAAAGCCCATCTAACTGCACTCTAAATTTAATTGATCGCGAATTTAGAATACCTTTAACCTTTTTAATGAACATTAATTTTTTCTGGACAACATCTGAGTCAGAGATAAAATGACTGTCAAGCAGCGCTAGCAAACCCTCTACTTCATTTAAATTTTTTGAAAATTCAGGGCGTAGTTTGGGTTTCCTATCGCTAATACTTATTACATTAGTCATATCTTACCTGCTAAGCTCTTTTCTGCATATCCGACATAAACTCGTCTACGGGAGCCGTAGTATCTTGCGGCCTAGATTGTCGTTCTTTCTCAATCTTCCTCAACTGATCTCTAAGAATCTTTTTGATTTCAGAGTCCGCAAAACGATTCAATAGATCTCGAATCATTGGTTGATAACCAACATCATAATATGAGGCGATC
Source organism: Pseudomonas sp. 58 R 3 (assembly GCF_900006605.1). NCBI lineage: Bacteria > Pseudomonadati > Pseudomonadota > Gammaproteobacteria > Pseudomonadales > Pseudomonadaceae > Pseudomonas > Pseudomonas sp. 58 R 3. The sequence goes on along the minus strand of NZ_CVTT01000038.1, from coordinate 728,585 downwards.
GATTTCAAGTTCTTTAAAAGATCTTTTTGCAAGCGAATAGATATTGCCTGCAAACCTAGACTGTCATCTATCTCTATATTAAAGTCGAGGCTCACAGCGCCAACGTGATCTTCGGAGGCGCCTAACTCACGACTATCCCAAAGTTCTACGTTATCTTTTTTCATGTCTTCACCGTACCATATCTTCTGATATAAATATTTTCGCAACCTGCGAAATATTAGAGCAACCTTTCAAACTTGCTATCAGCCACTCTCGAAAGCATTACACATTTTTTGAATACTTTTCATAAATTCTGATCTCATTTTTGTCTGGTTCAAAAGCGGATTTTATCTCCACCGAGCTTTTATTTCCCTGATGCGGGGGTATAAAGCAAACCTTCAGTAAGCGTCCCGTATTTGTTTCAGCTATATACCAAAGAGTCGCAGGATCAGTTTTATGTTCCTCCCGAGTATCGAGCAAAAACCGCCTGCCTGCGTCCCTATTTTTGAAGCACTGCAGAATTTCAGCTACGTCGACGTTGTGCTTTTCCTGCAGCTTCTCCTTAACCTTATCAGAGCATATGATTTCTGCCACGTTCCACCAACCGTACACGTGAATTTTGTATATACAATTTACGCCGCTTTTCCGAGACAGTCAAATCAATGCAAGACATTGAAAATAAAGGTTTTTTTTAAAAAAACCCCTAGCCTGTATTTTTTTGTATATACAAAAGCATGTGCAATGGTGAACCCTTTCGCGTCTGAGAACCATAGCCGTTGGGCGCTTATCAAGCGTGCATTCAGCGCTACGCTACAGCCCTTCTAAATGCCCTAAGCTATCCGTAAGAAACGTTGCGAGAGAGGCCTACCAGCTTAAGCACCGTCCCGTATGAGGGCCTCACCCGTCTCTGTCCAAAATGCAGATTGGGGCTTACTTCTCCGTTCGGTGGCCCTTCCTCGTCCGCACACGCCAGCATGGTGAAACATCTCCCCCCCCCGCTCGATCAAGGAATGGCGACTGTTGAGCAGCGAATCAAGCTCGTAGAACGACTAAGTCGAGGGTAAGTTGCCTCGGATTCTATCCCCGGTGATCAGAACACCCCCCCCAGCGACGACCGCTCCCAGTTCATGATCACTAGTTCACTGCTGATCTCAGCCTTGCCTTGCCTTTGGTTTGTGGTGCTGTAACGAATGTCGACAGTTTCAAAATGGAACCCGTCAAACACTCGGCGAATGTCTGGGTGATCGTTAATGCTGACCATAACCTTACCCTTACATCGGCGCATAAATTCGGCCATTCGCTCGTAGTTCTCGAACGGGAAGTCGACCCCGTACCCGGCGGTCTGCCAATAAGGTGGGTCCATGTAGTGAAAGGTGTGCTCACGGTCATAGCGTTCGGCGCAGTCCAGCCAGGGCAGGTTCTCAACGTAGGTGCCGGACAACCGCTGCCAAGCTGCAGACAGGTTCTCCTCGATCCGCAGCAGGTTGATGGCTGGCCCAGTCGTCGCGGTGCCAAACGTCTGCCCGGTCACCTTGCCGGCAAAGGCATGGTGCTGCAGGTAGAAAAAACGGGCGGCGCGCTGGATGTCGGTGAGGGTTTCAGGGCGGGTCATCTTCTGCCACTCGAACACCTGCCGGGAGCTGAGCGCCCACTTGAACTGGCGCACGAACTCTTCTAGGTGGTTCTGCACCACGCGGTACAGCGTTACCAGGTCGCCGTTGATGTCGTTGAGGACTTCAACGGGCGCGGCCTGGGGACGCATGAAGTAGAGCGCGGCGCCGCCGGCGAAGACTTCAACGTAGCATTCGTGGGGTGGGAAGAGCGGGATAAGGCGGTCGGCCAGGCGGCGTTTGCCGCCCATCCAAGGGATGATGGGTGTGGACATATAAAAGCAAGACCTTTGCTGTATGGATAAACAGTGCTAGGCTCGCTCCGCTTTGTGCACGAAGCAGGAGCCTTGGCTGGACTTGCAGGGGCATTCTGCGGGGAAGGTGGCCGGGTTGGATGTTGACGCATCCTGCCCGGCCGCTCCTTTTACTTCGGTGTAGAAACTTCTTTTGCGTAGGCCTGACAGGCCCGCAGGGCGATCAATCCTTGGTCGCCGGTATCGGTGATGCCGATAATTCGTTGAGCATGCGCTGGGTCAAGTTGGACTCTTGTGGGGCCATGAACCACGCAGCCGGTGGCGGTGGTGGTTGGCATTGAACAGCTGCCGCTGGCGTCGGTGGTGGCGAGTACGACTGACAGCCGCAAATCAGCAGTGGCCAGGCGATCACGCAGGCGCGCCTGCTTGGTTTGTTCATCGGTCAATTCCTGATGGTGGATTTCGTCTTTGTCCCGAAGGCGCCGTTCCAGGCCGAGGCGCTTATCCTGCTCGTTGCGCTGCAGCGCAGCGCCGGCTAGGGATATCTCAGTGAGGGTGTCGGCATGGAGTCGCGCCTGGCGTTCCAACTGCTGGCCGTAACGCCAACCTTGAACGGTCCAGGCCAATGCAGCAGATCCAGCAGCCAGGACCACCAGCACCAGGCCCATGGCCGCAATACGGAACTGCGCAGGGATCAGATCGAGGAGACGCATAACACCGCCCTCGCCCTGGCCCACAGCTGCAGGCGATCTTCCAGACCGTTAAGGCCGCCATTGATCCGGCGGGTGATGGTGTTGAACTGATCCTGATCCGCGAGCGCATTCAAGCCGTTTATCGACCAGAACCACGCCGCAGACTCTGCGGCCCACTGCGGCAGTTCCAGCAATTCGGGAGTGCGCAGCAATCGCTCATCGCCGAACAGTGCCAGGCTGCAGCGCAGGTAGTTGTCGTGACCGGTGACCTGAATCAACCCACGACCGCGATACCGCTGACCATCCCCGTCGGCCTCCGGCGTGTTGCCAAGCTTGGCAGCCAGGGTGCCGGTGTCGTATTTGCTCAGGTACTGAACGCCGCCCAGTTCGCGGACGTACTGCAGTTGCCCCGACTCGTGGCCGACCTGGGCGAGGAATGCAGCCTGGCGCTTCGGCGTATCGATCTTACGGTTGACCATGGCTGCGTTCAGGGCAGATACAAAAACGCCCGCTTGGCGGCGGGCGTTCGGCATGATGCGTTGCAACTGTTGCTCGGTAACAGACATAAAAACTCCAGACATAAAAAACCGCACTCAGGCGGCGATGGGATGCACTACTGCTTCTCGACACTCACCACTTTGAGCGGCTTCTTTTCCTTCTTTTTCTTGCCTTTGGATTTACCTTGCTTACCGGCATTGCACTCCACCGTGGTCGACCAGCCAGACTGGGTGAACACCTGCTCCACCGAGTCCGCCAAATACTCACCATCAAGGCCGACCTTGAAGCCCTGGGCGTTGATCAGGCGTTCGGCAAAAATGTCTGTTCGGCCAGGCATCTCGAAACGCACGTCGGCGGTCGAGCGATTGAATGCCGCCAACCGAGCCTTGGCGGCAGCCTCGGCAGCGGTCTTGTTCGGATAGATATGCCGGTCTGTATGCACCGCCGGCAACCCATCAGGGGCGTCATCGTTGTCAACGGTGACCACCGACAGCTTGCCGTCCTTCTTGTTCTGATGCTTGGTCGCCACGGCCTTGTGCGAATTTCGATCCCCAAGGCTGAATTGCCATCGACTGAGGTCGCTTTTCGTCAGGGTGATCGCGCCGAACGTTTTGCCGCTGGCCGTCTGGCTACCTTGACGCGGCATCACCAACAGCTTGCCGTCGGCCACCTTGGCCGTGCAGTCGTATTGCTTAGCCAGGCGAGTGATGAAATTAAAATCGGACTCGTTGAGCTGATCCACCCGGGCGACTTTCGTCGGCAACGGACACACCGCCTGCCAACCATTGCGTGCGGCGATGTCGGCCACGATTTTCGACAGCGGCACGTCCTCCCAGCTTCCACTACGGATAGTCTTGCCACTGCCGCGCATGTCGCTGGCCTTGCCCTTGATCACAATCGTATCCGGCGGGCCGGACACTTCGACCGTGTCCACTGCGTAACGCCCAAGGCGCATCAAGGACGTCTCGGCGTAACCCAGGTAAATCTCGATTGAGCTACCGCGCCGGGGCAATTGCACCTGACCGTCACGGTCGTCGATACGCAATTCAAACTCGTCGGAATCCATACCCGGCTTGTCAGAAGTCCGCAGCAGCAACAGTCGATCATTGATCTTGGCAGTAATATCGGTGCCATCGGCAACGATTCGAAAAGTGGGAGTCATGGTTTTTGTCCAAAAAAATACCCGCACAAGGCGGGCTGTAAACAAAGTGCCGTTACGCGTGACGCAACGGGATCCTGGCTGTGTGGTTCGGGCTCAATCCCACAAACTAATCCCTTCCTCGGTCGGTCTTGGCAGATCCGGCAAAACGATCACCACACCCGTGCGGTAAGGCTGGGGCTCGTCTGCCAACCCCTGATTGGCATCAAGCACCGCCTCGACGCTGCCGTTTAAATGGCCGTAAACGTTATGACAAATGACATCAAGCATGTCTCCGTCAGACGTTCTGCATGTCGTCGCCATAGCGCGCAAACTCCAGAGTGAACCCTTGTTTACGTGGGATCCCGCCGTGAAGCAGAGCGCCCTGTTCCTCATTGATCGACTTCAAGCACCATGTCCCAATCACGTCGCCATAACCTGTGGTCAGCGTCAGCGGCTGCAACTTGCCGCCGATGGTGCGTAGCGTGTCGAGCTGCTTGAGGCCGCCCTTGAACCCTGGGTAAATCGTCCCCTTGAGAGTGAGTTTTTCCTCGCCGATGCCCACGGCCTGCTGCGCCGGGCGCCGCGACAGTCGCTCTTGAGAAGCCCAGCGGAATTCGGTCGAGCGGCTCAGCTCGTCGAACGCGGCCGTGTCCAGGTTGAAGTAATACGGCTGAACCTTGGGGTCACGGGGCTGGATGATCAGCAAGTGCGGGAACGGCTTCACCGCCTCCGGTGCCGGCGTGGCATCCACGGCAAAGGCACTGGTGGGCACGATGTTCGCCAACGACGGGCTGACCTTGCCGGCGACGTTGTTGATCGCCGTCGCCGCTCTGCCCGCCTGTTCCTTCAGGGCACCCATCCGCTCCTGCACTTCGGTGGCCGCCCGTGTCGCGCGGCCGTAAACAGCCACCACCTGGCCGACCTTGGTCTGCGCTGCATCCACGCCGCGCATCACCCTTTGCAGCTTGGCACCGACAGCTGGCCCCACGAACGGGATGTTTTCCAGCTCCGACGCTGCGCCGGTTAATTCCCTGATTGCGCCGTTGACCGGCCCAAGCATACCGTCGGCACTACGTCTGCCAGCCTCTCCCGCTTCGACCAGGTACTTGAGGCCCGACTGCATCTGTTCCATATAAGCCATAGCCCCCCCCCTTACAGGTGCGGTTCGTCGTAAAGCTTCGCGGCGTTTTGTTTCGCCGCATCCGCCATCATCAGCCGCATGTGCGGCATGAGGTCTTGCGCCAAGCGTTGCGGGTCTTTCACATCCCCTTGCACCGTGATCGGCATCGTCAGCGAGTACTCAAACTTCTGATCCACTTTGGCCGGCACGGGCTTCTCTGGTTCTTTGGGCTGAATCGCCACAGCCGCCGGCCTGCTCGGTGGAGCCACCGCCAGAGAGCGAGTAACATCACCCAGCGCCGGCGCTTGCGGTGCAGGAGCCATCAGCAGAGCACCCGAACCGTTTGCGCCATTGAATGACTTGCCCATGGTCGCCAAGCTTGGAATGGCTGGCCCCGGCCGGGGTGCCATCAGCAACGGCGTCACCGGAGGAGCGGGCTTTTCATCCTCACCTCCAAACCACGACTTACCTGCAGCTCCGCCCAGCGCCGAACCACCCATGCTGCCCAAGTAAGCGCCTACAAGCCCGCCAATTGCGGTACCAATAATCGGCACCACCGAGCCAATAGCAGCCCCGGCAGCGGCCCCGGCCATGGTCCCAGCAAGATTGCCGGCGGCTGCGCCGTAACCCTCGGCCTTTTCGTCCTTGGTCTTGGCGTTCTCATAGGTATCGAATGCCATGGCGCCAGCCTCCATCAGTGAGCCACCAGGTATCATCTTGGCAGCTTTACCGATCTTGCCGACCGCTTGCACTACCCCACCCAGTTTGGACAATGCGCCGCCAGGCACTTGAACCGGAGGGATCGGCGAGTGCGGGACCAGCACCGTAGGGCGTGGTACTGAGATAGTCGGGACAGACACCGAGGGCGGCAAAACTGGTGGACTCGGAACAAGCACCGGGGGCCTCGGCAATGACGGGCGCAGCACCTGCACAGGTGCTGGAGGCCGTGGCACTGACGGACGCGACACCGGCATAGATGCCGGAGGCCGTGGCACTGATGGACGTTGCACCGGCACAGGTGCCGGAGGCCGTGGCACTGACGGACGTGGCACCGGCATAGGTGCCGGAGGCCGTGGCACTGACGGACGTGGCGCCGGTACAGGTGCTGGAGTCCGTGGCACAGGTGGGCGTGGCGCCGACACTGAAGGTCGTGGCGCACCGCCTGCACGAGACGTTGTAGACCGACGACGTGGAGGATTACGCCTTGAACCGCGACCACGCCGACGTGTTTCGCTTGGGCCTCCAGTAGATCCGCCCATTGCACTCGCATTTACGACGAAAACCCTTTGAACCACGTCGTCACCTGCCGCCGAATCATTAGTCTTAGCGGCGTGGTCATCACCAGACACAGCCTCTTTAGCCAGGGAGACAACCTTAAGGCCCGTCGCGACAATGTCCAACTTCCCGGGCTTCTTATCATCTTTACCCTCGCTATCAGCTGAGTCACCCTTGAGAGCGGCCACGGCCTTGAGCCCGGTCTCAACCAAAGACAGGGCTTTACCGGCCTTTCCCTTGGGCTCGCTACCCTTGCCATCACCGCCGCCACCATCCGGGGCGTTCGTCACAAAGACTTTTTGCACTTCCCCGGACTTGCCACCCAGCGAGCCCCGCGCAACGTTGAGTAAACCTTTAGCAATTTTGAAGGAACTGAGCAGCCCCTTCAGTGCGACAAGTCCGCCACCCACCGCCGCGATGCCCGTCACCACCCCGGGCGCGCTGTCAGACAGCGAGGTAATACCCTTGGTGACTTTGGTCAACGCTTCAGCCACGGTGTCCGTGACCGGACGCAAGGCATCCCCGACACTGCGCATGGCATCATCCATCGACTGAGCCATTTCGGCCCACTTCTGCGAAGACGCCTCGCGCCGCTCGCTGAGGTTCTTGTCGAGAATGCCCGTCGCATCACGCGAATCGTTTTTGAGCTGGCTGTACAACGCCTTGTTCTGCATATATGCAGAAAGCGCGGCCTTCACCTGCATGTCAGCGAACAGGTCGCCAGTGCGCAAGGATTCCTCGAGCGAGGCCATCATGGCCTTCGCCTTCTCCGGGTCAGACTCCTTGCTGATTTTCGCCGTGGCCTCGGCCATTGCCGCCGCGCGCTTGGGATCGGTGGCTTGAATATACTTCTGCGCCAACGCCATGCTGGTTTCCAGCGTGGACATACCGTTCTGCAAACCGGTCTGCATCGAGCCCTTATAGTCGATACCGGCCTTTGCATACGCCTTGACGGTATCGCCTGAGCCGATTTTGCTCATCCAGTTTTTGAGGTTGTTGGCTGCCTCATCGGCGCCGCCGGCAGATTTCATCTGCACTTGCAGCATTGCACCCAACTGCGTCACCGCATCAATGCCGGTGATACCGAGGCTGCCCATGTTCGCCAATAGCTCAGGGAACCACTTGGCCATGTCGACCGCCTCAAAGCTGCCCGCCTGCCCTTGGTAGGCAATCGCTTCCAGAGCCTGCTGCATCTGCTTGGGGTCAGTGATCTTGGCGTTTTGACCCAGCGCGTTGATCATCTTCGCCGTGTCGACACCGTTCGATCCCTGCCCTACGACAAACTTGGCCGCGACTGGCGCATATTCCAGGGCCTTGCTCAAATCCATACCGGCGCTCACCAACTGGTTAACCACGTCGGCCACATCGTTGCGCGCCATGCCGGTGTCGCGCGAGGTATCGATGATCTTGCGAGACATTTCCTTTTCTTGTGGCTTGTTGGCAATGCCGGCCTTGATCGCGATGTCACGAACAATGGCTCCAAAATCCGCACTGACCTTGGTCGGTACAGCCAGCATACCGACACCCACGACAGCAGCGCCGACTGTGCTTTTCATGCCGTTTTTACCAGCATCCAGTTGCTGATGGCCCCGGGCCTTAAGCTCGGCTTTGTTGGCGGTCTGCCCCATTGAACGATAGGCTTTTTCCAGCCGGCCGACCTCAATGCCCTGCTTTTTCAAACTGTCGAGATTGGAGTTCAATCGGCCCAGCAGCTTGGATGCACCCTCAGAGCCGCTGTCATGGGCTTTCTTCCATTCATCACGCAAGCGAATAGTGTCGCCGATAGTGCGCTGTAGAACGCGCGCTTTGTTGCCTTCCGCCTCAAGACGCTTGATGCGCCCTGTTACATCTTTAAACGCTGCACCGACGGTCGAACTGACGGCGCCGCCGATCACCAGCCCGAGGGCGATTTTGTTCGCCATGTCGTGGCCCTCATTTGCGTAGTTTTATCGAAGGCGGCTCAGTCCGTGAGCCACCACACCATTTCTGCAAACGGCATCGACAGAATCTCGGCGGCGGAAAATCCGGTTTCCGCCGCCAGACGCTTCGCGGCCATTTTTATGACGACAGGATCAAATCCCGTCGTCTTGGTCCATGCGAAAATAGCCGGCCTGCAGGCGGTTAAAATCCACCAACTTCAGGCCCTCCAGATCTGCGATAGGCGCACCGGCAAGCGAGGCAAACAACACCAGCTCCCGCTGCTCGGCATCGCCAACAGCGTCACGATTTGCCGCGCGCACATCGCCCACTGTCGGGGAGCGCAGGGGCAATTTATCGACCGATACCCCGTTGATTTCACTCGGACAGGAAAGCGTCACTACGGCCTGATCGGTGGCCACCGACAACCAAGACGGCATCACGTCTGTGTAGTCGGTTTCGGGAACCAGGTGCGAATACGCAGCTTGAACACGGCGATAGTCAGTCAGCTTGAGGCCTTCAAGATCCTTAACGCCCACCTCAGCCAACCCGGCGAACAACATCAGCTCACGCTGTTCCTCGTCGCCATTCGACGCTTTGTCGGCTGCCCGTACTTCGCGCACGACCGGGGCACGCAAGGTGAGCGTCTCGACCAGTACGCCATTAGCATTGCTTGGCCGCGTGAGCGTCACGACAGCGGAGAGCGCGCTGAGCGACAACCAGGCCGGTACTTTCTTAGCGTTTACTTGATTCATTTGGATCTATTCCCTTAGAGGCCGAGTGCGGCGCGGATGTCAGCGAGCTGGTCTTTGCCGTCGACGACTTGAACACCCGCGACCATGTCGATTTCGTACATGACGCGCCCGTCGATTTCGAGCTTGTAGTAAGACGGCGCAATGGCGTGCTTGATCTCAGCCGGATCACCGGCTTTCCAGTCGCCCAAATCGACCTCTTTTAGCAAGCCGCGCAGGGTGGCGACCACCGCCGTCACTGCGCCTTTTTGCCCCCTGAAAGCCCCCCGGAAAGTCGCGTTAAATGCCGTGCCATCAGCCAAGCCAAAGTATTTCAACGACTCACGACGTACGCCCTTGGTGACGAAGGACGCCTCCATTTTTTCCAGGCCTTGAGCCATTTCGATAGCACCGGCCATGCCACCGGCACGATATTCATCGGTCTTAACCGTCAGCTTGGGCAGCGTCAAAGTCGGCACATCGCCGGCGAAATTCACGCCGTCGACAAACAGGTTTGTGTTGAACAAAGTTTGAGGAATCATTGACTAGGCCCCTTAGGCTGCTTCGAGAACTTCGGTCATCCACTGATCGGTGACTTCGAAAAGGAAATTCGGGTTTTCTGCTGGCGGCACGTCGGTGAAGCGGATGCGCCAATAAACTTTGCCCTGGGAGATCTGGCTTGCGGTGTTCAGCTCGGTGTCCGGGTAGACTTCAAAATTGATAATTGCGCCCTGGGCTTTCAGGTCGCGCATGAAAGCGTCCAGGCCGTCAGTCACATCCTTGACGTAGGTCTTGGTGATCGAGCGGTCCACGGCCCACTTGTGGCCGGCCTGCACTGCGTCCATAAGGATGAACAACGTGCGAACGCGCGTGACGAACGCCCACTTCGGATCGCTCGAAAGTGTGCGGTTGCCCCACAAGCGATAGCCGTCGTCGCGAATGATCGTCGCGATATTGGCGTTGTTCAGCAGGTTGGCACGGCACGTCTCGTCGCCGTCCAGGTACTCGACAGCCCGGGTCGTGCCGGTGATACCGGTGAACTCCTTGTTCGACGGCGAGGCCCAGAATCCATATTCGGCATCGGTCCAAGCAAACAAGCCTGCCGCCCAGGCCGAACCCGGCGCATCAACCGTCTTGCTGAGATCGGAGTCCCAGTACTGAACGCCTGGGTCAACCATGAACAGGTTGCGACTGCCGAAGTTATCGGCGTAGAGCATCGCCGCTTCATCCGTGGTGCCCGGGCCGTCGAGGATGCCGATAGCCCGCAGCTTCTGCGCCAGGCTATCGAGCGCGGTAGCCACTGCTTGCGTGGCGGTATGACCCGGCGCGATCAACAACCGCGGCTGCGCGTTGAACAGACTTTTACCATCCAGCAACGCCTGCAGGCCGGTGCGCTGACCCGACGCCAAAACGCCGCCGATAATCGCCGAGGTTTGCAGCGCCGCGTCTTCCAGCTTCGGCACGCCAATAGCGACGATCACCGCCTTGGCCTTGGTGTAGATCGCTTTACACGCCTTGGTGATTGCAGAATTTGCACCGAAAGCGGCAATGGCTTCGCGCTCAGTGGTGATCAACTTCAGCTCGCCGGCCTTGGCTGTGCCCCCATCCAGTCCACCTGGGGTAAAGGTGTCGCACAGTCCGATGATGGAAGACGACGGCAACGAAATAGTGCGCGCGCCCGTCTTGATGTCGGTCGTGGTAACGCCGTGAAAGAAACTCATAAGGCTCGATCTCCAGAAACGAAAAAGCCCCGCAAGAGCGAGGCCGTAATGGGGTGGTGCTTGTTGTGTATAACGTTAAAGAAAACGCCCTATGCAAGGCGTCTATTGAGCAAGTGTTGAGAGCCATTCGGGAGCAGAGGGCCGATGTTCCCTCAAAGGAAACTGACCGGCTTCAGGCCAACGGCGCAACGCACGTCGATAGGCTTGCAGCTCAGCGTACTGCTCGGCAGTGAGCGTGAGGTCCGATCCATCCTCCTGCTCGTCACGATGACGCGTAACCACACCGTCGGTGGCCGTCAGCTGCGCCGAACGCCAGTAACGCTCGATCTCCGCTAACTCTTCTTCAGATTGGGCGGGCGCGTCCACCAGCATCGGCCAGTTATCCGGGCCACATACCAAGCGTTTCCCCCGACTCTCTTCGGCTAACAACGAGTCTCGCTCTTCTGCGCTAAATTCACGGGCATCAGCAGGAATAAACGTGCAGATTTCGTCATCGTAAAAAAAACCGGACATCGGACTATAAAAGACAGTCATGCCTTACCCCTCACTCGCCAGAAGAATGATGCATTGCCGTTTAATAGGTTACGCACCGTGATACTTCCCTTCGTGCTGTTTCTCGCCTGCAATACCGGCGAACTGCCAACGCTTTCACCATTGGTAAAGTTGGCGTACGTCAGCTGAATGTTGTTAGGCACTTCCAAAAGCGCCACTGGCAGAGTAATTACCGTGTCCGAGCCGGCCGAGACGCTCACAACCAATCCCCACTGTTCGATATCCCCGCTGGGGAGCTTTTGATAACCGTTGGTGCCGAGCGATGCAGCGAATTGCGACGAGTATTTCAAGGCCGCGCTGCCATAAACACACCACACCGAACCCTCTTTCACCAAAAGCGCGGACTCCCCAGCAGCCATAATGATTTGGCTAAGGAATGCACCCTGGGGACTGATCTGCGAACCTGTCTTACTCGCGACTGTGACACCCACCCCATTGCGACAATGGAGCCCGATTGCAGCGCCTGCAGGTACATCGTCTACATGTGGCAGCGTGACGGTGTAGGCCGCTAAGCCACCTAATCCAATTGAGGCACCTACATCATCAAGCGTTAGAACTGTCGAGGCGTTGACTCCCCGAGCCGTCGCGAAAGAACCGAGCGATTTTTGAACGAACTCTGTAGTCGCTAGGCTTTTATCCTTCGTGAAAGGCGGTTTTGTTTCCCACGACGACAGCGCTGGCGAGAACCTTAGGGATGCATCGCCGCTGTCGAAACTCCACCCGCTCCCACCCAGTAGCCTGCGGAATACGCCGAGGGTGCCCTTCGGAATAATAAATGGTCCAGGAGTCGTCAGTAAGTTGGTCAAGGTGTCCGCGCCTTGAGGCTTGACAGTGACCGATCCCGAAAGAGAGCTACCGATTGTAATTACCGCTCCAGGTACAGCTGTCGACGCTAGGGGCAACGTAGCGATCGAGGCCTGCGGAAAATTGACCAGCCTACCCACGTCATCAACAGTCAATACCTGGTCGCCGGCATAGTTGACCTGGCCTGAGTAACTCCCCAGCGCCCGCTGCACATATTCAGTTGTCGCCAGCTTAGTGGTGCTGTCGAATTGCGGCGGCGTTGGAGCCGTTGGCACCTTTTTGAAGGCCGGTGACTCGATAGGCGCCAGATTCTTTACTGAGTCGTCGACGTATTGTCGTGTTGCCAGCACAACGGCCGGATCGATCTTCAGCACAACGTTTGCTGCGCTGGAGACAATGAAGTTCATCCGGACGACTTGCGTACGACCGGAGCCCTGGGACATTAACGGCTTGTAACTCGGCGCGCAGTTCGCCACAGCCACTAAGGCGCCGTCGGCGTCATACAAGCCGATCTCACGAATCCACCAGCCCCCCTCATCGGCCGGGATGATTTGCTCGGCCACGATGATATTAGGGTTGGCCGGATCCACCGAGAGCTTGTTCAACGGTCGGCGCCGACGCTCGTTAATGAGCTTCGTTTGTGCACGGTCAGGAATGGGGTCGGTGCCGTTGGCATCTCCCACACCCAACTCGGTAAGTTTCCAGGGTACGCCCAGAGCGTCTGCGTTGGCCTGTTTGGCCTCACCAATCGCGGTGAGCATCGCAAAGAATTGAGAGTTGGAATCAATCATGAGTGGATATCCAGTGTGTCGATGGAGTGTTCCCGGCCGGCGGCGCCTATGTGGCAAGTCAGGACGATGACGCCCGGTACTGGCGGGTAGACGTTGACGGTGTCGACGGTGTGCTCGCGTCCCGGTGCGCTGATCCGCCCCGTGGTGACGATGTCGCGAAGAACTGGCGGGTACACGTCAATCTCGTCGCCATCAGTAGAGCTTGCGAAAACATTGAGATGCCCGACGGTTTCGAGGCTTATGGCCAGGCCGATCAAGTGCCGACTGACCGGCTTAGCGTCGTCAATCAGCCTTTCAAGCTCGGCATACATCTCTTCAGTAATACCTGTTTCGAGGATGCCAACTTTCAGCGCAAAGGTGCCTGGTATGCCCTCGGGCACCATCTTGAACCACTCGATAATCTCGATTAGGTAGCCAAGAGGTTCGACCACACGCCGCAACGCACCGATGGTCCCTTTGTGCGCATGGATGTAGTAAGACGCCTTGATGGCGGCGCGCTTGGTCGCCTCAGTCCATCGATAATCCCAGCGATCCACCGACCAGGCCCACGCCAGATGCGGCAGCAAATGCACCGGGCAGGTATCGGCGTTATAGAGGTCGCGCAGAGGGACAATCGTTTTCTCAAAAAACGTAGCCTCCATGGCCCGTTCCAGTTGTGTGCTGTTGATCGGCAGTAGGCTTTTCATATCACCCCGCCAGCGTCACGGTGTAGTCCGTACAGAACGCCGCCTGAGCCTTGGTCGGGGCCAGGTCCTGCCATCCAATCAGCTCGACCCGCGAAACGCCGGCAACGTGCAGCTGCGCATCCACACCGGATCGTGCTACTTCGACGCCAAGCCGCTTTCGCGGATTGACCCAGGCAGCCAATCGATTCTTTGCCTCGGCCAAACTGGCGTCGGCTTCAGGGCCAGCGCTGGTCATGTGCAGAATCGCGTTGATTTGGTAACGGATCACCTGGGCGCTCTGCACCGTCACCCGATCTCCAACCGGCCGCACGTTTTCATCATTCAGCGCGGCGGCCACCGTAGCCAACAGAGCTGGTGACGCAACGCCCTCCCCGTCCAGCCCCAACACCGTCACCGTCACGTAACAAGGCGCAGGACTTTCGGCCGTGGCATCCGCGACCAGCCCGGACGCGTTTCGCGCATGGAGGATGTAGCTGTTACGCGGACCGGCCGTGGTCAGCCCCTCATATGCCAACTGAATCCGCTCCCGAAACGGGTCGTCGTCCTCCCTGACCTCCGGCACCGGCGGCACTGCCAGCAGATCTGCCGCCTGAATAACCAGGCGCTTTAGATTGACGTTGGCTCCCAAGTGATCGAGGTCGCCGCGTATCGCGTGTGCCAGCAGTACCGCCTTGCCGGCGTCATTGACCCGGGCGCGGTTGCCGACCTTGATGTAAGCGCCGACCTCCAAAACCTTAACCACTGGGTCGCTTTCAAGCGCGGCGGTCCAGTTGCCGCCCATATACCCGCGAAAAACGCTGAGCCCTTCCTGGTACACCTCTTCGAAGTCCAGCGGCTCCAACACGGTCGGTGCCGGCAACGAAGAAAGATCCACAATACTCATACGGCCACCTCCAACGTGACGGCATCGCCCAGGTACTGCCCGACGATTTTCAGGTTGATTTGCCCGCCGATAACGGAAATGACGCGTACCTGATCCGGTTTCAAACGCGGTTCCCAACGGCCTAGGGCGCGGGCGACTTCCGCCTGAACAGCGCTTTTCCAGCCCTCATTAACGGGCAAGTCAACAAAACGCCGCAGCTTGCTGCCGTACTCAGGCCGATGCCGGCGGCTGCCCAACGGCGTGCCCAATATGTCTGGAACTGATTGGCGCAAGTGCGCGATGCCGGAAATGGGCTGACCGGTGTGGCGGTCCATTCCGATCATTGTGATTACTCCTTCAATTGCTCCAGATCCGGGTGCGCTTTCAAGAACGCATATTGATCATCGCCACATGCGGTGACGCGACCGGCAATAACAGGAAGCGTCTCGCCGTTGGGCAGGACCAGTGTTCGCGAGGTGAAAACCTTGTCGCGAAAGACACGCGCGGGGCCGATGGACTCCACCGCGTCAGTAGTCGCGGGAATACCAAGCGGCGCGGGCTTCAACCCCACAACCGCAATCGATTCGACGGCCCCGGCCGAATCGCCATCAGTTCGAGACTTACTCATAAGGCAAACTCCAGGTGTAAAAAAACCCGCACTGGGCGGGCTGTTGGGGATTGAAATTAATGCGTGTGGTGATTGCTGTTACCACCGGCATCAATGATCGCGCCGGCACTGGTGATGCCCTTTGTAACGTGCAATGCACCGTCGATCAGCACCGCTGCTTTCAGATTGATGTTTCCGGTGGTTACATTCACAGCGCTGTCCGTGATGACCGCCTCTGTACTGGCGACCTTGATCGTCACCGTACCGCTCGGCACGGTGATGCTGTAGCTCTTGGCCTGCCAGTCGTAGATCAGCGAGCCGCCATCATCAAAGCGCCAGACTTCCACATGATCGCGGTTATCCGGTGGTGGGCCGGCATTGCCATACAAACCCGGGATGAACGTGCCTTGGGCCACATCACCGCTAGCACTGACCAAAGTTCCCTGCTCGCCCATGGATGGCGCCCGCCAGTGCCGGGCCTTGCCGGCGGCAATACTGTGCCAGCGCACCCAGGCGCTGACCCATTCGCCATCGGACACCCGGCACACCGGCGGCGAGGCGGCCAGGTCGAGCGCCACCACATAACAATCCTTCACCACCCCGGCGAGCATGCGGTCATGCTGGGCGCTGGCATAGCCGCTCAAATGTCCTCCGCTGGCACAAAGTCCTCTTTGACATCATTGTCGAAGCCAAACAACAGCATGCCCGGCGGCTGGTCAGGCCATGGCCATTGTTCAGGACCGACGTACACCTGCTGCGTCCACTCCACCAGCCACACGGTGTAACCATCCAAAGCCGGCTGGGTCCAATCCTGCAAGGCCTGGACGAACTCTGCTGGCTCGACCGCTAGCCCCCAGGTCTGTGCCCGCAGTAGAACGGCGAGTTGGGTAACCAACTGCACCGCCTGCTGTTGATGCAAGGGATCGATGGGGTCAACAATGATTCGCGCCTCGAACTTACACACCAATGCAGTTTCGCCCGTGCCGATATCGGTTCCGGGCTCGATCTCGGCCAGCTCCAGGAACACTGCCGGTAACGCAATGCGATCCTGAATGTTCGGCCAAGCTCTCACTGTCTGAACGCCTGGCAGATGTCTCACCAGGTGTTGCTCGACCGCTTGGTACAGCTGGTCCAGGCTAAAAGGTTCGTCAACCATTACCCGATCCTCTTGAGGTATTTCTGCAGCTCAAAGTTGAGTTCCTGTTTCAGGATTTCCAATAAGCGTTCATCAGCCTTTTGTACCCAGCTTTCAAAATGGGGACGGGCTTGCTCCAGAGAGACCTTCGCCTTTGCCAGCGGAAAGCGACTGCCGTTTTCCGCCACCCATCCCGAACTCGACCCGCGCCCCGGCGACACCGTGCTGTCAGGGTAATCGTCAGCATTGAAGTGCTTGCTCGCGGTACGGATCCAAATGTCCGGCTGGTTTCCGTAAACCTTCTTGAGAAACGCGCCCTGATACCGCCGCCCCGCCACCGACACACCGCTGCCTGTCTGCCGTGCGCGGCCGATCCGGCTGGACTCGATAGCGTTCAAACCGAACCACAGCTTGCCGCTCGAAGCCCCGCCGGACACCGGGTAACTGCGCAACCGTTGACGCACCGCCGCGACAGCTATGCGCTCTTGCCGACTAACCGCACGGGCGATGTGCGTGCGCAACCACCCCAGTGTCTTGTTGATGGCTCGACGGTGAGCAGTCGCAGCAGCCTTGGGCACCAGCTTGGCAAAGTCCTGAAACGCCTGCAGGTCTTCGGCTGACGACTGGATGGAGATCATGCCGCCGCCAGCCGAGGGCTTGTAGTAACTACCGATGCTCATGGCCGTAACCTCAGAATCAAGGCGACCAGACCGTCGCCACTCGGCTCCAGCTGCAGCAGGTCGTAATCGCCGCCGCCATCCAAAGCAGGCAAGTCGATGCTGACCAATAGCCCGCGTTTCAAGCCTTCCGAATCGCTGACGCGGATTTCAAACCGAGGCTCGCGCAAGCCGGTGTTCAGCTTGCCGAGCTTGGGCTGCAACCAGGGCGCCGCGAACATGCCGAGCACTGGTTCGTCACGACCCTCGATCCGTGCGGTATCGCCCAGTGTTTCGAACACCACCGCGTCAATGTCGTCGATCAGTTCGCGGAAGGACACGGTCACATCTCCAGCAGGATCTGCGCCCGAGGCCGCGTGCACAGGTGCAGCGGGTTGGACTGGGCTTCACCGGCCACGCCCTTGTTGAACGGCAGCGGCTCGATCTTGCTGTAGTACGGAATGCCCTGGGTGTTGACCGTTTCCATGTAGTCGGCCGGTGCGAAGGACGAGATATACAGGTCCGGCACGCCTTCAGGGATCAGCAGCGCCTTGTCGTCGTGGACGAACGAAACGCCAGCAACCTTGCCGCGATAGCGCTCCCAGACGATCCCGCCAAACTCGAAGCTTTCACGGGCATCACCGCGCAGGGACGCGGCCTGCATGGTGTTGAGGTAGGTCTCCTTAACCGACTTATGCACGATGAGCTTGTTCCAGAAGTTCTTGCCGCACATCGCGCGGGAGCCGCTGCTGGTGACGCTGCCGAGGGCTTCCTCCTGCATGTCCAACGCTTCGCCGCATTTGACCCGCAGCTCGGTGTCTGGACTGTTCAGCCCCATCTGAAGCTTCTGACGATTCACGCCGAAGGATTTATAAATATCCAACAGGACCGTCTTGCCATCGGCGTCCAGGACCTGACCGTTCAACGCGCCCATACGCTGGAACTCGTGGGTGGCATCCAACTGGCGGCGCGCTTTCGCCAGGCGCTTGTTGACCACGTCCTGCACGGCCTGCAACTCACTGCGGGTACCGAAGGCGCGGATGCCTTGGATCTCATCGGCCTTGATGGTGAAGCGTTCCGGCAGGTGGACGGTGTTGAACGGGATCAGTTGACGCTTGGTACCGCCAACCACCAGGCCTGAGGTACCGCGCTCGCCCGCTGGCACCAGCGCCAGGGTGTCGCCGTCCTTCTCGATCTGCACGGTCAGCGTGCTGATGCCTTCTTCGCGAAACAGTCCCAGACTGCTGATGCGGCCTGGCAGGTATTCCTGGTCATTGATTGCAGCGGTCAGCGAGGAGACGCTGAACGCATCGTCTTCAAAAATGGCGATATCGGCCATGGGTACTCTCCAGAAACGAAAAATCCCGCACGCGGCGGGATGGATAAAGGGTGTGAAAGTCTTAGCGGACGATCACGAAGTGGGTAGCCAGGGCCTTTTCAGCAGCAGGATCAAGGCCGGTCAGATGTGCTTCGCTGACCTCGGCCAGCCGCACGATGGCGCGACCGCGACGTGGCACATCCGATTCGCCCAGCGGCCCATAGAGGATTGCGATGGCGTTTTCGGTGCCGTCTTCGGCGGTCGGCTTATACGGGGCGAACTCGCCGGTGAGTGTGACCAGGCCAAGAATCTGGCCAGGCTCCAAGGCGGCACCAGCGGCGACGTTGATCGCTTCGCGGGAAATGTTGCCAGCGCCTTCCGACAGCAGGAACTCGCCCGCGTGCATCGATTCGATTTTCATGCTCTTGCTCCTTTCGAGGTTCCGGTCTGTGCCGCCTGACGGGTGGCCCAGATTGAGTGGGTGTCGACCTGTTTAGCCTTGATCGTTGCGGCTGGGTCATCATCCAGCGGCAGGCTGTTGTTGATTTCAAAACCGCCGCCGCTGCTGACCAGCTTGTCGAACAACCGCGCGCGAACTGCCGATTCGTCCAGGCCGGCTGTAATGAACTCGACGGTCAGTTCGGGCAAGCGTGCCGCGACACAGAGGCCGTGTAGCGCTTTGGCCTTGGTCAGCGCCGCCTGGACCACGGCTTCACTTTCCAGCTTCGTCGCCGCTAGTATCGGGTCTACCAGGTTGCTGATGCCTGCTGCCGCACACCCTTTGGTGACCATCAGCGCCAACCCGGCAGCGTCCAATATAGGTGCCGGTGCCGGTGGATCGACAGGCTCAGCCGGATCGACTTCCGGTTCTTCATCAAGCTGGGCAAGCAATTCAGCAGGAGCATGCTGGAAACGCTGCAGCACGCTGCCCTGGCCGAGACAGGCGCTGACTTTGAGGCCATCGCCCACTTCATCGGCTAGGCCCAACGCCACTGCCTCGTTAGCCGTGAGCCAGGTTTCAGCATCGACCATGCGCCGCAGCTCGGCTTCGTCGATGTCCGGCGCCTTGGCCTTGTACGCCGCGATGATCGCTTCCAGGGTCTGGTCCAGCACATCCGCGACACGGCGGAAGTCTTCGGCATCCCCACCTGCATAGGTGTATGGGTTGTGGATCATCAGCATGGCATTGGCCGCGATCACCACTCGGTGAGCGCCGCATACCGCGACACTGGCCGCACTCGCCGCCAGGGCGTCAATACGACCGGTGCAACGCTCGCCCAGGCGCGACAATGCGTTGTGGATCGCCAGGCCGTCGAACAAGTCCCCGCCGATGCTGTTGAAGGCAACAATCACCGGTGACGCGCCGTCATCCATGGCGCGCAGATCCTGCACGAACTGCTTGGCGGTGACGCCCCAGGCGCCGATCTCGCCGTACACAAAGATTTCAATGTTGCGTTGCTCGGCTTCGCCGCTGGCCTGGAGGGTGTACCAGCTTTTGTCGGCAACCTTGACCTGCTTGCCGGCCTTGTCATAAACGCGAGGTTTGGCTTTCTTGCTCATGGTTGTTCCTTGTCATCGATCACCTCGATGGCTTCAAGAGTTGTGTAGTTGAGGCCGAGTTCGGTGGCTCGGACCAGATCGGCCGCGTTTTCCGTATCGACCGTTTCCGCGTCGTAACCGGTACGCAGCACCATCTCGCTGCGCGAGGCGAAGCCCGCCTGCACTTCCATCCGCCGCGCCTGTACGTCCTGCACCGGCTGGATGTAGGCCCATCCCTGCGGTACCCAACGCGTGCGCAGATATTCGCGTCGACGTTGCGCGTAGTCCGGCAGCACCAGGGCACCGGACAACACCGCCATGTCCATCCAGGCAGCCCGCACAGGGCGACACAACTGGTGCACATACACGCCGAACTGCAGTTGCTCCAGACGCCGCCGGAACTCGTTGAGCACCACTCGCAGCGCCCGGTCGTTGACCTCGCGCATGTCGCCGGTGAGGATCTCGTAAGGCGTGCCCGATCCCGCCGCCGCAGCCATCAGCTGCTGCCGCATGAAGTCCGGGTAGTTGTTGCCGGCGTCCGGGGGTTTGGAGAACTCCACCTCTTCACCTGGCCCCAGCTCCTGCATGGTGCCGGGTTCCAGCGCGACCATCGGCGTGAAGCCGTCGCGGTCGGTGGTCAGCAATTGCCCCGTGACAGGATCGCGTGGCTGCTGCCCACTGTCCGGGGCCGGCCGCTTGATGAAGCCGGCGAACAGATTCGCCACCTCCTGGCGAAACAGAACCGCGTCGTCGTAGTTGTCGAGGCTACGCAGGCGCTTCAACACTGGTGCCAAGCGCGGCACGCCGCGCAGCTGCCCGGGCTCCATGGGTTCGAAGATGTGCAGCACCTGCGTGGCCGGTACACGCACCAACTGGTTGTAACCAGCGTTCAGCGATGACGAGTCGCGCGGATGCGAGAGATACATCCAGTACGCCACACGCTTACCGGCCGGGTTGAATTCGATCCCGGCGCGGATCACGTTGCCGTTTTTGGCCGTCTCGAACTTGTCGTGAGGAACAAACTCAGGAGCCAGCGCCTGCAGCTGCAGAGGCACCGCCAAGCCCTCACTAGGGCTGCGTGGTCGCAACCGCACGAAGCATTCACCGGCGGTTTCAACGGTGCGTGCCACCAGGGCCTGCATGCCGTAGAAGTCGGTCAGCTCATCGGCATCCGCCTCGTCCACCCAGTCATCCCACAGCTGCTGCTGAAGTTTGCGCAGGTCTGCGTCTTCCGTGGTCGGCCTAGGTGTTATGCCGGTGCCGATCAGATTGCTGACGCGCTTGTCGATGACGTTGAACGCATAAGGATCATTGCGTACCGCCGCCCGAGAACGTGCTCGCAGGTTGCGCAGGGCCGGGGTATTGATGCTGTTAATGCCGTTGTCGGTGGCTTCCCAACTAGCCGAACGTCGGCCCTCCCCGGCGCCTTCGTAACTGGCCTTGATGTTCGACGGCAGCAAGAATCCATTACGGGTCAGCGTCGGATAATGTCGAGCCATTAGATTCCCTTGCCTCCGTGGTAGAGCCGGACTACGCGTGAGCGCGGCCCGGCGGCTTGGCTTAGCGACGTGCGAATCTCGTCGCGGGCCTTGAGCAGTTCGTCGATAGAGCGGTACTCCACCGTGCGGTCGCTGTAGCGCACGGTCTTTTCACCGCGTGCAATGGCGCGCTCGATGGCGTCGAGGTGCTTCGGGGTAAACGACATATCAGCGTCTCTTCAGGTAACCGCTGGTGGAACTGCGGCGTTGTGGGGATGCGGCGGGTCGCGGCTGGGCCACAGTTGCTGCAGGTGGCGGTGCAGGTAGCGACTGACGCGCCGCAACCGGTGCTGGTTTTTCGTCAGCGTCGACGCGCTCGCCTTGTACGGGCTTGACGCCCAACACATCGTCGAACAAACCGGACTGAGCCAGCGCTTGGCGTACCCGCTCCCAGTCGTGTTCCTGGTACCGATTGATACCCAGGTAATGCGCCATCGCCAGGCAATACACCATCAGGTCGAGCGCTTCGTTGCGCTCAGCCTTGCCCTTGACCCACTCGATACGCTTGTAGCCTTTGACGTACCGGGCGACCTTGCGCTCGGCCACGCACTGGGCGAAGAAGTCGTCCGGCAGGTCGTTGGCAAAGTGCAGTGAGCCAGGCCCGTCCTCGAAGGCGTAGCGGTTGTAGATCCAGTCCTTCGCGGTGTCGGTACCGACGAACCACAGCTCGGCGCCGCCGCGTTCGGTCTGGCCCTTCCAGGTCACGTCGACCATGGACGGCCGCTGAGCAATCACCGGCTTGCCGGGCTTGCTCGCGCCCTTGATGGCGAAGATGTTGCGCCAGCGCCGCACACGGCAGAACTGGTACACCTCGTCGGTATGGTGACCGCCGGAGTCGACGCCCGTCGCAAGGATCGCCAACGCGACACCGCACGGATGCCGATATCGAACCTTGAGCTTTTCGTCCAACACCGCCCATGTGCGTTCATCGGCAGGGTCGCCCCAGATCACCTGGTGGTCGACCACCCAGCGTTCCATGCCGACACCGAAGCCCATCACCATCAGCTCCAGGCGGTTGGCCTGGACGTCGACGGCGCCGGTCAGCATCAGCACGCCCACCGGCATGCTGCCGAGGGTGTAGGTCTCCAGCCGCGCCCGAGCGACCAGCACTTCGGCCTTTGTTTGCTCTTGCGCGCTGTCCCAGACCTTGGCGAGTCGGGTGTTGTAGAACACCTGCATCAGGCCCATATCGCCCTTGGCCTGGGCCTTCTTGGCGTCTTCGAACTCCTCGGCAAGCGAGGCCCAGTCCTTCCAACCAATCGGCGAGTACAGCGCGTTGAGGTGGAAGCCAACGCTCTTGCCGTCGCCGCTGCCATGGGCACGCCACTCGCCACGGGCGAGCATGTCGGTTTTGTGATGCTCCTCGATCAGGACGTCACATTCAGTCGCGGCGCACTGGTAGTGAACCGCGCTGTAGTCCTCGTTGTAGAGCAGCCGCTCCCACTCCAGCACCTGCATATGCCCGCAGGTGGGGCATGGCACGTAGTAGTAACGCTGGTCGCTGGACTCGAACAAGTCCGAGATCCGCGAGGCGCCCTTGATCGTCGGCGAGCTGGAGAAGTAGATCTTCGCGTTGCGGCCGAAGTTGGTGGCCCGCGTTTCCGCCAGAACGATGGGGTCACCTTCCTGGCCGACATCGTTTTCCCATCGGTCGACCTCGTCGCCGTAGATGTAGCGCGCCGATAGCTCGGACAGGTTGGCCGCTGAGCCTGCCGTGGTGACGTACAGGGAGCCGCCTTCGAACTCCTTGGTGTCCATCGTGTTGCGCGCATCCCGCGAGCGACTGGCGGCTACGCGCTTCGCCAGCTCCGGGGTGGCCTTGATGGTCTTGCTGATCCGCCCGGACACCCGCTTCGACAGGCCCAGGCTGGGCAGCAGCGCGAGGATGTTCGACGGCGCCATGTGGATCAGGCCGCCCATCCAGTTCAAGGCGATCTGGGTTTTCATCAACTGCGAGGCCACCATGGTGATCACCCGACGGCACGGGTGAGCCGGTGACAGGCAGCGCATGGGCTCGCGAGCGTATGGCGTGCGCTCGGTGCGGTACTGGCCGGGCTCAGGGGCGCCCGTGTCTCGCGGGATGCGCATGTACTCGTCGGCCCACTCGTCGATCCACAAGTCGGGGTCGGGTCGTAGGCCACGGAAATACGCCTCACGGAAGACCTTCTCACCGTCAGGGATTTCCGGGTGCATAGGTCAGCTCGAAGTCATTGCACGTTCAAGGTCGGATGAGGACATGCGTTCAGCCTCTTCCAGTGTTTTACGCAGCGTCGCCGCCAGGTGTTTTTCGATGTCCCAAGGGTCGGTCATCGCGGACAGCTTGTGCGACAGCTGCGGCAGCTGGCCGAACAACTGGTCGCGCAAATGGCGCCCGGCGTTGTAAGCGCCCAGCTCGACCGCATCCCTGCCGACCAGAGAGCCTTGCGCCTTGTGCAGCTCGATCTCGGCCAGCTGCGCCAGGTTGTGTTCGCGCATGGCGCGAGCCTTTTGGAAGTCGTGGCCCTTGGCACCGACAGCAATAGGCAGCTGCGGCGCAGCCGTGTTAGTCGGCTCGACCTGGGGGGACAGTTGGCTGTAAACGTCGCGCTGGATCCGGTCGTGCTGGTGTCGAGCCGCGACGGCGGCCTTGCTGGGGTCGGCGGTTTCGAGGATTAACGCTTCGGTTGCCAGCACGTCCACCATCTTGCCGTCAGGCGACAACACCAGGCGGTTGTTGCCTTTGAGCCAAGTGATGTAGCTCGGCGTCCTGCCGATGCGAGCCGCGAAAGCGCTTTTAGACAGAAACAGTGGATCCGTCATAAGCCCTCCTTTTCAACGGCTTTTCAATGGAAACTTTTCAATTTCAATGGATTGAATTTCAGTAAGCTGGCAGCCCACCCGCTAACGCTTTCCCGCGGGTTTCATGCCCCGTGTCCCTCGAATGCCGCCAGGGTCCCCGGCGACTTTCGGCGCACAATTTTGACGCGCCCCGCTACAGACCACGTATTCCGTGGCCTCCAGCGCATCATGCCTGACCGCTGCCCGAGGGCGGCACATCGCACACGCCCAACCGCTTGGCGGCCCAGCGTTCATACAGCCCGATGGCGACATCGGCGCCGGCCATCGCGGTGAGGCATCCAATGCTCCCTGCCGCCAGGACCGACATGCCCGAAGCGTGCAGCAACATCATGGTGGAAAGCCCGCAGACCACGCAGGCCCCGGATCGAAGGAGCAAGCGGCGAATCAAAGACCAGCCGCTTACCCCCGCTTTGTCGGCTCGCCATGCTTCGCCGGATATGCCGCCGACCAGGGACAGCACGATCACCATCCAGATCGGCATATCAATAAGCGCTTGCTGCTCGTTCGTCATCGCCCTACCCCATAAACGCAAAAACCCGGCGCAATGGCCGGGTTCAGTGTGGTGGTGTGTCCCGCTGCATGCGGTCGCACCTATCGAAGATGGGTACTTTTTACAGGTGGATTCCGGTGGCAGCAAGGGAGTTTTAATGCCATAGCGCAATACGGGTGCAATACAGGTATGACGCAGGTGCAACGCAGGGACAACGCATTCAATCGGCTATCGCTTCTGATGCCCTGTCTTACTTGTCCCACTATTCTGGATCGAAGTAGGACAGCTACAGACGCCTAAATACGGGGCTCTGCCCTACTGTCCTACCTTTTTTACTTTTCTCTTGTGTATAGAGAGAAAGTTAAAAGCACGCGTGCGCGCCATGGGCGCGACTACGTGCCCGCTATGCTCATGTGTGCGTGGGGCGGGTAAAGGTTGGACAGTAGGACAGCCCAGTAACGGCGCGGCCTGCGTCTGTCCAACTGTGCCAAATCGCAGTCGGACAAAGCAGGACAGTAGGACAGAGGCACGCGGAGTGATGCCGAGGATCATGCAGCCTTCCCCATCAGCATTCCGGCGATGTGCAGGTGTGCCTCATGGAGCCGCTGGTAATAGGTATCTCGACTGCATCCGCAGTGGGTGTACTTCTGCGACAGGAAGCTTTCGTGGTTGCAGTAGTGCTCGCGTACGACAACCGACAGCTGCGGCGGCAAGTGCTTGTTGACGATCAGCTCAATGTCGGCCGATTCATCCAGCAGCACCCGACTTCCACGCGTGCCGCGTATCAACTCACCTTTGCACTCCATCAGCATGGCGATCATGTTGCCGCCACTCGGCCCGCCAGCACCATCCGGCACGGGGGAATGCAGATCCTGCGCCCAGAGTTTGAGCATCTCGTCGATTCGCTTAATCATCGAAGCAAGGCTCCTCGATCACCGCCTGCTGCAACGCAGACGCACGCCCCCAGCCCGCAGGCTTTACATAGGCCCATGGCCGCACGCCGCTTTTTGGCAGTGCGGGCATACGCCGCTTGCGCCAGCCCAGCCGGTGCATGATCGCCCCAACCCGCATCTGCTCGGGCTTGCCCCAATGGCCGAAGTCCAGTTTCAACGCCTGGGTCAGGATCTCGTTGCCGGTGGCGGTTTCCCCGATCTGCGACTCTTCCATCCAGGCCAGGATTGGCCCTTCCCATTCATCCACCACAAAGCGCTCGTCTTGAGCCTCGGCGAACATCTTGGATTCGTCCTTATTCACCCACCAGATATCGCCCGCTTCAAAGCAGAACAGAGCCTCAGCCCACAGCTGATCGCGGATCTCGCGCAGTTGCTCCAGATCGACCTTGTTGCAGAACACCGGCCAGTAACGACGGTTTCCCGTGGCGTCCTTGAGGTATTCCTCTTGGTTGGTGGTGCCCACGAAAACACACTGGCGTGGCACGTCATTCGTTCTGCGGCCGTAGCTCTCTCGGTAGGTATCGGTGGACGCAGAGAAGAACTGTTTGGCCTTGGTGCTTTCCGCTTTGTTGAAGCTGTCCAGCTCGCCCAGCTCGACAATCCACTTGCCGCGAATCGCTTGGAAGCTGTCCTTGTCGCCGAGGGCGAAGGGCGTATCCATGAACCACTCGCCGCCGAGGACGCCCATGGCCGTGGACTTACCGGCGCCCTGTCCGCCTTCGAGGATCATCACAGAGTCGGCCTTGCAGCCTGGGCGCATCACACGGGCAACCGCTGAGATGAGCCAGCGCTTACCGACCTTGGCCGAGTACTCACTGGCCTGGACGCCCAGCACGTCGGTCAGCCAGGTTTCAATGCGTGGCACGCGATCCCATTCCAGCTTCTCCAGGTACTCTCGCACCGGGTGAAAGGCGTGGTCGTGGGCAACCACGCTGACCGCCTCAATCACATGGGAAGCTTTGACCCGCAGGTTGTATTGCTGCGCGAGCCACTTCATCACTCGCATGTCGTCAATGTCGGCCCAGTCGCCGGCACCGCCGCCGAAGGGCGCAGACCGCAGCTTGACGATCTTGGAGCTGAACACGCTGTAGCCGATGACACCGGCCCAGCGTTCGTCATTGCCCAGGATTAGCTCGACGTTTTGCATGTGCGCAATCAGGGAGCCGTTTTCGGTGCGGGCCAGTTGGTCCTTCCAGCCACCCGCTGCAGGAGGCTTGACCACCGCGAGCACCTGGCGGCGGACAGCCTCCAACCCCTCGGCGACGTGAAGGTCGTTGAAGTCGGTCCACTTGATCTCGCGCTCGCCGGAAAACACCGGGGCTACGACTTGACCGCCGACAACCAACGCGGCGTTGTTGGCTTTCTCTTCGCCAGGGTTCCAAGGGTTACCGTTGGGGCGCTTGGTTTTCCAGTCGTCATCACGACAGATGATCAGCGGGCAGCCGGGGAAGCGCTCGCGCATGGCCTTGGAAACCGGTAGCAGGTTTCCCGCGTCAAAGGCGATAGCGATCGTGAGCGACGTCGCCATATGCAGGCTTGCGCCCGTGGCATAGCCCTCACACACCAGCACCGGCTCGCCTGGCTCTGGGTGGGGGCCGATCAGGTGGAAAGCCCCCTCTTTTGACATGCCGGGCGGCCAGTACTGCTTATCCCGGCCAGTGTCTTCTTGCTTGGCCGGGAAGATCACCTGCAGGCCGACGATCTGGTCGCGGACGTTGCACATAGGCACCAAAAATGCACCAGTACGTGGCGCATAGCGAACCTTGAAGCCAACGATCTGCTTTCGATCCAGATAGGCGCTCTTACCCTTTTCGGGCATTCGCTTGAACAGGCCGGCAGCACGGTTGGCCGCTCGGCGTGATGCGTTGGCCGCAATCTCGGCGGCCTTACGCTTGGCATCTTCCTGCCGAGCGCGCATGACCTCCCGCTCTTCGGGACTCATGCGTCCGGGCTTGACCTTGATCTTTTGAGTATCGCCAGACCGCCAGTCACCGAAACTGCCGAAGATCAGCGTCTCGTTTTTTTCGGTGCGGTGTTCGTGGATGACGTACCAGCCGTTTTTTTCTTTGCCTTTGTCCTGGGTAGTTTTGCAGCGGGTAAGCTTGCCAAATACCAAGGGTTGAGCAGGCTCAAGACCATAGTCCGCGAACTGATTGATCACATCATCGAGCATAACGGGCAGCCCTCTGATCATCGACGGTCTTGCACTCAATGCAGAGCGTGCAACCGGGCTGTGCCAAACGACGGGCCTCGGGGATGGGGCCATCGCATTCTTCACAGAACATCAGCGAATGCTGAGCCGTGTTGGACATCAGCGCCAAGCGTGCAGCGACGGCCTGATCAATGCGCTCTTGCACTAGGTCATTTGCGAAGTCAGCGATATCAGCCACGTTCCACCCCACAAGTCGTCTGATTGACGTAGCGGGCGCGGTTGTACATGCCCAACAACCCCTGAATGCCTCGAAACACCAGCTGGCGTATCTCAGCCAGCTCATGGTCATCGACCTTGCCGTCGCCAATGTGCTTGGCCCAGGTTTCGGACAAATCGGCGACCTGCCGGAAAAACATGGCTATACCCGTGGTCAGGGTCTCAGGCATGTCGTTGGTGTACGCCTCAGCCAGTTCCTGCCAGATCGTGTCGCCGACAAGGGCGTGCACTGCATCAAGAATGCGGCGGTCCTTGGTCAGTTCGAGGATCTCGCCGAACTCCTGAATGTTGACGGTGTGCGAGGGATGGGTGGGAGACAACTTGTGCTGCAGCGTGGTGGCATTGCGGCCGGTGGTGGCGGCGATTGCTGCGGCACCGCCGGGATAGTCCCGTGCGGCGTGGTACAGGGCTAATTCGAGCGTCAGTATTTCCTTTTGCGCTCGATCAACACAGCTTAAAGCTACTCGGCTCATGGCATTAATCCTACTAAGTTGCCAGTGCCCCGCGACGTGTAGTGGTGATACATTTGCCGCGTGGCTTGAAAGGGCCCAAACGCCGGCTAGATCTTAGGGATCGAAACCGGCACCGTGCCGAGACGAACAATCCATTGCTCACCTCTGGCGCAACAGCTGCCTAATCTGTGGTGGAAAAGGCAGCAACCCAAGACATCCGTGTCTTGGCAGCGCGATAAAGGGAGGTGGTTTGCATGTGGTGTGCCCTCCTACCTTCGTCGCGACCCGACAGCACTGTGGTGGTGTGTGCCGGGAGGAACTGGGCGGCCCTTGGGTCGCCTTTTTTCTATCTACGCTGCAGCTTTTTGCGGGGCCGATGCGTTGAGCAGCCAGGCAGCGTCAAACGCGTTGCCCTTTTGCTCTGCAGCAGTCGCTAGAAGCTTCGCGTAGTGCGTTTCACCTGTGTAATCGGTGCGTGGAAGGCTGGCAGCCAAGCGCCATTTATTGAGTGCTTGGTAACTCCTGTCACATACCTTGGCGGCAGCTCCAATGCCGCCTACTGCTTCAAATGCGAACGCAATGGCGTTCGGAAAATCTGCGGGGTCCAACATGGCAACCTCCATTTATCAACTCGCGGTTGATATTAACATCAACTGACTATTGCGCAACCCCTGTGAGAGTATCAACTCATGGTTGATAAGAATGAGTTACGGGCAGCTTTTGCGGCGCGCCTTCATGAAGCACTTGACGATGCCGGTGTACGCACCCGGGGACGTGGGGTGGATATTCATAAGCATTTGGTGAAGGTTGGAGTCGAGAAAAGCACTCAGGCCATCAGCAAATGGCTGAATGGGGAATCAATACCTGAGGCTGATAGCATGGTTGTGCTGTGCTCATGGCTGAAGGTGCGGAGGGAGTGGCTGGAGTATGGCGTACTGCCAAAAGAGCAAATCGGAAACAGTAATGTCCGCCAGATCGGCGCGGTAGGTGAAAGCAATGTCCGTGAGGTGACTCGTCAGTTTGGGAAAGTCCCGTTGATTTCATGGGTGCAGGCGGGTGCATGGTGCGAGTCAAATTTTGAGCAGCATGATGGTGAGTCGTGGCTTTCTTGTCCTGTCACAATCAGCGAAAGCGGATATGCGCTGAAGGTCCTTGGGGACTCGATGACTAATCCCGGGCCAGGTCGCAGCTATCCAACTGGGTGCATCATTTTTGTTGATCCAGAAGCTGAAACTAAGACGGGTGATAGAGTAATTGCAAGAGTTCCACGTACTAATGAAGCCACTTTTAAGGTATTGGTTGAAGATGCAGGCCGTCAGTTCCTGAGGCCTATCAACCCGCAATATCCAATCATTGACATTACGGAAGAAACTCACATATGTGGAAAGGTAGTGGGCTCGTTTATTCCAGAGTAGAATTACAAAAACTGTTACTCCCGATCAACCTTAACACTAACCTCACCTAGACTTGTGAGACGAGAATTTATAGCCCTTATATACGAAACTATATTCCTATCGTAAATTCGTAAATTTTGAACATTCCGCGATGCATTTTTGCTGTTAGAGTTAACATTTTCGAGCAAATTTTCAGAGCTCTTGAAAATCATAGTTTTGATTACCGCAGAATGCCTAATATCACACTCTAGCGATTCTGCTAACACCATCATGCTATGCTCTGTTTCCGGAGGCATGGCACAAGGAGATGGGCTACTTAAATCCTCATAGTTCTGACCTGAAATAAGCTTCTCAGTATTAACTAGCTGATCAGCAATATCCTCACCAAAATACCTCTCTACCTTATAATGCATAATAATCATATCTCGACGCCACCCTTTTTTAAAGGTGAGATACTCTGTATAAGGACCACTGACGAACTCACGCCAGTCAGTACTGTAATGCACCGCAGAGTTAAACTTATCTATTTGCTTGTAACCATCAAACAAAAGCACGGTGAGATCATCTGCAACCTTGTGTGCCTCTGAAATCAGGCGATCTCTACGATTCAGTTCCCACTGATGATTAAACGTTAAAAAACCGCCAAAAACCGTGATTACTACCGCTAGAAGAGTCACAAAATTCGACACCCAGAAACGATCAACTCCGCTCTGATATTCCGCATCTCTATCTTTATAACGATTATCCAACTCAAAGTCCCTTGAACAAATCATCCCTCAAGATCACCCGGAGCTTTTGCTCGTATCATCACGCTGCAAAAGATACACCGTGTAACCGTCAGAAAAATGGAGAAAAGTCGCCAGCAAAAACAGTCCAAACTGAGCAAATCCGAGAGATAGACTTGGTTTAGATATCATGCCGAAATAAAACGCTGCTGACACTACAACTAGTAGAAAACGCTTTGCAGTGTATAAGCCATAATGTTGTTCGCTAGTTTTTCTTTTTGTCTTTGCAACTGCTTTAGAAATCTTAAAGGTCACTTGCCCAAAAACGATACAAGATATCAATGACCAATCCGCAGACAGAACAATATCCTTCCAAACCCCTATATATAATTTAACAGCAACCAACAAAATGAAAGGAATAAGGATATATAAATACTCTGCCTTCAAGTCTGCGTAAACTGCTTTACGCTCCTTACGGATCCGGGGATCAGAGCCCGAGGACATTTTGCTTATCACTATTCCCACCACGGAGTACGCCAAGCACATTATTTATCTTAGCATTCCTAATTTGAACTCTACCCTTACCCTCCGGCGGAGTATATATAACATATGACAACTCAGCATCTAACATATCAAACGGCCCAATGGCAGGAATCAGCCCCCCTTGATATCTTTCCAACCACTCCTTATGAGTTATTTTTGCAGGGAATTTTTGTTGGGTTGCCGGGCTCTTGAATGTCCAAACCGAATTCCCCTCATTAACTTGAATCATGGCAAACAGTTTATCTCTACCTTCAAAAATCTCAGTCTTACCCAAGAACATTTTGGCAGCATCGCCTGTAAAGCTCCAGCTTGTATTAATTGAGTGCGGCTTATCAGCTTCAGAAGTAAAAACCTCCACTGTCTCGCCTGACTGCATTTTCTTGTTCGCTAATGAAAACTTATTTAAGACGAAAGCTAATCCTTGCCGATCCACATGAGGCGCCACTAAATTCCCAGGCATTTCATCTGCAAGCCTATTCTCCAAGGTAACAGCAAGCCCCTCTACATCTTCTTCGCTTTCGGTTTGGCACTCGTCTGAAAGCTCGTCAAAAAGAGCCATTCCAGACTTATAGAAAGATTGCTCAAAGAAGTCATCAACCCCATTTCTAAGACGACTTAACTTACTTATTATCGACCCTTTTTCTATCCCATTAAGCTGAAATTCAAAGTCAGCCTTTAACTCAACCGAGTTAGCCAGGACCTGGCATAAATCACGGTATGCGTTTATATATAAACCCATCGCTTCAAATATTTGAGCTGGATTAGTTCTTTCCTTATTGTAATCAATGCTAATTGCCAATTCAGAGTTCAAGCTTATTACTCGCATCCTTACTGATTATAAATTCGACACATTCCGTCATGCCCAGGAGCAAGGCGAGTAAAAGTCGCTGGATGCCGAACGCTCATAAGTGGACGCTACTATCTTGCCACCACACTGTCTAGCGTCTTTCAACCACACCCAAACAGCCCGCAGATCTCAACAACCGATATCAACCAACAGTTGTTGACACAAATCAACCAATGATTGATATTTGCTTCACTCTTCCACCACAGAGCGAGGCAACACCATGCACACCACAGCTACCCTGCACGTCCACCCGGCCGCTGCGAACCCCTCCCGCATCTTTGAAATCCGCCGCCTGGCGAAAGACCTTGGCTGCACATTCATAGCGTCCAAACCCAAACTGAAAGAACGCAACGCGCCCCGCCCGTTCGATCCAAACGGCGGGGGGCACGCGG
Source organism: Pseudomonas sp. 58 R 3 (assembly GCF_900006605.1). Classification (NCBI taxonomy): domain Bacteria; kingdom Pseudomonadati; phylum Pseudomonadota; class Gammaproteobacteria; order Pseudomonadales; family Pseudomonadaceae; genus Pseudomonas; species Pseudomonas sp. 58 R 3. The sequence goes on along the minus strand of NZ_CVTT01000038.1, from coordinate 696,097 downwards.
CATGAGCAAGTACAAACTCGACAATCGCACCCTGACCCTGCTCAAGGCCCAGGTGAACCTAACCGAAACCTTCAACCACCTGCTGCGTGCCGAAGTTCAGCGTGAGGCCCTAGCCTTCCGCCTGAAAGTCGAGCGCCGCAAAGCCGACACGCACTTCACTGTTGACCTGGGAAGCGAACGCCACACGCTGACCCTGACCAACAGCAAGAAGATGCACCTTAAGCTTGCGGACTTTATCGAGGAGATTGTCAACGGGCCCGCCAACCCAAGCGATCCATCGTCTGTGCCGCACGCAGACCGCCGCTACGGCGTCTTCGAAATTGAACACAAGCAGCGTGTGTTCGACCTGGTGCAAACCGGCGGCGCGCTGAGCCTCGATATGGGTTTTGAGCAACCTATCAACCTGGCAATCCATCGCAACAAAACCCGCACGGGCATCACCACCATCATGAGCATCGGCGTCAAGAAGCCATTCAGCAAGTGCTTCACGGTGTGCGGCAGTGACGTGGAGATCTACTCCATGGTGGCCGAATCCATCACTCACCTGGCAGCCGTGGCGACTCCCGCCGCGCATGCAGCCTAGGAGGTCGCGATGGAACGTAGCCTGGAAAAGGCCGCCAAGTACTTCGGCCTCACCCGCCCCAAACTGATCGCGCTGATGCGTGACAAGGGCTTGCTCACTGACCGCAACCTCCCGGCGTTCCCTGTACGTGACCGGGAATATCTGCGGATCAAGAACGGCAACTGGTACCACGAGACGGCCGGAATGCAATACAGCCAGTCGACGAAGGTCCGGCAAGCCGGCATGCCCTGGCTGGCAAGTCAGCTGGGCCTCGAGCTGCCAGCCATCCCGGCAGACAACCGTGACGTGGCCTAGGGAGTACGCCCGCCAGATCGTCGCCATGCACACACGCGAGGAGCGCAATGCCGCGCTCCTCGAAGTGCCGGAGCATCTGCGGGAGCTGACCAAACGCCACTGCCTGAATGCCTGGAATCACCCCTCACGACTCAAACGCAAGGAGGCCGCTACCCATGAGCAACAACAGTCAAACACCGCTACGGCTACAACCCGCGCCGGATAGCGCAACCGTCGAGATGCTGCACCAACTCTTCGGCGACGTGCTTATCCCCCTGGAAAAGCTGCGTGTGCATTACTTCAAGAACCTCAACGAGAAGACTTTCACCGAGGCGATCAATAGCGGCCGCATTCAGCTGCCGGTGACCACCCTGGATCACAGCGTCAAGGCGTTGAGGTATGCCCACATCAAGCATGTCGCGGCACTGATTGATATCCGCGCTTACAGGGCGGATGAGGACATGCCGCGGCCACAAACTGACTCAACCGAGCCAGAGCAGTAACACAACGGCTGCCACCACCAGCCAACAAATCACCAGGAGCACACCACATGACCGTAATTCAAATCTGCGCACTGATCACCATCGTTATCGCGCTCGCGATCCTTTATTGGGTCGGCTACAGAGGCGGCTTAACGGATGGTCTGGCTCAGGGCTACGACGAAGGACACGCAGAAGGATTCATTGAAGGGATGGACGAGGGGGAGTCAGCGGGCTCTACCGCTCTGGAGCAGATCTCCGAGCGTTGTCGGCGCCTGCAGCTGATATTGGACCATCAGCCACTGGATCGCCTCACCCTGTTAGCCATTGCCGAAAAGCTCAAGCTAGCGGCCGACACCTTCCGAGCGGTGAGATCTGACAGCCAGGCGACTCAAGCACTTGCCTTACGTGACAAGGCGCTGAACATAGCTGCCCAGTTGGACCCATTCGAGTTGGGAGACGCAGCATGAACTGGATCCTGACCCATTCGGGCAAACACTTTGACCTGCTCGAACCCGACGCCGACATGATCGACCCACGGGACATCTCGCACGCACTGGCCCACCTGTGCCGCTTCAACGGTCACACACGCGAGTTCTACAGCGTGGCCCAGCACAGCTGCATCGTCGCCGAGCTGGTGCCGGAAGAACACAAACTCGCGGCCTTAATTCATGACGCTCCCGAGGCATACCTGGGCGACATGACGCGGCCACTCAAGCAATGGATCAGTGCCTATGAGCACTTCGAGGACTGTATCTGGTGGCGCGTCTGTGATCGGTTCGATATTGCACCAGAACTCCCCGCCTGCATCCACAAGGCCGACCTGATAGCGCTGGCTACCGAACGCCGCGACCTCATGCCACCTGATCCGGCTATCTGGGATTGTTTGGTCGGCATCGAACCCATGGCCGAAACCATCCGTCCATGGTCTGCCGCAGAAGCCCGCAACACCTACCACCAGCGCCTGATGGACCAACTCGCTATCGAACACCGGAGGAAAGCGGCATGAAGAACCAACAGAACAACGCCAGCGCCTTGTCCGCTTTGCTCCGCACTGCAAATGGTGGCGACACGCTAGAAATAAACAGTCTCTGCTGCGCAGCAGCAGGCATTATTGATCCTCTCAGCGCCACTGCCGAGGCACTTATACCCCACGAAAAGCTGCGCGGGGCAGCGCTCAGTGATGCAACGCTAACCGCTCCAGCACGCCCGCTCGCGCAGCCTGCCTTGGGGTATAAAAGCAAAAATAGGTTTCTACGAAAGCCGCATCTCCGACAGTTTCACCGCCGCCATGTTGACGGCCTGAGAATTGTGCGAAAGCGTCGTAACGCACTTCAAGACATCAACCGCCGAACCGTCAGAGAGCAGTTGTGCCATTACAACACTCTTTTCCAATGCACCCCGAATAATCAGAAACGGCTCGACCATATCGGGCAACGGCAAATCCACCGGATTGATACCGCGCATAGCCAGCGTTTGTTCTTCAACAGTCGTCATAATTTCAGTCCGCGCAGCGCGGTCGTTCGACTGCATAGTGTCGAAGTTTTGAAACAAGAGGCTACTTACGGCAGCAGCACGCTTAGCAACACCACAGACGAGTCGGAATACTACTTCATCACGGTTTCGCCTTGCTTTAGCGATATCACGAGCTTGTTTGTTCGCCACGATCAGGGCGGTTACCACGGCAGCCAAGCTACCGATAACTTGAAACCAAGCAGGCGCGTCCGGCTGCTTGAAAATCAAGACAAGAGTTCCTATCACCGCTACAGCACCGACGGGAGAAATAAGCCACATGGACAAACTGCGGGAATTGAACGTGAAACCGTCGGCAGCCATTGCCAGCCCTCTTTTCCAAAAATAGAACTGAGCTTGCCTCCACTCGAAGGATTCGTCTATGGAGGTGCGAAATGAGGGAAGTTGATGCTATTACCAATGCAATCGTTAAAACGCAATTCGGCCTAGACTACGCTGGCGAGATTCGCGTGGACCTTTTCGCCGGGGGCGGCGGTGCAACCATGGGCCAAGAGATGGGCACCGGCATACCGGTCGATATCGCCATCAACCATAACCCTGACGCCATCAGCATGCACAAGCGCAACCACCCAAGCGCCGAGCACTACATCACCGACGTCTACGACGTGTGCCCACGACTGGCGACCCGCGGCCGTCCAGTTGCGCATCTGCATGCCAGCCCCGAATGCACCCACCACAGCCTCGCTGCCGGCGGACAGGCGCGCAGCACCACCAGCCGTTCGCAGTCATGGGTCATCCAAAAATGGGGAGGCCAGGTCAGCCCTCGCATGATCACGATGGAAAACGTCGTGCAGATCCTCCAGTGGGGGCCGCTGATCGCGAAGCGCTGCAGCAAGACTGGCCGAGTCGTGCGCCGTGACAAGACTGTCGCTGCTGCCGGCGAGCGGGTACCGGTACAAGAACAGTACCTGGTGCCCGATCCACAACGGAAAGGACGAACCTGGCGTCGCTTCGAAAACAACCTGCGGTCCATGGGCTACGACCTGATGTACGGCAAACTCAAAGCCTGCGACTTTGGCGCCGCCACCACCCGCGAACGCTTGTTCCTGATCGCTCGCCGTGACGGCCTGCCACTACGTTGGCCGGAACCGACGCACTTCAAGGCCCCAGCCAAGGGACAGTTAGCCTACCGTACCGCCGCCAGCTGTATCGATTGGTCTCTTCCATGCCCGAGCATTTTCCTCACCAAGGAAGAAGGCCGCGCTGCAGGTGTGAAACGACCACTGGTGAACAACACCATGGAGCGTCTGCGCAAGGGTGCCAAGCGCTATGTCCTCGAACACAAGAACCCGTTCATTGTCAGCATCAACCACACCGGCAACGACCTGGCGCGATGCCAGTCCGTAGACGATCCGACGAAGACCATAACCGGTGCGCAGGGGTTCGCCCTAGTCACGCCGCAACTCGCGCCCTTTATCACCGAACACGCCAATGGCAGCAGCCAGCGCAACATGCCAGGTGACGATCCTCTACGCACAATCTGCAGCGGCGTGAAGGGTGGTCACTTTGCCCTGGCCGTCGCATACGTCGCCCAGCATAACGACAGTTACAACGTGACACACACGGGCAGCCAGCAGCAGATCGTCACTGCGCACATGTCAACGCTTCGCAGGAACTGCGTCGGCCGAGCCATGGACGAGCTGGTGCCGACTATCACGGCCGGTGCCGAGCATCATGCCCTGGTCGAGTACAAACTGGCGCCCGAGGTAGAAGCAGGCGCCATGCGTGTTGCTGCCTTCCTAATGGGCTACTACGGCAGTGACAACACCTACGACCTGCGCGACCCGGCCGCCACCATCACCACGCGTGACCGCCTTGCACTCGTCACTGTGACGATCAAGGGCACGCCCTATGTAATCGTCGATATTGGCATGCGAATGCTCACTCCACGCGAGCTTTACCGTGCACAGGGCTTCCCCGATAACTACGTGATCGACCGTGGGCACGACGGACGCAAGTTCAGCAACAAGACGCAGGTGCTGATGGTGGGCAACTCGGTGTCGCCGTGGCCAATGATGGCGCTGGTTAGCGTGAATAGAATTCAAATAGGTGAGTGTTTGACAGGAGTAGCAGCATGAATACGCTTTTCTTGCTCATGGCTCAATATGATGGATGCGCGGTTATACCACTAGATAGAGTGTGCGCTGACTACATGAACCTGACGGTTGAAAAATTCAAACTGAAACGCCTACAAGGTGAAATTGATATTCCGATTGTTCGGCTAGGCGCCCAAAGCCAAAAGGCTGCTCTCGGAATTCACTTGAAAGATCTAGCTGAATACATAGATCACCAACGACAAGCCGCTGTAGATGAACAGTTAAAGCTACATAGAAAACATTAAGCAGGCTTATTAGCAACCCAGCCACTCAGGGCTGGGTTAGCTTTATAAATCAACCCTACCCTCTTCAAAAAAAAGCTCCGACTTTTGGACCAGCTCCGCGTCATCCACAAACTCGTCGCAACGGCCAAACCGGGTAAAAAACCTATTTAAATTACAAATATAAACTGTATATCCCCCCTTATCAGTGCAACCCACATAAACCCTATTAGATTTCAGTATATGATCACCATACTCATCAAAATGAGGATGCACAATCCGAAATGCTCTGCTCATCAGTGGATAATTAACCCGAGGAGCTACCAGTATCGGATCAAAAACCTCTTTTTTGCTTTTGTACTCGTTACAGTCAGGACATACAACGCAGAGATTCTTGGGCTCAAACATGAAGTTCAAATACTGAGACTTCGGGACAATATGCTCAACTGGCGCACCAGCTGCTGACCTAACGGCTACCGCGCCCAAACAATACACGCACTGTAAACGCTGAACATTTCTATAATAATCCCTGATTTCACATCGTACACCCTCTAGATCTGGCGAACTCCAATCGCGGTGCGAATAATTTTCATCGGCAACCTTCTCATTAATCTTAGCTTGTGATGCTTCGCTATATACTAACGGCGCATTAATTATTGGCATAATGCTTACACACTTCTGCTACCGAGTTAATCAACTCCTTTACGGGGTCTCCTCTTTCAACTTGTACATCAAGAGCTAATAAACGTTCTAGATCAAGCGAAGATTCTTCGCTGACCGCCTTGTTTGCCTTGACACGAGCAAGAAGATTGAATGCAAGACGAGATATATATTCATTCATAATGCCAGGAGCATCAAAAAGCTCTGCCAATTGATAGTCTGCCGAGCGCTGATAAAACTCCTCAGCGTCATATATCCTATGTTTCGATAACGAAGTTATAAAACACGCCCGACTATTAAGTCTCGCAATGACCTGAGGAGAGTGAGTAGCGATGATGAAATGACAACCCTTATAGGAGGCAAAGGACTTCATCAACATCATCATAAACTCTTCCTGCCATCTCGGATGCAAGCTAATTTCAGGCTCGTCGATCAACACCAAAGAACCATCGGTAATATGTCCAGCAATACCAAGCATTAAAACTAGCAGGCATTGCTCGCCCGAGCTTGCTCGCTTTAGAGATAACTCACCGTAACCTTCTTTCTGCAACTTCAAATCCATCAACCGCATTAAGCCCGCATTCATGAGAATTAGAACGGACTCAATAAAGCTGTCGTCAGTAACAACGCCATCTAAGCGAGATAGCCCGCCTGCGAAATTAACGGTCAGCTCAACAGCTTTCCTATGCGCTAAAAACTTATTCACTTTAATCATAGAGTGAATGACTTTATGACGCTGGGACAATGTTAACGATCTTAAACTTCCAAAATAACGCTCATCTACTCGTATACCATAATCCCGATCCAAATTTCTAAGTTCAATTTCTAAACTCGGATCCTCAATAATATCAACAACAAAAACACCAGACTTACTTCTTAAGTATCCCGGCTTAAATATAAAATCTACCACAGGGGAAAAGCTCAAAGATTCAAACACAGACAATAAATTATGGCCCGCCGACTGAACCAGCAACTGGTCTAATAAGCCTTTAGCGGCAGAGGATATTAAAGATACCGCTGATGAAGGTTGATAGAGACCTTCAGTCCTCATACCGACATAACGATAATTTGTATTACCTTCTATGTCAGCTTTACGTCGAGGAGGGAATTTATCGAAAGGACTAGTAGATACCGCAATCACCTTAGGCTCACCGCTCCAAACTATAGCCTTTCTGGCAGAACTTCCAAAATTAGATAACTCTAACCTTTCCTCGGCATTAGCTTTGACTATCTCTGCTAATAAACGACTTTTACCAACTCCATTTTTCCCGACTATAACTGTAAATACATTTTCGTCATTATCTAGGCGACCTGCTTTAATCAGCTCAACATTTATACCATCATGATAGTGAGAATAAATTCTGCCCATGTTAGAGGTCGTCTTCCGTGATTTTCTCACAGAATATGACGACCTGTGTCATTTAGCCATTACTTTTTGCTGAATGCGATAGTATTGACTGAGCATCGCATCCTATTTTCGCGGCCCATTTCCACCCCCTGTAAGCATCTCCTCGCCCCCTCAAATGAGTGTAACGCCTCAGAGAGTTCCAATCTCTGTGGCCGGACACGCTTGAGACCCTAGGGATATCCCAGTCCATCTCAAAAAGACGACTAACGCCCTCATGTCGAAGGTCATGGAAGTGCAGATCCTCGATCTCAAGCAAAGGACAAGCCCTTGTGAAAGAGGCTGAAACGGACTTTGCATTATAAGGAAAGATCTCCCGATCAGTCTTAGGCATGCTGTGCAGGATCGCCCAGGCCTCATCCGGCAAATGACACCACACGTCATTACCGATTTTTTGCCCAGGATTCTTCATGTCTCGCACGAGCACCGCCTGCCGAACAAGGTCGAGATCCTCCCAACGTATACGCGTGATCTCTTCCTGCCGGCGTGTAGAGAACAGTGCGAATGCAATCATCTTCGGCATGTGAATAGAATCCGGCCGGCGCTTCTGCATCTCGAAGAAATGCCCCATGAGCTTGTCCAACTCATCGAGTGTGGGCCGGCGATTACGCTCTTTGCTCTTGCTGACCATGCCAAGCTTGCGCAAGACCTTGCGAGCGTCAGGCATTGCATGAGAATCGACTTCATAGCCCCATGCCGGCCGCGCCACAGACAACACAGCGCCTAGGTGCGACAGATCATTACCAACCGTCTGCGCCTGCACACCGCCGCCTTCCTCGCTCATCCGCCACTGCGCATACTCCACTAGCTTCTGGCTGTTCAGCGCTGAATCCTCTAACTCACCTAACCAGGTATCTTTGATCGCGCTTAAAGTCGCGCTCTTCGTCTTCCCCAGCGGCCGGATCTTCTCGTACTCATCCAGGTACTGCTCGATCATCTTCTTGATCGTCACCCCCTTCCGATTCGCCCGCTCAATAGCACCTGGCTGGGCCAGCTCCGTCTCCCGTCGCTTAATCCAGGCCTGAGCTACCTGCTTACGGTCGAAGGTTTGGCTTTCCTGATAAACTGTCTTGCCATCCCGATTGATCCGTATCTGCGCCGTGTAGGCTGTTGAGTTGTCCTTGCGCTTACGTGCTGTGATCGTGCCCATTTCCAGTTGCTACATTGCCAAATTCGATCGCTACAATGTAGCAACCGACTTTAGAAAACAAGGGAAAACGGGTAAAAACTGCTGTATAAAAGATCAGTATTAATGAATTTCGAAAAAGCCGAATCTCCAGTAAACGCTAGCCTTTACCGCTCAGAGCCGTCACGCCGTTTTAGCGTGGCGCCGATGATGGATTGGACCGACCGCCACTGCCGGTACTTCCTGCGCCTGCTCTCCAAGCACGCCCTGCTCTACACCGAGATGGTCACCACTGGCGCGATCCTCCACGGCGACCACGAGCGCTTCCTACGTCACAACGAAGCCGAGCACCCACTCGCGCTGCAACTGGGCGGCAGCGTCCCCGCCGACCTGGCCGCCTGCGCACGCATGGCTGAGGCTGCCGGTTACGATGAAGTGAACTTGAACGTCGGCTGCCCGAGTGATCGGGTGCAGAACAATATGATCGGCGCGATCTTGATGGCGCACCCGGCCCTGGTGGCGGAGTGTGTGAAGGCGATGCGGGATGCGGTGTCGATTCCGGTGACGGTGAAGCATCGTATCGGGATCAATGGGCGGGACAGTTATGCCGAGTTGTGTGATTTCGTTGGGACGGTGAGGGATGCGGGGTGTACGAGTTTTACGGTGCATGCGCGGATTGCGATTCTGGAGGGGTTGTCGCCGAAGGAGAATCGGGATATTCCGCCGTTGCGGTATGACGTGGCGGCGCAGTTGAAGCAGGATTTCCCGGCGTTGGAGATTGTGCTGAACGGCGGCATCAAGACGCTGGAGCAGTGCCAGGAGCATTTGCAGGTGTTTGATGGGGTGATGTTGGGGCGGGAGGCTTATCACAATCCGTATGTGTTGGCGCAGGTGGATCAGCAGTTGTTTGGCAGTGCGGCGCCGGTGGTGAGTCGGGCGCAGGTGTTGGCGCAGTTGCGGCCTTATATTGCCGAGCATTTGGCCAGCGGTGGGGCGATGCATCATGTTACTCGGCACGTGTTGGGGCTGGGGACTGGGTTTCCGGGGGCTCGGCGGTTCAGGCAGTTGTTGTCGGTGGATATTCATAAGGCGAGTGATCCATTGGCGTTGTTGGATCAGGCTGGGGAGTTGTTGGAGGGGCGGTGATTTGGCAGGGTGGGTGTCAGTGGGTGGGTTTGGTGGGTGACAGGCCGCTTTCGCGGGCAAGCCAGCTCCCACAGTTGTGGGTGATGATCGTTCCCATGCTCTGCGTGGGAATGCAGGGCTTGAGCCGTGCGTGGGTGGCGGGACGCAGAGCGTCCCAGGATGCGTTACCACGCGGAGCGTGGGAACGATCGGTAGAGTGGGTTGAACCTGTCGGGGGTTTTGGTCTCCTATTTAGCAGTATGGCCGGTGATTCAAACGGCTGTTTTCAGGTTGTTGCCCGCGCAAACGACCGAATGTATTTGCGCCCTTGAGCGCTTGTCGGCGCTCGGGTAATGTCATCAGACCCACAGGACAGAGCACGCCCATGACTTCCAAGCTGGAACAACTCAAGCAATTCACCACCGTTGTAGCCGATACCGGCGATTTCTCCACCCTCGCCAAGCTCAAGCCGCAAGACGCCACCACCAACCCTTCCCTGCTGCTCAAGGCCGCTTCGATCTCAGGCTATGCCAAGCTGCTGGATGAGTGCGTTAAGGACTGCAACGGTGACGTGGGCCTGGCCAGTGACCGTTTTGCGGTGGCGGTGGGTCAAGAGATTCTCAAAGTGGTGCCGGGCCGTATTTCCACTGAGGTGGATGCGCGCTTGTCGTTCGATGAAGCCGCAATTCTCAAGCGTGCGCACCGTCTGATCGACCTGTACGACAAAGCCGGCGTAGGCCGTGACCGTGTGCTGATCAAGATCGCCTCCACCTGGGAAGGCATCCGCGCGGCGGAGAAGCTGGAAAAAGAAGGCATTCAGACCAACCTGACGCTGCTGTTTTCGTTTGCCCAGGCCGTGGCCTGCGCCGAAGCCGGTGTGTTCCTGATTTCGCCGTTCGTGGGCCGTATCTACGACTGGTACAAGAAGGCCAACGGCAACGACTACACCGGCTCGGAAGATCCGGGCGTGCAGTCGGTGACGCGCATCTACAACTACTACAAGGCCAATGGCTATAAAACCGTAGTCATGGGTGCAAGCTTCCGTAACCTCAGCCAGATTGAAGAGCTGGCCGGCTGTGACCGCCTGACCATCAGCCCGGACCTGCTGGAGAAGCTGGCCGCCGATGAAGGCAAGCTGGAGCGCAAGTTGGCGCCAGGCCATGCCGGTGAAGCGCGGGTGCATCTGACTGAAGCGCAGTTCCGTTGGGAGTCCAACGAGGATGCGATGGCGACGGAGAAGCTGGCGGAGGGGATTCGTCAGTTTGCTCGCGACCAGGAGAAGCTGGAGGCGTTGTTGACTGCCAAGCTGTAAGGCAGGCAGCGACAAAAAGGGCGGCACCTGTGAGGGTGCCGCCCTTTTTTGTGTTTGCTGATCTCAAGCCAGTCACCGTTCAAACTGTGGGAGCGGGCTTGCTCGCGAATGCGGTGGGTCAGTTATGAATTTTCTGACTGACACACCGCATTCGCGAGCAAGCCCGCTCCCACATTGGATTGGGTTTCAACTGAAGGTCAGTGGCGCTCTAGGGCGTTGACCAGGTCGTGGAAGGCTTCGCGGTTGGACTCGTTCAAGCCCATCAAAATCTTGTGCGCTTCCAGCACCTTGACCCGTACGATCTCCTCGGACTGGTCTTGCGAAGGCAGGTCGGTCAGGCATTCCGGGCACGGGATCGGGCGGTCAACGATGTTGAACACTTGATCAAAGCCCATGGACTGCAACAGCCGGGTGATGTCTTCGTGGGTGGTGACCACCGTCGGCAACAGGCCGACCTTCTGCCGAGACAGAATGGACAACTTGGCCAAAAGGCCCAGGGTTGTGCTATCGATGCTGCGGGTTTCGGTCAGATCGATCACGATCGCTGAGAAGTTCAGCGCGGTGAAGATCCGCTCAATCGTCGCATCCAGCGCCGAACACAAGGTCAGGCGCACTTCACCCACAAACTTCAGGACGAAGGTCCCGTCTTGCTCGGCGAATTGGATTCTTCCGGTACTCATCAAAGATTCCTGCTCAACACCAATAGGGCGATATCATCCGGCATCTCCCCTAGCGTGGCCAATCCAAAAACTTGCCGCAGACCATCCAGGCTGCCGCCCGCCGACTTGACCTTTTGGGGCAAGGCGGCTTCTTTCTCTTTGAGTGTAGGCTCTGGAAGCAGGTCCAGGATGCCGTCGGACATCAGCGTAAGGCTGAACGTCGGCGGCAGTTCCAGGATGTGGTCTTCGTAGGTGGCTTCGTTAAACAAGCCCACCGGCAAACCACGGCCTTCCAGGTAACGCACACTGTCGGGAGTGTATAAAACCGGCATCGGCAGGTGGCCGCCGATGCTGTAGGTCAAAAGACCGGTTTCTTCATCAATAACGCCGCCGACCATCGTCACGTGCTTGCCCAGCTTACAGCTGATCAGGCCCCGATTGATGTGGCCGAGCACCTGGGAGGGAGTGAACTCCGGCAAGGTGCCATTGCGCTTGGATTCGAACAACAGCCGTGTGGTCATGAACTTCAACAACACGGTCACAAAAGCAGAAGATGCGCCGTGGCCGGATACGTCGGCCAGGTAGAACGCCACACGTCGCTCATCGACGCGGAAGTAGTCGACGAAATCACCCGACAGGTACAGCGATGGGATGATCTGGTGCGCGAAATTGAATTCGTCGATGGTCCACGGGCTCACCGGCAACATGTTCATCTGCACCTGGCGACCGGCGTTCTGGTCTTCCTGGAGCAGATTGAGGCTGGCTTCGAGTTCGCGGTTGGCGGTTTCGAGCTTTTCGCGATAGCGCTGGTTTTCCAGCAGCAGGCGGTCACGGTCCAGCGCGCGGCGCACCGAGTGCTCCAGCACCGCCAGGTCTTCCAGGGGCTTGATCAGGTAGTCGGCGGCGCCCAGGCGCAGGGCCTCGACAGCATCGTTCATCACGCCGGCACCGGACACAACAATCACTGGTGTCTGCGGCGCACGCTCGGTTACCTGGCGAATCAGCTCAAGGCCGCCCATCTGGGGCATGCGCAGGTCGCAGATCACGAGGTCGGGCTTGTCGCGCTCGAACACCTGGAGACCCTGTTGGCCATTGCTGGCCTGCAGGACGCTGAAGCCACTGTCTTCCAAATAGGCCGCGAGGCTCGCGCGCACTACTTCGTCGTCATCGATTATCAGCAGCGTGGCACTGGTTTTTTGCATGTGGGCAAACGGCGCCAGAATTAGGTTGGCGTAGGCGGCTCGGCAATGGCCGGGCTCACGTACTGGATTCGCTTTCTAGCCTCTCTGTCCTACAAAGCATTGGGATTTCTCCCATGCACAACGGTAAAGCAGAGGTGCCCTTCTAAGGCGCAGACGGTACTCCCATCCGTCAGGGGTTTCAAGCTCATGCCGATGGTCGCCGGGCGTCTTTACACCGCAAATCACCGGGAGTTATAAGAACAGTCACCACCACAACACAAAGTAAGGATGGAACCCGTGAGCGAACATGAGCGCGGCTACGAAGAAAAACGCGATTTCATCCGCATGCGCGTGGATGCCGATGTGTCTTTGATCCACGCCGGGCAAGAGATTGCCGGGGTTTGCGTGGACCTTTCCAGCTCCGGCATGCAGGTTGAGGCACCCCGCCAGTTTCAGGTGGGAGACCCACTGACCGTGCGCATCGATTCGGAGCACGCCGCCCTTGCGGGCCTGGAAGCGGACACCGAGGTGGTGTGGGCCAAAAACGATGGCGAGCGCCAGCATCTGGGCCTCAGGATCTTGAAAATGCGTTGAAAACCGCGCACAAAAAAGGCGACCTATAGCGGTCGCCTTTTTTTCATTTCAAAACGTCACGGCTTAAAAGTCGTCGACGACCTTGCCGTCTTTTACCTTGAACTCACGGTTCTGCAGGTAAGCGTTACGGATAAAGGTGTACTTGTCGCCAGTGATCAGCTTCTCGCTGTCGAGCAGGCTGGCACGGGTATCAACGATGTTCAGGCCGAAGGTGCTGTTGCGCCAGCCGATATCGTTCATGTAGCGGTACGGTTGGGTGTAGCTGTCGACGTATTTGGACGGCGCATCACGCAGGGTGCTTGGGCCCAGCAGCGGCAGCATCACGTAAGGACCGCTGCCGACGCCCCAGTAGCCGAGGGTTTGGCCGAAGTCTTCATCGCTGCGTTGCAGCCCCATTTTGGTGCCGACATCAACAAAGCCGAGCACGCCGAAGGTGGTGTTCATCAACAGGCGCGCGGTGTCTACACCGGCGGCGTGCGGCTTGAGCTGCAGCACGTTGTTGGCCAGGTTGCCGACATCGCCGATGTTGCGGAAGAAGTTGTGGATGCCGTCTTGCACAAATTGCGGGGTTACAAATTGATAACCCTGGGCAATCGGCTTGAGCGCGTAGGTATCAACGGTGTCGTTGAAGGTGAAGATCGGGCGGTTGACGCTTTCCCATGGATCGTCTTCCGACGCAGCCTGGGCCGCGAACGGGGCGAGCAGGATGGTTGCACACACAGATAGCTGAGCGAAGTACTGGCTCCAGCGCATAGCTTTGGCTCCTTGAATGGTCTGTCATGGGCGCTATGCCCTGAATAAGACTGTCAGTATATGACGGATGGGTGGATTTAGGCAGTAACGAGGAATCGACATACGCAAAATGCACAAAATTCCTACAAACAGGTTAAGTGTCATCCGCTTGTCATGCAGCGCGGATAGCGTCGTAGCTATTTCAGGATAGTTATTTCAGGGAAGTCGAAATGCCTCACGCCGAAATTGCCGTCGCCAGCGCTCCCACCTTGACTGCCGTACTGTTTGGCCTGAGTGGCTGCCTGGTGGATTTCGGTTCCCAGGCCCGCACCGACTCGCCCAACCCCGGCTCCCAGGCTACGCCCGGCGCGCTGAAGATTCTGCGCAGCCTCAAGGACCAGGGCGTGCCCTGCGCCTGGCTGGATGAACTGCCCGCCGCGGTCACCACCCCGCTGGCGGCTGCCCTGCCCGCGTGGCTCAAAGCGACGCCACCCTCCACGATCCGCTGGCCGGCGCCGCACGCCTGCTGGCAAGCCTTGATGGAACTGAATATCCAACGCCTCGAAGGTTGTGTGCTGGTCAGCGGCGAGCCGCGTTTGCTGCAATCGGGCCTCAATGCCGGGTTGTGGACCATCGGCCTGGCGTCCTGCGGCTCGCTGTGCGGCCTGTCGCCGGAACAATGGCAGGCGCTGACCGAGCAGCAACGCGAGCACAAGCGCGGTAAAGCCACGGTGGCGTTGTATGGGCTGGGCGTGCATTCGGTGATCGATCACCTTGGCGAGCTGGGCACGTGCCTGGCGGATATCAGCCTGCGCCAGCTTAAAGGCGAGAAGCCCTGATAGAGATCATGCACTCAAGGCGCCGGTGGATTAATCTACAGGTCAGCCCGTAGACCTTTCACGGCGAGCCGCGGTCTATGCCAGTGCCTATCGATAAAAGGAAGAACGTCATGCCTGCCCGCGAACAGCTGAAAGACCAAGTCAGAGAATTGCGCGAGCAATTGAACAGCGACCCGTTGATGTCGGCGGAGAAACGCGACGAGCTGGAATCATTGATTGCCGAACTTGAAGTTCAGGAACCGCTGGAAGGCGCTATCCAGGACCCAAGCATTGCTGATGGCGTGAACCTGGCGGTGGAACGCTTCGAGCTGGACCACCCAGGTATTGCCGGGACCTTGCGCAATATTGTGGTGACCCTGGGCAATATCGGGATCTAACCCGGCCCCAAGCCAAACACAGAACCAAAATGTGGGAGCGGGCTTGCTCGCGAAAGCGGTGTATCAGTTAAGAATCTATCGACTGACACACTGCCTTCGCGAGCAAGCCCGCTCCCACAGTTGTTTTGTGTGAGGGTTACTGACGCGCCAGGCGCACATTCTGGAACTGCACATTCTCCGTGCTGCGATACGGGTTGATATCCAACCCACCGCGCCGCACATAGCGCGCATACACCGTCAACTTCTCCGGTTTGAGCAACCGCTGCAGGTCCAGAAAGATGCGCTCCACGCACTGCTCATGAAAGTCCGAGTGCTGGCGGAAGCTCACGATATATTCCAGCAAACTGGCGTGATCCAGCGCGTGGCCACGGTATTCCACCACCACGCTGCCCCAATCCGGCTGGCTGGTGACCGGGCAGTTGGATTTGAGCAGGTGGCTGTGCACGCTCTCCTCGACGATGCGCGAGTCGTCGCACCGCAGCAGTTCCGGGCGCGGGTGCTCGTAGTTGCTGACGCTGATGTCCAGGTCATCAATGCACGCCCCCGGCAACGCCATCACGCCTTCAGCCTCAACCTCGGCCAGGCTGCGGATGCGCACACTCACAGGCAGGCCGGCGGCGGCGCTGAGGTCGGTGCGCAAGGTGGCTTCAAGGCTCTGCGTGTCGGCAAACGCGGTCTGGTTCAGCGAGTTGAGGTACAACTTGAACGACTTGGACTCGATGATGTTCGGCGACTCGGCCGGGATGCTGAACTCACCGATGGCCACCACCGGCTTGCCGGATGGCAGCAACCACGACAGTTCAAAGCAGTTCCAGAAATCCACGCCTTTATAAGGTAGCGTTTCGGCAGTCAGCCCCAGCTCGGCCCATTTGGCGGCGCGAGGGATCGGGAACAGCAGCGATGGCGTGTAGGTGGAGATGTATTCACTGGACTTGCCCAGCGGCGAATGTTCGGCTGCGGGATGCATGGCGGAAACCTGGCTAAATAAACCGCGCCAGTCTAACAGCCTTTGCTCCCGCCCTTAAGAATCGCCTCACTCAACGGTCAGTTTGCCGACCATGCCCGCCTGATAATGCCCCGGAATGTTGCAGGCAAACTCAAGACCGGTGGCCTTGTTGAAGGTCCAGGTCAGCTCGGCGGTCTTGCCCGGCTCCACCAGCACACTGTTGGGATCGTCATGCTTCATGCCGCCCATCTCGCCATGCCCCATGGCGGCGTGGTCCATCTTGCCCATGCCGGTGGCCGTGAGCATGCCGCTGGCCTGCATCTTGAGCATTTCTTTCTGGTGTTCGGCGTGCATCGCCGCATCGCCCAGGTTGAATTCGTGCAGCAACTGGCCTTTGTTGACCAGCACAAAGCGCACCGTCTCACCGGCCTTTACGTCCAGGGCCTTGGGCGAAAAGGAAATGTCCTGCAAGGTCACTTCCACCGTGCGCGTGGCTTTATCGGCCGGTGCCGGCTGGCCAAACGCATAGGTGTGGGCCTCGTCGGCCATTGCATTAACGCTCAATGCCAACAAACAGCCCGCCAATAACAGTGGTGTACGCAACGCCATGATGCTTCTCCAGAAAAGTGTGTCCAGCTTGCTCAGCACTTTAAGATGGCCCTGCTGCCAGCCAGCTGACTGCTAGATTACAACTTTGTCAGGTTGCGCCCTGACGCTGCCGCCCACGGTATAAAGCCCATCGTCACCTGTTGCCAAGAGTTGCCCATGAAACTGCTGATCGTTGAAGACCAACCGAAAACCGGCCACTACCTGCGCCAGGGCCTGACCGAGGCTGGTTTTACCACCGAGTTGGTGGCCGACGGCACGAGCGGGCAGCATTTGGCATTGACCGGCGATTACGACCTGCTGATCCTCGACGTGATGCTGCCCGGCCGCGACGGCTGGCAAATCCTGCACGCCGTGCGCAGTGCCGGCCTGGAAATCCCGGTGTTGTTCCTCACCGCCCGCGATGCGGTGGAAGACCGCGTGCACGGCCTGGAACTGGGCGCCGATGATTATCTGGTCAAGCCTTTCGCCTTCTCCGAACTGCTGGCACGGGTGCGCAGCCTGTTGCGCCGTGGCAGCAGCACGCCGCAGGAAACCGCCCTGCAACTGGCCGGCCTGCGCCTGGACCTGATCCGGCGCCGCGTCGAGCGCGACGGCCAGCGCATCGACCTCACCGCCAAGGAGTTCGCCTTGCTCGAACTGCTGCTGCGCCGCCAGGGTGAAGTGCTGTCCAAGAGCCTGATTGCCTCCCAGGTGTGGGACATGAATTTCGACAGCGACACCAATATCATCGAAGTGGCGATCCGCCGCTTGCGCCTTAAAGTCGATGACAACTTCCCCACCAAGCTGATCCACACCGTGCGCGGTATGGGCTATGTGCTGGAGGAACGGTGCAATTGATTGCGCGCCTGTCCCTGGCCAGCCGCCTGGCCCTGTTATTTGCCGGCTGTACGGCGGTGGTCTCGCTCATCGCTGGCGTATTGTTCAACCAGGCCAGCGAAGCGCACTTTATCGAACTGGACCAGCAGCAACTCGACGGCAAACTGATCGCGCTGCGCAGCACCTTGCAAGGCGTCGACTCACTGGCGTCCTTTACTCAGCGAGAAGCGCAACTGCGTGCCGAACTCAGCCGCCAGCCGGACCTTGCCTTGCGCATCAGCGCCGCCGGCCAACGCTGGTTTGATGGCGCGCCGAGCGTCACGCTGCCCGCAGCGCCCGGCCTGCACAGCCTGCAAAATGCCGGCACCGATTATCGCGTGTACAACGCGCCGTTACTGGCCGACCAAGCCGGTTCGCCGCAACTGTCGCTGATCCTCGACATCACGCACCACCAGCACTTTCTGCAACGCATGCAGCGGTTGATCTGGCTCACGGTCGGCTTGTCCGCCCTGGCCACCGCGCTGCTTGGCGCGTGGGCTGCGCGCAGCGGGCTGCGGCCGTTGCGGCGCATGAGTGAAGTGGCGGCCGGCGTGTCGGCCCACTCCCTGACCCAACGCTTGCCCCAGGCGCACATGCCGGTGGAGTTGGCCGAACTCGCCCAGGCGTTTAACGCAATGCTGGGTCGGCTCGACGATGCGTTCCAGCGCCTTTCGGCCTTCTCCGCCGATATCGCCCATGAACTGCGCACGCCGCTGTCGAACCTGCTGACCCACACCCAGGTGATCCTTACCCAGCCGCGCCCGCTGGAGGACTACCGCGAGGCGCTGCACAGCAACCTGGAGGAGTTGCAGTGGATGGCGCAGTTGGTCAATGACATGTTGTACCTGGCCAAAGCCGACCATGGCCTGCTGATGCCCAAGCGCGAAGCGCTGGCGCTGCACGATGAAGTGGGGGCGTTGCTGGAGTTTTTTGCGCTGTTGGCCGAAGACGCGCAGGTCAATCTGGTGTGCGAGGGCACGGCCCGAACGGCGGGTGATCGCGGCATGTTGCGGCGGGCCGTGTCGAACTTGCTGGATAACGCGCTGCGGTTTACCCCGGTGGGTGGCGAGGTGCGGGTGCGGATCATGGAAAGCGCACAGGCTGTGACGCTGACTGTCGCCAATACTGGGGAAGGTATTCCAGCGGCTTTGCTACCTAAATTGTTTGATCGGTTCTATCGGGCAGACCCGGCGCGCCGTGAAGGCAGCAGCGAGCATGCGGGGCTGGGGTTGGCGATTACCCAGTCGATTGTGCGGGCGCATGGGGGGAGGATTTATTGTGAGTCTGAAGCTGGGTGGACGCGGTTTGTGATTGAGTTGCCCAAAGGGCACAGATGATCGTTCCCACGCTCCGCGTGGGAACGCCTCACTGGACGCTCTGCGTCCGCTCTTAGTGACGCGGAGCGTCACGGGCTGCATTCCCACGCGGAGCGTGGGAACGATCGACTTAGCGTTTACGAATACCTGAGGGCATGCGCCGGCTCAATCTTCGCCGCCCGATACGCCGGGTAAATCGTCGCCATAAAGCTCAGCACAAACCCGGCCGTGCAAATCAGCAGCACATCGCCGCCTTGCAGCTCGGAAGGCAGGTTGCTGACGAAGTACACGTCCGAACTGAAGATATGCTGCCCGGTCACGCGCTCCAGCCAGCCCACCAGTTCACTCACGTTCAGCGCCGCAATCACGCCCAGTACGCCGCCGATCAAGGTGCCGACGATACCAATCACCGTGCCCTGCACCATGAAGATCGCCATGATCTGCCGTGGCGTGGCGCCGATGGTGCGCAAAATCGCGATGTCCGCGCCTTTGTCATTCACCACCATGATCAGGGTGGCGATGATGTTGAATGCAGCGACGGCGACGATCATCAGCAACAGCAGGCCGATCATGGTCTTTTCCATCTTCATGGCGCTGAACAGGCTGCCCTGGGTGTGGGTCCAGTCATCCGGTTTGTAGTCGGCGCCCAGGCTCGCGGCAATGTCCGCTGAAACCTTGGGTGCTGCGTACAAATCCTTCACCGCCAGGCGCACGCTTTGCACCTGGTTCGGCTGCCAATGCTGGATCTCGGCGGCGTCGGCCATGTTGATCAGGGCCATGGAGCCATCCAGCTCGGCGCCGACCTTGAAGATACCGACCACGTTCAAGCGCTGCATGCGCGGGGTGATGCCACCCGGTGCGGCCGTGCTGATTTCCGGCACGATCAGGGTCAGCTTGTCGCCCACGTTCAGGCGAAAACGCCGTGCGGTGATGTCGCCGATCACGACGCCGAACTCGCCGGCTTTGAGGTCTTCGAGTTTGCCGCGCACGATATGCTGGGCCACGATCGACACCTTGCCTTCCTGGGCCGGGTCAACGCCGCTGATCTCGATCGGCTGCATCGCGCCCTTGTAGGAGAACATGCCGTCCATTTGTGTGAATGGCACCGCAGCCGTGACCTCGGGGTTCTTCAATGCGGCGGCGGCCACGGGCTGCCAGTTGTCAATCGGGTTCACACCGACGATGGTGGCATGGGGCACCATGCCGAGAATGCGCGTGCTCATTTCACGCTGAAAGCCGTTCATCACCGACAGCACCACGATCATTGCCAATACGCCCAGGGCGAGGCCGATCATCGAGGTCATCGAGATAAACGAGACAAAACGGTTGCGGCGCTTGGCGCGGGTATAGCGCGTGCCGATAAAAATCGATAACGGTCTGAACATTCGCGGGCACCGTTTAAAAAAATGAAAAAGCCCGGCTTTAAAAAGCCAGGCTTGAAACGGGTCAGATGGCGACCAGATGACCTTCCTGCAGGTGCAACACGCGATCCATCTGGCGGGCCATGCTCATGTCATGGGTCACCACCAGGAACGCAGTGCGCATCTGGGTGCTCAGTTCCAGCATCAAGTCCTTGATGCCTTGCGCGGTGTGCGAGTCGAGGTTGCCGGTCGGCTCATCGAGCATCACCA
Source organism: Pseudomonas sp. 58 R 3 (assembly GCF_900006605.1). Classification (NCBI taxonomy): domain Bacteria; kingdom Pseudomonadati; phylum Pseudomonadota; class Gammaproteobacteria; order Pseudomonadales; family Pseudomonadaceae; genus Pseudomonas; species Pseudomonas sp. 58 R 3. The sequence continues at coordinate 675,545 of NZ_CVTT01000038.1, read as the reverse complement.
GGCCGGGGTTGTTCACCAGGGCACGGGCAATGGCCACACGCTGGCGTTCGCCGCCGGACAGTTCAGCCGGTTTGTGCTCCAGGCGATGGCCGAGGCCGACGCGCTCCAGCAGTGCCTTGGCGCGCTGGCGGGCTTCGGGGATCGCGGTCTTGCCGATCAGCAGCGGCATGCACACGTTTTCCAGTGCGGTGAATTCCGGCAGCAGATGGTGGAACTGGTACACAAAACCGAGCGAACGGTTGCGCAGTTGGCCACGGGCTTTTTCACCGAGTGCCGACAGCTCTTCACCGGCCAGCCACACGCTGCCCTCCGAAGGTGTATCCAGGCCGCCCAACAGGTTGAGCAAGGTACTTTTGCCGGAACCGGAACTGCCGACGATCGCCACGCGCTCGCCCGGATGCAGCTCCAGCTGCAGGTTGGACAACACCACCACCGACTCCGGGCCTTCCTCGTAGGATTTGCCCAGGTTGCGGCAGCTCAAGATAGCTTTTTCACTCATGCCCGATTCACTCATAACGTAAGGCCTGTGCTGGCTGGGTACGTGCCGCGCGCCAGGCTGGATACAGGGTGGCAAGGAAACTCAATAGCAACGCGGCGCCGCCCACCATCAACACGTCCTGGGCCTGAACCTGGGACGGCAAGTAGTCGATGAAGTAGACGTCGGCGTTGAGAAACTTGTGGCCGATGACTTTTTCCAGCGCGGCGATGGCGGCGCTGACGTTCAGCGCGGCCAGAATGCCGACGGCGGTGCCGATCAAGGTGCCGACCACGCCGATCACGGTGCCCTGCACCATGAAGATCGCCATGATCTGCCCCGGCGTGGCGCCCAGGGTGCGCAGGATGGCGATATCGCCCTTCTTGTCGTTCACCACCATCACCAGGGTGGAGATGATGTTGAACGCGGCCACGGCGACGATCAGCAGCAACAGCAGGCCGATCATGGCTTTTTCCATGCGGATGGCCTGGTACAGGTTGCCGTGGGTGCGGGTCCAGTCGCGGGCGTAGTACTGCGAGTCGCCCAGGTGCTGGGCGATTTCCCAGGCGCCGCGCGGTGCCTCGAACAGGTCGTTGAACTTCAGGCGCAGGCCCTGCACCTGATCCGGCTGCCAGCGATGCAGGCGCGCCAGGTCGGTAAGGTTGGTGAGCCCCAGGTAGCCGTCGATTTCGCCGGCGCCGACGTGGAAGGTGCCGACCACGGTGAAGCGCTTCATGCGCGGGAACATGCCGGCCGGGGTCACGGTGACTTCCGGCGCGACGAAGGTGAGTTTGTCGCCGATGCCCACGCCGAGCTTGGCCGCGGCCTTGTCGCCGATCACGATGCCGAAGCTGCCGGGCGCCAGGTCGTCGAGTTTGCCCTGCAACATGAACTTGTCGATGATCGACACGTTACGTTCCTGGGCCGGGTCGACGCCATTGAGCAGGATCTTCTGCACCTTGCCGTCGTTGGTCAGCAGCCCCTGCATCTGAGTAAAGGGCGCAACGGCCACCACCTTGGGGTTCTGCTTGACCTTGGCGGCCAGGCTTTGCCAGTCGTTGATGGGTTCATCGGACTCGATGGTCGCGTGGGGCACCATGCCCAGCACGCGGGTGCGCATCTCATGATCGAAGCCATTCATCACCGACAGCACCACGATCATCACGACCACGCCCAAGGCGAGCCCGATCATCGAGGTCAGGGAAATGAACGACACAAAATGATTGCGGCGCTTTGCACGGGTATAACGCGTGCCGATAAATACGAAGAGAGGTCTGAACATGTCGGGGCTTGTTCGGAGGAAAAGAAGACGTCCCGGTGGCGGGGTCAGGTAAGCAGCTTTACACTCAGACCATTACCGCTACTTTGGGTTCGCCATGTCGACATTAGATGAAGAAGAACGCCGCGAATACTACCGTATCGACGACATGATCGCACTGCAAATCAGCACACTGTCTGCCCCGGAAGCGGCGAGCAAGGAAGTGTTGCTGGATGATTCCCCGCTATTCAATCTGCTCAGCGAACTGCACCTCAGCGAATTCGAAGCCCAGCACCTGCTGCGCCAGATCAGCGAGAAGGATCGCAGCCTGGCGGCCTTCCTCAAAGTCCAGAACAAACGCGTGGATCTGCTCAGCCAGATCATGGCCCGTGGTCTACTGGACGAGGTCGGCGCGCCGCAGCCGGTCATCATCTCCGAAGGCGGCATCGACTTCCAACACCCCACGCCCCTGGCGCCCGGCGCGCATCTGGCGGTCAAACTGGTGCTGATGCCCCAGGCGCTCGGCCTGCTGCTGCGCGCACGCGTGACGCATTGCGACCCCAAGGGCGATAGTTTTGACGTGGGCACGGAGTTCGAATCCATGACCGACGCCCAACGCCAGTTGCTGGCGCGCTATATCCTGCAGAAACAGGCCCAGGAACGCCGTCTGGCGCGGGAACAAAGCGACGACCTCTGAATACGTATTGACTACGCCAGGCTATCTGGCGCAAAGGAGCAACTGTGACCCTGATTTACGGCCACCGCGGTGCCAAAGGCGAAGCACCGGAAAACACCCTGACCAGCTTTCAGGAGTGCCTCAAGCACGGTGTACGCCGTTGCGAACTGGACCTGCACCTGTCCATGGACGGCGAGTTGATGGTGATCCACGACCCGACCCTCAAGCGCACCGCCGACCGGCGCGGCAAGGTCGTCGAGTATTCGGCGGCGGACCTGGTAAAGATGGACGCGCGCAAAGGTGGCCCAGGCTGGGTCAAACCGTGCCCGATTCCGCGCTTGGAAGAACTGTTCGAACAGTGCAACTTCGATCACTGGCAGCTGGAAGTCAAAAGCGCCTCACGCACCCGCGCCGCGACCACCGTGTTGGCGATCCGCGAGATGGCGGTGCGACATGGCCTGATGGACAAGGTCACCGTCACTTCAAGTTCGCGGGAAGTATTAAAAGCAGCGGTGGAACTCACCCCCGACCTGTCACGCGGTCTGGTGGCCGAATACGCCTGGCTCGACCCGTTGAAGGTCGCGCAAAACTACGGCTGTGAGTACCTGGCATTGAACTGGACGCTGTGCACCCCCGAGCGTCTGGAAAAAGCCCAGCGCCAGGGTTTGCACGTGTCCGTGTGGACGGTCAACGAACCTGCGCTGATGCGCAGGCTCGCCGACTTCGGCGTAGATAGCCTGATTACAGACTTTCCCGGTTTGGCCACTGCCACCCTCGAGAATTACTGAAATCGGTCTCCCCGGCCGGCTCAGGCCACCGGCCGGAGCCGCTCAAAAAAGCCGGTTGAGGCCGTCGTAGGCCGCTACCCGATAGGCTTCGGCCATGGTCGGGTAGTTGAACGTGGTGTTTACAAAGTACTTGAGGGTATTTTGCTCACCCGGCTGGTTCATGATCGCCTGGCCGATGTGCACGATCTCCGAGGCCTGGTAGCCGAAGCAATGTACGCCGAGAACCTCAAGGGTTTCACGGTGGAACAGAATCTTCAGCATGCCCTGCGGCTCACCAGCGATCTGCGCACGCGCCATGCTCTTGAAGAACGCCTTGCCGACTTCGTAAGGCACCTTGGCCTTGGTCAGTTCGTGCTCGTTCTTGCCGATCGAGCTGATCTCGGGAATTGTGTAGATCCCGGTCGGCACGTCGTTCACGTAGCGCCAGCTGCCATTGTCGACAATGCTGCCGGCGGCCGAACGGCCCTGGTCATGGGCGGCACTGGCCAGGCTCGGCCAGCCGATCACGTCACCGGCACCGTAGATGTTCGGTACGCAGGTGCGGTAGTTCTCGTCCACTTCGATCTGGCCACGGCTGTTGACCTTGACCCCGATGTTTTCCATGCCCAGCTTGTCGGTGTTGCCGGTACGGCCGTTGCACCACAGCAAGGCGTCGGCCTTGATCTTTTTGCCCGACTTGAGGTGCAGAATCACGCCGTTATCCAGGCCTTCGACCCGCTCGTACTCTTCGTTGTGGCGCACGGTGATGTTGTTGTTGCTGAAGTGGTAGCTCAACGCCTGGGAGATTTCCGAGTCGAGGAAGCTCAGCAACTGGTCGCGGTTGTCGACCAGTTCCACCAACACGCCCAGGCCGCTGAAGATCGAGGCGTATTCACAGCCGATCACGCCGGCGCCATAAATGATCAGTTTGCGCGGGGTGTGGCCCAGGCTCAGGATGGTGTCGCTATCGTAGATACGCGGGTGGTGGAAATCGATATCGGCCGGGCGATACGGGCGCGAACCGGTGGCGATGATGATGTGCTTGGCCACCAGTTTTTCGACCACGCCGTTGGCGCAGACCACTTCGACGGTTTGCTCGTCGGCAAAGCTGCCGGTGCCGAAAAACAGGTCGACGCGGTTACGGGCGTAGTAGCCGGTGCGCGAAGCAACTTGTTTGGAAATGACTTTTTCCGCGCTTTTCAATACGTCCGGGAACGAGAACCAGCGCGGCTCACCAATGGCCCGGAACATCGGGTTGGTGTTGAACTGCATGATCTGGCGCACCGAGTGACGCAAGGCCTTGGACGGGATGGTACCCAGGTGGGTGCAGTTACCGCCGACCTGGCGACGGCTATCGACCATCGCCACCTTGCGCCCCGCTTTGGCGGCGTTCATTGCCGCACCTTCTCCAGCCGGGCCGGAACCCAGTACCACTACGTCGTAGTTGTAGACAGCCATGCGTACTCCTCAGAACAGGCCAGGCGTACGGTTGGACGCCTGGCTAAATCATGCCGCGGCCAGCGGGCATGAAGGAAATTTTTGGCTCAAGTGTGTGAGCCGGGGCACAGTCTATATAAGGCTCAACGCCGCGCACATTAACCCTTGGTCGCGTCGTAGGCCAGTCTTGCCTTTACTACAGGAACTGCAAACTGGCATTACACTGCTGACACGCACCTTCGCAGGCGGGGCCATTATGCGGCATGTGGTTTTGTGTTTAATGATGATTTTTTCGTTCTCGGTGCATGCCAATGAGGCGGCCCGGCTCAAACAGGCTGGCTTCCCGGCGCAGTCTCATGAACTGGCGCTGAAAAACCAGGCGGTGCTGGTGTATCTCTGGGCGGATGTGTACGCAGCCGCGCTGTACGCTCCAGCGGATATCAGCGCCAGACAGGCCTGGGACCAGCGAAAGGCCGTGCGCCTGGCGCTGTATTACTTTCGCGACATCGACCGCAATGATGTGATCAAGGCCGCTACGGCCACCCTCGAACGCCAGCAATCCGCTGCAACCCTCGCCCGCCTGAAACCAGAGCTGGACCAACTGCACGCCAGTTTCCGCAACATCCGCACGGGCGATCGGTATGCCCTGGATTTTCGCCCTGGGCGTGGGCTGGACCTGGAGATCAATGCGCAGGTGGTGTTCAGCAGTGGCGATGATGAATTGGCGAAAGCCTACCTCGGTATCTGGCTGGCGCCCAAAGGCCTGTCGGACAGCCTGCGCAACGCCCTCCTGAATTAATCACAAATCCACTGTGGGAGCGGGCTTGCTCGCGAATGCGGTGTATCAGTGACTCATTAGTTGACTGACACACCGCATTCGCGAGCAAGCCCGCTCCCACATTTGATTCTCGCTGCCTTTGGTACTTGTGGCATTTAGTCAGCTTGCTATCAATTTTTATTGCCGGTAGTGGCCAATACACATATGGTTACAAAACTGCAGCCAGGACGAATGATGACCAGGGATCACTAATAAGACAGCCAAGATGAGTGCATGACATGTCCACCACAACGGGCAAAGGCAAGGCGATTTTTCGCGTTGTCAGCGGCAACTTCCTCGAGATGTTCGACTTTATGGTCTATGGCTTCTACGCCACGGCCATTGCCAAAACCTTCTTCCCCAGCGACAGCGCCTTCGCCTCGCTGATGTTGTCCCTGGCGACCTTCGGCGCCGGCTTCCTGATGCGGCCCTTGGGCGCAATCTTCCTCGGCGCCTATATCGACCGCCACGGCCGTAAAAAGGGTCTGGTCATCACCCTGGCCTTGATGGCTGCGGGCACCATCCTGATTGCCTGTGTGCCTGGCTACGCCACCCTGGGCGTTGCGGCGCCGTTGCTGGTGCTGTTTGGCCGCTTGCTGCAAGGTTTCTCCGCCGGCGTCGAGCTGGGCGGTGTGTCGGTGTACCTGGCGGAAATCGCCACGCCGGGCCGCAAAGGCTTTTTTGTCAGTTGGCAGTCCGCCAGCCAACAGGCTGCGGTGGTGTTCGCCGGTTTGCTCGGCGTGGGCCTCAACCACTGGCTCAGCCCCGAAGATATGGGCGACTGGGGCTGGCGCGTGCCGTTCCTGATCGGCTGCCTGATCGTGCCGGTGATCTTCGTGATTCGCCGTTCGCTGGAAGAAACCCCTGAGTTCCAGGCGCGTAAACACCGCCCTACCCTGCAGGAAATCGTGCGTTCGATCGGCCAGAACTTCGGCATTGTCATTGCCGGCATGGCGCTGGTGGTGATGACCACCGTGTCGTTCTACCTGATCACCGCCTACACCCCGACCTTCGGCAAGGCCGAACTGCACCTGTCCGACTTCGATGCGTTGCTGGTGACGGTGTGCGTGGGCATTTCCAACTTTATCTGGCTGCCGGTGATGGGCGCGGTGTCCGACAAGATCGGGCGCAAACCCTTACTGCTCGCGGCGACGATTCTGGCGATTCTTACGGCGTATCCGGCGCTGTCGTGGCTGGTGGCAAACCCGAGCTTCACTCACCTGCTGATTGTGCTGTTGTGGTTGTCGTTCCTGTATGGCTCGTACAACGGGGCGATGGTGGTGGCGCTTACCGAGATCATGCCGATTGAAGTGCGCACCACCGGATTTTCGCTGGCTTACAGCCTGGCGACGGCGACCTTTGGTGGGTTTACGCCGGCGGCCTGTACTTATCTGATCCATGTGCTGGATAACAAGGCGGCACCGGGGATTTGGCTGAGTGGCGCGGCGGTGCTGGGGTTGATTGCGACGCTGGTGCTGTTTAAAGGCAATCGGCATGAATTGCGGACGGCGCAGGCTTCGGTGGTTGGCGGCGCCTGATAGACCGCTATCGCAGGCAAGCCAGCGCCCACATTTGAAGGTGTTCACATATCAAAACTGTGGGAGCCGGGCTTGCACGCGATGAGGCCCTGACATTCACCACAAAACCAACAGACACAAAAAAGCCCCGAACCAGTCGGGGCTTTTTCATTTAGCGCAAAGGCTTAGCGCGGGAACGCAGGCGGGTTAACCCCAGCCATGTCTTCCATCACACGAACCACCTGGCAGCTGTAGCCGAACTCGTTGTCGTACCACACGTACAGTACAACGCGGTTGTCTTGGCTAATGGTCGCTTCAGCGTCCACCACACCGGCGTGGCGCGAGCCAACGAAGTCAGTGGAAACCACTTCCTGCGAGTTAACGAAGTCGATCTGCTTATGCAGGTCGGAGTGCAGCGCCATGTAGCGCAGGTACTCGTTCATCTCTTCACGGGTGGCGGCTTTCTCAAGGTTGAGGTTGAGAATGGCCATCGACACGTTCGGCGTCGGTACGCGGATCGCGTTACCGGTCAGCTTGCCGGCCAGCTCAGGCAGGGCCTTGGCAGCAGCAGTGGCGGCACCGGTCTCGGTGATCACCATGTTCAGCGCGGCGCTACGGCCACGGCGATCGCCTTTGTGGAAGTTGTCGATCAGGTTCTGGTCGTTGGTGTACGAGTGAACCGTTTCAACGTGACCGTTAACGATGCCGAACTTGTCATTCACAGCCTTCAGCACCGGCACGATGGCGTTGGTGGTGCAGGAAGCGGCGGACACGATCTTGTCGTCAGCGGTGATTTCACCGTGGTTGATACCGTGCACGATGTTCTTGAGCTTGCCCTTGCCAGGCGCAGTCAGCACAACGCGATCGATACCCGGGCAGGCCAGGTGCTGGCCCAGGCCTTCGGCATCACGCCATACACCGGTGTTGTCCACCAGCAGCGCGTCTTTAATGCCGTACTGGGTGTAATCCACCTCGGCCGGGTTCTTCGCGTAGATCACCTGGATCAGGTTACCGTTGGCGGTGATGGTGTTGTTTTCTTCATCGATGACGATGGTGCCGTTGAACGGGCCGTGTACCGAGTCGCGGCGCAAGAGGCTTGCGCGCTTGGTCAGGTCGTTCTCGGCACCTTTGCGCACCACGATGGCCCGCAGGCGCAGGCCGTCGCCGCCACCGGTTTTTTCGATCAGGATGCGCGCCAGCAGGCGGCCGATACGACCGAAGCCGTACAACACCACGTCGGTGCCTTTGCGGGCTGCGGCGTTTTGCTGGCCAACCACATCGGCCATTTCTTCACGCACGAACTGCTCGGCGCTGCGGCCGGCACCTTCCTTGCGGAACTTGTAAGCCAACTTGCCCAGGTCTACCGAAGCCGCGCCGAGCTTGAGCTCGCTCATGGCTTTGAGCAGTGGGAATGTTTCGTGGACGGAGAGTTCGCTGTCGTCGGCGGAACGGTGACGCGCAAAGCGGTGCGCTTTGAGAATCGCGATGACAGACTGGTTGATCAGGCTGCGGCCATAGATCGAGCTCACCACATTGTTATTGCGGTACAGCTGACCGATAAGCGGAATCATCGCTTCAGCGAGTGCTTCACGGTCGATCCATTCACCAAGACACTGGTCGGGCTTCTGAGTCACGGGAACCTTCCACATGTAGGGGCAGAAAAAAGGGGCTACATTATGTCGTCCGACTGCCCGTTGAGCAATGCGCCGAGCACAACAAAAAGCCCTTGCAAAAAAATACCACCCCGCTACAAGCCAGGGAACACGCGGGTTTCAGCAGAGCGCCCATGCCGCGATTGTGCCAACTTGTCCGTAACCCTCCGAAACATCCACGCAAAATGGCACTACATATTGAGTCAAAACCCGCCATTGTTTGTCTTAGCCACTACATTTCCTGCAAACCGTAATAGGCTCAGTCAGCAACTGACAGGCGGCACCTTGGACCGCTACAATTACCGACTTTGTCGCAACGCTTGGAGCTCAACCTTCCGTGCCCGTTCTGCGTCTACCGCTTCTCCCTGCCGCGGCAGGTAAACAGCACTGGGGCAACCTGCCCGGTGCCGCCCTGAGCCTGGCCATTGCCGAGGCTGCCAGCGCAGCCAAGCGCTTTACCCTGCTGCTTACCGCCGACAGCCAAAGCGCCGAGCGGCTGGAGCAGGAGCTGAGCTTCTTCGCCCCCGATTTGCCGGTGCTGCATTTCCCCGACTGGGAAACCCTGCCCTACGACCTGTTCTCGCCGCACCAGGACATCATCTCCCAGCGCATCGCCAGCCTCTACCGCCTGCCGGAACTGGCCCACGGCGTGCTGGTGGTGCCGATCACCACCGCCCTGCACCGCCTGGCGCCGACCAAGTTTCTGCTCGGCAGCAGCCTGGTGCTGGATGTCGGCCAGAAGCTCGATGTGGAGCAGATGCGCACGCGCCTGGAAGCCAGCGGTTACCGTTGCGTCGACACCGTGTACGAACACGGCGAGTTTGCGGTGCGGGGTGCGTTGATCGACCTGTTCCCGATGGGCAGCAAACTGCCGTACCGCATCGACCTGTTCGATGACGAAATCGAGACGCTGCGCACCTTCGACCCGGACAACCAGCGCTCCATCGACAAAGTCGAGTCGATCAAGCTGCTGCCGGCGCGGGAATTCCCGCTGCAAAAAGACGCGGTCACGCGCTTCAAGGCGCGCTTTCGCGAACGCTTCGACGTCGACTTCCGCCGCTGCCCGATCTTTCAGGATCTAAGCAGCGGGATTACCCCGGCCGGTATCGAGTACTACCTGCCGCTGTTCTTCGATGAAACCTCCACCCTGTTCGATTACCTGCCCGCAGACACCCAGGTGTTCTCGCTGCCGGGCATCGAGCAGGCGGCGGAAAACTTCTGGAACGATGTGCGCAACCGCTACGAAGAGCGCCGCGTCGACCCGTCGCGGCCTTTATTGCCGCCCGCCGAATTGTTCCTGCCGGTGGAAGACTGCTTCGCCCGCCTGAAAAACTGGCCGCGCGTGGTTGCCAGCCAGCAGGACGTGGACGCCGGCAGTGGCCGCGAGCGCTTCCCGGCGAGCACCTTGCCGGACCTGGCAATTCAGGCCAAAGCCACCCAGCCACTGGAAGCGCTGTCGAATTTCATTGGCGACTTCCCAGGCCGTGTGCTGTTTACCGCCGAATCCGCCGGCCGTCGCGAAGTGCTGCTGGAGCTGCTGGAACGCTTGAAGCTGCGCCCGAAAACCGTCGACAGCTGGCCGGATTTCGTCGCCAGCAAAGAGCGCCTGGCCATCACCATCGCACCGCTGGACGAAGGCTTGCTGCTGGACGACCCGGCGCTGGCACTCATCGCCGAGAGCCCGCTGTTCGGTCAGCGCGTGATGCAGCGCCGTCGCCGTGAAAAACGCGCCGACGCCAACAACGACGCGGTGATCAAGAACCTCACCGAACTGCGCGAAGGCGCGCCCGTGGTGCATATCGACCATGGCGTGGGCCGCTACCTGGGTTTGCAGACCCTGGAGATCGACAACCAGGCCGCCGAATTCCTCACCATGGAATACGCCGAAGGCGCCAAGCTTTACGTGCCGGTGGCCAGCCTGCACCTGATCGCACGCTACACCGGCAGCGACGACGCGCTGGCGCCGTTGCACCGCCTGGGCTCCGAGACCTGGCAGAAAGCCAAGCGCAAAGCCGCCGAACAGGTGCGCGACGTGGCGGCCGAGTTGCTCGACATCTATGCCCGCCGTGCCGCCCGTGAAGGCTATGCGTTCGCCGACCCGAAAGCCGACTACGCCACCTTCAGCGCCGGTTTTGCCTTCGAAGAAACCCCGGACCAGCAAACCACCATCGAAGCGGTGCGCGCCGATATGCTGGCGCCCAAGCCGATGGACCGCCTGGTATGCGGCGACGTGGGCTTCGGCAAAACCGAAGTGGCCATGCGCGCGGCCTTTATTGCCGTGCACGGTGGCAAGCAAGTAGCGATTCTGGTGCCGACCACCCTGCTCGCCCAGCAGCACTACAACAGCTTCCGCGACCGCTTTGCCGACTGGCCGGTGACGGTGGAAGTGATGAGCCGCTTCAAATCCGCCAAGGAAGTGAACGCCGCCATCGCCGATCTGGCCGAGGGCAAGATCGATATCGTGATCGGCACCCACAAGCTGCTGTCGGACGATGTGAAGATCAAGAACCTGGGCCTGGTGATCATCGACGAAGAGCACCGCTTTGGTGTGCGGCAAAAAGAACAGCTCAAGGCCCTGCGCAGCGAAGTCGACATTCTGACGCTCACCGCGACGCCGATCCCACGCACGCTGAACATGGCCGTGTCGGGCATGCGCGACCTGTCGATCATTGCCACCCCACCCGCACGGCGGTTGTCGGTGCGCACCTTTGTGATGGAGCAGAACAAAAGCACGGTCAAGGAAGCCTTGTTGCGTGAACTGCTGCGCGGCGGGCAGGTTTACTACCTGCACAACGACGTGAAGACCATCGAGAAATGCGCTGCCGACCTCGCCGAACTGGTGCCGGAAGCCCGTATCGCCATCGGCCACGGGCAGATGCGCGAGCGTGAACTCGAACAAGTCATGAGCGACTTCTACCACAAGCGCTTCAACGTGCTGATCGCCTCGACCATCATCGAGACCGGCATCGACGTGCCGAGCGCCAACACCATCATCATCGAGCGCGCCGACAAGTTCGGCCTGGCGCAATTGCACCAGTTGCGTGGCCGTGTGGGTCGCAGTCACCACCAGGCCTATGCCTACCTGCTGACACCGCCGCGCCAACAGATCACCTCCGATGCCGAAAAGCGCCTGGAAGCGATCGCCAATACCCAGGACCTCGGTGCCGGTTTTGTACTGGCCACCAACGACCTGGAAATCCGTGGCGCCGGCGAACTGCTCGGCGACGGCCAGAGCGGGCAGATCCAGGCGGTGGGTTTCACGCTGTATATGGAGATGCTCGAACGCGCGGTAAAAGCCATCCGCAAGGGCGAACAACCGAACCTCGACCAACCCTTGGGCGGCGGCCCGGAAATCAACCTGCGTTTGCCGGCGTTGATTCCCGAAGACTACCTGCCCGACGTGCATGCGCGGCTGATCCTGTACAAACGCATCGCCTCGGCCACCGACGAAGAAGGCCTCAAGGACTTGCAAGTCGAGATGATCGACCGCTTCGGCCTGCTGCCCGAACCAACCAAGAACCTGGTGCGCCTGACGCTGCTGAAATTGCAGGCCGAACAGCTGGGCATCAAGAAGGTCGACGCCGGGCCGCAGGGTGGGCGCATCGAGTTCGAGGCGCAAACGCCGGTGGACCCATTGGTGCTGATCAAACTGATTCAGGGCCAACCCAACCGCTACAAGTTCGAAGGGGCTACGCTGTTCAAATTCATGGTGCCGATGGAGCGTGCCGAAGAACGCTTTAATACCCTGGAGGCGCTGTTTGAGCGCCTCATCCCGAAATCTGCTTGAAGGACGCCCCCATGCGCCTGTTCCGCATTCTGAGCTTCATGTTGGTGGTGGTCGCACCTTCGGCGTTTGCCGACAGCCCGTACCTGGTTGAAATGATCCTGGTGCGCCAGAACGCCGAACCGGTGATCAACAGCCGCGCCGCGCCGGAAAACTGGGATGCCGGCGCTGCGCGGTTGCCGACCGACAAGCTGAGCCCACCGCGGCTGGGCAACATCGTCGACAAGCTGAGTGCGGACAACAGTTACACCGTATTGCTGCACCGCGCCTGGGATCAGAACCTGGGCGAGCAACCGGTGAAGCTGGCCATTACCGATGGCCAGGAGCAGTTCGGCCAGTTCCCCATCGAAGGCACGCTGAACCTGCAGTTGGGGCGCTTTACCGATATCGACGCGGATTTCTGGATCAACCGGTTCGACGCCAACGGCAGCGTGATTGCCAGCGAACACTTGAGCCAGCAAGACGTGCGCACCAAGAACAACCAGCTCAATTACCTGGATGGCGGCCACTTGGCGCTGCTGATCAAGATCACGTCGCTGACCGCCAAACCACCCAGTGCGCCACCGCCCGACATTCAGGACTGATCCAGCGCCATGCCCCTGACGTCGTCGTTGACCAAACCCCTGGCCCCTTCGTGGGCCAATCGCTTTAAAGAGCAAAGCCTTGAGCGCGGGCGGCGCTACGCCCTGGAAAACCGCGTGCGCATCGTCGAGTCCGGCGACAGCACCATCATCGCCAGCTGCGAAGGCTCGGGCGGCAATGTTTACCGACAAACCATCTCGCTGCGCGAATCGGCCAAGGGCACGCTGATCCTGGTGGACAGCCGCTGCACCTGCCCGGTACACACCAACTGCAAACACATCGCGGCCGTGCTGCTCAAGGTCCAGGAAACCCTGGCTTACCCGGCCGCTGCGCAAGATGCCGAACTGTTGGAAAGACTCCAGGCCGTGCTGGATAACCGCGTGGTGCTGCCACAAGTGGTTATGGAAGAGGTGCGGCCGGTGCCGCGCCTGTGGCTGGCCAGCGTGGAGTTCAGCGCGTTTGAACCGCGTAATGGCAAGATGCAGCGCTATATCCAGCACCGTGCGGCGCTGTCGTTCAATTACCTGGGCAACTATGTCAGCGGGCAGAAAAACGCCGACATCATCGTGCGCCAGGAAACCCAGAGCCTGCGCATCAAGCGCCATCCGGAGCTGGAGCAACCCTATCGCGAACAACTGCGCCTGCTCGGCTTCAAGATCGCCACGCGCCAGAGCAAGGCGTTGCCGGAGAGTGCCGGCGAGCTGTTCGAACTGGTCAATGACAGTGCGTGGCTGAACTTCACGCTCAACGCCTCGCCGACCTTGCGCGCCGAGGGTTGGGAGCTGCAAATAGAAGAAGATTTCGGTTTCGACCTCAGTGCCGTCGATGACTGGTACGCCACCGTCGATGAAGGCCCGGAACGCGACTGGTTCGACCTGGAGCTGGGGATTATCGTCAATGGCGAGCGCCTGAGCCTGTTGCCGATTTTGCTCAACTTGATGCGTTCCCACACCGAAATCCTCAACCCGGAGAAACTCGCCCGGCGCCGTGACGACGAGCTGATCCTGGTGAATATTCCCGGCCTGCCCAACGGCCACGGCCCACTGCAAGTGGCGTTGCCCTACGGCCGACTCAAGCCGGTGCTGGCCACCCTTGGCGAGTTTTACCTACAGGAAACCGGCACCACCAGCTTGCGCCTGGCCAAAGCCGACGCCATTCGCCTGAACCCGCTGGAAGACCTGCCGCTGCAGTGGGAAGGCGGCGAGAAGATCCGCAACTTCGCCCAGCGCCTGCGCGACATCAAGGACTTCACCTGCGTGGCGCCCGAAGGCCTGAACGCGACCTTGCGCCCGTACCAACTGGAAGGCTTGAGTTGGATGCAGTCGTTGCGCCAGCTCGATGTGGGCGGGATTCTTGCCGATGACATGGGCCTGGGCAAAACCCTGCAGACCCTGGCGCATATTCTCAGCGAAAAAGCCGCCGGGCGCCTCGACCGGCCTTGCATGGTGGTGATGCCCACCAGCCTGATTCCCAACTGGCTGGATGAGGCGGCGCACTTCACGCCGCAACTGCGGGTGCAGGCGCTATACGGCGCGGGTCGCAAGAAACATTTCGCCAACCTGCAGGACTATGACCTGCTGCTGACCACCTACGCGCTGCTGCCCAAAGACATCGACACCCTCGCCGCCCAGCCCTTGCACGTGCTGATCCTCGATGAAGCCCAGTACATCAAGAACCCCAACAGCAAGGCTGCCCAGGCCGCGCGCGAGCTCAATGCGCGCCAGCGCCTGTGCCTGAGCGGCACGCCGCTGGAAAACCACCTGGGCGAGCTGTGGTCGCTGTTCCACTTCCTGCTGCCGGGCTGGCTGGGAGACGTCAAAAGCTTCAACCGCGATTACCGCGTGCCCATCGAAAAGCGCGCCAGTGAGGTGCGCTTGCAGCACCTCAACGGGCGGATAAAACCCTTCCTGCTGCGCCGCACCAAAGAGCAGGTGGCCACCGAGCTGCCGCCCAAGACCGAGATCATCCACTGGGTCGACCTCAACGAGGCCCAGCGCGACGTGTACGAAACCATGCGCCTGGCCATGGACAAGAAGGTGCGCGACGAAATCACCCGCAAGGGCGTGGCGCGCAGCCAGATCATCATTCTTGAGGCGCTGCTCAAACTGCGCCAGGTGTGCTGCGACCTGCGCCTGGTCAACGACGCCACCCTGCCCGCCCGTGGCAGCAGCTCGGGCAAACTCGACAGCCTGCTGGAGATGCTCGAAGAGCTGTTTGCCGAAGGGCGGCGGATATTGTTGTTCTCGCAGTTCACCTCGATGCTGAGCCTGATCGAAGCCGAGCTGAAAAAACGCGGCGTGCCCTACGCATTACTCACCGGCCAGACCCGCGACCGGCGCACGCCGGTGAAGGATTTCCAGAGCGGCAAACTGCAGATTTTTCTGATCAGCCTGAAGGCCGGCGGCGTCGGTTTGAACCTGACCGAGGCCGACACGGTGATCCACTATGACCCGTGGTGGAACCCGGCGACGGAAAACCAGGCGACCGACCGTGCGTACCGCATCGGGCAGGAGAAGCCGGTGTTCGTGTACAAGATGATCGCGCGAGGCACGGTGGAGGAGAAAATCCAGCACCTGCAGAAGGAAAAGTCTGACCTGGCGGCGGGTGTGCTGGATGGGCGCACGACCGGGGATTGGCAGTTGGGTAATGAGGACATTGAGGCGTTGTTTGCGCCATTGCCCCATAAGCAAGAGAAGCGTTGACGGTTAGATCGCTATCGCAGGCAAGCCAGCTCCCCCCCTTGAACGTATTCACACATCAAAGGTAGGAGCTGGCTTGCCTGCGATGGCAGCGACGCGATATTCAGTCGATCAACTGAGCATCGCGCAGCGCCGTGAGCGCAGTCAGCCAACGCGGATCCTGCTTGTACTCCGTCGAAGCAATCGCCTGCCCACGCATCCGCGCAATCCGCGCCGATGGCGCGACCTTCATGCGCTGCGCCGCCGTGAGTGCCAGCTCCGCAGCCGCCCGGTCATTGCAGACCAAGCCCATATCACAACCGGCCGTCAGCGCCGCTTCAATTCGACTGGCCGCATCACCGACCACATGCGCCCCCGCCATGGACAGGTCATCGCTGAAAATCACCCCGTCAAATTGCAGCTCGCCGCGCAGAATGTCCTGCAACCAGCGACGCGAGAAACCGGCGGGTTGGGCGTCCACTTGCGGGTAAATAACGTGAGCCGGCATCACCGCCGCCAATTGCTTGCTCAGGCGTGCGAAAGGCACCAGGTCGTTCGCGCGAATCTGTTCCAGGCTGCGTTCGTCATTGGGAATCGCGACGTGGGAATCCGCCTCGGCCCAGCCATGGCCCGGGAAGTGTTTGCCGGTGGCCGCCATGCCGGCGCTGTTCATACCGCGAATGAAGGCACCCGCGAGCACGGCAGCGCGCTCCGGGTCGCCTTCGAAGGAACGGGTGCCGACCACGGCGCTGCGTTGGTAGTCGAGGTCGAGCACCGGGGCGAAGCTCAGGTCAAGGCCGACCGCCAGCACTTCAGTGGCCATGATCCAGCCGCACTGCTCGGCCAGGTATTCGGCATTCGGCTTATCCGCCAGCAGACGCATGGCCGGCAGGCGTACAAAACCCTGACGCAGGCGCTGCACACGACCGCCTTCCTGATCGACCGCCAGCAGCAGGTCGGGGCGCACCGCGCGAATCGCCGCGCTCAGCTCGCGCACCTGGCGTGGATGCTCGATATTGCGCGCAAAAATGATCAACCCGCCCACTTCAGGCTGGCGCAACAACTGGCGATCCTCGGCCGTCAGCCAAGTGCCGGCCACATCGACCATTAACGAACCTTGCAGGGCAGCAGTCATAAACCTTCCTTAAATAACGCACACAACCCGTTGCCCTCACCTGGCGCGGAAAGCGCGGTGAGCACAACGGGTTGCGAGTAAATAGCTGAAATCGGCATGGCGGCTAGCTTAGCCGCCGCGCACACCTGGGGCAATCACGCCTTGGCGACGGCCGGCGTCGACTTGCTGCGCGGGCGCAGTTGCGCGGCGGCCATGGCCGGGTCGGTCACGCCGGTTTCGGCGCGCATGCCGGCGGCAAGGAACGGCACCATCAGGCGCATCACTTGCTCGATGGAAGTGTTGACGCCGAAATCGGTTTCGGCAATCGCGCGTAAGGCCTTGATGCCGGACATGCTGAAGGCGGCGGCGCCGAGCATGAAGTGCACACGCCAGAACAGTTCGATCGGCGGAATACGCGGGGCGGCTTCGTTAACCAGCAGCATGTATCGGCGGAACACCTTGCCGTACATGTCTTCCAGATAACGGCGCAAGTGACCCTGGCTCTGGCTGAAGGCCAGCCCTAACAGGCGCATGAAGATCGATAGGTCGTTGCCGCTGCGCGGTTGAACCACCAGCGCTTGCTCAACCAGGATTTCCAGCAGGTCTTCCAGGCTTGGCTTGTTTTCGGGCTTGGTCTGGCGACGCTCCAGCTCACGGTCGAGGCTGGCACAGAACGGCCCCAGGAAGCGTGAGAACACCGCCTGGATCAGGGCTTTTTTCGAGCCGAAATGATAGTTCACGGCGGCGAGGTTAACCCCAGCCTTGCTGGTGATCAGCCGCAATGAAGTTTCAGCAAATCCTTTTTCCGCGAACAATTGCTCGGCAGCATCGAGAATGCGTTCAACGGTTTCCGACTGGGCCATGGCTACTCCGCCTGACAAACACTTGTTTGAAACATACGTTTCAGGGTGTGTCTTGTCAAGCCTGCGAGTCCGTTTTCCGGCCGGGCAGTCATCTATTTCATCGCTATTTAATCACATCCTTCGCGCCCTGTAGGCAGCGCTGTCTATGCCTTGCAGGAAGAGTGGCAGACGACCGTCCAGCGGCGTGCCAAAAAAGGATGATTGCCAAGCGCAGTTCACTGTATATAATCCCAGTCACTGTATAAAAAGACAGAGCGATCAACATGCTAAAACTGACGCCACGCCAAGCTGAGATTCTGGCTTTTATCAAGCGCTGCCTCGATGACAACGGCTACCCGCCGACGCGAGCGGAAATTGCGCTGGAACTGGGGTTCAAGTCCCCCAACGCCGCCGAAGAACACCTAAAGGCCCTCGCCCGCAAAGGCGCGATCGAGATGACCCCGGGTGCTTCACGCGGTATTCGTATCCCTGGCTTTGAAGCCAAGGCCGACGAATCGACCCTGCCGATCATCGGCCGCGTCGCCGCCGGTGCGCCGATCCTGGCGCAGCAGCACGTCGAAGAGTCCTGCAACATCAACCCGACCTTCTTCCATCCGCGTGCCGACTACCTGTTGCGCGTACACGGCATGAGCA
The DNA here is from genome assembly GCF_900006605.1 of Pseudomonas sp. 58 R 3. Classification (NCBI taxonomy): domain Bacteria; kingdom Pseudomonadati; phylum Pseudomonadota; class Gammaproteobacteria; order Pseudomonadales; family Pseudomonadaceae; genus Pseudomonas; species Pseudomonas sp. 58 R 3. The sequence goes on along the minus strand of NZ_CVTT01000038.1, from coordinate 657,292 downwards.
TGAAGGACGTGGGCATTTTCGACGGTGATCTGCTGGCCGTCCACACCACCCGCGAAGCCCGTAATGGCCAGATCGTCGTCGCCCGTATCGGCGATGAAGTCACCGTCAAACGCTTCAAGCGTGAAGGCAGCAAGGTCTGGCTTATGGCCGAGAACCCTGAGTTCGCCCCGATTGAAGTGAACCTGAAAGATCAGGACCTGGTGATCGAAGGCTTGAGCGTCGGCGTCATTCGCCGCTAAAGGAGGCACCATGCAGCTCGTGCACACACCGCAACACACACAACTGTCGCTGTTCGAGGCCTTTATGGCCCAACCCCTTGCGCCCATCCTCAAGGAAACGGTCGAAGCCCCCTGGGGCTCCGAACCTGAGGCGTTCAGTGAGCTGTCGTTGCGCGGTGCTGCCGGGAGCTGCCTGAGCCTGCTGGCGCCGATCCTTCGCGAATTGAGCGAGGAGCAGGACGCACGCTGGCTGACGCTGATCGCCCCGCCCGCCAGCCTGACCCAGGCCTGGCTGCGGGACGCAGGCCTCAACCGTGAGCGCATCCTGCTGCTGCAACCACGCGGCGCGCAAAGTGCTCAGCAACTGACGTGCGAAGCCTTGCGCCTGGGGCGCAGCCATACGGTGGTGAGCTGGTTGAACCCGCTGAATGCGGCCGCCAAGCAACAGCTGATCAGCGCCGCACGTACGGGCGATGCGCAGAGTTTGAATATTCGATTGGGGTAATGCGGCCTGATGCAGGCCAGCCTTGTGGACGGGCTTGTTGTGGCAGGCGAGCTTGTTGTGGCGAACGGGCTTGTTGTGGCGAGCGGGCTTGTTGTGGCGAGCGGGCTTGCCCCGCGTTGGGCTGCGCAGCAGCCCCAAAAACCAGGCACCGTGGAATACCTGATACACCGCATTAAAATATTTCAGGGCCGCTTCGCAGCCCAACGCGGGCCAAGCCCGCTCACCACAAAAAAAGCCTGCTCACCACGCAAGCACGCTCATCGCGAAGACTCAGTGAAGCACTCGCGGCCCATCTTCCTTCTCCGGCTCGCCTTCGGCCAGGCGACCAGCCATCTGCACACCAACGCTCAACATGGCTTTCGCCACTTCCACGTGCTGGCCTTGCAAGAACGCCTTAGCGTCCTCGGAAAAATCCAAAATAACCAGAGAACCCTCGTCCTCAGCCCGGCGCAGCTCGATTCGGCCGTCAGGCAGTTCAACAATTTCCAGAAAGGACGTTGGCATATAAGTCTGTTCTCCACGAAAGACCGGGATTATATCAGTCATCCACCCAGCCTCGCAGAGGATCTGAACAGGTTTCTTGGCGGCTTGATGAATGGTGCTTATTGAGGCCTGCGCCGCACTTCCTGTCTAACTGGGTTCAAATGTGGGAGCGGGCTTGCTCGCGAATGCGGAGTTTCAGTAAAGAATTCATTACAGACCCACCGCATTCGCGAGCAAGCCCGCTCCCACAGTTTTGATTCGTGTGTATCAGCAATAGCGCCTCAACACTCGTTCAAGCCTTCACGAAACCTGAGCGCCATCTTCTTCAGCGCCTGACGCCAGCTTTCCAGCTCCTCACGGCTCAGCGGCTTGGGCTCATCCTCTTCCAGCGCAACGGCCACGATCAGCGGCTGCGTCACATCGCCCTTGGGCACATGGGGGACACGCGGCGGTTGGAACATATCCGCATGCGCTTTGAGCAATCGCGCAACCCAACTGTCGGGGCTCTGGGCCATTTCCACCAGTTCGGCCAATTCAGGAATCGCCATGCTGTCCAGCACTTCGCGGTTCATGATCATTTCTGCGCGTGGCGCGCCTGCCTGGGGCAAGCGGTAGAACCCGGCAATTTCATGGCACAGGCCCAGCAAAGCGCCATAGAGGTGGAACAACGCCGCCTCACGCCCGGCCTGGACCAGCGCGATGGCATTCATCTCCTTCCCTTCCTCGGCGCGGCCAAGGGCTTCCAGGGACAAACCCGCGAAGTAAATTTTCTGATTGGTACGGGTATAGAGTTCGTTGGCCATAACGGCAGTCTCCACAACGAAATAAGCGTGATGCTGGCTGAACAGTGTCACGGATCAGCCAAGTTTCCTGCAAGCGCAAAAAAAGGCCGCCTTTTCAGGCGGCCTTTGTAGTAGGCAGATCAGCCGATCAAGCGCCCTGGCGCTTGTCCTCGACCTTCCACTTACCGCCGTCGTAGAACGCTTTCCAACCGGTAGGCTTGCCGTCCACCTCGGTCTGAACGTACTGCTCCTTGGTTTTGCGGCTGTAGCGGATCACGGACGGGCGACCGTCGGGATCCTTCTTCGGCGCTTCACACAGGAAGTGGTACTTCGGATCGATCTCGTCCTTGTGCGGCATGATCTCCATCACCAGCGGGGCACGGGTCTCGCGGTTTTTCGGGAACTGGCTGGCCGCCAGGAACAGGCCCGAAGCGCCGTCACGCAGGATGTAGGTGTCGTTGACCTTCTCGCACTTGAGTTCAGGCATCTTCACCGGGTCCATCTTCGGCGGCGCCGCGTCACCGCTTTTCAGCAGTTTGCGCGTGTTCTTGCAGGTCGGGTTGGTGCAGCCGAAGAACTTGCCGAAACGGCCGGTCTTGAGCTGCATCTCGCTGCCGCACTTGTCGCATTCCAGGCTCGGACCTTCGTAGCCTTTGATGCGGTAGGTGCCTTCTTCGATCTCGTAGCCATTGCAATCCGGGTTGTTACCGCAGATGTGCAACTTATGCTTCTCGTCGAGCAGGTAGGCGTCCATCGCCGTGCTGCAGATCGGGCAACGGTGCTTGCCACGCAATACCAGCGACTCGGACTCACCCTCGTCGTCGGCGGCAATCTCATCGCCCGGCACCAGGTTAACGGTGGCCTTGCAACGCTCCTTCGGCGGCAGGCTGTAGCCCGAGCAACCGAGGAACACACCGGTGGATGCGGTACGAATCTGCATCGGACGGCCGCATGTCAGGCATGGGATGTCGGTCATCACCGGCTGGTTGGCGCGCATGCCGCTATCAGGGCTTTCGGCTACTTCGAGTTTCTTTTTGAAGTCGCCGTAGAACTCATCCAGCACGTTTTTCCAGTCGCGTTCGCCCTGGGCCACGTCATCGAGGTTCTCTTCCATGCCGGCGGTGAAGCCGTAGTCCATAAGGTTGGAGAAGCTCTCGGACAGGCGCTCGGTGACGATGTCGCCCATCTTTTCCGAGTAGAAGCGGCGGTTGTGCAACGCCACGTAGCCACGGTCCTGGATGGTCGAGATGATTGCCGCATAGGTCGAAGGACGACCAATACCGCGTTTTTCCATCTCTTTTACCAGGCTGGCTTCGGAGTAACGCGCCGGCGGCTTGGTGAAGTGCTGGGACGGGTCGAGCTTGATCAGCTTCAACGTGTCGCCCTGGGCCATGTCCGGCAGCACGTCGTCATCGCCTGGCTTGGCGATTTGCGGCATCACGCGGGTATAGCCGTCGAACTTGAGGATACGGCCCTTGGCACGCAGCTCGAAGTCGCCTGCGCCCACACTGACGGTGGTGGACAGGTATTGCGCCGGCAGCATCTGGCACGCCAGGAACTGGCGCCAGATCAGCTCGTAGAGGCGCTCAGCGTCGCGCTCCATGCCGCTCAGCTTGCTTGGCTCGGTTTTGGCGTCGGAAGGACGAATCGCTTCGTGAGCCTCTTGTGCGCCTTCCTTGCTGCTGTAGACGTTCGGCTTCTCCGGCAGGTACTTCTTGCCGAACTCGCTTTCAATATAAGTACGCGCCATCGCCACCGCGTCTTGCGACAGGTTGGTGGAGTCGGTACGCATATAGGTGATGTAGCCGGCTTCGTACAGACGCTGGGCCATCATCATGGTCTTCTTCACGCCAAATCCCAGGCGGTTGCTCGCGGCCTGTTGCAGCGTGGAGGTGATAAACGGCGCCGACGGTTTGCTGCTGGTCGGTTTGTCTTCGCGCTTGACGATGCTGTAGCTGGAAGCCTTGAGCTTCTCCAGCGCGGCCATGGCCTGGGCTTCGTTCAGCGGCTTGAAGGCCTCGCCTTTCTCGCGGGCCACTTCAAAGCGCACGTTGTTGCCCTTGGCAGTGCCCAGGTCAGCATGCACTTCCCAGTATTCTTCGGGGTTGAACGCGCGGATCTCGCGCTCACGCTCCACCACCAGCTTGACCGCTACCGATTGCACACGGCCGGCGGACAGGCCACGAGCGATCTTCGCCCACAGCAGTGGCGAGACCATGTAACCCACCACGCGGTCGAGAAAACGACGCGCCTGCTGGGCGTTAACACGGTCGATGTCCAGCTCGCCCGGCTTGGAGAAGGCTTCCTGGATGGCTTTTTTGGTGATTTCGTTGAACACCACACGCTTGTAGCGGCTGTCATCACCGCCGATGGCTTCGCGCAGGTGCCAGGCAATGGCTTCCCCTTCGCGGTCCAAGTCCGTCGCGAGATAGATGGTGTCAGCATCTTTGGCGAGCCGGCGCAGCTCTTCGATGACCTTTTCCTTGCCCGGAAGGATTTCGTACTTGGCCTTCCAGCCATGATCCGGGTCCACACCCATGCGTGAGACCAGCTGCTTGCGCGCTTTCTCTTTAGGGCTGAGCACCGGACCTTCGCCCGCAGCCGCCTTGCCGCGCTTGGCGGCAGGCTCCTTGCTGGCGCTAGCCGAACCGCTGGTGGGCAGGTCTCGGATATGGCCGATACTCGACTTCACCACGTACTCGTTGCCCAAGTACTTGTTGATGGTCTTGGCCTTAGCCGGGGATTCCACAATGACCAGCGATTTGCCCATGGATCGGAAAATTCCTGAATTCGAGAAGTGAAAGGCAGTTGGCGCCTGTCGCGGCAACGCTATATATAGTGGCAACAAGGTGAGGTCAAGCGCAGCATTCTGCGCGGCCTGCCGTTATTGCCCTGAAAAAAGACTGGGTTCGACCTGCACCAAAGCAAAGCGCGGGACCTGCTCGCCGTCAACTTCGACAGTCTCCAGGAACATGCTCAATGGGCGTACCCAAAAGCCGTAATCGCCATACAGTGCTTGGTAAAACACCACTTCTTCTTCGGTCTCGGAGTGCCGCGCCACATTAAAAACACGGTACTGCGGGCCCTTGTAATGTTGGTAGAGCCCTGGTTCGACTTTCATGCTTTGGCCCTCGTGCAAAATTTGTTGAAAAAAAATATTAAAAATTCCAAAAAACAAAAACCGGGGCACTGGGCCCCGGCTTCCGTCAGCGAAACGTTTAGATACGTTCGAAGACGGTGGAAATGCCTTGGCCAAGACCAATGCACATGGTTGCAACCCCAAGGTTGCCGCCATTTTGCTTCATCACGTTAAGCAAAGTGCCGGAGATACGTGCACCGGAGCAACCGAATGGGTGGCCCAGGGCAATCGCGCCGCCGTGCAGGTTAACCTTCTCATTCATCTTGTCGAGTACTTTCAAATCTTTCAGCACTGGCAGGGCCTGTGCGGCGAAAGCTTCGTTGAGCTCGAAGAAGTCGATATCGGAGATGGTCAGGCCCGCGCGCTTCAAGGCTTTTTGTGTGGCCGGTACTGGACCATAGCCCATGATTGCCGGGTCCACACCTGCCACTGCCATCGAACGGATCACCGCCATCGGCTGAATGCCCAGGTCCTGGGCACGCTGCGCCGACATCACGATCATGCACGAAGCACCGTCGGTGATTTGCGACGACGTACCGGCTGTCACGGTGCCGCCCTTTGGATTGAAGGCGGGCTTCAAGGCCGCCAGGCTTTCCAGGGTGGTATCCGGACGAATGGTTTCGTCGTAGTCGAACAGTTTGAGGAAACCGTTCTCGTCGTAACCGTTCATCGGGATGATTTCATCCTTGAACTTGCCTTCCACGGTCGCCTTGTGGGCCAACTGGTGGGAGCGCACGCCGAAGGCGTCCTGGGCTTCGCGGGTAATGCCGTGCATTTTGCCGAGCATTTCTGCGGTAAGGCCCATCATGCCCGAGGCTTTTGCCGCGTACAGCGACATGTGCGGGTTAGGGTCGACGCCGTGCATCATGCTGACGTGGCCCATGTGCTCCACGCCGCCGACCACGAACACATCGCCGTTGCCGGTCATGATCGCCTGGGCTGCGGTGTGCAGCGCGCTCATCGACGAGCCACACAGGCGGCTGACAGTCTGGCCAGCTGCGGTGTGCGGGATCTGGGTCATCAACGACGCCATGCGCGCGATGTTCCAGCCCTGCTCCAGAGTCTGGTTGACGCAGCCCCAGATCACGTCTTCGACTTCGTTAGGGTCGACCTTGACGTTACGCTCCAGCAACTTGCTGATCAGGTGCGCCGACATGTCTTCGGCGCGGGTGTTGCGGTGCATGCCGCCCTTGGAGCGGCCCATTGGCGTGCGACCGAAGTCGACAATCACCACGTCTCTTGGATTCAAGCTCATAAATATTCTCGCTCTATTCGTCTGGGCGCTTAACCGAAGAAGCTTTGGCCGTTTTTGGCCATTTCACGCAGCTTCGCGGTCGGGTGGTACAGCGGGCCCAAATCAGCGTATTTGTCAGCCAGGGCAACGAACTCAGCCACACCGATCGAGTCGATGTAACGCAGCGCACCACCACGGAATGGAGGGAAACCAATACCGTACACCAGGCCCATATCGGCTTCGGCGGCGGTTTCAACGATGCCGTCTTCCAGGCAACGCACGGTTTCCAGGCACAGGGCGATCATCATCCAGTTGATGATGTCCTCATCGGACACCTCACGCTGTTCGTAGATGACTGGCGCGAGTACTTCGTGCACCGACGGGTCGGCCACTTTCTTCTGCTTGCCCTTCTTGTCAGCCTCGTAGGCGTAGAAGCCCTTGCCGTTCTTCTGGCCCAGGCGCTTGGCCTCGTAGAGCGCGTCGATCGCCGAGCGGCGGTCGTCTTTCATGCGGTCCGGGAAGCCTTCAGCCATTACGTCACGACCGTGGTGGCCAGTGTCGATACCGACCACGTCCATCAGGTACGCCGGGCCCATTGGCCAGCCGAATTTTTCCATGACTTTGTCGATGCGCACAAAGTCGACACCGGCGCTGACCAGCTTGGCGAAACCGCCGAAGTACGGGAACAGTACGCGGTTGACCAGGAAGCCCGGGCAGTCATTGACTACGATCGGGTTCTTGCCCATTTTCTTGGCGTAGGCAACGGTGGTGGCAACGGCCAGCTCGCTGGACTTCTCGCCACGGATCACTTCCACCAGCGGCATCATGTGCACCGGGTTGAAGAAGTGCATGCCGACAAAGTTTTCCGGACGCTTGAGGGCCTTGGCCAGCAGCGAGATGGAAATGGTCGAGGTGTTCGAGGCCAGGATGGTGTCGTCTTTAACCTGGGCTTCCACTTCAGCCAGTACGGCTTGCTTGACCTTTGGGTTTTCGACTACGGCTTCGACCACCAGGTCGACGTGGCCGAAATCGCCGTAGGACAGCGTAGGACGAATGCCGTTAAGCACTTCAGCCATCTTCGCGGCGGTCATGCGACCTTTATCAACGCGGCCCACCAGCAGCTTGGCGGCTTCTGCCAGGCCTTGCTCGATGCCGTGCTCGTTGATGTCTTTCATCAGGATCGGCGTGCCTTTGGACGCCGACTGATAAGCGATACCGCCACCCATGATGCCGGCGCCGAGTACGGCCGCCTGTTTCACGTCGCGGGCAATCTCGTCGTAGGCCTTGGCCTTTTTCTTCAGTTCCTGATCGTTCAGGAACAGGCCGATCAGGCTCTGGGCAGCCGAGGTTTTCGCCAGTTTGACGAAGCCGGCGGCTTCCACTTCCAGGGCTTTGTCGCGACCGAAGTTCGCAGCCTTCTGGATGGTCTTGATCGCTTCAACCGGCGCCGGGTAGTTCGGGCCGGCCTGGCCAGCCACGAAACCTTTGGCGGTTTCGAACGACATCATTTGTTCGATGGCGTTGAGCTTGAGTTTTTCCAGCTTCGGCTGACGCTTGGCCTTGTAGTCAAATTCGCCGCTGATGGCGCCTTTGATCAGGTTCAGGGCGGCTTCGGCCAGTTTATCCGGGGCAACCACAGCGTCGACGGCGCCGACTTTCAGCGCATCTTCGGCACGGTTTTCCTTACCGGCGGCGATCCACTCGATCGCATTGTCGGCACCGATCAGGCGCGGCAGGCGCACAGTGCCGCCAAACCCTGGGTAGATGCCCAGTTTGACTTCAGGCAAGCCGATTTTGGCGGTGGCCGACATGACGCGGAAGTCTGCAGCCAGGCACATTTCCAGGCCGCCGCCCAACGCGATGCCATTGATGGCAGCCACGGTTGGCACGTTGAGGTCTTCGAAATCGCTGAAAATCTTGTTGGCTTCGAGGTTGCCGGCCACAAGCTCTGCATCGGGCAGCTTGAAGTTGTCGACGAATTCGGTGATGTCAGCGCCGACGATAAACACGTCCTTGCCGCTGGAGACGATCACGCCCTTGACCGAAGCATCTGCTTTGATGGTGTCTACGGCCTGACGCAGTTCGTTCAGGGTTAGACGGTTGAACTTGTTGACGGACTCACCCTTGAGGTCGAATTTCAGTTCGACGATGCCACTTTCAAGAGCCTTAACCGTGATGGCTTTACCTTCGTAAATCATCAACTGATCTCCACGATATGGAAGCTGAACAGTACACACTGGACGCTGGCCTATTGGTTGGACATTGATAGTTGCGTCAATGCTCATGCCAATCCGCCAGGCACACCCGCCAATGCGCTAGTCGGGGTTCTGTATGAGTCGTCTGACAGACAAACGCTCAATTCATACGCCCGTTTGATTTGGGTACGTCACCTTCATCCAATTCAGGGCAATTGTCAATCGCCCGAAAGGCCAGGAAAAGCGCGACTTTCCAGTCAGTTCAGAACCCCACGCCCACGCCCTGTCAATATTCAAATATTCACAGAATCAATAATAAAAAAGATGTGGGAAAAGGCTGTACAGAATCGGATATGCCGCTAGGCTTGCGACAACCGCAAAGCGCCCGTGATGAACACCCGGCGCGAGGAACACAGAATTACCGGCCTGCCTGGCCAACTCCAGCCCGATGATGATGTCGGGCTTTTTAATGCCTGGCTTTTAACGCCATGGCGTCATGCCAAGGCCTTGAGCAGCGTATCGATGTCCTTCAGCACGCTGGCCTCGCCCTTCTCGCCCCAATACAAGGCGATCATTTGCTTGTCGGCCTCGACCTTGTAGACGTTGGCCGGCAACGTCGCAAAATGCGGCAACAACTTTTCATCCTCACACACTTCACGCCACTGATTGACCCACACGCCTGGCGACATTTGCCAATAACTCCACAGCGCCGGCGTGCTGCCGCGCCGTGGCCTGCAGTACTGCGCGCAGGGGCTCGGCGGCTCTTGGGCAAGCCAGTGCGGCCACTCCTGCGGCGCCAATTGCATGGCCAAACCGATGCGGCGCGCCTCCATACGCAGGGCCATGCGCCCGCTCTGATGGCGCGACGGGCGCAGCCATGCCAGGGGGCTCAGAACCACCAGAAGGATTGACACCACTATCCAGACCGTCATATGTGTACTCCCGAATTTCCAGATGTGCGGATTTGAGCTGACGCAACCCCATCCGCTTGAAACCAGCCATACTGAACTTATTGCAGTCTCCTGGAGGAACGCGCCATGCCCAACGAACATTCCTACAAACATATCCTGGTCGCTGTCGATCTGACCGAAGAGTGCGACCCGGTTATCAAGCGCGCTCAGGCTTCAGCAATCGCCAACGGCGCCAAGCTGTCACTCGTGCATATCGTCGAGCCCATGGCCATGGCTTTTGGTGGCGACGTACCCATGGACCTTTCCCAGTTGCAGCAACAGCAGTTTGACCAGGCCAAAGAGCGCCTGGATCGCTTGATCCTCAAATACCCGGAAGTGACCAAGGAAAACTCCCACCTCACCTACGGCCAGCCGCGCCAGGAAATCCATCACCTGGCCAAAGAGCAGAACTGCGACCTGATCGTGGTCGGCAGCCATGGTCGCCATGGCCTGGCGTTGTTGCTGGGTTCTACCGCCAATGACGTGCTGCACGGCGCGCCGTGTGATGTGCTGGCGGTGAAGCTGGTAAAAAGCTCGTAAGAACACTGCAGAACCAGTGTGGGAGCCAGCTCCCACACAAACCAGCTCCCACCTTTTGAATCGCATTTCATATAAAAAAGCCCGGCGCTCATAAAAATGAGCGCCGGGCTTTTTATTACCAACGAATCACTCAGGCATCCAGCTCAGCCCAACGCTCCATCAGCACTTCCAGCTCCTGGTTCAATGTTTCCAGGGAAGCAATCACCTTGGCGGTTTCCGCCGCCGGGCGCAGGTAGAAACCCGCGTCAGCCATGTCTGCTTCGACCGCAGCGATCTGCTGTTCCTTGGCGTCGATATCACCCGGCAGGGCTTCCAGCTCGCGTTGCAGCTTGTAGCTGAGCTTCTTCTTGGCCGCCGGTGCAGCGTCCGCAACCGGTGCAGCAGCGGCCACAGGCGCCACCACTGCCGAGGTCAGGTCGGCCTTGCCGGACTTGCTCTCGGTCACGCCCAACAGGCGCGGCGAGCCGCCCTGGCGCAGCCAGTCCTGGTAACCACCGACGTATTCACGCACCTTGCCTTCACCTTCGAAGACCAGGGTGCTGGTCACCACGTTGTCGAGGAATGCCCGGTCGTGGCTGACCATCAGCACGGTGCCGTTAAAAGTCAGCAGCACCTCTTCCAGCAATTCCAAGGTTTCAACGTCGAGGTCGTTGGTCGGTTCGTCGAGTACCAGCAGGTTGGCCGGTTTGCTGAACAGTTTGGCCAGCAACAGACGCGCACGCTCACCACCGGACAAGGCTTTCACCGGTGTACGTGCGCGCTGCGGGCTGAACAGGAAGTCGCCCAGGTAGCTCAGCACGTGGCGGCTCTGGCCGTCGATGTCGATAAAGTCGCGGCCTTCGGCAACGTTGTCGATCACGGTTTTTTCCAGGTCCAACTGGTGGCGCAACTGGTCGAAGTAGGCCACGTCGATCTTGGTGCCTTCCTCTACCTTGCCGTTGGTCGGCTGCAGGCCATTGAGCATCAGCTTGAGCAAGGTGGTCTTGCCGGTGCCGTTGGCGCCCAGCAGGCCGATACGGTCGCCGCGCTGCAGGACCATGGAGAAGTCCTTGATCAGGAACGGGCCGTCCGGGTGATGGAAACTGACGTTTTCCAGCACCATCACTTGCTTGCCCGATTTGTCGGCGGTATCCAGTTGGATATTGGCCTTGCCAGTGCGCTCGCGACGTTCACTGCGCTCGTTGCGCAAGGCTTTCAGGGCGCGCACACGGCCTTCGTTACGGGTGCGACGCGCCTTGATGCCCTGGCGGATCCAGACTTCTTCCTGGGCCAGTTTCTTGTCGAACAGCGCGTTGGCGGTTTCTTCAGCGGCCAGTGAGGCTTCCTTGTGCACCAGGAAGCTGGCGTAGTCGCCGTTCCAGTCGATCAGGCCGCCACGGTCCAGTTCGAGGATGCGCGTGGCCAGGCTCTGCAGGAAAGCACGGTCGTGCGTGATAAACAGCACGGCGCCCTGGAAGTCCTTGATGGCTTCTTCAAGCCAGGCGATCGCACCGATGTCCAAGTGGTTGGTTGGTTCGTCGAGCAGCAGCAGGTCCGGCTCAGACACCAGCGCCTGGGCCAGCAGCACGCGACGACGCCAGCCACCGGACAACTCGGCGAGGGTCTTGTCGGCCGGCAGTTGCAGGCGGCTCAGGGTGCTGTCGACCAGTTGCTGCAAGCGCCAGCCGTCACGGGCTTCGAGGTCTTGCTGAACATGCATGAGCTTGTCCAGGTCGGCTTCGGTGACGCAATTCTGCGCCAGGTGATGGTACTGCGCGAGCAACTCGCCCACGCCGTCGAGGCCTTCGGCAACCACGTCGAACACTGTCCGTCCGTCGGCCACCGGCAATTCCTGGGGCAATTCGCCAATCTTGAGGCCCGGCGCGCGCCATACAGAGCCGTCATCGGGCTTCTGGTCGCCTTTTACCAGCTTCATCATGCTGGACTTGCCGGTGCCGTTGCGGCCGATGATGCACACCCGCTCACCACGGGCGATCTGCCAGGACACCTTGTCCAACAACGGCATAGCGCCGAAAGCAAGGGACACATCGCTGAATTTGAGCAGGGTCATACGCTTCTCCAAAAACTGGGCGCGCATTCTACCTGACTTGAGGGTGGGATGCGGCCGGCATTTTTGCCACAGACACGTTCTGTAGGACATTTACAGTGAACTGCTGCCAGCCGGCCGGCAAAGCTTTCGCCAGCCGCAGGCAAAAGGCTAAGCTAGGGGCAATCAGTGTCGGCGGTGCCGGTGCTAGTCGTGATTTCTCTGCACGGACGTCTCATGCGCAGTCGCCTTTTCAACTTTTTATCTTGTCTGCTTCTTTCCGCCACCGCCGTTCAATCCGCCCAGGCCGTGGACCTCACCACCCAACGTCAATATTACGATGAAGCCAAACGCGCCCTCGCCAAAGGCGACAGCGGCCCGTACATGCAATACAGCCAGGCCCTGGCCGACTATCCGCTCACGCCGTACCTGGCCTACGACGAGCTGACCGCGCGCCTCAAAACCGCGAGCAACGAGGAAATCGAGCAGTTCCTCGCCAAAAACGGCGACCTGCCCCAGGCCAACTGGATGAAACTGCGCTGGTTACGCTGGCTGGCTGACCGGGGTGACTGGCAAACCTTTGAAAAGTACTACGACGCCAAGCTCAATTTCGTCGAGCTGGACTGCCTGCATGGCCAGTACCAGCTGACGCACAACCTCAAAGCCGAAGGCTACAAGACCACCGAAAAACTCTGGATGACCGGCAAATCCCAGCCGGCCGCCTGTGACGCCACCTTTGGCCAGTGGGCCGCCGACGGCCAACTCACCGAACAGAAAATCTGGGACCGCGCCAAGCTCGCCGCCGAAGCCCGCAACTACGCGCTGGCCAACAGCCTGGTAAAAACCCTGCCGACCCTCGGCGCCCAAGGCCGCCTGATGATCGACGTGGCGCAAAAGCCCGACATGCTCAGCGACCCGTCGCGCTTCCTGCCGGCCAATGAGGCCATGTCCGACGCCGTGGGCCTGGGCCTGCGCCGCCTGGCACGCCAGGACCCGGACAAGGCCATGGCCCTGCTCGACGGCTATGCCAGCAGCATGCACTTCTCCCGTGACGAAAAAGTGTCGATCGCCCGCGAAATCGGCCTGACCCTCGCGCGCCGCTACGACCCACGCGCCCTCGACGTGATGACCCAGTACGACCCCGAGCTGCGTGACAACACCGTCTCCGAATGGCGCCTGCGCCTGCTGTTGCGCCTGGCGCGCTGGGAAGATGCCTACCAGTTGACCCGCAAACTCCCACAAGACCTGGCCACCACCAACCGCTGGCGTTACTGGCAGGCGCGCAGCCTGGAACTGGCCGAGCCAAAGAACCCGCAGCCGCTGGTGCTGTACAAAAACCTCGCGCAGGAACGTGATTTCTACGGTTTCCTCGCCGCTGATCGCTCCAAAGCGCCGTACCAGTTGAAGAACAAACCGCTGGTGATGAGCCAGGCGCTGATCAACAAAGTGCGCAACACCCCCGGTGTGCGCCGCGCGATGGAGTTCTACGCACGCGGCCAGATTGTCGATGGCCGCCGCGAGTGGTACCACGTCAGCCGTCACTTCAACCGCGATGAAATGGTCGCCCAGGCCAAGCTGGCCTACGACATGAAGTGGTACTTCCCGGCGATCCGCACCATCAGCCAGGCGCAGTACTGGGATGACCTGGATATCCGTTTCCCGATGGCTCACCGCGACACGCTGGTGCGTGAAGCCAAGGTGCGTGGCCTGCATTCAAGCTGGGTGTTCGCCATCACCCGCCAGGAAAGTGCCTTCATGGACGACGCCCGCTCCGGCGTGGGTGCCAGTGGCCTGATGCAACTGATGCCCGGCACCGCCAAAGAAACCGCACGCAAATTCAGCATCCCGCTGGCCTCCCCGGCTCAGGTGCTGGACCCGGACAAGAATATCCAGCTCGGCGCCGCTTACCTGAGCCAGGTACACAGCCAGTTCAACGGCAACCGCGTACTCGCCTCCGCCGCCTACAACGCCGGCCCCGGCCGTGTGCGCCAGTGGCTGCGCGGTGCCGATCACCTGAGTTTCGACGTGTGGGTGGAAAGCATCCCGTTCGACGAAACCCGCCAGTATGTGCAGAACGTGCTGTCTTATTCGGTGATCTACGGGCAGAAGCTTAATTCACCGCAGCCGCTGGTGGATTGGCATGAGCGGTATTTTGATGATCAGTAAGACTGACTGAAGTGCGATCGGCAGGCTTGATGTGGCAAGTAGGCTTGTTGTGGCGAGCAGGCTTGCCCTGCGCTGGAGTGCGAAGCGCTCCCTATTCAGCCCCGCCATGGTGTAACTGATAGACCGAGTCGGCAGGTTTTGGGGCTGCTACGCAGCCCAACGCGGGGCAAGCCCGCTCGCCACATAGATCGAGCTAGCCTTGGTTTTTCGCAACCTCACCGCCATCACTGAACTGCAACGCCGCCAAGCGCGCATACAGCGGGTTACTCGCAATCAACTGTTGATGCGTGCCCACTGCCACCAGCTTGCCCTGGTCCATCACCGCAATGCGGTCGGCGTTCTTCACCGTGGCCAGCCGATGCGCAATCACCAGCGTGGTGCGGCCCTGCATCAGTTGCGGCAAGGCTTGCTGGATCAAGTGTTCACTCTGCGCATCGAGGGCGCTGGTGGCTTCGTCCAGCAGCAGGATCGGCGCGTCCACCAGCAACGCGCGGGCGATGGCCAGGCGCTGGCGCTGGCCGCCGGAGAGGCCCATGCCGCCGTCGCCCAGATGGGTCCGGTAGCCGTCGGGCATTTGCAGGATGAAGTCGTGGGCGTGGGCGATGCGTGCCGCGGCTTCGACCTGTTCGCGGGTGGCGGACGGGTTGCCGTAACGGATGTTCTCCTCAACGCTGCCGAAAAACAGCGCCGGGCTCTGGGACACCAAGGCGAAATGACGGCGCAGGTCCATCGGCTCGAGTTCAGTCAGCGCGTGCCCTTCGAGCAGGATGCGGCCCTGCTGCGGGTCGTAGAAGCGCAGCAGCAAATCAAAGATCGTCGATTTACCCGCGCCGGATGGCCCGACCAACGCCAGGGTTTCGCCGGGGTTGATGCTCAGGCTCAAGCCGTCGATGGCGTAGCTGTCCGGCCGCGACGGGTAGGAAAAGCGCAGGTCTTGCAGCTCCATACGACCACTGACCCGCTCCGGCAACTGCACGGTGCCTTCGGCGGGGGCCTGGATATCGTTGTTTGATTGCAACAG
The DNA here is from genome assembly GCF_900006605.1 of Pseudomonas sp. 58 R 3. Classification (NCBI taxonomy): domain Bacteria; kingdom Pseudomonadati; phylum Pseudomonadota; class Gammaproteobacteria; order Pseudomonadales; family Pseudomonadaceae; genus Pseudomonas; species Pseudomonas sp. 58 R 3. The sequence continues at coordinate 642,033 of NZ_CVTT01000038.1, read as the reverse complement.
TTCGCCAATCCGCTCAGCGGCACCGGCGGCGCGCTGCAACTCGCCGAGCACTTCGCTCAGGGTGCCTACCGCACTGCCGACGATCAGGCTGTAAAACACGAACGCCGCCAGCTCACCGCCGGAAATGCGCCCACTGATCACATCCATACCGCCTACCCACAGCATCACGCCCACGGCGCCGAGCACCAGCATGATCACCAGCGTAATCAGCCAGGCGCGCTGTGCAATGCGTTTACGCGCGGTGGCAAACGCCTCTTCCACGGTGACGGCAAAGCGCTGTTCGTCCTGCACCTGGTGGTTGTAGGCCTGCACGGTCTTGATCTGGCCAAGCGTCTCCGACACGTAGCTGCCCACATCGGCAATACGGTCCTGGCTCAGCCGCGACAGGCTGCGCACGCGACGACCGAAGATCAGGATCGGCGCCAGCACCAGCGGCAGCGCCACCACCACGATGCTGGTGAGTTTGGGGTTGGTGACAAACAACAGCACGATGCCGCCGATGACCATCAAGGCATTGCGCAGGAACAGCGACAGGGACGAGCCGATCACCGATTGCAGCAAGGTGGTGTCGGTGGTCAGCCGCGACTGGATCTCCGAACTGCGGTTGTTCTCGTAAAAGCCTGGGTGCAGGTAGATCAGGTGATTGAAGACTTGCCGACGAATGTCCGCCACCACCCGTTCGCCGATCCACGACACCAGGTAAAACCGCGCAAACGTACCCACGGCCAGGCCCAGTACCAGCACCATGAACAGGCCGATGGACTGGTTGAGCAGGTGCGGCGACTGGGTCATGAAGCCTTGGTCCACCAGCAGGCGAATACCCTGCCCCATGGACAAGGTGATGCCGGCGGTGACAATCAGCGCCAGCAAGGCGCCCAGCGCCTGCCAACGGTAGGGCGCGATAAAGCGGCTGGCCAGGCGAATGGCACGGCGTTGACGGACTGAGAACATGGCGGGCATACCGATGAGGAACCTGTACACCAACATTGGGGGAACTTAGCTAAATAACAATGCGTCAGGTTAATTATGCCCGCCGATATCGATGCCTAGAGGCTATCGGTCTAACGCCTGGGTGGAAATTTGTATCGGTTTCTGCTGGACTGGGCGTTCGAACCGGTGATCGTGTAAGGAGTTGTAATAGCGCGGTCACGCGGGGGGATTAGATTAGGTACACAACCTGATGAGGAGACAGGCCATGACCTTGCAAAACAGCAGTGACGCCAAAATTGAAGTGATTCGCCAGCCGCAGCAGTTGCCGTGCTCGTATATCGATGCCAAGGGCCGCGAAGTGCAGATTACCGAAGAAATGATCCAGCAAGCGTGCAGCGACCTGGAACAGCGACTGGTCAAACCTGCCAAGCAAGGCTGACGCGCCCAGGCTCTTTCAGACCCGGCCTCTATGGCCGGGTTTTTTATGCCTGGATGTTTGTGCTCGGATTTGCGTGGCAGTCCTATAAAGGCATGGCGCCCAATGCAGTGACGATGTTCGACAACACTGCCGACTCGCCATTGATCCGCACCTTCAGGCCATCGAGCTCGCGACGCTCCGGGTAATGCTTGCGCAGCAGGTCAAACGCCTTGCGCTGCTCTTGCACGGTGCCTACGAGACTACGGCGAAAATCCGCATCATCGCGGCGCGGGTCATACACACTGCGGCACAAGGTCGCCAGCGCCCAGGCCGGGTCTGTGGAGGCATTAAGATGCACCTCGGTCAGCCATGGCTGCGGCAGCAAATCAGCCAGCTGAATACCGGGTTCCTGGCCCAGATAGGCGCAGAACGCCTGGTAGATCTGCGCCGTGCCGCGCTGTTTGCCGTCGAGGCTGTAGCCGGCGATATGCGGTGTGGCCAGCACGCACAGGTCGGCCAGGTCGACGTCCACTTCGGGCTCGCCTTCCCACACGTCCAGCACCGCTTGCAGGTCTTCGCGCTCCAGCAGCACTTGGCGCAGGGCCGCGTTATCGACGACAGGGCCGCGGCTGGCGTTGATCAGCCAGGTGCCGGGCTTGAGACGGCCAAGGCGCTCACGATCAAACAGGTGCCAAGTGGAGCCATTGCCGGATTTGGTCAGCGGTGTGTGCAGGCTGATCACGTCGCACTGCTCGATGATCTGCGCCAGGCTCACGTAATCGCCGTCTTCGGCGATCTGCCGTGGGGGGTCGCACACCAGCACGTTCCAGCCCAGGCCTTTAAGCACCTTGACCAGACGCCCGCCCACTTCACCGGCACCGACCACGCCGTAAGTGCGCTGGTTCAGGTCGGCGCCTTCGATTTCGGCCAGGGTCTGCAAACTGCCCAGCACGTAGTCCACCACGCCGCGGGCATTGCAGCCTGGGGCGCTGGACCAGGTGATACCGGCCTGCTTGAAGTAATCCAGGTCCAGGTGATCGGTACCGATGGTGCAGGTGCCCACAAAGCGCACCTTGGAGCCGTCCAACAAGGCACGGTTGACGTTGGTGACCGAGCGCACCAGCAGCACATCGGCCTGCTCGACCGTGGCGCGGTCGATGGAACGCCCGGGTACGCGGCGAATCTCGCCAAACCCTTCGAAGAAGGCATCGAGCAGCGGAATATTTTCGTCGGCAACAATCAACATGGCAGGCTCCTTTCGCGGATTGGCAGTGTACAGGGATGCGTAGTTTGAGTGTGGGAGCCAGCTCCCACACAAGTCCGCTCCACAAGGATTCTGAGGTGCCCGACAGGTCGCATTACAAATCAGCAACACAGGTTTTTTCCTGACCACTGCGTCAAAGCGTAGACTTCGCCGTCCTTTGCACCTCTTTTACTGGACACCCGCACGTGAACACCGCCACCGCCACCCTTTCCCGCCCCGCCCGCGTCAGTCGCGAGGTCCGCAGCCTGCTGACCCTGGCCCTGCCGATCATGATCGGCCAACTCGCCACCACGGCCATGGGCTTTGTCGATGCGGTGATGGCCGGGCGCGTGAGCCCGCGAGACCTGGCGGCGGTGGCCTTGGGCAACTCGATCTGGATTCCGGTGTACCTGCTGATGACCGGCACGCTGCTGGCCACCACACCCAAAGTCGCCCAGCGCTTCGGCGCCGGTCACCACACCGAAATTGGCCCGCTGGTGCGCCAATCCCTGTGGCTGGCAGTGGTGGTGGGCATCACTGCCTTGCTGATGCTGATCAGCGCCGAGCCGATCCTGCACGCAATGAATGTCGACCCCGAGTTGATCAAGCCCTGCATGGCCTACCTGCACGGCATCGCGTCCGGCATGCCCGCCATCGCCCTGTATTACGTGTTGCGTTGCTTCAGTGATGGCCTGGGCCGTACGCGCCCCAGCATGGTCATGGGCCTGTGCGGGCTGGCGTTGAACATTCCACTGAACTACGTGTTCATTTATGGCCACTTCGGTGTGCCGGCCATGGGCGGCGTGGGCTGTGGCTGGGCTACAGCCATTGTGATGTGGGTGATGATGCTCGGCCTCGCCGCCTGGACCCGCTGGGCACCGGCGTATCAGAGCAGCGAGTTGTTCAAGCGTTTCGACTGGCCGCAATGGGCCGTGATCAAGCGCGTGCTGGGCATCGGTCTGCCGATCGGGATCGCCGTGTTTGCCGAATCGAGCATCTTTGCGGTGATCGCCCTGCTGATCGGCAGCCTGGGCGCCAACGTGGTCGCCGGGCATCAGATCGCGCTGAACTTCAGCTCGCTGGTGTTTATGATTCCCTATTCACTGAGCATGGCGGTCACGGTGCGGGTCGGCCAGGCACTGGGCCGTGGCGAGCCGCGTGAAGCACGCTTTGCCGCCGGGGTCGGCATGGGCACGGCACTGACCTACGCGTGCCTGTCCTGCAGCCTGATGCTGCTGTTTCGCGAACAGATTGCCACGATTTACACGCCTGACCCGCTGGTGATCCATGTGGCATCGATGCTGATCGTGTTTGCGGCGCTGTTCCAGTTCTCCGACGCGATCCAGGTCACTGCTGCCGGCGCGCTGCGTGGCTACCAGGACACACGGGTGACCATGGTGTTGACCTTGTTTGCTTACTGGGGCGTGGGGTTGCCGGTGGGTTATGCCTTGGGGCTGACCGACTGGCTGGGCGCAGCGAGCGGGCCGAGTGGGCTGTGGCAAGGGCTGATCGTGGGCTTGAGCTGCGCCGCAGCGATGCTGGTGATCCGCCTGGCACGCAGCGCGCGCCGGCGGATTCGCCTGGTTTAAGCGGACTTCTTGCGAATCCAGTACAGGTATTTGCCGGCCTGCTCCTGCTGATCTACCAGTTCGTGGTCGAGGAACACGCAGAATTTGGGAATATCACGGCGGGTCGACGGGTCGGTGGCGATCACTTTGAGCAAGCCGCCCGGCGGCAGGTCGCGGATGTGCTGGTGCAACATCATCACCGGTTCCGGGCAGTTGAGGCCGGTGGCGTCGAGCACAGCGTCTACAGGCAGGTCGAGGGTTTGATTCATACATCACTCCTGAAACGGGCGCCGCTCAACAATGTGGGAGCGGGCTTGCTCGCGAAGACGCGGGCACATTCACTATAAATTTCGACTGTTATACCGCTTTCGCGAGCAAGCCCGCTCCCACATTTAAACTTAGCCAGACACACAATCAGCGGGATTTAGGTTTCTTCGTATCCACCAAGCGACGCAGGTGGCAGGTCACTTCCTCACGGTCGTGATACAGCTGCTTGCAGCCGATTTCCACTCGAATGCCACGGGCCTTGAAGCCGTCTTCGATGCGCTCAAGCAAACGCTTTACCTCAGCATAACGCTGCTTCATCGGCAGTTTCAGGTTCACCACCGCTTCGCGGCAATGCCCTTCGCCAATCCAGGTTTCCAGCAGCGCGGCGTTACGCGCCGGTTTCTCGACGATATCGCAGACCATCCAGTCCACCGGCTGCTTGGGCACGAAGGTAAAGCCGTCGGCCATCAAGTGCTGTACCAGGCCGGTGTCCATCAGGCTTTCGGCCATGGGGCCGTTGTCGATGGCGGTCACCAGCATGCCGCGGTTGACCAGTTGCCAGGTCCAGCCGCCGGGTGCTGCGCCGAGGTCGACGCCGGTCATGTCGCCGTGCAGGCGTTCGTCCCACTGGTCGCGGGGGATGAAGTGGTGCCAGGCTTCTTCCAGCTTCAGGGTCGAACGGCTGGGCGCGTCACGCGGGAACTTGAGACGCGGGATGCCCATCGGCCACATGGCCGAGTTGTTCGACTCGGCCAGGCCCATGAACACTTCGCGGCCACTTTTGAAGGTCAGCAGCAGGCGCGGCTTGCTCGGGTCGTCCACCAGCTTGCCGGCATTGAGCAGGGCTTTGCGCAGGTGCACTTCGAATTTCTTGCAGAAGTTCGACAGCTCTTTGCCGTCGTTGGTGTCGACCATCTCCAGCCACAGGCTGCCGCACACCGGGAATTCGCGCAGGTGGGCGAGGATCACGCTGATGCGGTCGGTTTCCGGCAGGTCGATAAATACCCCGCGCGCCCACTGCCTTGGGAAGATCAGCTCGGCAAACCGCTGGCCGTGCATCAAGCGCTGGGCGCCGTCTTCTTCGGTGCAGACAAATTCGGCGCAGGCGCTGCCGGTCTTGGCCTTGGCGTAGCCGGAAACGTTCAGGCGCGCGGCGTGTTCCGCGATCTCGGAACAGACTTCGCCTTCAAAACCCGGGCGGCAGTGCATAAAAAGGGTGTTCATCAACTCTCCTGGTGACTCAACCGGCCTTGCGCTATCGCAATACCTGTCATGAAAACGCGCGCATGATAGCCGAGTTCGGAACCTTGGACTTAACGATAGAGTCCAGTTATTAGCCTGCTAATGAAAACAGCGCTAAGTTGAAAGCTCTGTTCGTCCCGTCAGGTCCGTAGCCGTGCGGACCATAAGGAGTCATGTAATGTCATCGCTAGATAGCCTGAGAACCCTTAAAACCCTGCAGATCGACGACAAGACCTACCACTACTTCAGCTTGCCCGAAGCCGCCAAGAGCCTGGGTGACTTGGATAAGCTGCCGATGTCCCTCAAGGTGCTGCTGGAAAACCTGCTGCGCTGGGAAGACAACAAAACCGTGACCGGCACTGACCTCAAGGCCATCGCCGCCTGGCTCAAAGAGCGCCAGTCCGACCGCGAGATCCAGTACCGCCCGGCCCGCGTATTGATGCAAGACTTTACCGGCGTACCCGCGGTGGTCGACCTGGCCGCTATGCGCGCCGCCGTGGCCAAGGCCGGTGGCGACCCGCAGCGCATCAACCCGCTCTCCCCCGTGGACCTGGTGATCGACCACTCGGTGATGGTCGACAAGTTCGGCAACGCCGACGCCTTTGAGCAAAACGTCGACATCGAGATGCAGCGCAACGGCGAACGCTACGCCTTCCTGCGCTGGGGCCAGAACGCTTTCGACAACTTCAGCGTGGTGCCACCGGGCACCGGCATCTGCCACCAGGTTAACCTCGAATACCTGGGCCGCACGGTGTGGACCAAAGACGAAGACGGCCGTACTTACGCCTTCCCCGACACGCTGGTGGGCACCGACTCCCACACCACCATGATCAACGGCCTGGGCGTACTCGGCTGGGGCGTGGGCGGCATCGAAGCGGAAGCTGCGATGCTCGGCCAGCCGGTGTCGATGCTGATCCCGGAAGTGATCGGCTTCAAGCTGACCGGTAAATTGAAAGAAGGTATTACTGCCACCGACCTGGTGCTGACCGTCACCCAGATGCTGCGTAAAAAAGGCGTGGTCGGCAAATTCGTCGAGTTCTACGGAGACGGCTTGGCCGACCTGCCCCTGGCCGACCGCGCCACCATCGCCAACATGGCCCCGGAATACGGCGCCACTTGCGGCTTTTTCCCGGTGGACGAGGTGACGCTGGACTACCTGCGCCTGTCCGGCCGCCCTGCCGAGACCGTCAAGTTGGTGGAGGCTTACACCAAGGCCCAGGGCCTGTGGCGTAACGCCGGCCAGGAACCGGTGTTCACCGACACCCTGGCACTGGACATGGGCAGCGTCGAAGCCAGCTTGGCCGGGCCGAAACGCCCGCAGGACCGCGTGTCACTGCCGAATGTCGGCCAGGCGTTCACTGACTTTCTCGACCTGCAATTCAAACCCGCCAGCAAAGAAGAAGGCCGCCTGGAAAGTGAAGGCGGCGGCGGGGTTGCCGTGGGCAATGCGGATTTGGTCGGCGAAACCGATTACGAGTACGACGGCCACACCTACCGCCTCAAAAACGGCGCGGTGGTGATCGCCGCAATTACCTCCTGCACCAACACCTCCAACCCCAGCGTGATGATGGCCGCAGGGCTGGTGGCGAAAAAAGCCGTGGAAAAAGGCCTGACCCGCAAGCCGTGGGTGAAAACCTCCCTGGCGCCCGGCTCCAAAGTGGTGACCGACTACTACAAGGCGGCCGGTCTCACCCACTACCTCGACACGCTCGGCTTTGATCTGGTCGGCTACGGCTGCACCACCTGCATCGGCAACTCCGGGCCATTACCCGAGCCAATTGAAAAAGCCATTCAGAAGGCCGACCTGGCCGTGGCTTCGGTGCTGTCGGGCAACCGCAACTTTGAAGGCCGCGTACACCCGCTGGTGAAAACCAACTGGCTGGCCTCGCCGCCGCTGGTGGTCGCCTATGCCTTGGCCGGCACCGTGCGCATCGACATCAGCAGCGAGCCGCTGGGCGAAGGCAAGGACGGCAAGCCGGTGTACCTCAAAGACATCTGGCCGAGCAGTCAGGAGATTGCCGACGCCGTGGCCCAGGTCAGCACCGGCATGTTCCACAAGGAATATGCCGAAGTGTTTGCCGGTGACGAGCAGTGGCAGGCGATTGAAGTGCCACAGGCGGCCACCTATGTGTGGCAGAAGGATTCGACCTACATCCAGCATCCGCCGTTCTTCGACGATATTTCCGGGCCATTGCCGGTGATCGAAGACGTCAAGGGCGCCAACGTGCTGGCCCTGCTGGGCGATTCGGTGACCACCGACCACATCTCCCCCGCCGGCAATATCAAGACCGACAGCCCCGCTGGCCGTTACCTGCGCGAACAGGGCGTGGAGCCGCGTGACTTCAACTCCTACGGCTCACGTCGGGGTAACCATGAAGTGATGATGCGCGGCACCTTTGCCAATATCCGTATCCGCAATGAAATGCTCGGTGGCGAAGAAGGCGGCAACACGCTGTACATCCCTACCGGCGAGAAAATGCCGATCTACGACGCCGCGATGAAGTACCAGGCCTCGGGCACGCCGCTGGTGGTGATTGCAGGCCAGGAATACGGCACCGGCTCAAGCCGCGACTGGGCGGCCAAGGGCACTAACCTGCTGGGGGTCAAGGCGGTGATCGCCGAGAGTTTCGAGCGGATTCACCGTTCCAACCTGGTGGGCATGGGCGTATTGCCGTTGCAGTTCAAACTGGACCAGAACCGCAAGGCGCTCAAGCTGACCGGCAAGGAGAAGATCGACATTCTGGGGCTGACCGATGCCGAGATCGAGCCAAGGATGAACCTGACGCTGGTGATCACCCGCGAAGACGGCAGCAGCGAGAAGGTTGAGGTGCTGTGCCGGATTGATACGCTTAATGAGGTGGAGTACTTCAAGGCCGGCGGCATCTTGCACTATGTGCTGCGCCAGTTGATCGCGTCGTAAGCAACACTGCAAAACCAAATGTGGGAGCGGGCTTGCTCGCGAATGCGGTGGGTCAGTCAATTAAAGTATCGACTGACACTGCGCATTCGCGAGCAAGCCCGCTCCCACAGTTTTGATCGTATTTCAATTTAGCCGAACAGCCACTTCCACAGCAGCACCAACACAACCACCGCCAGCACCGGCCGCGCAATGCGATAGGCCTTGGGATGCTTGCGCTTCCACTGCTTGACCACACCACTGAACTTGTCGCTGAAGGTCTTGCTCCAGGCATAGGCCTGGTTGATCCCGCCCACCCGTTCGTCATCCAGGTTTTGCGGCGCTGTCGCGCGGCCCAGCTGCTTGCTGACCCAGCGGTTGACGCCGGTCATGAGGCGGTTGCTCAGCGGGCGTTCGATATCGCAGAACAGGATCACGCGAGTCTTTTCCGTCTCGTTCTTGACCCAATGCACATAGGTTTCATCGAACATCACGTCTTCACCGTCGCGCCAGGCGTAAACCTGGCCGTCGACGAAGATGCGGCAGTCGTCGGAATTCGGCGTGGACAGGCCCAAGTGATAACGCAGGGAGCCTGCAAACGGGTCGCGGTGCGGGTTGAGGTGGCTGCCGCCCGGCAACAGCGCGAACATCGCGCCCTTGACGTTGGGGATGCTGCTGACCAAGGCCACGGTTTTCGGGCACAGCGCCTCGGCCGATGGCAGCGGTTTGTCATACCACTTGAGGTAGAAACGCTTCCAGCCCTTCTTGAAGAACGAGCCGAAACCGGCGTCGTTGTTCTTTTCGGCGGCGCGAATATAACCCTCGTCGAACAGGTGCATGGCCTCTTCGCGGATCACTTCCCAGTTGTCCTTGAGCACATCCAGTTCCGGGAACTTGCTGCGGTCCAGGTACGGCTTGGACGGCACGGCCGAGAACAGGTACATCAAGGCGTTATAGGGGGCGAACAGTGCCGAATGGTTGACGAACTGGCGCAACACCGGCAAACGCGCCTTGCCGCGCAAGTGCACATACAGAATGCTGCCGATAAACAACGCCAGCACCGACAGTTTGGCGGCCAAAGAAAAGGTCATGCAGCAACTCCTGAAAATAAGCGCCTGGCCAGCAACCTCCCGTCAACGGGAAACCAGACGTAGCAGCCGGCCATGATAAACACTTGGGCCATTATGCAGAAGGCCCAGGCCGACCGGCTGATATACATCAACTCCGATGATGAGCGGCCTATCGTTCCCACGCTCCGCGTGGGAATGCAGCTTGTGACGCTCTGCGTCACGCCTTCAAAGCAGGACGCAGAGCGTCCGGGGCGGCATTCCCACGCAGAGCGTGGGAACGATCATCACAGGTGAGCATCACGCCTGGGTTTCTTGCTCGGTAAACAGATCGCTGAACAGCATGCTCGACAGGTAGCGCTCGCCGGAGTCCGGCAGGATCACCACGATGGTCTTGCCCTGCATTTCCGGCTTCTCGGCCAGACGCACGGCCACCGCCATGGCGGCGCCGCAGGAAATACCGCACAAAATCCCCTCTTCCTGCATCAGGCGCAGGGCCATGGCCTTGGATTCGTCGTCGGTCACCAGTTCCACGCGGTCAACCATCGACAGGTCGAGGTTTTTCGGCACAAACCCGGCGCCGATGCCCTGGATTTTATGCGGGCTCGGCTTGATTTCTTCACCGGCCAGCGCCTGGGTGATCACCGGCGACACCCTCGGCTCAACCGCCACCGACAGAATCGGCTTGCCGGCAATGTTTTTGATATAGCGCGAAACCCCGGTAATGGTGCCGCCAGTGCCCACGCCCGCCACCAGCACGTCCACCGCGCCGTCGGTGTCGTTCCAGATTTCCGGGCCGGTGGTTTTCTCGTGAATTGCAGGGTTGGCCGGGTTTTCGAACTGGGCCGGCATAAAGTAGGTAGCCGGGTCGCCGGCGACAATTTCACCAGCCTTGTCGATGGCGCCCTTCATGCCCTTGGCCGGTTCAGTCAACACCAGCTCGGCGCCCAGGGCCTTGAGCACTTTACGGCGCTCGATGCTCATGGAGGCCGGCATGGTCAGCAGCAGCTTGTAGCCACGGGCGGCGGCGACAAACGCCAGGCCGATGCCGGTGTTGCCGGAGGTCGGCTCGACAATGGTCATGCCCGGCTTGAGTTTGCCGGTGCTTTCGGCGTCCCAGATCATGTTGGCGCCAATGCGGCATTTCACCGAATAACCCGGGTTACGCCCCTCGATCTTGGCCAGGATGGTCACGCCACGCGGCGCAATGCGGTTGATCTGCACCAGGGGCGTGTTACCGATGGAGTGCGCGTTGTCGGCAAAGATACGGCTCATGACGGGTCCTTAAGGCAATTTCAAGAAGGCCCCAAGGGTATGCCTCAGGCCTTTGGGCGTCCAGTCAGAGGAACGTTGCGCCCGCGCGTGCGGTCCATCGCCTATACCGTTGGAGAGCATTGACATGAAACGTCGCTACAGTGGGCTGCTATGGATCGTCGCCGTACTGGTGGTAGTACTGATCGCCCTGGACCTGGCCCTGCCCTATCTGGTGCGCAATTACCTGAACGACAAGCTGGCCGACATGGGCGATTACCGTGGCCAGGTCACTGACGTGGACTTGGCCTTGTGGCGTGGTGCCTACCGCATTAATGGCCTGAAAATTGTCAAGGTCGACGGCAAAGTGCCGGTGCCGTTCGTCAACGCGCCGCTGATTGAATTTGCGGTCAGCTGGCACTCGTTGTGGTACGACCATGCCGTCGTCGCCGAGGGCCATTTCGTAAAGCCTGAAATCAACTTCGTCGACGGCGGTGCCAACAAACAGGCGTCCCAAACCGGTAAGGGCACAGACTGGCAGCAACAGTTGAAAAAACTGCTGCCGATCACGCTGAATGAAGTGCGCATTGAAGATGGCAAGATCGCCTTTCATAATTTCAGCTCCAAGCCCCAGGTGAACATCAAGGCCACCGAGGTCAATGCCAGTCTGTACAACCTGACCAACGTGGTAGACCTCAAAGGCAAACGCGACGCGCGATTCGAAGGCAAGGCCCTGCTGCAGGGCCAGGCCCCTATGGAGGCCAACGCAACCTTTGATCCTTTAAATAATTTTGAAGACTTCGAATTCCGCTTCCGCGCCCGCGACTTGCAACTTAAACGCATGAACGACTTCGCCTCGGCCTATGGCAAATTCGACTTCAAGGCTGGCACCGGCGACGTGGTGATTGAAGCCCAAGCGGAAAAAGGCCAGCTCACTGGCTATATCAAGCCGCTGCTGCGCGATGTAGAAGTGTTCGACTGGAAACAGGACGTGGAAAACAAGGACAAAAACATCTTCCGCTCGATCTGGGAAGCCGTGGTAGGCACCAGCGAAACCGTGCTCAAAAACCAGAACAAAAACCAGTTTGCCACCCGCGTGGAACTCAGTGGCAGCGTGCATCAGCAAGATATCAGCGCGTTCTCTGCGTTTTTGGCGATTTTGCGTAACGGTTTTATTCAAGCGTTCAACGCTCGTTATGAACAGCCCAAGCCTTCCGCCAACTAACCCTGGGAGCTCCCACATAAGCATCAGCATAACCCCCGCCCGTTGGCCTGCGATGTGACCGGCCATTCAGAGACTGAATAACCCGTCTGCGTTCACAGTCGCCGGGGCTGCGCGGTATAGTCCGGGCATTGATGAATTCGAGGAATGACCGATGAAGTTCGAAGGCACCCAGGCCTATGTGGCTACCGATGACCTGAAACTGGCCGTCAACGCCGCCATCACCCTGGAGCGGCCGCTGCTGGTCAAGGGCGAACCGGGCACCGGCAAGACCATGCTTGCCGAGCAGTTGGCCGAATCCTTCGGCGCCAAGCTGATCACCTGGCACATCAAGTCGACCACCAAGGCGCATCAGGGCCTGTATGAGTACGACGCGGTCAGCCGCCTGCGCGACTCGCAGCTGGGCAATGAGAAAGTCCACGATGTGCGCAACTACCTGAAAAAAGGCAAGCTCTGGGAAGCCTTCGAGGCCGATGAGCGCGTGATTCTGCTGATCGATGAAATCGACAAGGCCGACATCGAGTTCCCCAACGACCTGTTGCAGGAACTCGACAAGATGGAGTTCTACGTCTACGAAATCGACGAGACCATCAAGGCCAGGAAACGCCCGATCATCATCATTACTTCCAACAACGAAAAAGAGCTGCCGGACGCCTTCCTGCGCCGCTGCTTCTTCCACTACATCGCCTTCCCCGATCGCAGCACCCTGCAAAAAATCGTCGACGTGCACTACCCCGACATCAAGAAGGACCTGGTCAGCGAAGCGCTGGACGTGTTCTTCGACGTGCGCAAAGTGCCGGGCCTGAAGAAAAAGCCGTCCACCTCCGAGCTGGTCGACTGGCTCAAGCTGTTGATGGCCGACAACATCGGCGAAGCCGTGCTGCGCGAGCGCGACCCGACCAAAGCCATTCCGCCGCTGGCCGGCGCCCTGGTCAAGAACGAGCAGGACGTACAGCTGCTGGAGCGTCTGGCGTTCATGAGCCGTCGCGGTAATCGCTGATGCTGCTCAACCTGTTCAATGAGATGCGCGCCGCCAAGGTACCGGTGTCGGTGCGCGAACTGCTCGACCTGATCAACGCGCTTAAACAGCGCGTGGTCTTTGCCGACATGGACGAGTTTTATTACTTGGCCCGGGCGATTCTGGTCAAGGACGAGCGGCATTTCGACAAGTTCGACCGCGCGTTCGGCGCCTATTTCAATGGGCTGGAAAAGCTCGACGACCACTTGCAGGCGTTGATCCCTGAAGAATGGCTGCGCAAGGAATTCGAACGCTCGCTGACCGATGAGGAACGCGCGCAGATCCATTCCCTTGGCGGCCTGGACAAGTTGATCGAAGAGTTCAAGAAACGCCTGGAAGAACAGAAAGAACGCCACGCCGGCGGCAACAAGTGGATCGGCACCGGCGGCACCAGCCCGTTTGGCTCCGGCGGCTACAACCCGGAGGGTATTCGGGTTGGCGATGCCGGCAAACGCCAGGGCAAAGCCGTAAAGGTCTGGGACCAGCGCGAATACAAGAACCTCGACGATCAGGTCGAGCTGGGCACGCGCAATATCAAGATCGCCCTGCGCCGCCTGCGCAAGTTTGCGCGTCAGGGTGCGGCTGAAGAGCTGGATATCGACGGCACCATCGACCACACGGCGCGGGATGCCGGCTTACTGAATATCCAGATGCGCCCGGAGCGGCGCAACACCATCAAGCTGTTGCTGCTGTTCGATATCGGCGGTTCGATGGACGCTCACGTGAAGATCTGCGAAGAGCTGTTTTCGGCGTGCAAAACCGAGTTCAAGCACCTGGAGTACTTCTACTTCCACAACTTCGTGTACGAGTCGGTGTGGAAGAACAACCAGCGCCGCACTTCGGAGCGCACCTCGACCCAGGATCTGCTGCACAAGTACGGCGCCGACTACAAAGTGATCTTTATCGGCGATGCGTCGATGGCGCCGTATGAAATCACCCAGGCCGGCGGCAGCGTCGAGCACTGGAATGAAGAGCCTGGGTATGTGTGGATGCAGCGCTTCATGGCCAAGTACAAGAAGCTGATCTGGATTAACCCCTACCCGAAAGACACCTGGGGTTATACGGCGTCGACGGCAATTGTGCGCGAGTTGGTGGAGGATCAGATGTACCCGCTGACGTTACGTGGGTTGGAAGAAGGGATGCGGTTTCTTTCCAAGTAAATGAAGATCAAATGTGGGAGCGGGCTTGCTCGCTCCCACATTTTTAGATCGCGTTAAACCGCTGCAAAAACTCGATGTGCTGCCGATGCGCCGTCTCCTGCACCACCGGCGCCAACCTCACCGTCTCCCCTGGCAAACACTGCGCCAGCCGCGCCAGCGCCAACGGCGTCAAAGCGCCCAAACGTGGATACCCACCAATGGTCTGCCGATCATTGAGCAACACAATCGGCTGCCCATCCGGCGGCACCTGGATCGCACCCAGCGCAATCCCTTCAGAAATCAACGACGGCCCCTGGTACTGCAACGGCGTGCCCAGCAAACGCATGCCCATGCGATCGGCGCGGCTGTCCAGCGACCAGTCGGTATTGAATGCATCGAACAGGCTCTGCCCGCTGAACTGGCCGATCTGCGCGCCGACAATCACCTCCAGCGGCGCTTTGGCCGGCAGATCAGGCGTGCTCAGCACTTTCATCGCGCCGCCCGTACCGGAATAAACCAACCGCCCGCCTTCGGCCAAGGCCTTGCCTAAACCGTCCAGCCCGCCCAATGCCTCACGCACCACCGTGGCACAACTGCCCAGCACAGCCGGCGCATCAAACCCGCCGGGCGCCGCCAGGTAAGCCCGCGCACCGCTGAACGGCTGGGTAAAGCGCAGACGCTGGCCCTTTTGCAGGATAAAACTGCGCCCAGGGTTAATGGCGCGCTCGTCGATATAGGCGCCCAAATCCGCCCCGGCCAATGCCAGCAAACAATAGTCTTCGGCCTGCACGGTAAACCCGCCCAAGGTGATTTCCACCACCGGTGCATCCAGCGCATTGCCCAGCAGCCAATTGGCCCAAGACATCGACACCCAATCCAGTGCCCCACCCTGGGTCACGCCCAGGTGGCGCACGCCAAAGCGCCCGGCGTCCTGCAACAGGCACAGCGGCGTGCTGGCCTCGATCAACAAGCGGCTCATGCCTGCGCCTCCAACGGCGTGTCATCGCCACCCAGATTGATGAATTCGGCGTGATCAACTGCTTCGAAACGCACCGTGTCGCCCGGCTGCATCAGGCTGTAGCCATCACGCTCACGGTCGAACAGTTTGGCCGGGGTGCGGCCGATCAGGTTCCAGCCGCCCGGCGACACCACCGGGTAGGCAGCGGTTTGCCGCTCGGCAATCCCGACACTGCCGGCCGCCACGCGTTTACGCGGTGTGTTGAGGCGTGGCGTGGCGAGGATTTCGTCCACCAACCCCATAAAGGCAAAGCCGGGGGCGAAACCGAGGGCAAATACCTGGTATTCGTGGGCACTGTGACGATGAATCACGTCCTCAACCGACAACCCGCTGCGCTGGCTGAGCAAGGTCAGTTCCGGGCCGACACTCAGGTCGTACCACACCGGCAACACGTGGCACTGGCCGCTGCCTTGCGCCTGGGGTTGCAGGTCGTTCAGCGCTTGGCTAATGAACTCCCGCGCCTGGGCCGGGCTTAGCGCAGTCAGGTCGTAATGCACCATCAAGGTGGTGTAGGACGGCACCAGATCCACCAGCGCGTTACCAAAACTTTCACGCAGACGTTGGGTGGCGGCGAGCATCCACGGCATGTTGGCTTCGGCAATCACCTCAAACAGACGCACCATCAGGCAGTCGATGGCCACCACTTCGATGCGTGGCTTCATGCTGGCTTCAACGCCTCGCGGATGCGCTGCACAGCGGCGATCGAGCTGGCATTGTCGCCGTGCACGCACAGGGTGTTGGCCTGCAACACCAGGGCGCTGCCGTCGCTGGCCGTCAGGGCTTGCCCACGGGAAATGGTCAGGGCTTGTTGCACGATAGTGTCGCAATCGTGATGGACGGCACCCGGCACCTGGCGGGAAACCAGATGGCCTGTAGGGTCGTAGGCACGATCAGCGAAGGCTTCGAACCACAGCGTGACCCCATATTCGTCAGCCAACGCCTGAGCCGCGCTGTTGTCACGCATGGCCAGCAGCATCAACGGCAGATCGCCATAGGCGGCCACCGCCTGGATTACCGCGCGCAATTGAGCCGGGTTAGCCATCATGTCGTTGTACATCGCACCATGGGGTTTGACGTAGCTGACACGCGAACCTTGTGCCCGGCAGATACCATCAAGGGCACCGATTTGATAATGCATCAGGTCCTGGATTTCTTGCGGCGTATAGTTCATGGAGCGGCGGCCAAACCCTTGCAGGTCCTGGTAGGCCGGGTGCGCGCCTACTTGCACACCGTGCTTGAGCGCAAGGCCGACGGTCTTGCGCATGATGCTCGGGTCGCCGGCATGAAAGCCGCAAGCCACGTTGGCACAATCGATGAACGGCATGACCTCGGCGTCCAGACCCAGGGTCCAGTTGCCAAAGCTTTCGCCAATATCACAATTCAATAGCAAGCGGCTCACGGTGGATACTCCTGTAGGCGTTGTATTTTTTGTAGTGTGGGATTTTTCACGCAGAACTCGCAACTTGTCCTGACACCCCAGCGACGCTTATCGTGCAATGGTTCGATTTTTGGCGTTTGCCCGGTGCGGCGTCCAACTAATAAAAACCGATCCAAGCATAAGAAAAGTTGATCCCATGAATTTGAAGTTCCTCGAAACCTTCGTTTGGGTGGCCAAGCTCAAGAGCTTTCGCCTGACCGCCGAGAAGCTGTTCACTACCCAGGCCTCGATTTCCAGCCGCATCGCCGTGCTCGAAAGCGAGTTGGGTGTGAAGCTGTTGCTGCGCGACTCACGCGGCGTGAGCCTGACCCCGGAAGGCGTGAAGGTACTCGATTATGCCGAGCAGATGATGGTCACTATGCAGGGTTTGAAGCAGTCCCTGGAGACCACCAGCAGCAAGGTTGGGCGCATCCGCATCGGCGCCATGGACACGGTGATCCACACCTGGCTGAGCCAGTTGGTGGCGCAATTGATGGAGCACTTCCCGCGAGTAGAAATCGAACTGGTCGCCGATACCGCGTTAAACCTCAGCGATCAGCTGCAAAAAGGCTTCCTCGACCTGATCCTGCAAACCGACCTGCTGCGCCTGGAAACCGTGCGCAGCCTGGAGCTGGCCAGCCATCCCATGGCCTGGATCGTCGCCAGCCAGTCTCTCTACAACCGTGACTACGCCTCCCTCGCCGAACTGGCCCAAGAGCGCATCATCACCTACTCGAAAAATTCCCACCCGCACCAGGATGTGCTGAGCCTGATGCAGGCCAACGGGGTGGCCTCGCCACGCATGAACTGCGTGAACTCGGTGTCGGCGATTACCCGCTTGCTGCGCGATGGTTTCGGGATTGGCGCGTTACCGCCGGTGCTGGTGATGGAAGAACTGGCCCGCGCAGAGTTGGTGATGCTGCCCATGGCGCAACGCCTGCCGAATTTGCAGGTGGTGGTGTCGTGGCGTGTGGGGGTGGAGTTGGTGGAGGAGATTGTGGGGTTGTGCCAGAAAGTAGTGGCGCGGTATGCCGAGGAAGTGGGTGAAGAAAGGATGGTACTAAGCCAATGATCGTTCCCACGCTCCGCGTGGGAACGCAGCCCGGGACGCTCTGCGTCCCAAAGCCTGACGCTGAGCGTCACAAGAGGCATTCCCACGCAGAGCGTGGGAACGATCATCTTTAGAGGCCTTTAAGGTCGCGCTCTTCGATCGGTCGGCTCTGGCGCAGGCGCTTGCCGCCCAACACCACCCAGTCGATCAGGCGGAACAGGCATTCGAGGCCGAACGACAACAGCATCGCCCCGCCCAGGCCCCAGCCCATCGCCTCAGGCGTCAGCAAAATCTGGTAGCTGTAGCCATTCCAGGTTTCCAGGCGGATATCCGGGTCGGCCGCCACCGCCACTTGCAGCGCACGGATGTACCACGGGCCTTGCATGGCCTGGAACTGCTTGTCCAACGCCACCTGACGATCGAGCAAAGTGCCCAGGCTGTTGGCATCGCTGCGAAACACCGGGTCATCACTGGCGCGGTAATGGGCCACCAGCGCCTGCAAGTCGCCATTGAAGAACTGCTGCGCCGTGGCATCGAAGCCGCGCAGGCCGGTCTGGGCTTCGATCAAATGGGCTTCGACGCGCTTGGCGTAGTCGTTGATAAACCCCGGCACTTGCACGCCGACCAACAAGCCAATGGCAAACAGCACCAACCGCAGATAACTGAGCAACATGGTCGATATCCTTACTCGGTAACGCCTTGGCTGACGCATTCACCACGTCGCCACAGGCTCCATTGGCCCGGTTCGTAGCGGGTCCAGTTTTCATTGTCGGTCAAGGGTTCGGTGGCGATCACCGTGACCACGTCATTGGGCGTGGTTTCGGCCTGAAAATCGACGATCACGTCGACATCTTTCAAGCGCGCCGGGCCAAACGGTGCGCGCCGGGTGATCTGTGCCAGTTTGGTCGAGCAGTAGCAAAACAGCCAGTCACCGTCACTGAGCAGGCAGTTGAACACGCCTTTGCTGCGGTACTCGGCGCAGGCGGCGATCAGGTCCGGCAGCACTTGCTCGATTTCCACCGGTTCCGGAAAGGCTTCGCGCACGCGGTTGAGCAGGTCGCAGAACGCCGCTTCGCTGTCGGTATCGCCCACCGGCCGGTAGAACGTGGCGCGCGGGTGAAAGTCGGCCAGCTGGCCGTTATGCGCAAAGCACCAGTTACGGCCCCACAGTTCGCGCACGAACGGGTGCGTGTTGGCCAGGCTCACCTTGCCCACATTGGCCTGGCGGATATGGCCGATCACCACTTCACTTTTGATTGGATAACGCTGCACCAGCAGCGCAACTTCCGACTCGCTGCTCGCGGCCGGGTCCTGGAACAGCCGCAGGCCACGGCCTTCGTAAAATGCGATGCCCCAACCGTCGCGGTGGGGGCCGGTACGCCCGCCGCGCTGCATCAGCCCGGTAAAGCTGAACACGATATCGGTGGGGACGTTGGCACTCATGCCCAATAATTCACACATGCCAGGGCTCTCGCTGCAGGGCTTACAACGTTAAAGGCGCGGCTCAACCCGCAGATTGCCGGCAGGCGCCGGGCGACGGAAAGGTTCGTCGTCTTCGTCTACCGGCTCGGCGGCCAGGGCGGCATCGGCGGCGGCCTTGCGCTCACGGCGGGCGTTGGCGGCGCGCTCGATGGGCCAGCGGATCAACACGATCACGATATACACGCCAAACGCGATCATCGTGTACATGAACAGGTCGGAGATGGCGCGCCAGGCGTTATTGCCCACATGCAGCACCAGGTCCAGCGCGGTAATGGCCACGGCCGGCGCAAACTGGGTCTTGACCGGGTCGACGATGGTCGGGCTGAACAGCAACACCGCCATCAGCAATTGCAGCGGCTCACGCAGCCAGCGCCAGATCCAGCGGGTCATGCGCCACCACACCAACAGGCAGCCCAAAGCGGCGAAGGCGTAAAGGCCCCAAGCGGTCAGATAGTCGTTCTCGGTCATGGTGTCCATGGCAAGGCTGGCAAAGAGGCGGCTATGATAACGGCTTTTGCGTGTCTCGGCTGCAATGCCTGCCACCATCCGCCAGACAGAGAGTGATCCATGCCTATATCGACCGCCCCGATCGCCCGCAAGGCCCAAGGCCCAGACCCGTACGCCTGGTTGCAGGAACGTGACACAGCTGAAGTGCTCGACTACCTCAAAGCCGAAAACGCCTGGCAGGAAGACCAGCTCGCCGACCAGCAAGCCCTGCGCGAAAGCCTGTTCGAAGAGATCAAGGGCCGCATCCTGGAAACCGACCTGTCGTTGCCTTCGCCGTGGGGCCCGTACCTGTATTACACCCGCACCACCGCCGGTGATGAATACGCCCGCCATTACCGCTGCCGTCGCCCGACGGATGACAGCAACGGGGTGGATGAAAGCAGCGAAGAACTACTGCTGGACCCGAACGTGCTGGCCAATGGCGGCTTTTTCTCCCTTGGCGCGTTCAGCATCAGCCCCGACCACCAGCGCCTGGCCTACAGCCTCGACACCAGTGGTGAAGAGATTTACACCCTGTACGTGAAGGAATTGGCCACCGGCAAGGTCAGCGAACTGGAGTTTGAAGACTGCGACGGCAGCATGACCTGGGCCAACGATAGCCTGACGCTGTTCTTCGGCGAACTGGACGACACCCATCGCCCGCACAAGCTTTATCGCTACCGCCTGGATGGCACGGCGGCGCAGGAAGTGTTCCACGAGCCCGACGGGCGGTTCTTCCTGCATTGCTACCGTTCCAGCTCCGAGCGCCAGTTGCTGCTGGCTCTGGGCAGCAAGACCACCAGCGAAATCTGGGCGCTGGACGCCGACCAGCCACAGCAGGCTTTCACCTGCCTGGCGCCACGGGTCGAAGACCATGAATACGATGTCGACCACGGCATGCTGGATGATAAATGGACCTGGTTTATCCGCAGCAACCGTGACGGTATCAACTATGCGCTGTTCGTTGCCGCCGACACCGGCAGTGTGCCGACTGAGGATCAATGGCAGAACCTGATCCCCCACAGCGATGACGTGATGCTCGACGGCGTGACCCTCAATGCCGGCGCCATGACCTTGAGCCTGCGTATCGGCGGCCTGCCGGTGATCGAAGTGCACCCGCAGGGTTCGAGCGCCTATCGCGTGGAATTGCCTGACGCCGCCTACAGCCTTTACGTGCAAAACAGCCTGGAATTTGCCAGCGACAAGATTCGCCTGCGTTATGAAGCCCTGAACCGTCCGGCCCAGGTGCGCCAGCTTGAACTGGCCAGCGGCGCGCAGGTGGTGCTCAAGGAAACCCCGGTACTCGGCGTGTTCAACGCCGACGACTATGTCAGCCAACGGCTGTGGGCGACGTCTGCAGATGGCACCCAGGTGCCGATCAGCCTGGTGGTCAAGCGTGATCAACTGGGCAAACCCACGCCGCTGTATCTCTATGGCTACGGCGCCTACGGTTCAAGCCTCGACCCGTGGTTCTCCCATGCGCGCCTGAGCCTGCTGGAGCGCGGCGTGGCCTTTGCCATCGCGCATGTACGCGGCGGCGGCGAACTGGGTGAAGCCTGGTATCGCAACGGCAAGCAGGCGCATAAACAGAACACGTTCAGCGACTTCATCGCCTGCGCCGAGCACTTGATCGCCGAAGGGCTGACCAGCTCCAAGCAGCTGGCTATCAGCGGCGGCAGCGCCGGTGGCCTGTTGATCGGCGCGGTGCTCAACCAACGCCCGGAGCTGTTCCAGGCGGCGATTGCCGAAGTGCCGTTCGTCGACGTGCTCAACACCATGCTCGACCCGGAACTGCCGCTGACCATCACCGAGTACGACGAGTGGGGCAACCCGCAAGAGCCCGAGGTGTATGAACGCATCAAGGCCTACGCACCGTACGAAAACGTCCAGGCCCAGGCTTACCCGCACATGCTGGTGATTGCCGGCTACAACGACAGCCGCGTGCAATATTGGGAAGCGGCCAAGTGGGTGGCCAAATTGCGCGACACCAAAACCGACCCCAACCTGTTGCTGCTCAAGACCGAGCTCGGTGCCGGCCATGGCGGAATGAGCGGGCGTTATCAGGGATTACGTGACGTAGCGCTCGAATATGGATTTGTCTTCAAGGCCCTGGGCCTCGTTTAAGGAACTTAGTTTGGCGGTCCTGTCTGAACACAAGACCGCCCGACTTGATTGATGGACCAAGACTGCAGCTATGCCACTACCGACTCTGATGAACAACGAAATTCGCGACATGCTCATGGATTGCGGCCTGTTCGACCCACTGTTGCCGGAAGATTTTCACGTGGCCGCCGGCTACTTCAATATCAGCAGCATTGCCCGCGACGAGGTGATTTTCCTCGAGGGCGATGCCGGCACCTTTATGTGCATCCTGCACAGCGGCCAGGTGGCCGTGCAGAAAACCAATCACAGCGGCCAGCGCCTGACCATCGCCACCCTGCGCAGTGGCCGGGCTTTTGGCGAGATGGCGGTGCTTGACGGCGAGCGCCGCTCCGCCAGTTGCGTGGCCGCCAGTGATTGCGTGCTGTTGAACCTGGGCAAGGATGCGCTGGAAAAAATGCTCAACGAAGCCCCCAGGGTGGCGGCCAAGATCATTCGCGCGATTGCGATTGCCTTGTCCAAGCGCCTGCGCATGGCCGACGGGCAATTACTGTCCCAGCAGTTTTAACCGCCGGGCGTCTTCGGCTTGCTGTCATTTTGCAGCAGGCCGGGCACCGTCTGATCCTTGGGCGGCGTTGGCAACACAATCGGCACCAGCGCCGGTGAACCGTTCGCAGAGGCTTTGGGCGCCACGGGCGGGGTGACTTGCGGGTACAAGGTGGGCGTCGGTGTGCCCGGCGCACCGGGAGTTGGCGCTGGCGCCACCGGCACGGTTTGCGCCTCTTGCGCCTGCGCCGCACCCAATGTGAGCGCGCTCAACGCAATGACCGTTAGAATGCTGCACTTCATCGATGGCTCCATGGCCTGACCGGAATGTCGTAAGGCTACTCCCAACCGCGCAAGAATGCCCTTCCCAATGAGATTTCCATGAAACGTTTCGTTCTGCTCGACACCACCCCAATCCCCGATAACGGCGGTGCCTTGTGCCTGTTCGAATACGGCGAGGATTTTGTCATCAAGATCCAGGGCGGAGACGGCGGCCAGTTGATGAACACGCGCATGCATGGCTCCGAAGACGCGCTGGCGGAAATTCCGTGCCGTAAAGTCGCCGGTCGGCCGGGTTCGCGGGTGCTGATCGGCGGCCTGGGCATGGGCTTCACCCTGGCCTCGGCACTCAAGCATTTGGGCAAGAGCGCTGAAGTGGTGGTGGCGGAATTGGTGCCCGGCGTCGTGGAATGGAACCGTGGCCCGCTGGGGGAAAAATCCGGCCGTCCGCTGCTGGACCCACGCACGGTGATCCGCATGGAAGACGTAGCCAAGGTCCTGCAGGCCGAGCCCCAGGGCTTTGACGCGATCATGCTGGATGTGGACAACGGCCCCGAAGGCCTGACGCAAAAGGCCAACAGCTGGCTGTATTCGGCCGGTGGCCTGGCCGCGTGTGCCAAGGCGCTGCGGCCCAAAGGCGTGCTGGCGGTATGGTCAGCCAGCGCCGACAAGCTGTTCAGCGACAAACTGCGCAAGGCCGGGTTCAAGGCCGAAGAAGTGCAAGTGTTTGCCCATGGCAACAAGGGCACCCGGCATACCATCTGGATTGCCGAGAAGCTCAAGGGCTGAGGCCCGCTGACAGCACACATTCCCTGTGGGAACTGGCCAGCTCCCACACAAACCAGCTCCCATATTTTTGGTTCTGCGTCAGTTTCGGGATTTGCGGTAGTCGACCACATACGGCACTTTTTTCTCGAAGGTCTTGTCCAGCTCGCCCTGGTCCAGCTGGGTCATACCGCCCAATTGCCTGGCGGTGAAACCGCTGCTGCCCACCTGTGAACCCGGCGCCAGGCTGACCATGCGCTTGGCGACCGCTTCAATCGCATCCTTGTAGCCGCCCTTCTTGTTCAGGTTGTACGCCTTCAAATCAATCTGCGTACGCAGCCAGTTGCCCCAGTAGAACTCCAGGAATTCCGGCGCAATCGCGCCATCGTCCGGCTTGCCGTAGGCGGCCTTGCGGGTGAAATACACCAGGCTGCGAAAGGTGTCGTCCTGCAGGTTCTTGAAGCCCAGGTGCGCAGGCAGTTGCTGCGGCGGCAGGGTCTGGCCCTGATTGTCCTTGAGCCAGACCTTGCGGGCCGCCTCCATACGCTGCCAGAAGGTATTCATGTCGGCGCTGTTGCTGAAGTCATCGGTCACCTTGACCCACATTTTCAACTGCGGGCCGCCGCCGGGCACTTCCCACAAGGTGGTGAAGCTGTGGTGACCGTCGGTCAGGTACAACTGGCCGCCGGGGCCGACCACCACGGTTTTCATGTCGTCGGGGTGGGTGCCCACCGGGTCCTTGCAGGTGAAGCTGTCGGGTTGGTGCAGGTCGGCTTTCTTCGGCACGTTGTCGGCGGCGCCCTGGCCGTTGGTTTCGCAGTATTCGTCGAACACCTTGGCCGGTTTGTCGGCGAACAGCCCCAGGCTGTAGTAGATCTGGTCAAAGCCCACCACGGCCTGGGTCGGGTGCAGTTGCTCGAGGGCCACCTCGATCACCTGGCCGGGCCTGGGTGTGGAAAACGCCTGGGCTTGAGCGGCCAGCACGCTGAGCAGCAGGGCTGCGGTCCATGTGTACACACGCATAGGTTTCAGATCCTTGTGAAGTGAATGTGCCGATACTACAAACCTTCGCTCAAGCCCGGCTGTACCGCGGCTGAAAAAGCCAGCGGTCATTTGCCGCGCGAGCGGCTAGAATCAACCCTATCCGTGAACCCCAAAATAGCCAGGAGCCATGATGAGCTCGACCAACCCGCCCTCCCACACCGCCAAGCTGGACCGCATCCTCGCCGATGCCCAGCGCGACCGGGAAATGGGCTACCGCGACAAAGCCTTGAAGATGTACCCGCACGTGTGCGGCCGCTGCGCCCGTGAGTTTGCCGGCAAACGCTTGAGCGAACTGACCGTACACCATCGCAACCACAATCATGATGACAACCCCCAGGACGGCTCCAACTGGGAGTTGCTGTGCCTGTACTGCCACGACAACGAACACTCGCGCTACACCGACCAGCAGTACTTCGGCGAAGGCTCCACCAGCAGCCCGACGATTGCCAAGGCCACGCACAACCCGTTTGCGGCGTTGGCGGGGTTGATGAAGAAGGACGACTAGAGGCTGCCTGTACTGGCCTCTTCGCGAGCAAGCCCGCTCCCACATTCGACCGCATTCCAAATGATGTACGCGGACAAATGTGGGAGCGGGCTTGCTCGCGAAGGCGATAGCACAAACACTGCATCTCGTTGAGGCCGTATAATCGCGGTTTTCCTCCAAGGCACCCTTCCCCGTGGGCAATAAACGCTACAGCTGCATCGGTCTGTACAACCCCAAATCCCCCGAAAACGTCGGCTCGGTGATGCGCGCCGCCGGCTGCTACGGCGTGGCCTCGGTGTTTTACACCGGCGTGCGTTACGAGCGCGCCCGGGATTTCATCACCGACACCAAGAAGGTCCACCACGACATTCCGTTGATCGGCATCGATGACCTGAAAAAGATCCTGCCGCTGGGCTGCATCCCGGTCGCCGTGGAGCTGGTGGAAGGCGCCCGCCCGCTGCCCGAGTACACGCACCCCGACCGCGCGCTGTACATCTTCGGCCCCGAAGACGGCTCGCTGGACAAAGAGATCCGCGATTGGTGTGAAGACGTGGTGTACATCCCGACCACCGGCTGCATGAACCTGGCCGCCACCGTCAATGTGGTGCTCTACGACCGTCTGGCCAAAGGCAACAACACCCGCTCGGGCCCCAAGTACTGATATTTCGGGAACATCCGACGCCTGCAAACAGTCAGCTACTTACACTTGCCTTTGTTGGAGACACACCATGAGCGACAGCAAAACCCTGCGACCTATCATCGAACACCTGCAACCAGCCGCCAAAAGCGCGCAAAACGTGCACGGGTCGGAACGCATTCTTTCGGTGGCCGGCGGTGTGATGATGGTCGGCAAAGGCCTGCGCCGTGGCGGCATCTTCGGGCTGATCCAGGTGGCAATTGGTGGCGTGGCGCTGGTGCGCGGCGTGACCGGGCACAGCTCGCTCAAGGACAAGCTGGAGCAAGGCCGCCAGGAAATGAACAGCGTGCGTACCAGGATCGAACGCGCGGGCGAAGAGTTGAAGAACTTGAAGACCAAGGCTGAAGTGGCGGCGGAGAAAGCCACTAAATAGCCCGGCCAACCCCAATCAACTGTGGGAACTGGCCAGCTCCCACAGTTGTTTTGGGTCAACGCAATAATTTGTTGTCCAGCACCACCGACGACTCGCCGATCACACTTTCGGCCAACTGCACAAACTCCGCCGTATTCACACTGTTCGCCCGCATCACCGCCTGCGCCAGATCATCCAGCGAGCGCTTGTTGTGGGTCTTGACGCGGATCTCGCGGTCCAGCTCCTGCAACACCAGCACCGCCTGCGCCACGGTCGCACCGTTGATGTGATCGCCGCGCAGGCTGGTCACGCCCTTGCCTTCCCTGGCCAACCGCGTCTGTATCGCCGCATAGCGCTCATCGGTAATCCCGCCGGCACGCCGCAGCAGTTCAATGGCGTAATACTCGCCCAACCCTTCGCTGATCCAGTCACTGGTATCGTGGTCGTTAAAGCGGCCAATGGCTTGCACCACTTCGCGCAACAATGGGCTGCTGCCGTTTTCGCTGATCAGCGGCGTGCGGCTGTTGAGGTAAATCGAATCGCGCGCCGAGAAAGCGCCACGGCGCATCGGGTCGCTGGCGCCGACGATCAACAGCTTGGCCGGATGGCGCGGCAGTGCAGCTTCCACTTGCGGCCACACGAACGTCAGCAGCGTCAGCACATCCATACGGCGCATGGCCTGGCCCTTGGGCGAGGCCACGGTGACGTCGGTGTCACCCAGGCGCACGCGACGGCTGCCGAGGTTACCGGCGAGCATCCAGCCGGTGGGCCGGTCGAACAGGCGGGACACATTGTCGATACGAAATTTATGCTTGCCGATACGCGGCCAGGCGGTTTCGACGCTTTGCCAGCCGGCCGGCAACTCGAACATCAGCCGCGACACAAGCTCAATGCCGTCCTGTTGGTCCAGTCGCGCAGCCGGCACCAGGTCTTCGCCGCGAAACAGCGCCCAGCTCGGCGTCACCCGCGCTTCATACACGCCCGGCTTGCGCGCATGGCTAAGGCGCACGCGGTATGTCAGGCTGGCTTTGTCGGCGCTGGGTTGCCACAGGCCACGGCTGCCGGTGACCTGCCATTGGCCGTCGGCCTTGAAGTCGCTGTAGTCGCCGTCACGGCCCAGGTCGAAGTTCAGGCTGCGCACGGCCGAGCCCTGGGACAGGCTCACGCGCACCTCGGCCTGATCACTCTGGGGCAGCAGTTTGACGTGATAATCCAGGTCGACTTTCTTCGCGCACCACGCAGGCAGGCTCAGTGTCAGCAGCACCAAGGATGCCGCCAGCCGGGTTGCCACCCTCATACACACTCCTTTTTTCAGCCTGCGCGGAAGATCAGGTAATCCTCCCAGTCATCTTCGGGCACGCTGCCTTCGGCGAGCATACGGCCGGACTGGGAAATGCGTTCATGGTGCACGGCATCGCGGTCACCACACACCAGGTGGTGCCACAGCGGCAGGTCCTTGCGTTCGCTGACCAGGCGGTAGCCGCAGGTCGGCGGCAGCCATTTGAACTGGTCGGCCTGGCCCGGCGTGAGCTGGATGCAGTCAGGCACCGAGGCGCGACGGTTGGCATAGTCGCTGCACTGGCAGGTTTTTAGATCAAGCAGTTTGCAGGCGATGCGCGTGTAATAGACGCTGTTGTCGTCTTCATCCTCAAGCTTTTGCAGGCAGCACAGACCACAGCCGTCGCACAACGACTCCCACTCCTCCTGGTCGAGGTGTTCAAGGGTTTTGCGTATCCAGAAAGGTTCGACTTTGGCGGCCATGGCTCTACATCAGTATCGGTAGGTGAAAAGGCCGCCAGTCTAGTGCCCAAGGCGCCTGGGGCCAAGCGCTTACGACTGGCGGTGCAACAACACTTGTCAGCCCAGTGGGCGCGCAGTAGCTTTGAAGGCCGAATTGACGATCAGGAACTGCCCATGACACGCGTTGCCGATTACCCGATCCACACCCAATTCACCGAGCGCTGGTCGCCCCGCGCCTTTACCGGCGAAAGCATCCCGCAAGAGACGCTGCTGAGCTTCTTCGAAGCCGCTCGCTGGGCGCCATCGGCTTACAACTCGCAGCCGTGGCGCTTTCTCTATGCGCGCCGCGACACGCCAAACTGGGAGCGTTTCCTGGGTTTGCTCAATGAATTCAACCGTGGTTGGGCGCAACACGCGTCAGCCCTGGTGATCATCGCCTCGAAAACCGACTTCATCGCCCCCGGCGCCACTGAAGAAACCCCGGCGCTGTGGCACACCTTCGACACAGGCTCAGCCTGGGGCCACCTGGCGCTGCAAGCCAGCCTCAGTGGCTGGCACACCCACGGCATGGCCGGTTTCGATCAGGAGCTGACCCGCAAGGAGCTGAAGATTCCTGAAGGTTATGCGCTGCACGCGGCTGTGGCCGTGGGTAAGCTGGGGGACAAGTCGAGCTTGCCGGAGTACCTGCAAGGTCGTGAAGCGCCAAGCCCGCGTCGGCCGCTGAGCGAGCTGGTGTCCGAGGGTGACTTCAGCCTGTAAACCTTGCATAGATCCAATGTGGGAGCGGGCTTGCTCGCGAAAGCGGTGTATCAGTCGCCACATTTTGTGCCTGACCCTCCGCTTTCGCGAGCAAGCCCGCTCCCACATTTTTTCCGGCGTTGTGTCAGTAACCCCTTTCGAAGCTGACTTCCCCGCGCAACGCTTCCTTGGCCTGATAAGCCCGCAGATTCTGCACAAACAACTCCACCATCATCCCCGGCGACGTCGGCGCGGAACTGTGCCCGGTCAGCAGCAAACCCCAGGCGGTCCAGAACGGGTGGCGTTGCGGCAAAGGCTCCTGACGGCACACGTCGATCACCGCACCGGCCAAGTGCCCTTCTTTGAGTGCCTCGACCAAGTCGGCATCGACCACCGCCACGCCGCGCCCGACGTTGATAAACAACCCGGTCGGCTTGAATTGCTTGAACAGCGCCGCATCGTACAAATCATGGGTGTCAGGCGTGTTCGGCAACAGGTTGATCACGTAGTCCACCTCGCCCACCAGCCGGCTCAGTTGGTCCAGGCCGGCCACTTCGATAAACGGTGCCTGCTCCCGCGCGCTGCTGGCGATCCCGTAGAGCTTGACGCCAAACGGCAGCAAAAAATCAGCCACGCTCTGGCCGATATCACCGGTGCCAACCACCAACACCTTGCGCCCCGCCAGGCTCTGGCCCATGCGGTTGTCCCACTTGCGCTCGACCTGGCTGACCAGCCGCGCCAGCACTTCGCGCTCATGCCCGAGCATATAGGTGAGCACGAACTCGGCCATGACCTGGCCAAAGATGCCGACCGCGCGGGTCAGGCGGTAGTCGCGCGGCAAGCCGTCGGCCAGCAGTGGCGTAATACCCGCCCAGGTCGATTGCAGCCATTGCGGCTTATGGCCCTGACGCAGCAGGGTGGCGAGCAGGTCAGGCTGGCCCAGCCAAACCGGGCAATCGGCGGCCAGGCGCGACAATTGGGCGGAGTCGCCGCTGGTCAACACCTCAACGTCCGGGGCCGCTTCGCTCAGCAATTGGGCGTAGAGCGGGTGATCCTGTTCAGCAATCAGAACACGCATGGTTCAAACCTTTCAAAAACAGTGCAGACGGCCGCCCGCTTCCTTACGGCCACCGCCAATCGAATACGAGTCCATAAAAGAATGTGCCCTGAACAGGGCACTGAACGGTTACATCGGGTCGTTGCGGCGCAGCAGCTCTTCGGGCAAGTGTTCGATGTACTCGTCCTCGGCCGGCGGCATTTGCAGGTGGTAGCCCTGTTTGTCGAGGTTTTCCAGAACCACGGTGATGTCCTCGCGCGACAGCTTGCGCTCGGGCGTCAGTATCATCTCGAACGCAAGATGAGCCTTGCCGAAGGCGGCCATCAACGGCTCCGGCACGCGCTCCAGCGCATCGCTTTTGAGCACGTAGAGGTACATCCCGTCTTTTTTCAAGCTGCGATAAATGGAGCAAATACGTTTCAAGGCTGTTCTCCGGCAGTGGCCAGGCTGTCGAGCAGCGCCTGGCCCATCAACTCGCGGCGCCAGCCACGCAGCGAGTCTGGCAATGTATAAGGCCCATCGGGGTAGCCGCTCTTGACCAGGGCTTCGAGGGTTTTCTTGCGCAGCATCAGTTCCGGCGCCATCTCCAGGCGCTCGGCCTCGGCCTGGCCCAGGGCGCGCAGTTGCTTGATCAGCGCAGCGGCATCCACCGGCAACGGTTCGGCCACGGCGGGCGGCCACTGGTCCATCGACACGCTGGCGGCGCGTTTGATCAGGTCCAGCAGGAACTGGCCATCCTGACGCACGGTGCGCGGGTGCATGTCTTCGATCTTGCCCAACGCGGCGAGGTTATCCGGCTGAGACTTGGCCAGGGGCCACAACGAGTGCTCACGAATGATGCGGTTGCGCGGCAGGTCTCGGGCACGGGCCTGCTGTTCGCGCCAGGCGCACAGTTCGCGCAATACCGCGAGTTGGGCACGCGAGAGTTTCCACGCCAGCTTGGCGTCGCGGTACACCTCATACGGGTCGACTTCGCGGCGCAGGTTGGCCACCAGCTCGGCGCCGTCTTCCAGTACCCAGGCGTATTTGTCATCCGACAGCTGCGGGCGCAAGCGCACATAGACCTCGGCCAGGTGCACCGCGTCTTCGGCGGCATAGCTCACCTGCGTCTCGGACAATGGTCGCTGCAGCCAGTCCGAGCGGGTTTCGCCCTTGGGCAGTTCGATATCCAGCACGGCCTGCACCAGGCGCGAGTAGCCCATGGAGAAACCGAGGTTCAGGTAAGCCGCCGCCAATTGAGTGTCGAACAACGGCACCGGCAGGCTGCCGGTCAGACGCAGCAGCACTTCCAGGTCTTCGCTGCAGGCATGCACCACCTTGATCACCGCCGGGTTCTCCAGCAAGGCGGCCAAGGGTTGCCAGTTGTCGATGGTCAGGGGGTCGATCAGGTAAGCGCGAACGCCATCACCGATCTGGATCAGCCCGGCAATGGGATAAAAGGTGTCGACCCGCATGAATTCGGTGTCGAGGGCGACGAATGGCAACTGCTGCCATTCGGCGCAATGCTGGCCGAGGCTATCGTTGTCGCAGATCCAGTGAATATCGATGGCCACACGGCTCTCCCTTGAAGAATGGCGCGCAGTATATATCGCGAAAGGGGCTTGCGAGCATCCGCAGTGCACACACCTTCATGAAAACTCTGACAAGAGATGGAGAATAGTCCGACAGGCGGGAGTTAGCCCCTCTTACGCAAAACATAGACACGCCACAACTTGGAGCCCGGCAGGAACTCCTGGTGATGAAGGACTTTGAACCCGGCCTGGCGGAATTCGTCCTCCACCGGCGTGCGCGAGTTCACCGAGACAATCACCGTGTCGCGGCTGACACGGTGGAATTCGCGCAACAGCGCTATTCGCACGTCACTGCCGGGCACGTGACGAAACAGTTCCAGACAGAAAATACAGTCCACCGCGTTGGCCGACAGGCCGATGGAAAACGCCGAGCCCTGGAACGTTTTGACCCGCTTGAGCAACGCCGCCGGGTGATGGGTGCGCGCGTGGTCGAGCATGGCCTGGGAGTTGTCGGATGCCAGGATCACCCGGTTGACGTGTTCGGCCAACACGGGCCAAAACCGGCCGGAGCCACACGCCAGGTCGAGGATCAACCCAGGCTCACCGGCCACTTTCAACGCTTGGCGCACCAGCCGTTCATCGCGCCAGGCCGCCAGACGCTTGAGCAGCGCGGGCGGACGCGTGTCGCCGCAGACCTGGGCATGCTCGCGGTCACAGCGTTCGGCGAATTCAATCTCGATAGAGGATGGAGGTTGTGGCGACATTGCGGGCTCATGTGAGTGGAACGGTGGTGAACGACCTTGAACCGCAGCTTAACCACTGCAACGTGAAAAAAAGGTTGAAACCATGACGGCTATAAAACACCGGCGATCGACTGTGGGAGCTGGCTTGCCAGCTCCCACACAAAAGCAGCGCTTCGGTGTATCCAAATCTGCTGCCCGCGGATCACGCCTGATGCAGATACCAGCGCCAATCCTGCTCGCCCACCGCCCCCATGAACTGGCGATATTCCTCACGTTTCACCGCCAAATAGACGCCGAGGAATTCACTGCCAAACGCCTCCCGTGCCCAGCTTGAACCCTCCAGCGCACGCAAGGTGGTCAGCCAGTCGGTGGGCAGCAATGCATTGGCCTGGGCGTACCCGTTGCCTTCCACCGGCACACCGGGGTCGCGCTGTTCGCGAATGCCTCGGTGAATACCCGCCAGGATGGCAGCAGCGGCCAGGTATGGGTTGGCGTCGGCCCCGCAAATCCGGTGTTCGATATGCCGCGAATGAGCCGGCCCGCCCGGTACGCGCAGGCTGACGGTGCGGTTATCCACGCCCCAGGTGGCCGCCAGCGGCGCATAGCTGTTGGTCTGGAAACGCCGGTAGGAGTTGGCATTCGGGCAAAACATCAGCAGCGAATCGAGCAAAGTGCTGAGCATGCCGCCCACCGCCTGGCGCAGCAGCGGCGTGCCATCGGCGGCCTCACTGGCAAACAGGTTATTGCCCTGGGCATCCGCCAGGCTCACATGCATGTGCATGCCTGTGCCCGCCAGGTCATCGAATGGCTTGGCCATAAAGCAGGCGGTCATCCCGTGCTTATGCGCCACGCCCTTGACCAGGCGCTTGTAGCGCACCGCTTCGTCCATGGCTTGCAGGGCATCGGCGCGATGTTCCAGGGTGATTTCCACCTGGCCCGGCGCGTATTCGGAAATCGCCGTGCGCGCCGGAATGCCTTGCAGCTTGCAAGCGCTGTAGAGGTCGGCCAGGAACGGCTCGATCTGCTCCAGTTCACGCAGGCCGTACACTTGGGTGGAGCGTGGGCGATTGCCGTCAACATCCCGTGCCGGTTGCGGTCGGCCGTTGCTGTCGGGTTTCTGGTCGAGCAGGTAAAACTCCAACTCCGCCGCCATCACCGGGTAGTAACCGTCGGCCTTGAGCCCGTCGATCACCTTGGCCAACACATGCCGAGGGTCTGCCACGCTGGCCGGCAAGCCTTCAGTGGGGTGCATGCTGACTTGCACGGCGGCGGTCGGGATCAGGCGCCACGGCATGCGCTGCAAGCTGCCGCTGACCGGGTAGGCGCGGCAGTCGATATCGCCGACTTCCCACACCAGCCCTGAGTTTTCCACGTCGTCGCCGTTAATCGTCAGGCCCAGGATGGTGCTGGGCAACGGGCGGCCACTTTCATACACCGCCAACAGCTCATCACGGTGCAGCAACTTGCCGCGTGGTACGCCGTTGTTATCGAGGATAAACAGCTCGAACATTTCGATGTCCGGGTGCTGTTCAAGAAAAGACCGGGCTTCTTGCAGGCTGGCAAAAACACTCATGGGAACTCTCATACGTTTGCGTCAGGCAGGCGCACAGGCGCCGCCGGGCAGATGCGCACAGGTGTGCGTCATCCATGGGGCAGTCAACGCAAGAGCAAGGTATCCGGTGGGCGCGCGTGTCGGCAGTGGAACAAGGCCCAGAAGGCCAGCGCGGACGGCAGTGTCGCGAGGTGAGTGTCGGGAGAGCCGTCCATGGGAGATTCACAGTGAGGTAGATGCCCGGCAGCGTCACACGCGTGCAAAGGTTGTTCAATTGCGGGTTGACGGAGTTTGGTTGCGGCCTGGCTAAACAATTGCCATCCCCGCGTATAGCTGGAAATAATGGCGACCCGAGCATGCCCCAAGGATTCGACCGCATGAAAGCTCCCCTGGCCTTCTGTTTACTGGCAAGCGTGGCCACCCACGCCCTGGCCGATTCACGCCTGGACGAGGTGCTGCAAACCGGCACCCTCAGCGTCTGCACCACCGGCGACTACAAGCCCTACACGTCGTTGCGTGCCGATGGGCGCTACGAAGGCATTGATATCGCCATGGCCGAGTCCCTGGCCAAGAGCCTCAACGCCACCATCCAGTGGGTGCCCACCACCTGGAAAACCCTGATGCCGGACTTCCTCGCCCAACGCTGCGATATTGCGGTGGGCGGTATTTCGGTGTCGTTGGAACGTCAGAAAAAAGCCTTCTTCAGCCAGCCTCTTGGAGTAGACGGCAAGATCCCGCTGGTGCGTTGCGCCGATGTCCAGCGCTACCAGAGCGTCGAGCAGATCAACCAGCCGCAGGTACGCGTGATCGAGCCGGCGGGCGGCACCAACGAGGTGTTTGCCCGCGCCCACCTGGCCAAGGCGCAAATCCGCCTGCACGACAACGTGACGATTTTCGACGAACTGCTGGCGGGCAAGGCCGACGTGATGATCACCGACGCCAGCGAAGCGCGCTTCCAGCAAAAACAGAAGCCGGGGCTGTGTGCGGTCAACCCCGAGCGGCAGATGCAATACAGCGAAAAAGCCTTTTTGCTGCCCCGTGATGATGTGGCGTGGAAAAGCTATGTCGACCAGTGGCTGCACCTGAGCATGGCCACTGGGGTATATGACGGCATCGTCAATCAATGGCTGGCGGCGCCCTGAGCCGGAGCCGTCTACGCTGTGGTCACATCAACAATAATGAGGGATGGATAATGAAGGGACTCTTGCGACTCACCTGGCTGCTGCTGTTGGGTTTCAGTCAGGTGCACGCGGCCACCCAGGAAGAGGACGCCCAGGCCGCCAAGGCGTTGCTGGAAAAGGCCGTCACCTACTTTCAAAGCAACGGCGACAAGGCGTTCGCCGCGTTCAGCCGCCAAGGTGAGTTTATCGACCACGACCGCTACGTGTTCGTGGTTGATACCAAGGGTGTGTTGCTGGCCAGCGGCGGGCCCTCCTCGGCCTTGATCGGCCGCGATGTGTCCGAAGTGCTCGGGCCAGACCTGCAAGCCTCATTTAAACAGGCGCTGGCCGTGCCCGAAGGCCAGGGCATCCAACAAGCCGACTATCGCTGGCAGAACTGGAACGACGGCAAGGTTGAGCACAAGCATGTGTTTTATCAGCGCGTGGGCGAGCGCATCCTGGCGGTGGGTTACTACCTGCCACGGGCCACGCCGGAACAGGCCCGGGCGTTACGCAACAAGGCAGTGAATGCGCTGAACAAGGACGAAGCCGGCACGCTCAAGGCGATCAATTCATTGCAGGGCGGCTTTCTGCAGGATGATCTGTATGTGTTTGTGGTCGACCTGAACACCGGGCGCTATGTGGCGCACGGCACCAACCTGCGACTGATCAATACCGATTTTCGCAAGATCAAGGACCCGGATGGCAAGCCGGTGGGTGAGCCGATTCTTAAACTGATGGCCGAACAGGATCAGGGGGAATACAAGTACCGCTGGAAGAACCCGGTGACCGGCAAGGTTGAAAACAAGCATGCGTACGTGCGCAAGGCCGGGCATTTCATGGTGGCGGTTGGGTACTACAGCCCCTGAGTTGAATTGGAACACAATCCATTGTGGGAGCGGGCTTGCTCGCGAATGCGGCGTGTCAGTCAAAGATGCTTCAACTGAATCACCGCATTCGCGAGCAAGCCCGCTCCCACATTTGGATTTCTGTTATGTCAGTTATTTCGCTTTGTCTTCACGGCCACGCAGCACACGATTGGGCATCGCAATTGCCGCCGCCAACCCCAGCAACGACACCGCCGCACTCACCATCAGCAAATGCCGGAACGTCACCGCCAGTTCTCCGCGCAAGGCATCCTGTGCGGGCCCTGGCGCGGCGTTGAGGCCGTCGAGCAACACGTTGCCGGAACTGCCTTCAGCCCCCAGCGCGCCGCTGGCCAAATGCGCGAAGCTGGAATCCTGCAACAACGCCAGCAGCAGCGCCGACATGCACGCCACACCCACCGCCCCGCCCAACGAACGGAACAGGTTAGTGGTGCTGGTGGCCACGCCAATGTCGCGCTGTTCCACCGAGTTCTGCGTGCCCACCAGGGACGTCGGAAACTGCATCCCCGCCGCAATCCCGCACAGCAGCATAAACACCGCCGTTAGGGCCACGGCCTGCGGCGCGCTGTAGGCCATACCGAGAATCGCCAGCGGGCTCAAGCATGCGCCGGTCAGAATCATCGGTTTATAACGCCCGGTCACCGAGGTCATGCGTCCGGCGAAATAGGCACCCATCGGCAAGCCCATGGCCAACGGCAGTAAATGCAAGGCGGCGCTGTCTGCCCCCGAGCCGGTCACCGTCTGATAACGCAGCGGCATCAACACCGTCAGGGAAATCGCCTGGAAACTGGTGAAAAAAATCGTGCACCAGCACAGCACCGCGCTGCGGTTGGCGAACAGGTGCATCGGCAACAACGGCTCGCGCGCCCGACGTTCGTGCCACACGAACGCCGTCAAGGCCACCAGCGCGCAGGCCAGCAGCCCCAGCACTTGCTCGTCACGCCAATGATGGCCCTGGCCGATTTCGGTAATGCCCAGCAACAAGGCGGTCAGGCCGATGATCATCAGCACCGTGCCGAGGTAATCGATGATCGGCTTGCGCTGCGGCACCGGCAGGCCCACCAGTGTGCGGTGCGCCACATACCAGGCGCCGGCGCCCAGCGGCAGGTTGATCAAAAACACCCAGCGCCACGACAGGTATTCGGTCATGTACCCGCCCAGCACCGGCCCCGCCACACTGGCCACCGCGTACATGCTGCTGAAATAGCCCTGGTAACGCCCACGCTCGCGGGGCGGGATGATGTCGCCGATGATCGCCTGGCTGACCGAGATCATGCCGCCGGCGCCGATGCCCTGGAGAATCCGCGCCAGCACCAACTGCTCCATGCTTTGCGCCATGCCGCAGAACAGCGAGGCCAGGGTGAACACACCCATGCCGATCAACATCATCGGCCGACGCCCATACAAGTCGCCCAGCTTGCCGTAGATCGGCACGGCCACGGTCATCGCCACCATGTAGCCGGAGATCACCCAGGCCAGCAGGTTTACATCATGAAACTGCGCGGAAATCGCCGGCATCGACACCGCGACAATGGTCTGGTCCAGAGCGCCCAGAAAAATTGCCAGCATCAAGGCGGCGAGCACACTGCGAACGGCGGGAGCGGGTTGAGTGGGCTGAGCAGGCTGAGCGGGTGGGTTGAGGCGAGTCACGGCAGAACCTTCGAGCAAGGCCCGCAGGCAAGGAAGGGCCTGCGGGAATGCCGGATACGATAGCAGGCTACTCGATAGCTTCGTAAGGAAGCCCGACGTAATTTTCTGCGATGGTCTGGCGCCCCGCCTGTGAGTGGATGAAATACTCCAGCTCGCTCTGCGCAATGCGCTGGCTGAAGCCGTCGGCTTGCGGGAACTGGTGCAACATCGAGGTCATCCACCAGGAAAACCGCTCGGCTTTCCACACCCGGCGCAGGCAGATGGCCGAATATTTTTCCAGCAGGTCCACGCGGCCCTCGCGGTACACCTTGAGCATGATGCGAAACAGCGTGCTCACATCACTGGCCGCCAGGTTCAAGCCTTTGGCACCGGTGGGCGGCACGATATGCGCGGCGTCGCCGAGCAGGAACAGGCGCCCGTACTGCATCGGCTCCACTACGAAGCTGCGCAGCGGCGCGATGCTTTTCTCGATCGACGGCCCGGTCACCAGTTGCTCGGCCAACCGGCTGGGCAGGCGGGTTTTGAGCTCGGCCCAGAAACGCTCATCCGACCAATCATCCAGCGGCTCATCGACCGGCACCTGCAGGTAATAACGGCTGCGCGTCGGCGAGCGCATGCTGCATAACGCAAAGCCACGCGGATGTTTGGCATACACCAGTTCATCATGCACCGGCGGCGTATCGGCGAGGATGCCCAGCCAGCCGAACGGATAGACGCGTTCGAACACCTGCAACGCCTCAGCCGGAATCGCCTGGCGCGCCACCCCGTGGAAACCGTCGCACCCGGCGATGTAGTCGCAGTCCAGGCGAAAGGTTTCGCCGGCATGTTCGAAGGTGAGCCAGGGCCGATCAGTTTTAAGGTCATGGGGCTGCACGTCGCGTGCTTCGTACAGCGTGACGGCGCCGGCAGCCTCGCGGGCGGCCATCAAGTCGCGGGTGACCTCGGTCTGGCCGTAGATCATCACCGACTGCCCGCCGGTCAAGCCCTTGAGGTCGATATGGGTCAGTTGGCCATTAAGCGCCAACTCAAAGCCGTCATGCACCAGGCCTTCGGCGTCCATGCGTCGGCTCACGCCCGCCTCGCGCAGCAGGTCGACCATGCCTTGCTCCAGCACCCCGGCGCGGATGCGGCCTTGCACGTAATCGGCGCTCTGGCGCTCTAGAATCAGGGTCTGGATACCGGCGTTGTGCAGCAGTTGACCGAGCAGCAATCCGGAGGGACCGGCGCCAATAATGGCGACTTGGGTTTTTAGCGTTTTCATTATTTTTATGGCCCGCAAGCTTCACCCGAACGGATAGGGTGAAAGAGTTGTCATTCATCTTGTTGCTGATCATTTTTCACTTGAGTGGCCGCCATAAGAAGGTGAAAACTGAGACAAAGCCTGCGCTTTTTGCCAATTGGGGCGATTACCGCACCACTATCCTGAGTATCGGATTTAAACCATGACCAAAACTGCCAGTACCGCGATTCCGGTCTTCAAGCTTTACGGAGAAAGCCAGCAATGGCCGACCCCGGATTTGTTGCACTGTGAAACCATTTCCCGACGGAGCCGGGAATACCAGTGGGAAATCCAACCCCACCGGCACGCGGATCTGTGCCAGTTGCTGTACGTACACAGGGGCCAGGCACAGCTGGAAATCGAAGGCCAGCGCACCACACTCAGCGAAGCCACCTTGCAGGTGTTGCCGCCTTTGTGTGTGCACGGGTTTCGGTTTTCTGAAGATGTGGAAGGTTTTATCGTGACGCTGGCCGCGCCGCTGGTCAGCCATTTGCAGACCCAGCTGGGCGCAACGGTGGACGGTTTGCAAGCCCTGGGCAACTACCCGGCCGGCAAGGACAGCGACTATCTCAACAGCCTGTTCGCGCGCCTGCAGGACGAATACGCCGATGAACAACCGGCCCGCGACATGATGATGCACGCCCTGGTCAGCGTGCTGCTGGTGTGGATCAGCCGCCAGGCGATCCAGCGCCGCCATCCGCGCGCGCCGCGCGGGCGTGAATATTTCCGGCGCTTCACGCAGTTGGTCGAGCAGCATTACCGCGAGCACCCGAAGATTGAAGACCTGGCCCACAAGCTGGGTATCTCGGTCTCACACCTGAACGGCACGTGTCGGGAATTGGGTGGGCAGCCTGCCTTGCAGATCATGCATGACCGCCAGTTGCTGGAGGCCAAGCGCCTGCTGACCTATACCAGCATGACCATCAATGAGATGTCGGAGGTGTTGGGGTTTTCCGACCCGACCAACTTCTCCCGGCTGTTCCGTCGTCGGGTGGGGTTTTCGCCCAAGGCGTTTCGCGAGCAGCTGAAGGCCGATTGACGCGGGACGCGGAGCGTCCTGGGCTGCATTCCCACGCGGAGCGTGGGAACGATCATCCCACGGGGAGCGTGGGAACGATCATCTGAGCGCGCTGAAACTGCCGGTACGCGGCACACACAGATCCTGGTGGCAGCTGATCGCGAAGGTCGGCTGCATGCGGGTCTGTTCAACCCGGTAGGCAGCCGTGCCGTACAGCGCGGTGGCCAACGCGCACAGGATGAAAATCATCAGGTACTTTCTAATTTTTAGGGTCATGGCACACCTCTGAATAGATCGACTCGGTGCTGTTTAAAGCATAGGTCAGTCAGGGCGAGTTGCCATTATTGGGCGTCATTCAACATCTTTATGTCGGCTTTACAGACCGATATCCCACACCGGCTCTTCCGGGAACCGCAGCACCAGAAAATCCAGCAGGCTGCGCAGCGCCAACGGCATGTGTTTACGCGAGGCATACACGGCATAGACGTTCATTTGCTGCGGCTCGGCTTCGGGCAACAGCCGGGTCAATTCGCCACTGCGGATGTAGTCCCCCGCCTGATAACTGGGCAAACGCGCCACACCCGCGCCCGCCAGCGTCACACGCAACAGTGTGGTGGCCTCGTTGGCGGTGATATTGCCCTGAACCGCCACCGACACCGGCTCGCCGTTCTCGGTGAAGTGCCACAGGCTTTTGCCGAAATAGGAGTGGGTCAGGCAGTTGTGCTCGGCCAAGTCGTGGACTTGCCGAGGCTGCGGGTGTTCCAGCAGGTACGCCGGTGACGCGCAGATCACCGAACGGCACAGCGTGAGCTTGCGTGCGATCAGGTTGGGGTCCAGTTCAAAGCTGGTGCGGATGGCCAGATCGATGCGCTCATCCACCAGGTTCACTGTGCGGTCGAGCATCTGCAGGTCGATGCTGACCAACGGGAAGCGCTTGACGAATTCGGCCACGGCCTCCGCCAACTGCGCCTGGCCGAATGAGCTGCTGACACTCAGGCGCAACTGGCCGCGCGGCGCTTCATCCGGCTCACTGACGGCCGCCTGCATGTCATTGCACAGCTCGAGCATTTGCCGACAGCGCGGCAGGGTTTCACTGCCGGCGGCGGTGAGGCTGAGCTTGCGCGTGGTGCGATGCATCAGGCGCGCTCCGACCCAATCCTCAAGTTCAG
This sequence comes from Pseudomonas sp. 58 R 3, assembly GCF_900006605.1. Classification (NCBI taxonomy): domain Bacteria; kingdom Pseudomonadati; phylum Pseudomonadota; class Gammaproteobacteria; order Pseudomonadales; family Pseudomonadaceae; genus Pseudomonas; species Pseudomonas sp. 58 R 3. The sequence goes on along the minus strand of NZ_CVTT01000038.1, from coordinate 601,547 downwards.
CCAGATAGCGCGAGACCACCGGCCGCGACAGGTCCAACTGATCGGCGGCGGCGGACTGGCTGCCCAGGTCAACTACCGTGACAAACACCCGCATTGCTTGAAGACGATCCATGATTTGCACGCTTTTAGAAACAAACTATGTCCAAGCATCGCATTTTTTGTTGTGTTTGGTGCAACTAAGCTCTGTGCATCACTTACCTGCTGCTGGAGCTGCACATGATCTCGGTACTTAAACGATTTGCCCTGGCTTCGGCCGCTCTGGCGTTCGCTGCCCATGCTGCGGCTGCCGACCTGAAGCTGGACGCCTACAACCCAGGCACCTCGGCCATGATGCCGGTCAGCTCGGTGCTGGTCAGCGGTGAAAAAGACCTCATCCTGGTCAACGCCCAATTCGGCAAGGCCCAAGCCGAGCAACTGGTGCAGAAAATCCGCAGCAGCGGCAAACACCTCACCACCATCTACGTCAGCGACGGCGACCCGGACTTCTACTTCGGCCTCGACACCCTGACCGCCGCGTTCCCCGACGCCAAAGTGCTGGCGACCCAGCCGGTGGTGGACCATATCAAGGCCACCGTCGAGCAAAAAATCGCATTCTGGAGCCCGAAACTCGGCGCCGACAAGCCAAGCAAAGCCGTGATCCCGCAGGTGTTGCAGGGCCATACCCTGACGCTGGAAGGCAAAAGCCTGGAAGTGATCGGCCTGGACGGTCCGCAGCCGGAGCGCACCTTTGTGTGGATCCCGTCGATCAAGGCGGTCGTCGGTGGCGTCGTGGTGTTTGAAAACACCCACGTGTGGATGGCCGACACGCAAACCGCCAAATCCCACACCGACTGGCTGGCCACCTTGCAACGTATCCAGGACCTCAAGCCCACCACCGTGATCCCGGGCCACTACCTGGGCACACCGACCGTGCAGTCCGTGGCCTTTACCGCCGACTACATCAAGGCCTTCGATAGCGAGACCGCCAAGGCCAAGGACTCCGCTGCACTGATCGCGGCGATGAAAAAGCGCTACCCCAACCTTGAAGACGAAAGCAGCCTGGAACTGGGTGCCAAAGTTGCCAAGGGCGAAATGAAGTGGTGAATGGTTTTTAAACCCTAACGTACTGGAGAACGTCATGAGCAAGATTGCAATCATTGGTGCCACCGGCCGTGCCGGCAGCCAACTGCTGGAAGAAGCGCTGCGTCGTGGGCATACCGTTACGGCCATTGCGCGTAACACCGACACGCTGGCTGCACGCCCTGGCCTTAGCGTTAAAAAAGTCGATGCTCTTGATGCGGCTGCCTTGCAGCAAGCGGTGAGCGGCCACGACGTGGTGATCAGTGCGGCGCACTTCGCCACCCTGCCCGCCAGCGCTGTGATCGGCCCGGTTAAAAAGGCCGGTGTGAAACGCCTGCTGGTGGTGGGTGGTGCGGGCTCGTTATTGTTGCCAGGTGGCGGTCGAGTGATCGACAGCGAGGGTTTCCCGGCTGAATACAAAGCCGAAGCCAGCGCCGGTGCCGAGTTTCTCGACGTGCTGCGTCAGGAAAAAGAACTGGATTGGACCTTCCTGTCACCGTCGGCAGAGTTTGTTGAAACCGAGCGCACCGGCAAATTCCGTCTGGGCCAGGATGACCTGCTGGTGAGCGCCGAAGGCCGTAGCTGGATCAGTTTTGCCGACTTCGCCATCGCCCTGATCGACGAAGTGGAAACACCGAAGCACTCGCGTCAACGCTTCACCGTCGGTTACTGACCCTGTAATGATCGTTCCCACGCTCTGCGTGGGCATGCAGCCCCGGACGCTCCGCGTCCCGAAGCGTGACGCAGAGCGTCACCAGAGGCATTCCCACGCAGAGCGTGGGAACGATCATCGGTGGGCCTCGCTCACCAGCCACGCCATCAAAGCTTGCAGCCCAGCCGAAGGCTCAGTCCCCGGCGGGTACACCAGGTAATAGCCCATTCCCGTCGGCACCCGCAGTTCAAACGGCGTCGCCAATCGCCCGGCTTTCACATCCTCGCCCATCAACGCACTGTCGCCTATCGCCACGCCCGAGCCCTGGGACGCTACCGTCATGGCCAGGTCCAGCGTTTCGAAATGATGCCCCGTAGCCAGGTTGCTCAGCCGCGTATTCGCCGCCTTTAACCACAACGCCCAATCCCGCTCGTCCCGCGTGGGGTGCAGCAGCACCTGTTGTTGCAGGTCTGCCGGGGTGTGCAGACCGCCGAGCAACGCCGGTGCGCAGACTGGCGTGAGTTGCTCATCAAACAGGTGCCGTGCCTCGGCCGACTGCTCGGCGATGGGCGCATAAATCACCGCCGCGTCAAATTGCTCGCGACGAAAGTCCACGGTGTAGGCCACGGTGGTAGTCAGCTCAACCGGCACATCCGGGCGCTCCTTTTGCCACTGCATCAGGCGCGGCAGCAACCAGCGCATCACGCAGGTGGAGGCCTTGAGTTGCAGGGTCGCGCGGCGGCTGCCGATCTGCTCCACCGCATCACCGATCAGGCCGAATACCTGCTGGGCACGCAACGACCATTCGCGGCCTTCTTCGGTCAGGCTCAAGCCGCGCGCCTGGCGCTGAAACAGGGCGTAACCCAGATGGCTTTCCAGCCCGGCAATCTGACGGCTCACCGCGCCTTGGGTGATGTGCAGTTGTTCGGCGGCGCGGGTGAAATTGCAGCACTGGGCGGTGACCCAAAACGTGTGCAGCGCGGGCAGTGGCGGAAGGCGTTTCATTGGGGTAAGCCATGACGTGGGAACATGGCTAGTATGACTTTTTATCGATTGTTGCCGCTATGGGCCAGCCGCTCCAATAGCGCCTCGAATCCATAACACGAGCGACACCTATGGCGACCTGCGGCGAAGTATTGGTCAACCTCCTGGAGAGCTACGGCGTGGACCAGGTGTTCGGCATTCCCGGTGTGCACACCGTGGAGCTGTATCGGGGCCTGGCGCGTTCCGGCATCCGCCATGTCACACCGCGTCACGAACAGGGCGCCGGTTTCATGGCCGACGGGTATGCACGCACCCGCGGCAAACCTGGCGTGTGCTTCATCATCACCGGCCCGGGCATGACCAATATCACCACCGCCATGGGCCAGGCCTATGCCGACTCGATCCCGATGCTGGTGATTTCCAGCGTGCAGTCGCGCAGCCAATTGGGCGGCGGGCGCGGCAAATTGCATGAGCTGCCGAACCAGAGCGCGATGATCGCCGGCGTGGCGGCGTTCTCCCATACCTTGATGTCGGCGGCCGAGTTGCCTGGCGTGTTGGCGCGGGCGTTTGCGTTATTCCAGGCGGGGCGACCGCGCCCGGTGCATATCGAGATCCCGCTGGATGTGCTGGTGGAAAATGCCGATGCATTGCTCACCAGCCTGCCGGTCAGCGTCGCCCGCGCAGGCGCAGCGCCGTCGGCGGTCAAGCAGATGAGCCAGTTGCTCGCCGTGGCCAAGCGCCCGCTGATTCTGGCCGGTGGCGGTGCCATCGATGCCGCGCCAGAGCTGACGCGCCTGGCTGAAACCCTCGGCGCGCCGGTGGCACTGACCATCAATGCCAAAGGCATGTTGCCATCAACGCACCCGCTGCTGATCGGCTCGACGCAAACCCTGGTCGCCACCCGTGCGCTGGTCGCAGAAGCCGACGTGGTGCTGGCCATCGGCACAGAACTGGCGGAAACCGACTACGACGTGACCTTCGCCGGTGGCTTCCTGATCCCCGGCGCACTGTTGCGGGTCGACATCGACGCCGACCAGACCGTACGCAATTACCCGCCGCACGTGGCACTGGTGGCCGATGCGCAGATGGCCGCCGAAGCCTTGCTCACCGAATTGAATAACACGCCGCTGGCTGCACGCGACAGTAGCTGGGGCAGCCAACGAGTAGCCCGCTTGTGGGCCGATTTGACGCCCACCTGGGACGCGGCCACCCGCGCACAAACCCTGTTCCTCAACACCGTGCTGCAAGCGCTGCCCAACGCCGTGCTGGTGGGCGACTCCACCCAGCCGGTGTACAGCGGCAACCTGACCCTGAACCTTGACCACCCACGCCGCTGGTTCAACTCGTCCACCGGCTACGGCACCTTGGGTTACGCCCTGCCCGCCGCCATCGGTGCCTGGCTGGGCCGAGGTGACGGCCAGCCGGTGGTGTGCCTGATCGGCGACGGCGGCCTGCAATTTTCCCTGCCGGAACTGACCAGCGCGGTGGAAGCGCAGGTGCCGGTCATCGTGCTGCTGTGGAATAACCAGGGCTATGAAGAGATCAAGAAATACATGCTCAACCGCGCCATCGAGCCGGTCGGTGTGGACATCTACACCCCGGACTTTATCGGCGTCGCCAAGGCCTTGGGTTGCGCTGCGGAAAGTATCCAGGGCATCGAGCCCTTGCGCGGCGCGTTGCGCGCCGCCGCAGATCGCCAGGGGCCGACACTGATTGAAATCAACCAAGGGCTTTGGATGCAGGCGGTGGCGGTATGAGCGCAGTCTTGAACGGTGTGTTTATCAATGGCCAATGGCGCGCAGGCCATGAAGTGCTGGAGGTGATCAACCCGGCCACCGAAGCGACCCTGGCTCACGTCAGCGTGGGCGATGCCTCGGCAGTACAATTGGCGGTCGACGCGGCCAGCGCGGCTTTTGTCGATTGGTCGAACAGCAGCGGCCGTGATCGCGGCGCCCTGCTGCGCAAGGTCGCCCATGGTGTGAGTAAGCAGCGTGAACAGCTGATGCAGTTGCAGTCGAGCAACAACGGCAAGCCGCTGTTTGAAGCGGGTATCGATGTGGATGACGTGATCGCCACCTTCGAGTACTACGCGGGGATCTGCGATGCGATGGACGCAGGACAAGACAGCCCGGTGGCCTTGCCCAGCGACGATTTCAGCGCACGCCTGCGCCGCGAACCCTGCGGCGTGGTGGGCCTGATTGTGCCGTGGAATTTCCCGATGGTGACCACCGCCTGGAAGCTTGCCCCCGCATTGGCGGCCGGTTGCTGCGTGGTGCTCAAGCCGTCGGAAGTCACGCCCCTGGCGGAGTTGCGATTGGCGCGGATTATTGCTGAGGCCGGCTTCCCGGCGGGTGTGTTTAACCTGGTGTGTGGCACGGGGCTGGCAGTCGGTGCGCCGCTGGCTGCGGACCGTCGCGTGGCGAAAATTTCCTTTACCGGCAGCAATGCGGTGGGCGTGCAGGTGATGCAGCGCGCCGCCGAAACCATTAAGGGTGTGAGCCTGGAACTGGGCGGCAAATCCTCGTTGCTGGTGCTGGCCGATGCAGACCTCGACCTGGCAGTGGAACTGGCCTGTGGCGGTGGCTTTTTCAACGCAGGGCAGATCTGTTCGGCCACCAGTCGCGTGTTGGTGGCCGACAACCTGGCGGATGAATTCCTGCAGCGTTTGCAGGCACGGGCTGAAGGAATTCGCGTGGCGGACCCGTTTGCCAAGGATGTAGAGATGGGCGCGCTGATCAACCGTGCGCAGTATCAGCGGGTGCTGGGGCATATCCAGCGCGGCATCGATGAGGGCGCGCGGTTGTTGTGCGGCGGCGCTCGCCCGGAGGGCCTGGAAAAAGGCTTTTTCATTCGCCCGACGGTGTTTACCGACGTGCCGCCGGGCAGCGCCTTGTGGAACGAAGAGATCTTTGGTCCGGTGCTGTGCGTACGACGTTTTGCCACCGAGGCCGAGGCCATCGCCCTGGCCAACGACAGCGACTTCGGCCTGGTCGCCAGCGTGGTGAGCGCCAACATCGACACCGCCGAACGCGTGGCCAATGCCTTGCAGGCGGGCCTGGTGTGGATCAACGCACCGCAAGTGATCTTCCCGCAGACGGCGTGGGGCGGCTACAAGCAGAGCAGTATCGGCCGCGAACTGGGGCCGTGGGGGTTGGCGGCGTTTCAGGAGATCAAGCATGTGATTCGCGCGAGTTGACACCACGGTCCCCTGTGGGAACGATCAGTCATCTTCAGCCCGCAACCCCTCGATCGGCTGTGGCCTGGTGGTCACTGTGCTGATCGTCACACGCTTGAACCCAAAGCATTACAGCCGACATATCCACTGACGTCGTATTGCCAACATTTTATGTCCCACACCAAACATAGAAACGCCCTACAGCGCTTTCTATTGGTACGACCGTTCCGTTAAGCTTTTGCCAGTCTTGTACTGAGTTCGGTACAAAGGGTTTACGGACGAAACCGATGCTAAACAGTAACTTGCTCAGAAAGCTTGATATGCAGGACTTGATGGTGTTTATCGCCGTCTATGACCAGAGCAGCGTTACCGAGGTGTCCGAGACGCTGTTCGTGAGCCAGTCAACCGTGAGCTACAGCCTGAAGAAGCTGCGCACCAGTTTTGAGGATGAGCTGTTTATCAACACGCGGGCCGGCATGCGCCCGACGTACAAGGCCACCACCATGTACGGGCACGTGCAGAAGATTCTGGAAAGTATCAACCTGTGCCATGCCGGCAGCCAGGCCTTCGACCCGACGCAGCAGGCGGTGACCTTCAATGTCTGTGCCCCGGAATATTTCGATCAGTTGATTTTGCCGCGCCTGTTGAAGCACTTCGACCGAGCCGACCTGCCGGTGAGCGTCAATGTGCAAAAACTTGAAACCGAGATGCCTGCCAATGACCTGCGTGAAGGCCGCCTCGACCTGGTGATCTGTTTCGGCCCGCACCTTCACAGCACCCACAAAGACTTCAAGACCCAGATGCTGTTGGAAGACGATTTGGTGTGCGTGTTCGATAAACGTTCGAGCCCGCGCGAGCCGGCTTTTAGCTTGCAATCGTTTGTCGAACGACGCCACGTGTTCCCCACGCCCTGGACTTGCGACACCAACATGATTGACGGCTGGCTGGCACGCCAGGCTTACAAGCGCCAGGTGATTGCGCGTGCCAACAGCTACAGCGCCGCCTTGAAGATGATCAGCGGCACCGACTTTATCGTCACCCTGCCGCGTCGCGTGCAAAAGCTGCTGGCCCCGGCCACCGTGTTCGGCCATTGCGAAGCGCCGAACGGGTTGCCGGGTTTTACCCTGGACATGCAGTGGAATGAAGCCAGTGGCCAGGACAGCGCCAATACCTGGTTTCGGGAGCAGATCGTCAAGGTGTGCGCCGATCAGAGCTTGTTGTAACCCTTAGCCGATTGCGACTTTGCTGTAGGAATCACGATCCATGTCCAGCAACTGGACACTGAGTTGAACCTGCAAATCGGCCGGCCACTCAGCGGCGTCCTGCAGGGCCGCCAACAGGCTTTCCGACAACTGCTGCTTGACCTGCGGTGAGCGCCCGCTGAGCAGCGAGAGCTTTAGCGCAATAAAACCGCGCGGGCTGAGGGAGGTGCCCACCTGGAAACTCTCGACCTTGATTGCACGGCTCTTGATATCGAACTCTGAACCGAACTGCCCGGACGCCATCAGCACGTTGTTCAGGCGCAGCAGGGTTTTCTCGACGGCAAGGCCGGTCAGGTTGGCGGTGTATTCCAGGTGCAGGTGCGGCATGAAAAGCTCCGAGTGGGCTTGAAAAGAAACCTACATATAGCATGCAGTTGAACGAAGTCAGACCGATTTCAATTTGAAATTTCGATCAGCCCTCGCAGCGAAGGATTTTCCCGGAACGCCACGATCACTAACACCCCGGGACACAGCGCCTTGAAGGCTTATCTCAAGATTTTTCCGTGAGGACCGGCAAGCTGTCGCGCTCACTCATGAACGCCTCCAGCCGTGAACGCATCCAGCGTTCGGCAGGGTCGGTGTCGACGTGGCTGAGCCAGACCATGGACAGGTCCAGGGTCGGGGTTTCGAACGGGAACGGCTCACAGAACAGATTGCCGCCGGCGGCCATGGCATGGGCGGTGTAATCCGGCAGGCTGGCGATCATGTCGGTGCCGGCGAGCAGCGCCGGCAATGCACTGTATTGCGGCACCGACAGCACCACGTGGCGCTTGCGACCAATCTCGGCCAGCCACTCATCGGCAAACCCGGACACGTTGGCGGTGTGAGACACCAGCACATGAGGGCGCGCGCAATATTCATCGAGGGTCAGCGGTGTGTCCGAGGCATCGGCACGCAACAGGCAGGGGCGGATATGCCGCAACAACTTGCGCTTGGCATTGGCCGGCAGGCCGCGTGTCTGGGTGATGCCCACGGTGATATCGCCGGAAGCCAGCAGGTCGGGGATGCGCCAGTAATCGACGTGCTGCACCACGAACACCACCAACGGCGCTTCCTGGCGCAAGGCCCGCAACAGCGGCGGCAGCAGGCCGAATTCGACGTCATCGGACAGGCCGATGCGGAAGGTCATGGTGCTTTGGGTCGGGTCGAAATCATGGGTCAGGCTCAAGGCCGACGACAATGAGTCCAGGGCCGGCGACAAGTGCTGGATGATCTCTTCGGCCCGCGCGGTGGGCTCCATGCGGTGACCGACGCGAATAAACAGCGGGTCGTTGAACAAGGTGCGCAAGCGGTTGAGGGCCGAACTGATGGTTGGCTGGCCGAGAAACAGTTTCTCTGCCACCCGCGTCACATTGCGCTCGAGCATCAGTGCTTCGAAGACCACCATCAGGTTGATGTCGGCCTTGCGTAATTCATTGCGATTCATCGGCGCCTGCCCCTTTCCCCAAGACAAGCCGCAGTTTAGAAAGCCCGGCGGGCTGCGTCTATGTGAACACTGTTCATCCGGCGCCTTTGGGACTATAAATCAGCGCTTGAAGGTCAAAGGATCGCCATCGTGCTGGTCATTATTGGCTTAGCCATAGCGTGGGTTTGTCTGTCGCCGTGCTGGTGCCTTGACCGGTTACTTTTCAGCAAGGAGTGCCTGTCTTGAAATTCGCCTACACCATCATCTATGTGCCTGACGTTGCCGCGTCACTGGCTTTCTTTGAAACAGCCTTCGGTTTCAGTCGCCGTTTCCTGCATGAATCCGGCACTTATGGCGAGCTGGAAACGGGTGACACTACGCTGTCGTTCGCTGCGCATGAACTGGGCGAAATGAACTTCGACGGCGGGCACGTCGAGGCGCACACCTCTAGACAGCCGCTGGGGATGGAAGTGGGGTTTGTCACCGAGGATGTATTCGTCGCCCACGCCAAGGCGCTGCTGCACGGCGCGAAGGAGCTGTCGCCACCGAGCACCAAGCCCTGGGGGCAAGTGGTGTCTTATGTGCGCTGCCCGGATGGCACGCTGGTGGAGTTGTGTACGCCGATCGTGGGCTGAACACAGATCTCATGTGGGAGCGGGCTTGCTCGCGAATACGGTGTATCAGTCAACACTTCAGTGGCTGACACACCGAATTCGCGAGCAAGCCCGCTCCCACATTTGGACCGAGTACGCTTTTAATCAGGGTTTGAGCGGCCGCTCCTGATCGCGCTCGGACAGCTCGGTGCCGTCGTCCGGGTGTTTCCAGGTCTGCGGCTTGTCTTCTTCGCGCTGCCGCCGGGCCTGCTCGTGCTCCGGCTCGTCCTGACGTTTGTGCTCGTCACCCATACGCACCTCCCTTCCATAAGAAATTGGTCACTTCTGAAGCATAGAACAGCAGTGAGATTTTGGCGGACCTGCCGATTGATAGCCAATATGCATCAATCCATCCAAATTACTCACTTATCATTTCTAAATGTGTCAGCCACTATCCGCGGTCTTAAGCGAAACAAGCACTTTAAAAAGAACGCTGGAGACACAAAACCATGACTAGCCCTTCCCGGCCCGACTCTGCCCGCTCTAAAGTGGGTGCGGTATTCCGCGTTACTTCGGGCAACTTCCTCGAACAGTTCGACTTCTTTCTGTTCGGCTTCTACGCCACCTATATCGCTGCCGCGTTCTTCCCCGCCGCTAATGAGTTTGCGTCATTAATGATGACCTTCGCCGTGTTCGGTGCAGGCTTCCTGATGCGGCCTCTGGGCGCAATTATCCTGGGTGCCTATATCGATGACGTCGGTCGTCGCAAAGGCTTGATCGTGACCCTGTCGATCATGGCCAGCGGTACGCTGCTGATCGTGCTCGTGCCGGGCTATCAGACCATTGGCCTGTGGGCACCGTTGCTGGTGCTGCTGGGCCGCCTGCTGCAAGGCTTCTCGGCTGGCGCAGAACTGGGCGGCGTGTCGGTGTACCTGTCTGAAATGGCCACGCCGGGCCGTAAAGGCTTCTACACCAGCTGGCAGTCGGGCAGCCAACAGATCTCCATCGTAGTGGCCGCCGCACTGGGCTACGGCCTGAATGTGTGGATGGAACCGTCGGTCGTGGCCGATTGGGGCTGGCGCATTCCGTTCGCCCTCGGCTGCGTGATCATCCCGTTCATCTTCGTGCTGCGTCGCAACTTGCAGGAAACCGAAGAATTCGCCAACCGCAAGCATCGCCCGACCATGCGCGAAGTGCTGGCAACCCTGGTGAAAAACTGGAGCGTGGTGATCGGCGGCATGCTGATGGTGGCCATGACCACCACCGCGTTCTACCTGATCACGGTGTACGCGCCGACCTTCGGCAAGACCGTGCTGCACTTGAGCACCTCCGACGCCCTGCTGGTGACCTTGCTGGTAGCCGTGTCGAACTTTGTCTGGCTGCCGATCGGCGGCACCCTGAGCGACCGCTTTGGCCGCAAGCCGGTGCTGGTCGCAATGACCGCCCTGACCGTGATCACCGCCTACCCGGCGCTGTCGTTCGTGGTCAACGCACCGAGTTTTGCGCATATGCTCGAAACCCTGCTGTGGTTCTCGTTCCTGTACGGCATGTACAACGGCGCGATGATCCCGGCGCTGACCGAAATCATGCCGGTGGAAGTGCGCGTGGCGGGCTTCTCCCTGGCCTATAGCCTGGCAACGGCGGTCTTCGGTGGCTTCACACCGGCGATCTCCACGTGGTTCATTCACATCACCGAAGACAAAGCCTCGCCGGCCTATTGGATGATGTTTGCCGCGGCATGCGCGCTGTGCTCGACCCTGGCGCTGTACCGTCGTGCCAACACGCGCGGCCAGGTCATGCAGGGGGCGGTGTAATGAGGATGCTATTGAAAACCCTGACGGCCCTGGCCCTCGGTGCCCTGGCACTGACGGCCCAGGCCGAACAGCTCAAGGTGATGACCTCCGGCGGTTTCACCGCCGCCTATAAACTGCTCGGCCCGCAATATGCCCAGCACAGCGGCGACACCCTGGACACCATCCTCGGCCCGTCGATGGGCAAGGCGCCGGAAGCGATCCCCAACCGCCTGGCCCGTGGCGAACACGCCGACGTGGTGATCATGGTCGGCTATGCCCTGGACGACTTGATCAAACAAGGCAAGGTCGACCCTGCGTCCCGCGTGGAACTGGCGGATTCGCGCATCGGCCTGGTCGTCAAAGAAGGTGCGGCCAAACCGGCGATCGGCACCGATGCCGAGCTGAAGGCAGTGCTGAGCAAAGCCAAGTCCGTGGCGTATTCGGACAGCGCCAGCGGTGTGTATGTCGAGAAGGAGCTGTTCAAGAAGCTCGGCATGCCCGCCAAGGGCACGATGGTCGAGCGCACCCCGGTGGCCGAAAAGGTCGCCAAGGGTGATTACGAGGTGGGCCTGCAACAGGTGGCGGAATTGTTGCCGGTGCCGGGCGTGACGTACGTGGGCAAGATCCCGGAAGACGTGCAATCGGTGACGCGTTTTGCGGCGGGCATTCCGGTCAACGCCGAACACCCGGCGCAGGCCAAGGCATTGTTGCAATTCCTGGCCTCGCCCGAAGCGCAACCGGTGGTGCAATCCACCGGCCTGGACTCGGTGTCACACTGACCGAAACGGCATCTCGCGCACCAACCGCTCCAACTCCAGCGCCGCTGGCGGCAATGTCCGCCCGCGGCGTTTTATCAAGCCCACATGGCGCATCACCTGCGGCTCGATCAGCGGCACACTCACCAGAATAGGGTGTTCGCACGCCGGCATCGCAATCGACGGCACCATCGCCACGCCCAGCCCCGCCTCCACCAGCCCGATCATGGTGGTCACGTGATGGGTCTCGCAGATACTCGGTTTTTTCACCCGCACGCCGCGCAACGCCTGGTCCAGCAGGAAGCGGTTGCCCGAGGTTTTGTCCACGGTGATGTAGTCGTGCTCGTAGGCCTCAGCCCAGCTCACGCTGTCGCGTTCGGCCAATAGATGGTCACGGCGGCAGGCCAGCACATAGCGCTCCTGGAACAGCAACTCGAACTCCACCTCATCGGCCAGGCTGCCGCTGAAACTCACGCCGAAATCCGCCTCGCCGCTTTCCACCGCATTGCACACCTCGCCCGCACTGGCATCCAGTACGCGCAGGCGAATCTTCGGGTACAGCTTGTGGAATTCGGAGATCACGTGGGGCATGAAGTAATACGCGGTGGACGGCACACAGGCGATGGTGACGTTGCCCATGCGCGTGGAGGCGACGTTGCTGATCCCCATCAAGGCGATGTCGAGGTCGTCGAGAATGCGCTCCACCTGAGGCAGGAACGCACGCCCGACCATGGTCAGGCTGACCCGCCGCGTGGTGCGCTCGAACAGCTTGACGTCGAGGGCGGATTCGAGCTTTTCGATACGTCGGCTGAGGGCCGGCTGCGAGATGCGGATGGCCTCGGCGGCGCCGCGAAAACTGCCCTTGTCTACCACGGCGCGGAAGGCTTGGAGGTCGTTGAGGTCGAAGTTGATGATCACGGGGGATGGGCCAGTGTGGTCGATTTGGGGGGCATTATCATACGGCCGGTGGTAAGGCGCCATGCGTGCCGGGGGCAGGTTGCGTTAATAACCCTGCTACAAATATGAAGTCATACATATCAGTGCGTTATTGGCCGAGTGGCGCCACGCAGTCGCGAAAAAGCGTCAATACTTGCGTCCTGAGTTACTCAAAGGAGAGAGAAACGCCCATGGAAACCTGCCAGAACCCCTACCTGTTTTGGATCGACGATGAGACGCCCGACACCGACATCGGTCAGTTGCTCCTTGCAACACGCCAATGGTCAAGTAGGATTGAATCCTACCCACTATCTGCGGGCTTCGACATACGCTCAACCCAGCAAATGAGTATTACCTTGCCACTCGAAATGGCCGCCCTGGTCAAAGCCAAGGTCACTTGCGGTGAATACGCGAGCGAAAGTGAAGTGATACGCGACGGCCTCAGGGCGCTGATGGCCCGTGACCGTGCCATGGAAGACTGGTTGCGCGACCAGGTGATCCCTGCCGCAGCCGCCCTCGATGCAGCCCCTGGCCGAGCGCTCTCCACCGAGCAGGTTCGCGACCACATGGCAGCCAAGCGCCGGCGAACCGGTACTGAACAACCGTGAGTTATTCGGTCGCCTTTGCACCAAAGGCATTAACCCAACTCGAAGCCCTCGAAGACTACATCAGCAAAACCGAAGCCCCCGACGTTGCAGCACGTTTTGTCGACAACATCATCAGCTACTGCGACAGCCTTAGCGTGTCTCCATTGCGCGGTAAATGCCGTAACGACCTGCTGCCTGCCTTGCGCATCATCCATTACCGGCACACCACCGCCATCGCATTCAGCGGGGCCGCCGAGACTGAAACCGTGTCAATCCTGGGCGTGTTTTACGGCGGCCAGGATTATGCTGCCCAATTTCAGAATCACGGATGAGAGCAAGCCTCACGCCCACCTACGGTGTGCCCAAAAACACGGAAGAAAAAATGACTGACACCCCAAATCCGCGTCGACCTTTGCTCTGGGGGTTAAGCCTGACCGGCTTGCTGGTCGTCGCCACCCTGGGATTCTTCGCCTGGCAAAGTTTCTACCCCGTCAGCGCCGCGACCGGCTGGAGTGTGCAAACCGTGCACCGTGACGTGCCCAAAGCCGCTTCATTGATGCCCATGCCGGATGGCTCGCTGATGATCAGCCAGGAGCTCAATGATGCCAAAGGCAGCATCGTGCGTATCCATCCCGATGGGCGACGCGATGTGGTAGTGGGCAACCTGTCCAAACCCGACGGCATGTTCGCCACCCACGGCGGCTGGGTCTTCAGCCAGGAAACCGGCAACGCCCCGGTCAGCTTTCTCAAGGATGGTGTGGTTAGCGAGCTGTTTCGCGGCGAAAACGTACAAGGCCTGTGGGTTGAGGGCGACGACCTCTACGCCATCGAAGACCGCAAGGACAACGGGCGGCTATTGCGTTATCGCTGGGGTGACCGGTCGCTGACGGTCATACGCGACAAGCTGCACGAAGGCGAATCCATCACCCGTTGCACCGATGGCCGAATGCTCTACACCGAAAAGAAAAAAGGCGTGGTGCGCGAGCTGACCGATGACGGCAGCGATCCGGTGATGCTGGCAGGGTTGAACAAACCGACGTTCTTGATGTGCGATGAGCGAGGGCTGTGGGTGAATGAGGATTCGACGCACCGTGCCAGGTTGTTGCTGATTGATAAGCAGGGGCAACAACAGACGATTTTGTCGTTTCTCAAAGCGCCGCAGTCGATTGTGCCGACGGATCGAGGCACTTATTTGCTGGCCGAAGGTGGGCGCAATCGGGTGCTGGAACTGACGCCGGCGGTACGCACAGTGTCGCCCTAAAACCTCGCAGTATGTGCCCATTTTGAAGTCCGTAAACCTGTCAGGAATGACAGTACCGCTGGTCCCGCAGAGCGTTGACTCGAAGTCGGTTTGGGCCTTTTCTTATAGATACGGCTACCGGTAAATCGGTGGCTTTAAGCGGGCAATTTTGGATTGGAGGGATAGATAAAATGGGCGATAGACAAACTGGAACAGTGAAGTGGTTCAACGACGAAAAGCACTTTGGATTTATCACACCGCAGAGTGGAGACGACCTTCTCGTTGATTTCAGCACTACTCAAGCGGGCGGTATCAAGACATTAAAAGAAGGACAACAAGTCACTTTTGTTGCCATCAGGAGAAAAAAAGGCATGCAAGCCGAAGAGGTTCAAGTGATTTGAATGGCGATTTGCATACAGCCATAACCCGCCCGAAACAGATAGCGCACTGCACTGAAACAGGAGGACGGCCATGCCCACAAAGACTCCACAGACTGCCAACGTCACCCGCAGTGCACCCCATCACCGCGCAGTTGCCTACGATGAACAGGACATCTTCTTTCGCACCCCCCCCCCCTCTCGCCAGAGTGGGTTGGTGGTGCGAGAGGGGCAAAGTGTCACCTATGACCTGGTAAGAGGGCCTGACGGAGAGTGGGTGGCAGCCAATATCGAGAGTGTGGAGGAACCCACGCTGAATTAGCGCGCCCACACCTGCGGGCTACGAAAAAACGCCTGCGCACTACTGACCAGCGTCTCCAGGCAAACGACGACTCACTGAGATCAAGCCAGCAAGCGCCGTTCGACGCCACTGGCCATGTGCTGCAAATCCTCCACGGGGTTTCGCCCAATCAGCATGAAAGCATGGGCAGGATTGGCCCAATACACCACGTTCAGGCCTCGGCGCTGCTCGCTGGCCAGCGGCTGCAGGCCCTTTTTACTGGCGGTAATGCACAGTGCCAAAGGGCCGTGGCGTGGATCGAGGTAGGTGAGTTGGCCGATCAACACGCCGTCATAGTCGAGGATCTGCGCCCGTCGGAATTCGGCGCCGGGCAGGCTCACGGACTCAGGCGATAACGACACACCCAATTGTGCGCCCACAGAGGTCAACTGGGCCGTGTGAGAGGCCGCATCCAAGCTGAGGTTTTCCAGAGTCTGTGGCGTGTACAAGGCCATGTATTCGGCCACCGAGGCTCGCCAGCCCTGGCCGGATTCAGCACGCTGCCACCCCATGAACAGGCGATCGGCCGCCACGCCGGCCACCGCGAAGCTCGCGGCCACGGCAAGAAAACGCCGACGGCTCCAGGCTTGGGGCGGTGCCGGTGGCAAGGCGTTGAGCATGGCGTGCAGGCGTTCAGTCGGGGCGTGTTCCAGCACCGTGTCGAAGGCAGCCTTGAACGGCAAGTCGGCGCAGCGCAATGTGTCCAGGCGTGCGGCAAGCGCCGGGTCAACGCTGGCCTGGTCGGCGATCCGTTGATGGTGGTCGGTGCTCAGTTCGCCATCCAGATAAGCCACTAGCTGCTCATCGGACGGTGTATCGGTATGGCTCATCGCCGTTCTCCGTTGGCTTTATCCTGCTGGGCTGTCGGGGAGGCGGCTTCGGCAAGCTTAATGCGAGCAGCGGCCAGCCGGCTCATCACCGTGCCGATAGGTATCTGCAGGATTTCGGCAATTTCCTTGTATGAAAGCCCTTCGACATACGCCAGAAACACCGTTTCACGCTGCGCTTCGGGCAAGCCGTTAACGCGCTTGATCACCTGCGCAGCGAGGATTTGCTCCTGTGCCTGGCTTTCACCATCAAACGACAATGCCTGTTCGGCATCGACAAACCCCTGCCCCTGGCGCACCCGTTGCGAGCGCAGTTCGTTGAGCCAGATCGAATGCATGATCGCCAGCAACCAACGATCCAGGCGCGTGCCGGCCACAAATTGCCCGGCACGCTCCAAGGCCCTGACGCAGGTGGCTTGCACCAGGTCTTCGGCCAGGTGCTTTTGTCGCGACAACACCCACCCGTATCGCCATAACCTTGGCAACAACTGGCCCAACTCGCGGCGAAACTCAGCGTCCCGAACGATGGCTGCCTCCTGCCGATGGACTCATGGCATTCAAGCCTGTGGCGCTGCGGCGATGGCTGCGGCCAGGTCTTCGTATTCTTCGCAGGTGGTACTGCACAAGGCTTTGATTTTCACCAGTTGCTCTTGCGCAAGGTCGACCCGGCCCTTGATCACATAGGCCTCGCCCAGGTACTCGCGAACCTGTGCGTAGTTGGGGTCGAGAGCGACCGACTTCAGGTAATAACCGATGCCTTCATCGGTGCGCCCCAGCTTGCGCGTGGCGTAGCCGCGATAGTTGAGGGCCTTGGCGGTGTTGGGATTTTGCAGGGTGTCGAGCAAGGCCAGCGCCTCATCAAAGCGCCCGTCCTCGGCCAGGCGGTAGGCGTAATCGGTGCGATCGGCATCGGAGGTGGCCTTGCTGGTTTGCAGCACGCACTTGCCGGTCTTGGTGTCCCAAACCTGGCCTTTGGGGCAGTTGGGCTTGGGTGGGGCCGACTCATCGCCGGAGGCGTGGGCCTGGCCTGCGAGTAAAGCGGCGGCCAGGCAAGCGCCGAAGAACAGCGCGGTGCGGTAGGTGACGGGGTGTTGGTGGCGAGCCTTCATGGTTGTCTTACTCCGTAACGATAGGGAGGAAACATCACTGTTAAAGCGCATTGCGTGAACCCGGCAGCATGCGGCGTAAGGTGCTGTCGCCCAGCACGTAGTGATGCCAGAGCGCAGCCACGGCATGCACGCCCGCCAGCAGGATAATCGCCCAGGCCACATTGTTATGCAGGCCGCCCAAGGTGCCCCGCCAGGCATGATCGATCACAAAAGGCGCGGGCACGGTAAACAGTCCGAAAAAATTGAAAGGCTCGCCTTGAGCCCAGCGAAACAGGAAGCCCAACATAATCTGCGACACCAGCAACAGGTACAGGCAACCATGCGCCAATTTCGCCAGCAGGTTAAGCGCCGGGTGACTGTCGGCCTTGGGCCGAGTGCCGCCGAACACACGCCACAGAATCCGCGCGACAACCAGCAGCGCCATGGCGATACCTAACGAAATATGCACCGATTGCAGGCCCTTGCGCAGCGGCGTGCCCTTCTCCAGGTTTTCCCAGATATGCGCACTGGCAAACATGAAAATCACCACGGCGGCGGTCAGCCAGTGGAAGCTGCGAGTGAGGCGGTCATAGCGATCGGATGCTGTGTTCATGGACGTTTCCTGGGTGGTCTGTGGAGTGAACACCGCAGTGGCGAAAGTTATTCGGTGAGGGACGAATAATTTTTACTGATCGGGAAACGAAGAAGCCCCGCCGCTGATTCAGCGACGGGGCGTTTTTATGCGGTGTTTATGATTCAGCTGCCACGCTCTTTGTTGGCTTGAGAGAGGACCGATGCCGCCAGGGACTTGGTGTCCTCACTGTATTTATCGCTTTGAAGGGCTTTGCCGGCTTTCTCCTCCATGTGTGCGCTCGTCTGCTTATCCGTACCGGTCTGGGACAGCGCCGACGCGGCCAGGCTTTTGGCGATGGCCGAGGCGTTTGGATTATTCAAGGTTTCGGCGGCCAACGTCGCCATCGTGCTGGAGGTCTTTTTTGTGTTTTTGCTCATGGTGCATTTCCTTTGCGTTTGAGGGAAACCCTACGAGTGAACGACTCGTCGTCAGAAGATAGTGAGTTAAATATCCGTTCGCAACGAACTGGCTGTAGCCTTTGTTTTTAAAAGATGTAAGAAAGATTCCAGTGCTATGTAGTACCCGCCCAGATCGATATTCACACAATGATAATATTTGAAAAGTCGCCTTGTTTTTATTAGATTTCCGCCCGGCCGGTCACGGCAACTTCGCCTGCGCGCCGCTCTACTAACCCTTCAAGGATGACCCTGCATGTCCCAACCTGCACTCAACGACAATATCGTCACATGGACATTCCAAAACTACGCCGCCATCGTCGGGCTGCTCAGTGGCCTGGCAATATGTGCGCTGGTTTTATATATCTACTCACGCTCGGGCTCGCTGATATTTCTGCGTGACTTGATGTGGCGGTTCTTCGGTGGCTCGACCACGTTTGAAAACCCAAAATATGAAGCCACCCGCAAAGACCTGCGCGAAGTTGAATATTATCGGTTCGAATTCAATATCCCCGCGCAAAACCTGGAACACGCGCGGCAGGCGGATAAATGGATCACTGACAACAACTTCAGTTACAACGATGTGGCCAGGATCAGAAAGTACATTGACTGGAAAGACTTCACTCAGTTATCGCTTAAAGAGGCAATGATCACACCCTTCAAACGTAATGGGTTTTTGGGGTTGGGCATCTTCTTCCTGGCGATTATCAGCATTACGCCGCCATTGGCTGACTCCAGCTACCTGATGGTGTCGTTGAAAAAAGCCGCGGATGTGCCGTCTTTCTATCTGTCGGAAAACAACGCCAAATTCCATTTCTTGCCCAGTGAAACGCTGTCTGTCGACGAATGCAAATCACCGACGGCGCTGGAAAAGTTTTATAACGAGGACTTCTCTGAAGGCACCATCAATACTATTTGCACGCTGTTTCTTTCGCCCACCTACGCTGAAAACGTAAAAACCGGATTGAAAGAGCAAAAAGGCTTTTTGCTGTTCATCGCCTGCCTGTCGATATTTGCGGTTTTTTGTATTTTGACCAAGCTCTCGCGTTTGGGTGTGGCCAGGAAACTCCATGACCAGATGACCGCGCAGAGCACCCATACGCCCGCAGAGACCGCCGCTCAACCGTAAACACTGTCACTGTGGCGAGCCGGTTTGGTGTGGCAAACAGGCTCGTTGTGGCGAGCAGGCTTGCCCTGCGTTGGGCGGCGAAGCCGCCCCATCCCAGGCGCCCAGTGCCTGGAGGAAGATCGCGGCGGCAGGTTTCAGGGCCGCTACGCAGCCCAACGCAGGGCAAGCCTGCTCGCCACAGCAAGCTGGCTCACAGGCCATAAAGGCCGCCCCAGAGCGTCGAATCGATTGCACTGATGGTTATTATCGAAACGAGCGCCTGTGTGATTGCCAGCACCGGTTCCTATAATCGCCTCCACTTTCCCTCCCCTTCGCCTGGCTTCAGGCGACATTCCTTCTGGAACCGACACCATGCCAAGCCCCAGCCAGGCCCACAGCGGCCGTCCCGAACATAATCAACAAAGTGTCAAACAGCAGTGGCTGGCGATTCTCTCGGTTGCCGTAGGCGCTTTCGCCCTGGTAACCAGTGAGTTTCTGCCAGTGGGCGTGCTCAACGACGTCGCCAGCGACCTGGGCATCAGTGCCGGTCACGCCGGCCTGATGGTGACCCTGCCCGGCATCATGGCCGCCCTTGCCGCGCCTTTGCTGTCAGTCATCATTGGTGGCATGGACCGTCGTTACCTGCTGATCGGCCTGACGCTGATCATGATCATCGCCAACACCGTAGTGGCCTACGCCAGCGACTTCAGCCTGCTGCTGTTCGGCCGTGTCCTGCTCGGCATCAGCATCGGCGGCTTCTGGGCCACGGCGATTGCCCTCAGCGGCCGCTTGGCACCCAAGGGCGTGGGCGTAGCGAAGGCTACCTCGATCATCATGATGGGCGTGACCCTGGCCACCGTGCTGGGCGTGCCCGTCGGCACCTGGCTCAGCGGCCTGATGGGCTGGCGCATGACCTTCCTGGTGACCGCAATTGTGGGCGTGCCGGTGCTGCTGGCGCAGGTGTTCCTGCTGCCGCGACTCACTCCGGAAAAAGCCATCCAGATCCGTGACCTGCCGGCCTTGTTTATCAACCCACAAGCGCGGGTCGGCTTGATCGCCGTGCTGCTGATCGGCCTGGCGCACTTTGCTGCCTACACCTATGTCGCGCCGTTCTTCAAAAACAGTTCCGGCTTCGACGGCCCAACCATCGGTTCGCTGTTGCTGCTGTATGGCGTGGCCGGCGTGATGGGCAACGTCTTCGCCGGTTTCGCCGCCAACCGCAGCGTGCGCCACACCCTGCTGCTGGTCGCGCTGATGATCGGCACCAGCACCGCGCTATTCCCTCACTTCGCCACTGGCATGACCGGCGCCGCAATGCTGATCGCACTCTGGGGCTTCGCCTTTGGCGCCTTCCCGGCATGCGCGAGTATCTGGATGTTTGTAGTCGCGCCTAAAGACGTCGAACGCGGCATGCCACTGTTCGTTGCCCTGTTTCAGGTGATTATCGCCTTGGGTTCGTTCTTTGGCGGCCGGATCGTCGACCAGATGGGCAGCGCAATGCTCTTGAGCCTGGCCACGGCGCTGGTGGGGCTTGGGTTTGTGACCGTGCTGGTGTTGGGGCGTAATGTGAGTAATAGCTTGGCGGTGCAGCCTGGCTGATACGACTCGGTAACAACTAAAAAGCCTGCTGAGCATTGAGCTCGGCAGGCTTTTTTTGTTTCAGGGTATTGGGTTAGTTGCCTGGTTTATCCGTTGGGACATGACGCTCAAGTGCAGCGTCCACCAGTGCCTGAGCATTCTCGATCAATTGCGCCAGGCCCATGATTACGGGTGACTGCGTGCTGTCCGGGTCTTCGGCGCATTGGTAGGCGGTTTGAAGGGCGGATGCGAGGATTTCGGAGGCGTTGGCCAGGGCTTCTTCGGTGCCGACGTCGGCGCCTACGTGGAAGATTTTGCGCGGGGGAAACTCGGAATCAGAATCAGGGTTGGTCATGTTCATTTTGTAGCTCCTGTATGCAATGGGAGCTGTCACATTCCGCTGTCAAACAGAATCAGGTGGCAGCTATGCGCGGGTTGACAGACCGGTATACAGGACCCGGCGCACCCGAAGATGCCCCACGCACAGCCGCCATAAAACGACGTCACAGCAGAAAAGGCCTGTAATCGTATGGAGGTCGTACACCTGTATATCGGTCTGTCAAAACCGGTCGCCATGAGGGCGACGGCGGAAGGTTAGCGTCCTGCCTCAACCAGTGCAAGCTCGTGAGGGAGCTGCAGAGCCAACGCCACGGGTAATCACGCTTATGGAAATGCCCAGTAACGAGTGTTCCCAAAATGAAGCTTGTGCACTCAAGCCCCTGGGCTAGCCTAAAAAAGATCGCTTGTGTACTGAGGAGCTTCTATGACACATGGACATTGTGATGCGCTGACAAGGGAGTATGCGAACGCCATACGTCCCGACAAACTTGCCAATAGGCCTCTCCTGGTCCACTGTAATGACCATTGTTATTACACGAGCATCTTTCCCATGGCGACTATAAGCATCCGTATCGATGACGACCTGAAAGCGCGCGCCTATCTCGAACTGGAAAAGCTCGGCGTTACGCCTTCCGAACTGATGCGCCAGGCCCTGCAATATGTGGCGGACCGCGGCCAGCTACCTTTCAAGCCCGTTCTGATGACAGAGGAAGATGAAGCGTTGATGGCCACCGTCCGGGAACGATTGGCATCGCCTCAACGGGTAAAGGTTTCTATAGATGACCTATAGCCTTGATTTCGATGCGCGTGCATTGAAGGAGTGGCAAAAGCTCGGCGACACCATTCGTCAGCAGCTCAAGAAGAAGCTGGTGGAAATCCTGAACAACCCACGCATTGAAGCCAATCGCCTGCATGACCTGCCCGACTGCTACAAAATCAAGCTACGCAGCAGCGGTTACAGGCTAGTTTATCAGGTGATCGATCAGGAAATCACAGTGGTGGTGGTGGCCATTGATAAACGAGAGCGTGAACAGGCTTATCGTAAAGCGGGCGAGCGTTTGAGCTAGC
The DNA here is from genome assembly GCF_900006605.1 of Pseudomonas sp. 58 R 3. Taxonomy (NCBI): domain Bacteria; kingdom Pseudomonadati; phylum Pseudomonadota; class Gammaproteobacteria; order Pseudomonadales; family Pseudomonadaceae; genus Pseudomonas; species Pseudomonas sp. 58 R 3. Next base: position 579,352 of record NZ_CVTT01000038.1, on the reverse strand, counting down.
AGTAGATCTGACATCCTTCGCAATATTGCGCTTGGACAGAAAGCCCAGGGGGACCAAGTCAAGCTCGTTCAAATGAACCCAGTATCTGCGACAACCGCTGACTGCCCTGCATCCTTAGTCAGGATAAATGCGCTAAATGCCAGAAAATCACCTAAATGCTGAGTGATGATTGCAACAGTGATCGGCAACTGAAGCGTTTGATACTCATGCACTGCGATATTGCGGAAACCGACCATGTTTTTCAGGTTGGTCAGCAGAGACGATTGGACCCAACCGCCTCGTGACAGCAACTCAAACACGTCTCGAGCACCCTGAGGAACACCCAGTCGTTCACGTCGAATTAGATGCTGTCCCATATCCAGAGCGGCCTCACACGCACGTAGAATATTAAGAATCGCCGCATCCTGACGGGTGAAGTCAGTAGCGAAACTGGCGGGGGCCTTGTCGTATTCCCCGCGAGCGCGAGCGACACAACGCTCAATGCTCGACGCTTTGTTGAAGAGCACATCATCGACCATGTACTTTCCCTTCCTTCTGGATATCGGCCAGCAACCCTGCCCTTGCAGTGTCCAGCTCGGTTTTTTCGCTGAGGATGTAACTCTCGAAAATACCTGCCTGGCTGTCCTTGTTCCAGAGCCTGCGCCCTGTTGTTATGACTTGATATTGCATGACGGTGGACGCCGCACGCAGGTCGAGTAGATCGACGGGCACTGCCACGATGTCAGCAAGCTCTCCAGCTAACCGCCACAACAGCAGCGGGTCAACAGAGCCCGCAGCAAGCACTGCCAAGTCCAGATCGCTGTCAGCATGTGCCTCGCCTGTCGCCTGACTGCCAAAGATATAAACCGCGATCAGATCAGGAATACCGACCAATAAGTGAGCCAACACTTGCTCAACGTTCATGTTGCGCCCCACGTGTCACCTGATGAATGACCGTAGCAGAAATCGCCTCGACATTTCTGCCCCAAACAAAAAACCCCCAACAACAATTAAGTTATCGGGGGTTTTTCGTTATTCAATAATGGCGGAGAGATAGGGATTCGAACCCTAGGTACCGGTGAAGGTACAACGGATTTCGAATCCGTCCCATTCGGCCACTCTGGCATCTCTCCAACGGCGCGCATCATAACAGTGTGTTTGGCGAAAGCAAACCAAAAAAGCGATTTTTTTCCGTGCTATCAGATGCTTGCGTCGATTACAGCGGTACGCCCAGACGATTGGCGACTTCTTCGTAGGCTTCGATGACGTCACCGAGGCCTTGGCGGAAGCGGTCTTTGTCCATCTTCTTCTTGGTGGCTTTGTCCCACAGGCGGCAGCCGTCCGGGCTGAATTCGTCGCCCAGGACGATGGTGCCGTCGTGGAACACGCCGAATTCGAGTTTAAAGTCGACCAGCAACAGGCCTGCGTCGTCGAACAGTTTGCTCAGCACGTCGTTGACCTTGAGGGACAACTCCTTCATGCGTACCAGTTGCTCAGCGGTGCCCCAGCCGAATGCCACGACGTGGGATTCGTTGATGAACGGGTCGCCCTTGGCGTCGTCCTTCAGGAACAGCTCGAACGTGTAAGGATTGAGCTTGAGGCCCTCTTCCACGCCCAGGCGCTTGACCAGGCTGCCGGCGGCGTAGTTACGCACGACGCATTCGACCGGGATCATGTCGAGCTTCTTGACCAGGCACTCGTTGTCGCCCAGCAGTTTGTCGAATTGGGTCGGAACGCCGGCCGCTTCGAGCTTTTGCATGATGAAGGCGTTGAACTTGTTGTTCACCATGCCTTTGCGATCGAGCTGTTCGATGCGCTTGCCGTCGAACGCCGAGGTGTCGTTGCGAAACAGCAGGATCAGGCGGTTGGCGTCGTCGGTCTTGTATACCGACTTGGCTTTGCCGCGGTAGAGTTCTTCACGTTTTTCCATGATGGGCTCCGCTTGCTAAATGGTGGGCTAGGCGATGTGTCGCCAATCGAGCCCTGAATCTTGATCGGCCAGTTGCAGCCAGTCCGGGTCGCACCCGAGGGTGTCGACAAAACATTGCCGCGCAAGCGCAGGCAGGTTGTTCTTGCTGCTCAGGTGGGCCAGGACCAGGTGTTGCAAGTCTTGCCAGCCCAACTCATACACCAGGTACGCCGCCTGGTGGTTGTTCAAATGTCCCAGTTCGCCGCCTACCCGCTGCTTGAGAAAGTAGGGGTAATGACCACGTGCCAGCAGGTCGCGGCAGTGGTTGGACTCGATCATCAAGGCATCGAGGTCACGGTAACCATCCAGTACCCTGGAGCAGTAAGAGCCCAGGTCGGTGAGCACGCCGAAACGCCGCTGGCCGCCACTGAATACATACTGCGTCGGTTCCTGGGCGTCGTGCGCCACGGCAACTACGTCGATGCTCAACGCACCGACCTGCAGCGTCTCGCCACCGGCCAGTAAACCTGCGGGTTCTATGGGTTTGCGCATCCCGCGCAAGGTGCCGCGACTCAGGTACACCGGAAGATTGTAGCGCCGAGACAGCAAACCCACGCCATGCACGTGGTCGGCATGTTCGTGGGTCACCACAATTGCGCTCAGCTGCGCGGGGTGAACCCCCAGGCGCAGCAGGCGCCGCTCGGTTTCTTTTAACGAGAAACCACAATCCACCAGCACATACGTGTCGTCATGTGCGACCAGCGTGCCGTTCCCTTGGCTACCGCTGCCGAGAACGGCAAAACGCATCGGATCAGCCCAGGTTGTCCTGAATCACGCCCAACACTTTGCGCGCTGTTTCAGCCGGCGCAACGGTGTTGATGTTCTTCTCGACGGTCACTTGTACGCTCTCGCCCACCTTGCTCAAACGAACCTGGTAGCGCTCGGCACGGGTTTCGATCTCTTCCTTGGTCGGCTTGCTGCCGAACAATTTGCCAAAGAAACCTGGTTCGTCGTCTTTCTTCTCGGCCTTTTCCGCTACGTTGATGTAGTACAGGCCCAGGCTGCGGTTGATGTCTTCAACGCGCCATGGACCTTGCTCCAACGCGCGGCCAACACTGGCCCAGGCACGGTCGAGGTCTTCACCCAGGGTGAGCACCACGTTGCCGCTGCCGTCTTCGGTGAGGCTGACGCGGTTAGGCGTGTCGAAGTTACCGGCGGCGAGCAGGGAAACCGAACCGCCCTTCTCGGAGATACGGCTCATGCTGGCCAGCATCTCGTCGACCAACGCGGCGTCTACACCCATGTTGACCGAGCGCGGGGTGAAGTCGACGTTGGCAGTGCTGCCGGCAGGACGCTCGGCGCTGACCACGTAGACTTCACTGGTATTACGCTGCACGCCTGGCTCGATGCGCACCCGCACACGGGCTTCGCTGTCGGGCGCTACACCGCTCGCCTGCAGGCGTTTGGCCATGCTGGCGGACAGTTCGCTGCCGTGCTGCCAGGCCGTGGTGAACTCACCGGTCTGCGGGCGTTGTTGATCAATGCTGAAACCGTTGTCCTGGAAGAACTGCACCGCCACCGGCCAGACTTCAGCCGGAGGGCGCTGAGCCATGATCCAGCGGTTGTCGCCGCTCTTTTGCAGGCTGTAGTCGCTGGCGTCCGCCACGGCCGAGATCGGCTGCGGGCGTGGCACCACGTACTCACCCTTGGTGGTGTCGTCGGCGACGTTGCGCGGAATTGGCAGCAACGGGTCAAGGCGCTTGGCGACGTTGACGTCCGGCGGCAATTGCATCGGTTTGGTTGCTTGTGCTTCCAGGTAATCGCTGCCGCGGTCACGGAAGTAACCTTCCGGGCCCCATACCCAACCGCAGCCACTGGTGCTGGAGATAATCAAGGCAAGTGCGGAAAGTCCGGCCAATCGCTTCATGCGTAGTGCTTCCTCAATTAAACCAGGACGCCGGACTGGCGCAGGGCCTGTCGCAGCGGTTCGTGACAGGCTTCGCTGAGCCGGGTGAGCGGCAGACGGATACCGTCCGGCATCAAGCCCATCTCAAACAGCGCCCATTTCACGGGGATAGGGTTGGATTCGATAAACAGTGTTTTGTTGAGCGGCATCAGTTGCTCGTGGATCGCACGGGCTTTTACGGCGTCACCGGCGATGGCGGCAGCACACATGTCGCTCATGGCGCGCGGCGCGACGTTGGCGGTCACCGAGATGTTGCCTTTGCCACCCAGCAGGATCAGCTCAACCGCCGTGGCGTCGTCACCGGAATACACTAGGAAGTCGCTGCTCACGCCGGCCAGGATGTCCTTGGCACGCTGCAGGTCGCCGGTGGCTTCCTTGATGCCGATGATGTTCGGCACGGTGGACAGGCGAATCACGGTCTCGGCCTTCATGTCGCAGGCCGTGCGGCCAGGAACGTTGTAGAGGATCTGCGGGATGTCGACGGCTTCGGCAATAGCCTTGAAATGCTGGTACAAGCCTTCCTGGGTCGGCTTGTTGTAGTACGGGGTTACCAGCAGGCAGGCATCGGCGCCGGCTTTCTTGGCGTTCCTGGTCAGCTCGATCGCTTCACGGGTCGAGTTGGCGCCTGTGCCGGCGATTACGGCAATGCGGCCCGCCACGCGCTTGACCACGAATTCGATGACCTGGATGTGTTCTTCCACGTCAAGGGTGGCCGATTCACCTGTGGTGCCGACCGCCACGATGGCGTTGGTGCCTTCTTGCAGGTGGAAGTCCACCAGTTTGCCAAGGCTGTCCCAGTCGAGATGACCTTGTGCATCCATGGGTGTGACCAGTGCCACCATACTGCCCGCAATCATGCAACCGCTCCTGCCGGAAAAAGAGAGCCGTAATGGTACTGGCGCCAAGATGCTTGTACAAGCGAAGTACCGCCTGAGGATGCGTTCTGGGGCAACTAAACGACGGGCAATGCCATCATTGGGCCAAAGCGCGGCTTGAAGCACGCTGAAATCAGACCGATCGCGTAATGAAAACGCCACCTCCTAGCCCTTGGCGATGGTTTTCGCTACCCTTCATCCTTTGATCGATACGGCCCACACGGTATCGACCGCTCATCGCTTTAGGAAGGCTGCATGTCCACCCCCACAGTTCGCGAACAATTCCTTGTTATCAGTGCCCTCGGCGCCAACCCCATGGAGCTGACCAACGTCCTGTGCCGCGCCAGCCATGAGAACCGCTGCGCCGTCGTGACCTCGCGCCTCACCCGCCACGGCGAGTGCAGCGCGTTGGTGCTGCAGATCTCCGGCAGTTGGGACGCCCTGGCGCGCCTCGAAACCGGCCTGCCGGGCCTGGCCAAGAAGCACAACTTCACCGTCAACGTGGTGCGCAGCGCCGCCCTGGAAAACCGCCCGCAGGCCCTGCCTTACGTGGCGTATGTCAGCTCGGCCTACCGCTCGGACATCGTCAATGAGCTGTGCCAGTTTTTCATCGACCACAACGTCGAGCTGGAAAACCTCACCTGCGACACCTACCAGGCCCCGCAAACCGGCGGCACCATGCTCAACGCCACGTTCACCGTGACCTTGCCGGCCGGCGTGCAGATCAGTTGGCTGCGTGACCAGTTCCTGGATTTCGCCGATGCCCTGAACCTCGACGCTCTGATCGAGCCATGGCGCCCACAGAACCCAATGTAAGGAAGTACCTATGCCGGTAGCCATCGACAAACCCGTGGCCGATTTCGAAGCCCAGGCCACCAGCGGCCAGACGTTCAGCCTGGCAGCCCTCAAGGGCAGACAAGTGGTGATCTACTTCTACCCGAAGGACAGCACCCCGGGTTGCACAACCGAAGGCCAGGGTTTTCGTGACCAGTACGCCGCGTTCAAGGCCGCCAACACCGAAGTGTTTGGCCTGTCGCGAGACAGCGTGAAGTCCCACGAGAACTTCAAGGCCAAGCAGGAATTCCCCTTCGAGCTGATCAGCGACAAGGATGAAGCGGTTTGCCAGCTGTTTGATGTGATCAAGCTGAAGAAGCTGTACGGCAAGGAATACCTGGGCGTGGACCGCAGCACGTTCCTGATCGACAAGGATGGCGTGCTGCGCCAGGAATGGCGTGGTGTGAAAGTGCCGGGCCATGTGGATGCGGTGCTGGCGGCGGCGCAGGCATTGAATAAGGCTTGAAGCATAATTGGGGCGAACCTTTAGTTCGCCCCAAGTATTTACAACAAAGGCGCCACCACCGGCTCTTGCCGCGGCCACGCATCCAGCACGGCCTTGAACAGCGTCGCCAGCGGGATCGCAAAAAACACACCCCAAAACCCCCACAGCCCTCCAAACAACAGCACCGCGCAGATAATCGCCACCGGGTGCAGGTTGACGGCCTCAGAGAACAGCAGCGGCACCAATACGTTGCCATCCAGGGTCTGGATAATCCCGTACACCGCCATCAGGTAGATGAACTGATCGCTCCAGCCCCACTGGAACAACGCGATCAACATCACCGGCACGGTCACCACCACCGCGCCCACATACGGCACCACCACCGATACGCCCACCAGCAAGGCCAGCAGCGCCGCGTAGTTCAGCCCGAGCGCGACAAACGCGATGTAGGTCACGCCGCCACAAATCACAATCTCAATGACTTTGCCGCGAATATAATTGGCAATCTGCCGGTTCATTTCTTCGGCCACTCGGGTGATCAGCGCCCGTTCACGCGGCAGATAGCCGCTGACCCAGCGGCCGATCATTGCGCGGTCCTTGAGGAAGAAAAACACCAGGATCGGCACCAGCACAAGGTAGATCATGATGTTGACCAGGAGCGGCAGGCTGGACAGGGAAAAAGTCAGCGCCCATTGCCCGAATTTTCCGATTTCGCCGCGCGCCACTTCAATGGCCTGCAACACCTGCTCATCCGACACCAGGTGCGGATAACGCTCCGGCAACAGCAGCAACAGCGATTGCCACTTGGCGAGCATGCCCGGCAACTCGTTGAACAAGGTGATCAACTGATGCCACAGCAATGGCAGCACCACGACGATAAACACCACCAACAGCCCCATGAACAGGGCAAACACCAGCCCAACCGCCACACCGCCAGGCAAACGCAGACGCTCCAGGGTAGTGACCAGGCCTTGCATCAGGTACGCCAGCACCATGCCCGCCAGTACCGGCGCCAGCATGCCGCCCAAGGTGAGCACGGCGGTAAAGGCCAGAAACAGCAGGACGGCCAGCACCACCGCTTCTTCATCGGAAAAATAGCGCTGAATCCAGTCTCGTAACACTTTGAACATCAATCAACCTCGGGTGGTGGGGCGAACAGTTCAGGCCTTGCGCAACCAGTAACGGTACACACCGGCGGCATCTTCTTCGTGCAGCAGGGTGTGCCCGGCCAGTTTGGCAAAGGTGCGAAAATCCCGCTGGGAGCCCGCGTCCGTGGCGATCACCTTGAGCACGGCACCGCTGGCCAAGCGGTTGAGTTCCAGCTTGGCCTTGAGCAGGGGCAGCGGGCAATTGAGGCCACTGGCATCGAGTTCGGCGTCAAAGGCTACAGCGTCGGTCATCGGTTTGCTCCAGGCATGCGTTTGGGCTGCTTAGAATATCTGGTCCGAAGCTCAGTGTCCGGCTACAGTAAGCTCTTTGTCGAAAGGCTTTGTGCATGACTTTTTTGCGCCCTACCCTGCTGACGCTGGCTTGCCTGCTGGCCTCCCCGGCCTTCGCTGACGACCTGCCGTCACTCGGCGACGCCAGTTCTGCCATTGTCTCGCCGCAACAGGAATTCCAACTGGGCCGCGCATGGCTGGCCTACCTGCGGGGCCAGGTCTCGCAGCTCAATGACCCGCAGCTCAAGGATTACGTCGAAACCAGCGTGTACAAGCTGGTGGAGACCAGCCAGGTGAATGACCGGCGCCTGGAGTTCATCCTCATCGACAGCCCGCAACTCAACGCCTTTGCCGCACCCGGCGGGATTGTCGGGGTTAACGGTGGCCTGTTTCTGAATGCCCAGACCGAAGGCGAATATGCCTCGGTACTCGCTCACGAATTGGCTCACTTGTCCCAACGCCACTTTGCGCGAGGTGTGGAAGCGCAGTCGCGCATGCAGATCCCGATGATGGCCGCCCTGCTCGGCGGCATTATCGCGGCGGCAGCGGGTGCGGGCGATGCCGGCATTGCCGCAATTGCGGGCAGCCAGGCGGCAGCGATCCAGGAGCAGCGCAGGTTTTCCCGCCAGAACGAACAAGAGGCTGACCGCATCGGCATTCTTAATCTGGAAAAAGCCGGTTACGACCCACGCTCCATGCCGACCATGTTCGAACGCCTGATGCGCCAATACCGTTTCGATGCCAAGCCACCGGAATTTTTGCTGACTCACCCGGTGACCGAATCGCGGATTGCCGACACCCGCAACCGTGCCGAGCAAGCCAAGCAGGGCGGTAAGGAAGACAGCTTGCGCTACCAGTTGATTCGCGCACGGGTGCAGTTGCAATACGAAGACACGCCGGGGCTGGCCGCCAAGCGTTTCCAGGCACAATTGGACGAGAACCCGAAAAACGATGTAGCCCGTTACGGGCTGGCCATCGCGCAGATCAAGGGTACCCAGTTCAAAGAGGCGCGGGAAAGCTTGCAGCCGCTGCTGGCCAAGGCGCCCAACGACATTACTTACAACCTGGCGCAGATCGAGCTGGATATCGACAGCAACCACCTGCCGGATGCCCAGCAACGTACTGATCGGATGCTGGCCCAGTACCCCGGCAGCTACCCGCTGAATCAGATACGCATTGATGTGCTGCTCAAGCAGAACCGTACGGCCGATGCTGAAAAAGCCTTGGATGGGTTGCTCAAGTCGCGTCCCGATGATCCGGATGTGTGGTACCAGGTGGCAGAGACTCGCGGCCTGTCCGGCAATATCATTGGCCTGCATCAGGCGCGTGCCGAGTACTTTGCACTGGTGGGTGACTTCAAGCAGGCTATTCAGCAACTGGACTTTGCCAAGCGTCGGGCCGGCAACAACTTCCCACTGTCCTCGCGCATCGACGCGCGCCAGCGTGAGCTGATCGAACAGGAACGCCTGGTGAAAGGGATGATGAGCTAAAACCATCGCCCACAAAAAAGCCCCGCTTTCGTTAACCGACAGCGGGGCTTTTTATTGAGCTAGCGGATTACTCGGCCAGCTTGAAGGTGATGAAACTTGCACGCCCCTGACGCAGCACGCGCATCGACACCGAGCGATTCTTCGGCAACGCTTTGGCGATGTCGGTGAACTCCTTGGTGGAGTTGATCGCCTGGTTGTTCAGGTGGGTGATCACGTCGCCCGGCTGCAGGCCGATCAGGGCGGCTGGGCCGTCCTGGACTTCTTTGATCACAACACCGCTCTTGAGGTCGAAGCTCTTCTTCTGCTCGTCGGTCAATTCAACCACGGCAATGCCCAAGCGATTGCTGCTGCGTTCAGCGCCGGGTTTGGCGTTGCCCAGCGCATCCAGGGTTGCACCCTCTTCCGGGATCGCGCCGACGGTCAGCTCAACGGTCTGGCGCTTGCCGTCACGGATCACTTCCAGCTTGGCTTTGCTGCCGGCTTTCAAGGCACCCACCAGATGTGGCAGGTCGGCGGACATGATGATCGGCTGGCCATTCATGCTCAGGATCACATCGCCCACTTGCAGGCCGCCTTTGGCAGCAGGGCCGTCGTCCTGGATCTGCGCGACCAGGGCACCGGCCGGCTTGTCGAGGCCGAACGATTCAGCCAGGTCTTTGTTCACTTCCTGGATCACCACACCCAACCAGCCACGGCTGACCTTGCCACCGCTTTTGAGTTGGTTGGAAACGTCCATGGCCACGTCGATCGGGATGGCAAAGGACACGCCCATGAAGCCACCGGAGCGGGTGTAGATCTGCGAGTTGATCCCCACCACTTCGCCCGCGAGGTTAAACAGCGGACCGCCGGAGTTACCCGGATTGATCGGCACGTCGGTCTGGATGAACGGCACGTAGTTTTCGTTTGGCAGGCTGCGGCCGATGGCGCTGACGATGCCCTGGGTCACGGTATGGTCGAAGCCGAACGGCGAACCGATCGCGACCACCCACTGCCCGGCTTTCAGGTCCTGGGATTTACCCAGCTTCAGCACAGGCAGGTCTTTGCCTTCGATTTTCAGCAAAGCCACGTCGGAGCGTGGGTCGGTGCCCACCAGCTTGGCTTTCAACTCACTGCGGTCGGCCAGGCGCACGAGAATTTCGTCAGCGTCGGCAATCACATGATTGTTAGTGAGGATGTAACCGTCAGGCGAAATGATGAAGCCCGAGCCCAGGGACTGCGCCTCGCGCTGACCGCCACCGCCGCCACGCGGGGAACGTTGTTGCGGCATACCGCGCTCGAAGAACTCGCGCAGCATGGGCGGCAGGCCTTCCAGGTCAGGCATCTGCTGGTTCGAGACTTTGCGATCCGGCAGCTTCTGCGTGGTACTGATGTTCACCACGGCAGGCGAGGCCTGCTCCACCAGTTGGGTGAAGTCAGGCAGCTCGACCGCTTGCGCGGACACTGCCTGACCCAGCACCAATACCGTGGCGACTAGGGTTAGGTAAGACTTCAAACGTGGTATCGACATACAGCTCCCATTACGACGAGCAGGGTTGAGCGACAGGGTTCAAGAAACGCCGAAAACTTCGACCGGCATTTTTGTTCCGCGAACAAAATAAGGTCAGAGCCGACAAGCTCTGACCTATAAAAAACATGGGGATTTTTTGCAAGTGAAAATACTGATCCAGAAATTTCATGCTCTCAGCCCCCAACCACGCAAAGGCTCACATTGAAAGGTCAGGATGAACATAGGATTAACGACTCATGGCTTGGCGGCGGTCTTTTCGCCGCGCACCGACAGCGCGATGCGTTCGGCAGTGCCGATGGGAATTTCGCCGACAACCGTCACCATGACTTCGCCATCGACCGTGTTCAGACGACGCGACACGGCGACCGTTGGGCCAAGTTGCGTACGAGTTTCGCTCACACTCGCACCGTCGGTGGACTCAAGAAATACTGAGAAACGTGCAAGTCCGTCGTCATACATCAGACTGTCGACCGTAGCGTGGGTCTGAGTATCTTTTCGCGAGACGCTGCTGGTGAGCTGAAAACCGGGAGGCAACCAGTCCAGATGCCAAGCGTGCGTAGCAGGTACCTCGGGTGCTTTGGTGCTGGAAACAGCAACAGGTGAGCATTCGCTGCTGGGCTGTAAGTCACGATCTGACGGCGCAGCCGAGGTGTTCAGTCGAGTGAACTGGAAGCGCTCCAACAACTGGCCCTGCTCATTGAGTAACAGGGATTTCAGCGGCAGCGCGGTTTCACGATCCAGGTGCAACTCAAAGCCATATCGGTATTGATCACGGGGAGTAATCGACACAATCACCGCATTTCGACCGGCCACGCGAGATTTGCCAATGACGGCCAGTGCGTAGAATTGAGTTAGTTTTTGCGGATCCAGAGCGCGCGAAGGCGCATCAGGCGAATTGCCAAGGCCGGCGACCAAGGTGCCACTGACACATTGGGTACGACCGTCTACCCGCACCAGTTCCTGGGCAGAGCCATCGAGCTGCAACAGCCGCTCACGGACGTGACCGTCCTGGACGCGATGCCAGATGTCATGGGTAGAAAAGTTGCCGTTACGCTCGTAGACGAACGTACCTGCAAAGCTTTGCTGCTGCTCTGCACGCCCAAGTCGAGTCAGCCAGTCTTGGGCTTCGTCGGCATGGGCGGATAGTGCAAAACAACCACTGAGCAAAAGCGTAAGGAGCGGTATGGCGCGCATAGGGCCCCTTAGCGGTTTAGCGGTTTTCCAGGCTGGCTGCACGAGCGTATGGCAGAGCGCTTTCAGTGCCTTTCAAAGCAGATTCCTGTGCATGTTGGCGCAGGTAGCCTGGAAGACGCTGGTCCTGCCAGCCGGATTGCCCTTGAAGTACACCGTTGGCCATAGGGCCAGTGGCATCAGAGCTTTCCTTGTAGCCGGCCAGTACCGCCGGGCCTTTGACTTGCGGACCGGCCATGACCGGTTGCTGAGTCTGCTGGGCCAGTTCGGCACCGGCGATTTCGTCCTGGTTGTACAGGCGAACACCGGCCAACACGGCAACAGTCACCGAGGCTGCTACTGCCAAGCGACCCAGGCTACGCCATGGACCACGAGCAGCTTTCGCCGGAACGGCTTCATCGGCCAACGCGGCAGAAACGGCCGCAGCAATATCCAGACGAGGGATTAGTAGATCCTTGTGCATCACCGCCCGAGCGACTTGGTAACGAGACCAGGTATCACGGGTTTCGGCATCATCAAATGCATTGAGCACTCGACGAAGTTCCAGTTCATCCGCTTCGTTATCCATCACTGCGGACAGCGATTCCTGCAGGGCATCACGACTCATGGCGGTTCCTCTCTTGGCTGTCGCCGCTGTCTTTAGTTTTCCTGCAACAACGGTTGCAAGGCTTTGTCGATGGCTTCCCGGGCCCGGAAAATCCGTGACCTTACAGTCCCCACCGGACATTGCATGACGCTCGCAATGTCTTCGTAACTGAGACCATCGAATTCACGTAAAGTTAACGCCGTACGCAAATCTTCTGGCAGTTGCTGAATAGTGCGATGAACGGTGCCCTCGATCTCGTCGCGCAGCAAAGCACGTTCCGGCGACTCGAGATCTTTGAGGCCGTGATCACCATCGTAAAATTCTGCATCTTCTGAACTTACATCACTGTCCGGTGGGCGGCGGCCGCGAGACACCAGATAGTTCTTCGCCGTGTTAATGGCGATGCGGTAGAGCCACGTATAAAACGCACTATCACCGCGAAAATTGCCAAGTGCACGGTACGCCTTGATAAAGGCTTCCTGTGCAACGTCCTGCGCTTCATGGGTGTCGTGCACAAACCGCACGATCAACCCGAGAATTTTGTGCTGGTATTTCAGCACTAGCAGATCAAATGCTCGCTTGTCGCCACGCTGAACGCGCTCGACCAGCTGCTGATCCTCTTCCTGGGTTAGCATGAACACTCCTCGTTGTACTCGCAGGAGGCTTGCATAACTAAACGATCAGGCTTGCAAACATAGACTAGGACTTCTCGCAAAAGTTCTCCCCCTCCAAGCAAGTTTCCGGCATGCACTGATTTGGCACACACGAAAAACGCAGCGCGGGCTAGGCCGGCTGCGCGAATAATCTTGTCGCCGGTTTTCTGACGCGTCCAATGCTCCCGACGGGCCAATAAACTCAACGTTTTCCCAGCTTTCGGGCAACCTGCTATTGAGTCGGGGCTCATGCAAAAAGTTCCCATCTCAATAGCCGGCCCATATGACCCCAGCTGTGCACCGTAATTTCACTTTGCCACGAATGCCCCGCTATTGTGCCGCTCCCCCCCTCTATATACTAGTGGCCCGTGTGACCCTTTGATTCGCCGATCCAGGCGTCCTGTTTGCGCCAGACCTTTGGATCGCTTTTTGCGGAATCCTTCAAATGAGCCAACAGTTTCAACACGATGTTCTGGTGATCGGTAGCGGTGCGGCCGGCTTGAGCCTGGCACTCACCCTCCCCAGCCACTTGCGCATTGCGGTCCTGAGTAAGGGCGACCTGGCCAACGGCTCGACATTCTGGGCCCAGGGCGGCGTCGCAGCCGTACTGGACGACACCGATACCGTGCAATCCCACGTCGAAGACACCCTTAATGCCGGCGGCGGCCTGTGCAACGAAGACGCGGTGCGCTTCACCGTTGAGCATAGCCGCGAAGCCATCCAATGGCTGATCGACCAGGGCGTGCCGTTCACCCGCGACGAACACGCCGGCAGTGATGACGGCGGATTCGAATTCCACCTGACCCGCGAGGGCGGCCACAGCCATCGCCGCATCATTCACGCCGCCGACGCCACCGGCGCCGCCATCTTCAAAACGCTGCTCGAGCAAGCCCGCCAGCGCCCCAATATCGAACTGCTGGAGCAACGCGTCGCCGTCGACCTGATCACCGAAAAGCGCCTGGGCCTGGACGGCGAACGCTGCCTCGGCGCCTACGTGCTCAACCGAGCCAGTGGCGAAGTCGATACTTACGGCGCACGCTTCACCATTCTGGCCTCGGGCGGCGCCGCCAAGGTCTACCTCTATACCAGCAACCCCGACGGCGCCTGCGGTGACGGCATCGCCATGGCCTGGCGTTCGGGCTGCCGGGTGGCCAACCTGGAATTCAACCAGTTCCACCCCACCTGCCTGTATCACCCGCAAGCCAAGAGTTTCCTGATCACCGAAGCCCTGCGCGGTGAAGGTGCGCACCTGAAACTGCCCAACGGCGAGCGTTTCATGCAGCGCTTCGACCCGCGTGCCGAGCTGGCGCCACGGGATATAGTGGCCCGCGCCATCGACCACGAAATGAAGCGCCTGGGCATCGACTGCGTGTACCTGGACATCAGCCACAAACCCGAAGCCTTCATCAAGACCCACTTTCCCACCGTCTACGAACGTTGCCTGGCATTCAACATCGACATCACCAAAGGCCCGATCCCGGTGGTGCCGGCTGCGCACTACACGTGCGGCGGCGTGATGGTCGACCAAAACGGTCGCACTGACGTGCCTGGCCTGTATGCGATCGGCGAAACCAGCTTCACCGGCCTGCATGGCGCCAACCGCATGGCCAGCAACTCGTTGCTCGAATGTTTCGTTTATGCACGCTCGGCGGCTGCCGACATCCTTGAGCAACTGCCCCGCATTCCGGTGCCCGCCGCCCTGCCGCGCTGGGACGCCAGCCAAGTGACCGATTCCGACGAAGACGTGATCATCGCGCACAACTGGGACGAGCTGCGGCGCTTCATGTGGGACTACGTAGGCATTGTGCGCACCAATAAGCGTCTGGCGCGGGCTCAACACCGCGTGCGCTTGCTGCTGGACGAAATCGACGAGTTCTACAGCAACTACAAAGTCAGCCGCGACCTGATCGAGTTGCGCAACCTGGCCCAGGTTGCCGAATTGATGATCCGCTCAGCCATGGAGCGCAAGGAAAGCCGTGGCCTGCATTACACCCTCGACTACCCGCAAATGCTGCCCGAAGCCCGCGACACTATTCTGGTGCCAACCACCTACGGCGGCTGAACTTCAAGCGTACCCGCAGGCGCCGGTGCACATCGGCGACCTGCGAATCCATCGGTACGCAAACCGAGCGCACCCACCACTGGCCCGGCACCCGGTAGCGCAGCACCACGATCAGCGGCAGCGCCAGGCTGTCCGGGCGCAACTGCACGCCGTGCCAGCCACGCTCGGCACTGAACAACTGCCAGCCGTCTTCGTCACGGCGCAGGCCACGAATCGACGAACGGTGAGTCAGCAGAATATGACGCGGCAGAACCCAGCCGGCATGCGCCAGGCACAACAGCATGCCAAGGCTTGCGAAGGGCAAATCAATAATCAACAAGGCACCCAGCGCGAACAGCTGGGCAAGCAGATACGCCGCCAGCAACAGCCGCGAGGCCTGCCAGCGGCACTCGAAGCGATTACTTGGGCTGGACACGATCCAGAATCATCCGAACCATGCGCTGCAGCTCCGGGTCTTCAGATTCGGCGCGCTCCATGAACCAGCCAAACATGTCCTGGTCTTCACACTCCAGCAGCCGCACATAGAGGTCGCGGTCTACCTTATCCAGCGTCGCGTACACTTCTTTAGTGAACGGCACCAGCAACACATCCAGCTCCAGCATGCCACGGCGGCTGTGCCAGTAGAGGCGGTTGATTTCTACTTCTTCTACCATGGACTGCTCCTCAAATAGCGCGCAAGTATACAGGGCCGACGGCAGCGGGACACTCGGCTTTGGTCGCCCCATATGGAAACTATCCATTTGCCGGGCGCCCCTCTATGATGCACCCATGACTTTTTGACCTGCGAAGACCCATGGCCGACTCTGCATTTTTCTGCCCCCTGACACACGAAGGCGTCCTCGCCGTCCGCGGCTCCGACGCTGCCAAGTTCCTGCAAGGGCAACTGACCTGCAACCTCAATTACCTGAGCGACACCCAGGCCAGCCTCGGCGCACGCTGTACGCAAAAAGGCCGCATGCAGTCGAGTTTTCGCATCCTGCTGCAAGGTGA
The DNA here is from genome assembly GCF_900006605.1 of Pseudomonas sp. 58 R 3. NCBI lineage: Bacteria > Pseudomonadati > Pseudomonadota > Gammaproteobacteria > Pseudomonadales > Pseudomonadaceae > Pseudomonas > Pseudomonas sp. 58 R 3. The sequence continues at coordinate 563,426 of NZ_CVTT01000038.1, read as the reverse complement.
CGGCGTATTGCTGGCGATGGCCACCGAGCTGCTCGAACCGCAACTGGCAGACCTGAAAAAATACGCGGTGTTCTCCAAATCCAAACTCACCGACGAAAGCGCTGCCTGGGCACGCTTTGGCCTGTCGAATGCCGATCAAACCCTGGCCACCTTCGGCCTTGAGCTGCCGGCCGACACCGACAGCGTGGTGCGCACCGACACATTGATTGCCATTCGTGTCTCCGTGAATCGCGCCGAACTCTGGGTGCCTGCCGAGCACGCCGAAACAGTAGGCCAACAATTGACCAGCCAACTGCAACAAGCTGACTTGAATGCCTGGCTGCTGGGCCAGATCCGCGCCGGCATCGGGCAAGTCATGCCACAGACCCGCGAGCTGTTCATCCCGCAGATGCTCAACCTGCAAGCCGTTGGCGGCGTCAGCTTCAAAAAAGGCTGCTACACCGGCCAGGAAATCGTCGCGCGCATGCAGTACCTGGGCAAACTCAAGCGTCGCCTGTATCGCCTGAGCCTCGATGCGGCGCAGTTGCCCGAGCCAGGCGCCCCGCTGTTCTCGCCCAACCATAACAGCGCGATCGGCGAAGTCGTCATCGCGGCAAAAGCTGACCAATCAATTGAACTTCTGGCCGTGCTGCAAGCCGAAGCTGCCGACAACGGCGATGTGCACGTAGGCAGCCTGGAAGGCCCGGGCCTCAACCTGCTCGACTTGCCGTACCAACTGGATCGCGATAAAGAGATCCAGCGTTAATCGCCGTACCCTTTTGCAACGCCCTAGAGAGCATGAATGAACAAGCTGGCGGAAAAAGTCCAACAGGCTTTGGTGAAGGCCATCGACAACGATGACCTGGTTCTGCCGACATTACCGGAAGTGGCCTTGAACATTCGTCAGGCCGCCGAAGACCCGGATATCAGCATCAGCCACTTGAGCAAAGTGATCAGTCGCGATACCGCCCTGTCGGCGCGCCTGATCAAAGTGGTCAACAGCCCGCTGCTGCGTGCCACCCAGGAAGTCACCGACCTGCATACCGCCATCACGCGGCTGGGCACCAACTACAGCAGCAACCTGGCCATCGGCTTGGTCATGGAACAGATCTTCCACGCCCGCTCCGAAGTCGTCGAACTGAAAATGCGCGAAGTGTGGCGCCGCAGCCTGGAAGTGGCGGGTGTGAGCTACGCCTTGTGCCGTAACCATAGCCAGCTCAAGCCGGACCAGGCAGCCCTCGGCGGGCTGGTGCATCAGATTGGCGTGCTGCCGATCCTCACCTACGCCGAAGACCATTACGAACTGCTGGCCGACCCGGTCAGCCTCAACCATGTGATCGACAGCATCCACCCGTTGCTGGGCGACAAACTCCTGGGTGTGTGGGACTTCCCGGAAATGCTGGCCAAGCTGCCGGGGCAGTACCTGAACCTGGAGCGCGACTCCCCGATTCTGGACTACATCGACGTGGTGCAAATCGCCGCACTGTATTGCCACCGCGGCACCGCGCATCCACTGGCCAACGTAGACGTGACCAGCCTGCCGGCGCTCAAGAAACTGCGCATCGACCCCTACAGCGAGACGCTGCGTGCGGAGTTGGATGAAGCGCGCTCGATGTTCTATTGACTACCCCGCGATAAAACTCACCCGCACCTTCAACCCCGCCAACTCACCATCGTGCAGGCTGATCTGGGCCAAGTGCGCCCGGCAGATCTCGCCGACAATCGCCAGCCCCAAGCCTGAGCCCATGCCCTGCTGGCTGCGGCGGTAGAAACGTTCGAAGACCCGATCCCGTTCATCCAGCGGGATGCCTGGGCCGTCATCTTCAACTTCAAGGATGGCTGGCGCGGTCACCCGCAGGATCACATTGCCGCCCGGCGGAGTGTGGGCCAGGGCGTTATCCACCAGATTGCTCAGCAGTTCATTCAACAAGGTCGGCTCACCGCGCAGCCACACCGGTTCATCCGCCTCCAACGCCAGGGCAACGCCTCGTGCGTGGGCCAGTGGCGCCATGGCCATGCCCAGCTCCCGCGCCAGTTGGCTGAGGTCAAGCAATTGCGCACCGCCCTCGGCGATCGCCCGGGCGCCGTTTTCGATGCGTGCCAGGGATAACAGTTGGTTGGCCAAATGGGTCAGACGGTCAGTACCTTGAGCGGCGGTTTCCAAGGTGCTGCGCCAGGTCGCCGGGTCGCTGCTGCGCAGGCCCAGCTCAAGCCGGGCCTTGAGCGCCGCCAGCGGAGTGCGCAGTTCGTGGGCGGCGTCGGCAATAAACTGCGCCTGGCGCTCGAACTGGCCGCGCAGGCGCTCGGTGAAGTGATTGAGCGAGCGCACCAACGGGCCGAACTCGTGTTGCACCTCCACCAGCGGCAGCGGGCGCAAATCATCGGGCTGGCGCTCTTCCACGGCGGTGCGCAGGCGCTCCAGCGGGCGCAGCGCCGCGCTCACGGCAAACCACACCAGCAATAACGCACCGACCGCCAGCATGCCCAGGCGCAGCAAAGTGTCGGCCATCAGGCTGCGGGCCATGCTTTCGCGCGCTTCGTCGGTTTCGGCCACGCGAATTTCCGCCATGCCGTTCATGTTCGGCTCCGACACCGCCTTGAGCAGGCTGACCACCCGTACATGCTGGCCCTGGTACATGGCGTTGTAGAAGCGCGCCAACGCCGGGTAATCATCGGTGCGCGGCGTGCCCGGCGGCGGGCCAGGGAGGTTCTCGTAGCCGGAGATCAATTTTCGATCGATGTCATTGACCTGATAATAGATCCGCCCCGCACTGTCGTAGGCGAACGTGTCCAGCGCCACATACGGCACGTTGGCGCTCAGGGTGCCGTCCACCTGGGTCAACCCGGCAGCAATGGTACGCGCCGAGGCGAGCAAGGTGCGGTCATAGGCGGTGTCGGCGGCTTCGCGGCCATTCCAGTAAGCACTCATGCCGCTGGCGAGCATCAGCACCACCAGCAACAGCGCCAGGTTCCACAATAGCCGCCAGCGCAGGCTGCTGGGCTTATGCATCGCGCGCTTCCAGCAGGTAGCCAAGGCCACGGAAGGTCACGATCGCGATGGGCTGGCCGTCGAGCTTCTTGCGCAGGCGGTGCACGTAGATTTCAATCGCGTCGGGGCTGGCTTCCTCATCCAGGCCGAACACTTGCGAGGCCAATTGCTCCTTGCTCATCACGCGGCCGGGCCGGGCGATCAGCGCCTCAAGCACCGCCTGCTCGCGGGAGGTCAGCGTCATCAGCTCGCCGCCCACGGTGAAACGCCGGGTATCCAGGTCGTAGACCAGCACGCCGCACGCCTGCTGACGCTCGCCGCCCAGCACACTACGGCGCAGCAACGCCTTGACCCGCGCTTCCAGCTCGGTCAACTCAAAGGGCTTGGCCAGGTAGTCATCAGCGCCCAGGTTCAGGCCATGCACACGGTCTTTTACATCACTGCGCGCCGTCAACATCAACACGGGCAGATTTTTTCCACGCGCCCGCAGTCGCGCCAGCACCTCAAAACCGTCCATGCGCGGCAGCCCCACATCGAGGATCACCACCGCGTATTCCTCGCTGCTCAGGGCCAGGTCCGCGGCCACGCCGTCGTGCAACACGTCGACGGTCAAACCCGTGCTCTTGAGCGCTTGGGCAACACTTTCGGCGAGTTGCAGATGGTCTTCAACCAAGAGGACGCGCATGGATTTTCACCTCGTTCTGGCATGGTCGACGCCACGCTTTGGCGGGCAGTTTACAGGCGCCGCCTGCCCTGTGAAGCCCGAAAACATTGAAAGACAACTGAAAGGTTAGTGAAAGCTTCGCCCTTTAGCATCCAGCAACGGTGGCTAATGCCCGCTGAGCTACCTGATCCGTAGCGCCCGAAAAACGCCTCGAAGCGTTTTCGCCAAAATAAGAACAATAACGGAGTACACCACAATGCTGTCGACCCAGCCCCAGGCTTGCCCGCCTGTGCGTTTTTCCCGTCTTGCCAAGACCGCCCTTGCCAGTGCCACCGCCCTTGCCAGCTTTTCGCCGCTTAGCCAGGCTGCCTTCTTCGAAGACAGTAGCGCTACGCTGGAAACTCGCAACATGTACTTCAACCGCGACTTTCGCGACGGCACCAGCGCACAACAATCCAAGCGCGATGAATGGGCCCAGGGCTTCATGCTCAATCTGCAGTCGGGCTACACCGACGGCACCGTCGGCTTTGGCGTGGACGCGCTGGGCATGCTTGGAGTCAAGCTCGACTCCAGCCCCGACCGCACAGGTTCTGGCTTGCTGCCCACCGATAACGGCCGCGCTGTCGACGACTACTCCAAACTCGGCCTGACCGGCAAAGTGAAGATCTCCGCCACCGAACTCAAGATCGGCGCGCTGATCCCCGAACTGCCGATCCTCAAACCCAACGACGGCCGCATCCTGCCGCAGACCTTCAACGGTGGCTTGCTGACCTCCAAAGAATTCAAAAACCTGGTGTTTACCGGCGGCCGCCTGGATAAAGCCAAAGACCGCGATTCCACCGACTACGAAGAAATCGCCCTCAACAACAAGAACAGCCGTTTCGTCAGCGGCGCTACCGGCAAGCACTTCAACTTCGGCGGCGTGGATTACAAGTTTGCCGACAAGATCACCGGCAGCTACCACTTCGCCCAACTCGATGACGTGTACCGCCAGCACTTCCTCGGCCTGGTTGCCTCGCGCCCACTCGGCCCAGGCACCTTCGGCACCGACTTGCGCCTGGCCATCAGTGATGACACGGGCGCGGCCCATGGCGGCAAGATCGACAACACATCCCTCAACGGCCTGTTCAGCTATGCCCTCAATGGCCATAAGCTCAGCGCCGGTTACCAGCACATGTCCGGCGACAGCGCCTTTCCCTATGTGGATGGCGCCGACCCGTACCTGGTCAACTTCGTACAAATCAACGACTTTGCCGGCGCCGAAGAACGCTCCTGGCAAGCGCGCTACGACTACGATTTCGCCAAGCTGGGTATTCCCGGCCTGAGCTTCATGAGCCGTTACCTGTCAGGTGACAACATCAAACTCAAGAACGGCGAGACCGGCAAGGAGTGGGAACGCAACAGCGAGATCCGCTACATCGTGCAAAGCGGCACGTTCAAGGATGTCGCGTTTCGCCTGCGTAACGCCACGTACCGCTCCAACTACTCGGCCCGTGATGCGGATGAAGTGCGCGTGCTGGTGAGTTACAGCCTGGCTCTTTGGTAGTCGTACCCCATAACAACAAAGACGGAGTTAAAAATGACCTATTCACTGCGTAAATTGGCCCTCGCCGCCGGCTGCATGCTGTTCGCCGGCCAACTGCTGGCCGCTGATGAACCCAAGCGCCCGGAATGCATCGCCCCAGCCTCTCCCGGCGGCGGTTTTGACCTGACCTGCAAACTGGCGCAAAGCGCGTTGGTCAACGAGAAGCTGCTGAGCAAACCGATGCGCGTCACCTACATGCCCGGCGGCGTGGGCGCGGTGGCCTATAACGCGGTGGTCGCCCAGCGCCCAGCGGACGGCGGCACATTGGTGGCCTGGTCCAGCGGTTCGCTGTTGAACCTGGCCCAGGGCAAGTTCGGCCGTTTTGATGAAAGCGCCGTGCGTTGGTTGGCAGCGGTCGGCACCAGCTACGGTGCCATCGCGGTGAAAAGCGATTCGCCCTACAAGACCCTCGACGATCTCGTCAAAGCCCTGAAGAAAGATCCGGGCAGCGTGGTAATCGGTTCCGGCGGCACGGTTGGCAGTCAGGACTGGATGCAAACCGCCCTGATTGCCAAGGCCGCCGGCATCAACCCTCGCGAGCTGCGTTACGTCGCCCTCGAAGGCGGCGGTGAAATCGCCACGGCCCTGCTCGGCGGCCACATCCAGGTGGGCAGTACCGACATCTCCGACTCCATGCCGCACATCCTCAGCGGTGACATGCGCCTGCTCGCCGTGTTCGCTGAAGAGCGCCTGGACGAGCCGGAAATGAAGAATATCCCGACCGCCAAAGAGCAAGGCTACGACATCGTCTGGCCAGTGGTCCGCGGTTTCTACCTCGGGCCAAAAGTCAGCGATGCCGACTACGCCTGGTGGAAAGAAGCATTCGACAAACTGCTGGCCTCCGAAGAGTTCGCCAAGCTGCGTGACCAGCGCGAGCTGTTCCCGTTCGCCATGACCGGCCCGGAGCTGGACACCTACGTGAAGAAACAGGTGGCTGACTACAAAGTGCTGGCCAAAGAGTTCGGCCTGATCCAGTAATCGCCCCTCTTTTGCACGGCCGCGCCCTCATCAACGGGCGGCGCGGCCCAGGAGTTCCACATGCTCTTACAACGCATTTTCGCCTCGGTGATGCTGCTGGTCTGCGCCGGCCTGGCACTGATGGCCTGGCCATATCAGGCGGCGTTTTCCTACGAGCCGGTCGGTCCACGCGCCTACCCGCTGCTGATGCTCGGCCTGATGAGCCTGGGCCTGATCTACATGATCTTTCGCCCGCAGCCGACCAAGCACACCGAAGAAGAACCGGCACTGGACCGCGAAACCCTGATCAAGATCAGCATCTGCGTCGCACTGTTGATCGTGTTCGCCGGCACTTTCGAGCCCTTGGGTTTCATCCTCAGCAGCATGCTGATCGGCATTCCGATGGCACGCCTGTATGGCGGCCGCTGGTTGCCCAGCGCAGTGATCGTCACCCTCATGGCTATCGGCCTGTACCTGCTGTTCGACAAGGCCATGGATGTACCGCTGCCCCTCGGCCTGCTTGAAGTTCTGGAGAACTGATATGGATACGTTCAGCTATTTGGGCCAGGGCTTCGGCGTTGCACTGACCCCTTACAACCTGGTGACCGCGCTGTGCGGCACCTTGATCGGCACCGTGGTCGGCCTGTTGCCGGGCCTGGGCCCGATCAACGGCGTGGCCTTGTTGATCCCCATCGCGTTCGCCTTGGGCCTGCCGCCGGAATCGGCGCTGATCCTGCTTGCAGCCGTGTACCTGGGCTGCGAATACGGCGGCCGTATCAGCTCGATCCTGCTCAACATCCCGGGCGAAGCGTCTACCGTAATGACCACCCTCGACGGCTACCCGATGGCCCGTAAAGGCCTGGCCGGTGTGGCGTTGTCGCTGTCGGCCTGGAGTTCGTTCATCGGCGCGTTTATCGCCACCTGCGGCATGGTGTTGTTTGCACCGTTGCTGGCCAAATGGGCGATTGCCTTCGGCCCGGCGGAATATTTCGTACTGATGGTGTTCGCGATTGTCTGTCTGGGCGGCATGGCCGGTGACAAACCGCTGAAGACATTTGTTGCGGCGCTGATCGGTCTTTTCCTGTCTGCCGTCGGCATCGATGCCAACAGCGGCGTGTACCGTTTTACCGGCGACAACATTCACCTCACCGACGGCATCCAGTTTGTGGTGTTGGTACTGGGCCTGTTCTCCATCAGCGAAATCCTGCTGCTGCTGGAAAAAACCCACCGTGGCCAGGAAGCGGTAAAAGCCACCGGGCGGATGATGTTCAATCTGAAGGAAGCCGGTGCGGTTTTTGTAGTTAACATCCGCTGCGGCTTGCTCGGTTTCATCATGGGCGTGCTGCCGGGTGCCGGTGCGACCCTCGCTTCGGCCGTTGCCTATATGACCGAGAAACGCCTGGCCGGTGCCAGCGGCAAATTCGGCCAGGGCGACATGCGCGGCCTTGCGGCGCCGGAAACCGCCATCGGTGCGTCCGCCTGCGGCGCCCTGGTGCCGATGCTGACCCTCGGCGTCCCAGGTTCGGGCACCACGGCGGTGATGATCGGCGCGCTGTCGCTGTACAACATCACCCCTGGCCCGCTGCTGTTCCAACAACAGCCGGACATTGTCTGGGGCCTGATCGCGTCGTTGTTTGTCGCCAACATCATGCTGGTGATCCTCAACATCCCGATGATCCGCATCTTCACGCGCATCCTCGCCGTGCCGAACTGGGCGCTGGTGCCGGTCATCGCCATCATCACCGCCATCGGTGTGTACGCGGTTCACGCCACCACCTTCGACCTGTTCCTGATGGTCGGCATCGGCATCTTCGGCTACATCCTGCGCAAGCTCGACTTCCCGCTGTCGCCAGTGCTGCTGGGCTTTATCCTCGGTGGCCTGATGGAGCAGAACCTGCGCCGCGCGCTGTCGATCTCCAACGGCGCGCTGGAGATCCTCTGGTCCAGCCCGATCACCTTTGGCGTGTGGGTACTGACAGCAATCATGTTGTTCGTGCCGCTGCTGCGTATCTGGCGTAAACGTGCCCAACAGCGTCGCGCCCTGGCCGATGTCTGAGGTCACCTTTAAACAATGGTGGGCAACACCGCTGGTCGGCCTGGCCGGCGGTTACCTGGCCAGCCTCATCGGCTGGCCTTTGCCGTACATGGTCGGCTCGTTGCTGGCGATTATCCTGGTGCGCTGCCTCACGCCGTGGCAGTTGGCGGAAATTCCCGGCGGGCGCAAATGCGGCCAATGGGTGGTGGGCATCGGCATCGGGCTGCACTTCACGCCGGTGGTGATCGAGCAGGTGATGAGCCACTTCGGCCTGATTTTTTTCGGTGCGTTGATCACCAGCCTGTCGAGCGTGGTCGGCGTGTGGTTGATGCGCCGCAGCGGTGAAGACCGCGCCACCGCGTTCTTCTCCAGCATGCCGGGCGGTTCCGGTGAGATGGTCAACCTCGGCGCCCGCAATGGCGCAGTGCTCAGCCGTGTCGCAGCGGGCCAGAGTCTGCGCGTGCTGGTGGTGGTGCTGTGTGTGCCGGCGATCTTCAAGTACTTGCTCGAAGGCGGCACGCCGCAGTTTCACCCGGCCCCAGTCAGTTGGGGCTGGCTGGCGCTGCTGTTCCCGCTCGGCGCGCTGGTGGCTTGGGGCTGGCAGCGTTTGCGTCAGCCCAACCCGTGGCTGTTCGGGCCACTGTTGGTCAGCGCGACGGCCAGTGTTGTCTGGGACTTGCATTACGGCCTGCCGGACGGCGGCAGCCAGATCGGCCAATGGCTGATCGGCAGCGGCCTGGGCTGCCACTTCAACCGTCAGTTCTTCCGCCGTGCGCCGTCGTTCATAAGCCGTACCTTGATCGGCACCGCCTTGACCATGGCACTTGCGACATTGGCAGCGGTGGGCTTGAGCGCGCTGACACAGCTGGATTTGCGTTCACTCACCCTGGGCATGATGCCAGGCGGCATTGCCGAAATGAGCCTCACCGCAGAAACCTTGCAGCTGTCGGTGCCTTTGGTGACGGCGATGCAGGTGATGCGTTTGTTGTTTGTGCTGTTTCTGGCGGAACCGTTGTTCAGGCACTGGAACCGCCAGCCGGAAAAAATCTAAGCCTAGCGCAGTTCAAAATGTGGGAGCGGGCTTGCTCGCGAAAGCGGTGTGTCAGTCGATACATTCAGTGACTGGCACTCCCTCTTCGCGAGCAAGCCCGCTCCCACATTTGAATGTGTTTGGCCTTAAATTGGCGGCAACCGCCACTCAATCGGCGTCTCGCCATTCTGCTCAAGAAACTTATTGGTACGGCTGAAGTGCCCACACCCCAAAAACCCGCGATACGCCGACAATGGCGACGGGTGCACCGATGTCAGCACCAGGTGCTTGGTCGCATCCACCAGCTTTTGCTTGCCTTGCGCATGGGCGCCCCACAACAGGAACACCAGGTGCGGCTGGTGCTCGCTGACCACCTCGATCACACGATCGGTAAAGAACTGCCAGCCCTTGCCCGCGTGGGCATTGGCGTTCGCGCGCTCCACGGTCATGGTGGTGTTGAGCATCAGCACGCCCTGGTCGGCCCAGCTTTGCAGGCAGCCGTGGTTGGGGATGTCGATGTTCAGGTCGCGCTTGAGCTCTTTATAGATGTTGACCAGCGACGGCGGCGTCGGCACGCCCGGTTGTACCGAGAAGCACAGGCCATGGGCCTGGCCGGGGCCGTGGTACGGGTCCTGGCCGAGGATCACCACCTTGACCTTGTCCAACGGCGTGGAGTTGAGCGCGTTGAAGATCAGCGGGCCAGGCGGGTAGATCTCTTTGCCGGCGGCATGTTCCTGGCGCAGGAACTCGCGCAGTTCGGCCATGTAGGGCTTGTCGAACTCTTCCCGCAGGGCGTGTTTCCAGCTGGGTTCGAGTTTGATACGGTCGCCTTCGGTCATGGTTTGTTCATCGTGTAAAAAAAGAATGGGCGAACCCTAGGAAAGCCGACTCCGCTTGTCAATTGATCTGACACATCATCGGCACTTTCCCACGGAGCGATCATACTGATCGCTCACTGTCTCGATTGAGGTCACAATGAACCTGCACTTCGAAGAGCTGACCGGCAGCGACGGTGCCCGCCTCGGCATCGCCAGCCTGGACGCGGAAAAATCCCTCAACGCGCTGTCCCTGCCCATGATCCTGGCCCTGAGCGAACGCCTGGAAGCCTGGGCCAAAGACCCCAATATCGTGTGTGTGCTGCTGCGCGGCAATGGACCCAAAGCCTTTTGCGCCGGTGGCGAAGTCCGCAGCCTCGCCCTGGCCTGCCGTGAACAGCCCGGCGTCGTGCCCGCCTTGGCCGCGCAGTTCTTCGCCGCTGAGTACCGCCTTGACTACCGCCTGCACACCTACCCCAAACCGCTGATCTGCTGGGGGCACGGCTATGTGCTCGGCGGTGGCATGGGCCTGCTGCAAAGCGCTTCGGTGCGCATCGTCACACCGAGCAGCCGCCTGGCCATGCCCGAGATCAGCATCGGCTTGTACCCGGATGTGGGGGCCAGTTGGTTTCTGTCGCGCCTGCCGGGCAAACTCGGGCTGTTCCTGGGCCTCACCGGCGCCCACCTCAACGGGCGTGACGCTCTGGACCTGGGCCTGGCCGATCGTTTCCTGCGCGACGACCAACAAGACGAACTCATCGATGGCCTGCTGCAACTGAACTGGCAGGAACAGACCCCGATGCAACTCAACAGCCTGCTCAAAGCGCTGGCCCAGGAAGCTGTCGACCAGCAACCCGACGCCCAATGGCTGGCGCACCGTGCGCAGATCGACGAATGGCTGGACGTGGCTGATGCACGCAGTGCCTGGCGTGCCTTGAGCCCCTTGCGCGACCACGCCGACCCGCTGTTCAGCCGCGCCGGCAAGAACCTGAGCGAAGGCTGCCCGCTGACCGCGCACCTGGTGTGGGAGCAGATCCAGCGCGCGCGGCACCTGTCGTTGGCCGAGGTGTTCCAGATGGAGTACACCCTCAGCCTCAATTGCTGCCGCCACCCGGAATTCAGTGAAGGCGTGCGCGCCCGGTTGATCGACAAAGACCAGACACCCCACTGGCATTGGCCGGATATCAACACGATCCCGGAGGCGGTGGTGCAGGCGCATTTCAACAAGGTGTGGGAAGGCCGGCATCCGCTGGCGGATTTGTCCGATTACTGAAAAGTGTCGCCCACAAAAAACGGCGCTTCCTGCGCCGTTTGCATTCAAGGCCTGTCAGCGGTGACCGCCGCGGCCACCTCCATGATCGCCACCCCGACCGTGCCCGCCTCTGCCGCCGTGATCGCCCCAACCCTGGTTCGGATAAGGCCGGTAACCGCCCCTTGGGCCCGAGGGGTAGTAGCGCGGGGCCGCTTGGTAATAACGCGGCGCCGAGTAGTAACGCGGTGCGGGGGCGTAATAGCGCGGAGCCGGTGCGTAATAACGTGGCGCCGAATAGTACGTGCCACCGCCGTAGTAATACGCCGGCGCCGGCGCGGTGTAGACCTCGGATCGATAGTAGCTACCGCCTCCATCGTAGTAGGGCACACAGGCAGAAAGGGTAAGACCGAGTAAAGCGCTGAGCAGCAGTCGTCGATACATGGCGGCCTCCTGGACCGCGGAAGAGCACCTCCAGCGACGCGGGAGGGCGGCACCCGACTTTCGCCGAATGACACAGTATCGGACATCGAAAACCAGATCTGGTGCGTTTTGGTAATAACTTGATACATGAACGTAGGCAGTCGATACAATCCGTTGCGCATCCCGGTAACTATCAAGTTACTTTATCGATTCAGTAAATTTTGCTGGCCCGGAACCTTGTCGATTGCGATGATGTCACTATGACATTGCACATAGCCAGGGAGGCTCTATCGTGCACCCCTCGCCAATATCGCCGGATTAGAGTCATGAAAATTTCAACCAAGCTGCTGCTTTCATTCCTACTGTGCGCGTTGGTCACCCTCGGGGTTGGCCTGCTGGGCATCAAAAGCGTCGTGCGCCTTTCCAGCGCATTGGAACTCACGTTCTCCAACAACCTGGTTTCCGTCAGCAGCACGGCAAGTACGCTCAATGGTCTGGTCGCCCACAACCGTGGTCTGTACCGTTTGCTGGACGCCAGCAAGGGCGACGTCTCCGCCCAGGACCGCGACCGCGTGAACCAGGACATCGCCAACGAACTCAAACGCAGCCAGAGCGCCTACGCCACCTATCGCGCCACGCCGCTGGCAGACGACGAACGGGCAGCCGGTGACAAGCTCGACCAGATCTGGCCCACCTACATCAGCAACTCCGAGCGCATCGTCGCGATGATGAACGGCGGCCAGCTCGAGCAGGCGCGCGCTCAGCTCAACAGCACCAACAATGAGCTGTTCCGTCAGGCGCGCGAGCTGATCCGTGTGATTATCGATTCCAACAACCGCCAGATCCAGGAAGGCGCCGCCGCCGCCGCCGACCTGCGCAGCAGCGCCTTGACCTGGATGATCAGCGGCATCGTGCTGGCCTTCATCATCGCCCTCATCATTGGCGTGCTGATCACCCGCCTGATCACCCGCCCTATCGCCCAGGCCGTCGAGAGCGCCCAACGCATTGCAAAGGGTGACCTGACCCAAGCCATCATCACCGACCGTACCGACGAAGCCGGAAAATTGTTGATGGCATTGGCCGACATGCAGGGCGGGCTGAAAAGCACGCTGGTGGAAATCGCCAACGCCGCCGACCAGCTCGCCTCCGCCGCCGAAGAACTCAGTGCGGTCACCGACGAAAGCAGCCGTGGCCTCACGCGCCAGAATGACGAAATCCAGCAAGCCGCCACTGCCGTCAACCAGATGACGGCGGCGGTGGATGAAGTGGCCAGCAATGCGGTGTCGACCTCCGAAGCCTCGCGCCAGGCCACCACCGAAGCGGAGGAAGGCCGTGAGCAGGTAGCGCAGGCCGTGTCCGGCATGAGTTCGATGGTGATCGAGATCAACGATTCGACACAATCGGTGGCCGACCTGGCCGGCCAGGTGCGCGAGATCGGCAAGGTGATCGACGTGATCCGCGGTATCGCCGACCAGACCAACCTGCTGGCCCTTAACGCTGCCATCGAAGCCGCACGCGCGGGTGAGCAAGGCCGTGGTTTTGCGGTGGTGGCCGATGAAGTCCGCGCGCTGGCCCATCGCACCCAGACCTCAACCGTCGATATCGAAAAAATGATCGGCGAAGTGCAGGTCGGCGCCGATGACGCCGTGGCCGCCATGAACAAAAGCCTGACCTGGGCCAACAACACCCAAACCCTGGCGCAAAACGCCGGCGAAGCCCTGGAACGCATTACCGCCAGCGTGGCGAAGATCAACGAACGCAACCTGGTGATCGCCTCGGCTTCCGAGGAGCAGGCCCAAGTGGCCCGCGAAGTGGATCGCAACCTGCTCAACATCCAGGACCTGTCCACCCAGACCGCTGCCGGTGCCAACCAGACCAACGCCTCCAGCCAGGACCTGTCGCGCCTGGCCACCTCATTCAACGTGCTGGTCAGCAAGTTCCAGTTGTAACCGCCTCATTGCAGTGCGCCAACGCACCCGAGTGGCGCACGCACACCCCTCTTCCCCGCCACGCCCGGCCGTAAACCGGGCCTCTGGCCCAGTTGGCACGACTCTCGCTTTGCCTCTCCCGTGCAGGATTCATCACAGGTTCGCGGCACCACAATTTGCAATGGCCGACTAGGGTTCCGGCTCGCTTGAAAGGCGAGTGGCTGGTCCGAGAGTTGGCGACCTCCAGTTGAGGTTACACGGCGGGATAAAAGCCCGGGAGACAAGCCACCGTTCGCGGTGCCGCGTTGCTCCTGCTCGCCCATGTTCAACTGGAGAAGCCCCATGCCCGCAATCCGTTTACCCGCCCTGCTCGCCGCCGCCCTTGCCGCCGTGCTGAGCTTTCAAACCCAAGCTGCTGCCAAAGACCACTTCAGTGTGTGCTGGACGATCTATGCCGGCTGGATGCCGTGGGAATACGCCGGCAGCCAAGGCATCCTCGACAAGTGGGCCAGCAAGTACGGCATCAAGATCGACATGGTGCAGCTCAATGACTATGTCGAATCCATCAACCAATACACCGCCGGCCAGTTCGACGGCTGCACCATGACCAACATGGACGCCCTGACCATTCCCGCCGCCGGTGGTGTGGACAGCACCGCGCTGGTGGTCAGCGACTTCTCCAACGGCAACGATGGCGTAGTGATCAAGGGCACCGGCAAGACCGTGGCCGACCTCAAGGGCATGAACGTCAACCTGGTGGAACTCTCGGTGTCCCACTACCTGCTGGCCCGCGCCCTGGAGTCGGCCGACCTCACCGAAAAAGACCTCAAAGTGGTCAACACCTCCGACGCCGACATCGCCGCCGCCTTCAACACCGACCAGGTGCAAGCCGTGACCACCTGGAACCCGATGCTCTCCGAGATCAAGGCCAAACCGGGCGTCACCCAAGTGTTCGACTCCAGCAAAGTGCCCGGCGAAATCATGGACATGATGGTGGTCAACACCCAAACCCTTAAAGACAACCCAGCCCTGGGCAAAGCGCTGACCGGCGCGTGGTTTGAAGTGGTTGCGCTGATGAACGCCAAAAACGCGGCCAGCACCGCTGCGCTTGAGCATATGGCCAAGGCCTCGGGCACCGACCTCAAGGGGTTCCAGGCGCAACTGGACACCACCAAGCTGTTCGCCACGCCCAAGGAAGCCCTGGCGTTCGCCACCAGCGCGCAATTGCCCGCCACCCTGCGCAAGGTCGCCGAGTTCTCGTTTGAACACGGCCTGCTCGGCGAAGGCGCCAAGGACGCCAGCGCCGTGGGCATGAGCTTCGCCAAGGGCGTGACCAGCGGCGACACCGCCAACCTCAAGCTGCATTTCGACCCCAGCTACGTGCAGATGGCCGCCGACGGCACGCTGTAAGAGGACCCGGCCATGCGCCTGATCAACCGTCACCCGGAACGCTCCAGCCGCCTGCTGTTGGTGCTGCTGCCGTTCGCCCTGCTGCTGTTCGCCTACTTTGTAGGCTCGGCCGAGCGCCTGGCGGATAACCCCAACGACAAATTGCTGCCCAGCGCCGCGCAAATGGGCGACGCGGTGAAACGCCTCGCGTTCAATGCCGACACGCGCACCGGTGAGTACGTGCTGTGGCAAGACAGCGCCTCCAGCCTGCGCCGCCTGGCGATCGGCTTGGGCATCAGCGCCCTCGCCGGCCTGTGCCTGGGGATTGCCGCCGGCACGCTGCCGCTGTTTGGCGCGCCGTTATCGCCATTGCTGACGGTGCTGTCGATGGTGCCGCCGCTGGCGATATTGCCGATTCTGTTCATCGTGTTCGGGCTGGGGGAATTGTCCAAGGTGATGCTGATCGTCATCGGCATCACCCCGGCGCTGGCCCGTGACCTGGAGCAACGCGCGCGGGAAATCCCCGTGGAGCTGCTGGTGAAAGCACAGACCCTCGGCGCGTCCACCTGGACGTTGATGCTGCGCGTGGTGCTGCCGCAATTGCTGCCGCGCCTGCTGATCTCGCTGCGGCTGATGCTCGGCTCGGCGTGGTTATTCCTGATCGCCGCCGAAGCCATCGCCTCCACCGACGGCCTCGGCTACCGGATCTTCCTGGTGCGCCGCTACCTGGCGATGGACGTGATCCTGCCCTACGTGGTGTGGATCACCCTACTCGCCTGGCTGATGGACTGGGGCCTCAAAACCCTCACGCGGCGTGCCTTCCCCTGGTACGAAGGAGCGCGCGCATGAGCTTTATCAGCGTCAACCATGTGTGGCAGCGCTATGGCGACCAGGTGGTGCTCGAAGGGCTCAACCTGCACGTCAATGAGGGTGAATTTTGCACCCTGGTCGGCACCTCCGGTTGCGGCAAATCGACCTTCCTGCGCCTGCTGCTGGGCCAGGAAACCCCGAGCAAAGGCCAGATCCTGCTGGACGGCCACCCCCTTGCCGGCGAGCCGGATGCCAGCCGTGGCGTGGTGTTCCAGCGTTATTCGGTGTTCCCGCATCTGACGGTGCTGGACAACGTTGCCTTGGGCCTGGAATTGCCGCGCTCACGCCTGCTGGGTCGGCTGTTCGGCAAAGCCAAACAGGAGGCACGGGAACAGGCCGCCGCCCTGCTGCAAAAAGTCGGCCTCGGCCACGCACTGGACAAATACCCGGCGCAGCTCTCCGGCGGCATGCAGCAACGCCTGGCCATCGCCCAGGCCCTGATCATGAAACCCCGCGTGTTGCTGCTGGACGAACCCTTCGGCGCCCTCGACCCGGGCATTCGCAAAGACATGCATCAGCTGTTGCTGGCGCTGTGGCGCGAAACCCGGCTGACGGTGTTCATGGTCACCCACGACCTCAGCGAAGGCTTCAGCCTCGGCACACGCTTGCTGGTGTTCGACAAAGTCCGCGTCGACCCCCAGGCCCCCTGCGCCTATGGCGCGCGCATCACCTACGACATCCCTTTGAACAGCGAGCGCCGCAAAGCGCTGGCCGCCGAACTTGGAGCGACTTGCAAATGACCGATTCCATTGAACTGTTCCCACCCTTCGCCGAAGAAATGCTACCCGGCGGCGGCCACCGCTCCTTTGTGCTCAAGCGCGGCCAACTGCTGCGCCTCACGGATATTCGCGGCGGTGCCAACGTCAGCCTGACCCTGCTCAATGCCAACGAAAAAACCGAGCGCCTGAACCTGCCCGACAGCCTCAAATGCCAACACACCGCCAAACTCACCCGCGGCCACTGCCTGTACTCGGACATGGGCCGCGTGCTGGCCGCCATCACCGCCGACACCTGCGGCTGGAGTGACAGCATCGGCGGCGTGCTGTGCGCCGCCGAGGTCGCTGAAAAGTACGGCCAGGGCCGTTATCAGGAGCTGCGCAACGGCTTCTTGCGCAACGGCACCGACAACCTGCTAGTGGAGTTGGGCAAGTGGGGGTTGGGGCTGTCCGACCTGTTGATGACCCTCAACCTGTTCAGCCGGGTCAGCGTCGACGAAGGCGGCGGCCTGCATTTTGTGCCGGGCAATTCCAGGGCGGGTGACTACATCGAACTCTACGCGCCGATGGACACGCTGGTGGTGCTGACCGCACTGCAACACCCGATGGACCCCAACCCGAACTACGCGCCGCAACCGCTGAAACTCAGTTGGATGAACGCCGATTCCAGCGTCGCCGAACACTGCCGCACGTCGCGCCCGGAAAACGAGCGCGGCTTTATCAACACCGACCGCCTGTTCGCCTGAGGAGCTGCCATGTCTACTGCACTGAAACAACCCGAGGCGGCCGTGTACCGCGCCACCATTCCCGCCGGCGAGCCATGGCTGATGGAAGTCAGCGCCGGGCAGACCCTGCGCATCCTCGACCTGGAGGGCAACCAGGCCGTCGACACGCTGTTCTACAGCCGCAAAAACCCCAGGGAACGCTACGACGTACAGCGCACCCTGCGGCGGCAAAACCGCGTGTACCTGAGCACCGGCAGCGTGCTGTATTCCAACCTCGGCCAGCCGATGCTGACCATCGTCGACGACACCTGCGGGCGCCACGACACCCTCGGCGGCGCCTGTGCCCAAGAGAGCAACACCGTGCGCTACGCCCTGGAAAAACGCTACATGCACAGCTGCCGCGATAACTACCTGCGCGCCTGCGCCCACGACGGTCGGCTGGGCAAAGGCGACATCGGGCCGAACATCAATTTCTTCATGAACGTGCCGGTGACCGCCGACGGCGGGCTGACCTTTGAAGACGGCATTTCCGCGCCCGGCAAGTACGTCGACCTGCGCGCAGAGATGGACGTGATCGTACTGATCTCCAACTGCCCGCAACTGAACAACCCATGCAATGGCTACAACCCGACCCCTGCGGAGTTATGGGTATGGAACTGAAAATAAAACACCTGCGCCGTTGGCTCTTCGCCTTGTGCCAAGCCCGCGCCGGGCAATGCATCCGGAAACCCTGAAGTCTAAATGTGGGAGCGGGCTTGCTCGCGAATGCGGTGGGTCAGCCAGTGCATCTGTAACTGACACTACGCCTTCGCGAGCAAGCCCGCTCTCACACTTGGATCTTCATTGCTTTCAGAATTAGGACTGCGGACGACCGCAGTGCTCCCTCACTTTGCGGGACGGCCCGCAGGGTTTTGCCATGTTCGAAAAACTCTTGATCGCCAACCGTGGCGCCATCGCCTGCCGCATCCTGCGCACCTTGCGCGAGCTGCAGGTCAAAGGCATCGCCGTGTATGCAGAAGCCGACGCAGCCAGCCTGCATATCCAGCAAGCCGACGAAGCCTACAGCCTCGGCGAAGGCGCGGCGGCGGCGACCTACCTGGCAGTGGAAAAAATCCTCGCCACCGCCAAGGCCTGTGGCGCCAAGGCGATTCATCCTGGCTATGGCTTTCTCTCGGAAAACGCCGCCTTTGCCCAGGCCTGTGAAAATGCGGGGATTGCCTTCGTCGGTCCGACGCCGGAACAACTGCGCGTATTCGGCCTCAAGCACACCGCGCGGGCCTTGGCCAAGCAGCATCAAATTCCCTTATTGGAAGGCACCGAGCTGCTCGACAGCCTCGATACCGCGTTGCTGGCAGCCCATACCGTGGGCTATCCGGTGATGCTCAAAAGCACCGCTGGTGGCGGTGGCATCGGCATGCGTGTGTGCCGCAGTGCGGCCGAGTTGAGCGAGTCTTTCGAGGCGGTCAAACGCCTGGGGCAAAACAACTTCAGTGACGCCGGTGTGTTTATCGAAAAATACATCGAGCACGCCCGCCACCTGGAAGTGCAGGTGTTCGGCGACGGTTTGGGCGAAGTCATCGCCCTTGGCGTGCGCGATTGTTCCGTGCAACGACGCAACCAGAAAGTCCTCGAAGAAACGCCCGCGCCGAACCTGCCCGACGGCATGGCCGAGGCCTTGTGCACGGCCGCCATCACCCTGGCCAAAGCGGTTAATTACCGCAGCGCCGGCACCGTGGAATTCATCTTTGACAGCGCTGATGGCCGCTTCTACTTCCTCGAAGTGAACACGCGCCTGCAGGTAGAACACGGGGTCACCGAACAGGTCTGGGGTGTGGACCTGGTGCGCTGGATGGTGCAATTGGCAGCGGGTGAATTACCCGCGTTGAGCGAATTGAAGTTGCGCCCTCAGGGCCACGCGATTCAGGCGCGGCTGTATGCGGAAGACCCCGGCAAGGACTTCCAGCCGAGCCCAGGCCTGTTGACCCGAGTGGACTTCCCGACGGCTGAAGGTTTGCGAATCGACACCTGGGTGCAAGCCGGTTGCGAGATCCCGCCGTACTTCGACCCGATGATCGCCAAACTCATCACGTGGGCGCCGACGCGCGAACAGGCGCGTCTGGATCTGCATCAGGCCTTGAGCGACAGCCAGCTCTACGGCGTGGAAACCAACCGCGACTACCTGCGCCAGATCCTGCTGGCCACGCCGTTTGCCGACGGCCGCCCGTGGACGCGTTGCCTGGAAGGCCTGGTCTACAGCGCCAGCACCTTCGAAGTATTCAGCCCCGGCACCCAAACCAGTGTGCAGGACTATCCTGGCCGCCTCGGTTACTGGGCCGTCGGCGTGCCGCCGTCCGGGCCGATGGACAGCCGTGCACTGCGCCTGGGCAATCGCCTGCTGGGCAATGACGACGGCGCGGCGGCGCTGGAAATCACCATGAATGGCCCACTGTTGCGCTTCAATTGCGCGGCGGTGGTGGCTGTCACGGGTGCAGACATTGGGCTGTTGCTGAATGACCAGCCAGTGCCGATGAACACCGCGTTGCGGGTTGAAGCAGGCTCGGTGTTGAGCCTTGGCAGTATTGCTGGAGCAGGTGCGCGCAGCTATCTGTGCCTGCGCGGCGGGCTGCAAGTGCCGGACTACCTGGGCAGCAAAAGCACCTTTACCCTCGGCCAGTTCGGCGGGCACGCCGGGCGCGCGTTACGCACGGGCGATGTGTTGCATTTGCTGCCATTGACAGATGCCGAGGCCGGGCAACAATTGATCGCTGAACCCTTGCCAGCGGTGCGCACGCTCCGGGTGATTTATGGCCCGCACGGCGCGCCGGAATACTTTAAGCCTGAGTACATCGACACCTTCTTCGCCACCCAATGGGAAGTGCACTTTAACTCCAGCCGCACCGGCGTGCGGTTGATCGGGCCCAAGCCTTTATGGGCGCGCACAGACGGTGGCGAAGCGGGGCTGCATCCGTCGAATATCCATGACAACCCCTATGCCATCGGCGCAGTGGATTTTACCGGCGACATGCCGGTGATCCTGGGGCCGGATGGGCCGAGCCTGGGCGGGTTTGTGTGCCCGGTGACGGTGATCGAGGCGGACCTTTGGCAGTTGGGGCAACTCAAGGCCGGGGACAAACTGCGGTTCGAACCCGTGAACCTCAAAACCGCCCGCGACCTCGCCCTGAAATGGGATCAAATGTGGGAGCCGGGCTTGCTCGCGAACGCGGTGGAACAGTCGCCAGATGGGTTGAATGACACACCGTATTCGCGAGCAAGCCCGCTCCCACATTTGATCGAGTCGCCTGTGGTATTGCATGTAGGCCATGATGACACCCGCCTCATCGCCCGCCTCGCGGGCGACACCCACCTGCTGCTGGAAATCGGCGCCCCCGAGCTGGACCTGGTGCTGCGCTTTCGCGCTCATGCGCTCATGCAAGCCCTGGAAACTCTCGCCCTGCCGGGCGTTATCGACCTGACCCCAGGCATCCGCTCCCTGCAAATCCACTACCAGCCGGAACAATTGCCGCTGGCCGATTTGCTGGTGCTGATCACCACGCAATGGGCTGCCGTGTGCGCCACCCCCAACCTGCAAGTGCCCTCGCGCATCGTGCACTTGCCACTGTCGTGGGACGACCCGGCGTGCCAGCTGGCGATCGAAAAATACATGACCACCGTGCGCAAGGACGCGCCGTGGTGCCCGAGCAACCTGGAGTTCATTCGCCGCATCAACGACTTGGCGAACCTCGACGAAGTACGCCACACGGTGTTCGATGCCAGCTACCTGGTGATGGGCCTGGGTGACGTCTACCTCGGCGCCCCGGTGGCCACGCCGCTGGACCCGCGCCATCGCCTGGTGACCACCAAATACAATCCGGCCCGCACCTGGACTGCCGAAAACTCGGTGGGCATCGGCGGCGCCTACCTGTGCGTGTACGGCATGGAAGGCCCAGGCGGTTATCAGTTTGTGGGGCGCACCTTGCAGATGTGGAACCGCTACCGGGAAGTCGCCGCGTTTGATGGCAAGCCATGGTTGTTGCGCTTTTTTGACCAGATCCGTTTTTACCCGGTGACGGCTGATGAGCTGGTGCAGATCCGCCGCGATTTTCCGCTGGGGCGCTTTGAATTGAGCATCGAGCACAGCCAGTTGAACCTCGCGGAGTATCAGGATTTCCTCGCGCGCGAAGCCGCAAGCATTGGCGCGTTTCGTGAGCATCAGCAGCACGCCTTCAATGCCGAGCGTGAGCGCTGGATTGCCAGTGGCCAGGCGCATTTCGACAGTGAAGAACTCGCAGCACCACCAGGTGCAGACACGCCGTTGCAGGCCAACCAAATCAGTGTCGACAGCCCTATCGCGGGTAACCTCTGGCAAGTCCAGGTGGGGATGGGTGAGCAGGTGTCGGCCGGTGATGTGCTGGTGATTCTGGAGTCGATGAAAATGGAAATCCCGGTAGTGGCGCCGTTCGCCGGCACTGTGCGCGAGATCCCCGTGCAACCCGGCAGCGGCATTGGCGCCGGGCAACGGGTGGTGGTGCTCGAACGTGACTGACTCTTCTATTTCTACAGGCGGACAAGCCATGAACCTGCAACTGGACAACCTGCGCAATGCCTACCTGAGCGGCGATACCACGCCCCGTGAAGTGCTGCGGCACCTGCGCGAAAAAGCCGCGCATTTGAACCCCGACTATCACCTGTTCATTCACCTGCTGACCGAGTCGGAACTGGAGCCGTACCTGGCCGCACTGGACACTCGCGAACCGGCTGACTTGCCGTTGTTCGGCGTACCGTTTGCGATCAAGGACAACATAGATTTAGCCGGCATTCCCACCACCGCCGCGTGCCCGGCGTTCGCCTATGTGCCGCAACGCAGCGCGAGCATTGTCGAGCAGTTGCTCGCCCTGGGCGCGGTACCAGTGGGCAAGACCAACCTCGACCAGTTCGCCACCGGCCTCAATGGCAGCCGCTCGCCGTATGGCGCGTGCCCCAACAGCGTGTTGCCGGAGTATCCGTCGGGCGGCTCCAGTGCCGGGTCGTCGCTGGCCGTCGCTTTGGGTGTCGCAAGTTTTGCCCTGGGCACCGACACCGCAGGTTCCGGACGGGTGCCGGCGGCGCTGAATAACCTGGTGGGGCTCAAGGCGAGCAAAGGCTTGATCTCCACGGCTGGCGTGGTGCCGGCGTGCC
The DNA here is from genome assembly GCF_900006605.1 of Pseudomonas sp. 58 R 3. Classification (NCBI taxonomy): domain Bacteria; kingdom Pseudomonadati; phylum Pseudomonadota; class Gammaproteobacteria; order Pseudomonadales; family Pseudomonadaceae; genus Pseudomonas; species Pseudomonas sp. 58 R 3. The sequence continues at coordinate 540,897 of NZ_CVTT01000038.1, read as the reverse complement.
GCACGCTGGATTGCGTCACCACCTTTACCCGCACCGCGCGCGAGGCCAGCCAGTTACTGGCGCTGACCGCCAGGCTCGATCCGTTGGATGCGTACAGCCGAGCAAACCCGGCGTGGAACGATGGGTCGGCGTTCGGCGCACCCCGCGCATTTCGCTTTGGCGTGCCGCGCGAGCAGGACCTGGAGTACTTCGGCTGCGAGCAAGGCCCACAACTGTTTGCTCAGGCCATCGACCGCTTGACGGCGCTGGGTGGTGAGCCGGTAACTTTGGACCTGTCGCCCTTCCTTGAAGCCGCGCGCCTGCTCTACGAAGGGCCGTGGGTGGCCGAACGCTACAGCGTGGCCGGCGAACTGATGGAGCAAAATCCCGAGGCCGTGCTGCCGGTGATTCGTGCGGTGCTGGCCAAGGCGCCTGCGGTGAACGGCGTGGAGACCTTTCGCGCCCAGTACCGCCTGCAAGCCTTGAAAGCCCAGTGCGATGGTTTGCTCGAAGGCCTCGACTGCGTACTGACGCCTACCATCGGCCGCCCGGTGACGCTGGAAGAACTGCGCGCCGAACCGGTGCTGCGCAATGCCGAACTGGGCTACTACACCAACTTCATGAACCTGCTGGACTACGCCGCCGTCGCCGTGCCCAGCGGCTTTATGCGCAACGGTTTGCCCTGGGGTGTGACGCTGTTCGGCCGGGCATTTACCGACCAATACCTGCTGGGCGTGGCGGATGCATTGCAGCGTCAGCAGGATGCGTCTTTATCTGTACCTGCGGGTGTCGCCAGCCATGACCTCACGCGGCTGGTGGTGTGCGGCGCGCATCTGCAAGGGTTGGCACTTAACAGCCAATTAGTGCGGCGTGGCGCACGCCTGCTGGAGCGCACCCACAGCTCGGCCGACTATCAACTGTTCGCGCTGGCAGGCGGCCCGCCTTACCGCCCCGGCATGCTGCGGGTGAGCACAGGCGGTGTGGCCATTGAGGTGGAAGTGTGGGAGCTGCCGAGCCGTGAGCTGGGCTCTTTTCTCACCGGTATCCCTGCGCCGTTGGGCCTGGGCAAAGTGCAACTGGCCGACGGACGCTGGGAAACCGGCTTCATCTGCGAGCCCTACGGCTTGACGGGCGCCGTGGACATCAGCCATTTCGGCGGCTGGCGCGGTTACTTGCGCAGCTTGCAATAGCACGGCGGCGCTGTATCGTGCAGGGAATTGCGCGATACAGCCCGAACCGACATGACCACACCCACCCTTTGCCCCGCCTGCGGTGCCCGCAACGACTGCACCCTGGCCGACCCGCGTACCGCCGACCAAGCCTGTTGGTGCTACAGCGTCACCATCGACCCGGCGGTGCTCGAAGCGCTGCCCGATGAACTGCGCAATAAGGCCTGCCTGTGCCCACGCTGTGCGCAGGTAGATGCGCAATTGCGTGGGGCTGAACAGCCGTAATGCGCGTTGATCGTTTCCTCAGCAACCTGCCGCGTTTCAATCGTAAGCAAGTGCGTGTGCTGCTGGTTGAGCGACGGGTGACGGTCGATGGCGTGGCCGTCAGCGAACCGCACCATGACGTGCGAGCATTCAGCCGCGTGTGTGTCGATGACGAGGTACTGCAAGCCGGCAAACCGGCGCGTTATTTCATGCTGCACAAACCCCAGGGCTGTGTGAGCGCTACCGCCGACCCGGTGCACCCCACGGTCCTTGATCTGCTGGATGAACCGGACAAGAGCGAGCTGCATATCGCCGGCCGTCTGGATTTCAACACCACCGGGCTGATGCTGATCACCAACGACGGCCAGTGGTCGCGGCGCCTGACCCAACCCCAGACCAAACTGCCCAAGGTTTACCTCGTTGAAACCGAGCAGGACATTGGTCCTGAGTATGCAGTGACCTTTGCTGCGGGCCTGTATTTCGCCTTCGAAGACCTCACCACCCAACCCGCCGACCTTGAGCTACTCGGCCCAAGGACCGCACGCCTGAGCATCATCGAAGGCCGCTACCACCAGGTGAAGCGCATGTTCGGGCATTTTAATAACAAGGTAATCGGCCTGCACCGTGAGCGGATGGGGCCTTTGGTGCTGGATGCCACCCTTGCGCAGGGCGAATATCGGGAACTGACCGACGAAGAAATCCGACAGGTCTGACGACCGTTCGGCCGGTGATGGCAAAAAACCAGCTTGGCGCCTTGCGAGCTGGCGCCTGTGCTGCTTGAATCAAAACGTCAGCCAAATCATGACTGGCGAGTCGCCCCATAACCTCCAAGAAACACCTTGCCCCGCCCGCGCTTGATCGACGGGCCTCCCAGGCAAACAGCCCGCCATAATAACACCCGTCGGCCAGCCGTTATCGGACCGACATGGGCCTCATCTTCCAGGCGTATGCCTACCTGTCATAAAGCTCGTGCAGAGTGATCTGCGCGCCCTACCCGCTTGCCAGGAGTCTTACGACATGAGGCCAGAAATCGCTGTGTTGGATATACAGGGTCAGTATCGGGTTTACACGGAGTTCTATCGCGCGGACGTTGCTGCAAAGACCATCATCCTGGTCAATGGCTCCATGGCCACCACGGCATCCTTCGCTCAAACCGTGAAAAGCCTGTACCCGCAATTCAACGTGGTTTTGTACGACCAGCCCTATGCTGGCCGCTCCAAAATCCATAACCGTCATGAGCACATGCTGACCAAGGAAGTCGAAGGCCAGATCCTGCTGGAACTCATCGACCACTTCAGCGCCGAACACGTGCTGTCGTTCTCCTGGGGTGGCGCCGCTGCCCTGGTCGCCCTCGCCCACCGGCCGCGCCGCGTGGAAAAGGCCGTGATCAGCTCGTTCTCGCCGGTGATCAACACGCCCATGCGCGACTACCTCGAACGCGGTGTCGACTACCTCGGCAACCTCGACCGCCACAACGTCGGCCACCTGGTCAACAGCACCATCGGCAAACACCTGCCGTCACTGTTCAAGCGCTTCAACTACAAGCATGTGAGCGGTCTGGCAGAGCATGAATACGGGCAGATGCACTTTCACATCAGCCATGTGCTCAACAGCGACCGGCTGTGCTACCTCAAAGCCGCCAGGCAGATCGACATTCCGGTGCTGTTTTTGAATGGCGAATGGGATGAGTACACCAGCGCCGAGGATGCCAAGCTGTTTGGCCAGCACGTGGCCAACAGCAGCTTCAGCACCATCCAGGCGACCGGGCATTTTCTGGACATGGAGCACAAGGCGGCCTGCCGAGACAGCCGGGACGCGGTGGTGGGCTTTTTGAAACCAGAACGCCAGGTGAGCCGGTTGCGTTATCACCAGGGCCAGACGCAGCATGCGTTTGCTGTCTGAAAGGCGGCTTATGTGGGAGCCGGGCTTGCCCGCGCTGCAGGCGCCGCGGTGTGCCAGTCACACTCAGGTGATGCAATCGCAGGCAAGCCAGCTCCCACACAAGCTTGATGAACCCAACTCACACATTTTTCGAAGAAAAACTTCAAATCCCGGCGAACATCTGGTACAAAGTCAGCCGCTCTGAGCGGGTATAGTTTAATGGTAGAACAGTAGCTTCCCAAGCTTCCGACGAGGGTTCGATTCCCTCTACCCGCTCCACTCAGATTTTGGTCTTGCGTCAGATTGGTTCTGGCGGGAGATGCACAAAAAAACCGGCCCTTGGTGGCCGGTTTTTTTATGTTCTAAATTTGGCTTCATGCGTGAGCGACCTGTTCCGATGCAGGGTATCTGGCTCCCCTTCCCCTTGGTATGTGCGGCCTGGGAAGGCAAGCCTGTTGCAGGGCGTGAAAAACCTACGCGGCGCGGTCGACGCGGTCTTGTGCCGCTTCTACCAGCATCAGCCCCAGTTCGATCATTTGCTGAATGGCCAAGGCCAGGTAGCGATGTTGAGAAGGCAGGCTTTCGGCGAACTCGTTGGTCATGGCACCCGCGCCGGCAATGGTTTCGTAAGCGTTGGCGAGCAAGGCTTCGGTGTTGGCTTCGGGGCGGACGCTGAACAGGGTCGCGGTGGGGTTACAGGCGTCAGTACACATCTGTTGATCCTCGGTAAGGACCACCTTCCAGAGCTACTAAACAATGGGTGGCGGCTGTATGCAGGTTAGTAGACCGGCGGATCAACGAAACCGGCGCACCCGAAAGTGCCCTGCGTACAGCCACCATTGAGAACAGACATCGAGATGCCTGACTGATAGGACAGCCATACGCCGTTGATCAAATCGGGCTACTAAACCCGACCGCTGATGGGCAGCGGCAGGCGAACCTTAAAGGGCTCGTCCAAGGCGTACAACTCAGACGATTCTGAGTGTTGTGTAGGCAATAACACAACATTCAGGACCGCCGTACCGTTCTCCTTCAGACCGTAAATTCTGGCAATAGGAAAACCCTGAAGAACGTTTGAAACCGGCGCGCCCTCGCAGCACTCTCCCCAGCCTTCGACACTGACGTGTCTCTTGCCAACCCGTATCCAAGTAGATACAGTGAAACTCTGTGAGGCCCCGTGCGTTATTCGATCCAGCAAACCCAAGCCTTCACTCACTGGTGCTCGGCAATCCGCGATCTGCGCGCAAAAATCACCATTGCTCGACGTATCGAGCGAGCCAGTGTGGGCAATCTGGGTGATTTCAAGGTGCTGGGCGGCGGTGTTTCAGAGATGCGGATAGACGTGGGTGCGGGTTATCGCGTTTATTTCACCCTGCGCGGCAGGGAGGTCGTCATCTTGCTGGCAGGTGGCGACAAGTCTTCACAAGAGGCCGATATACGGCGAGCAAAAAAATTAGCAAAGGAGGTTTGATCATGGCTCAAACACTGACGACATTTGATATGGCCGAGCTGCTCGACAGTGATGAGGCCATCAGCGAATACCTTTCTCAGGTGCTGGCAGACGGTGACAACGAGGAGTTCCTTCGAGCATTAGGCTATGTAGCCAAAGCCCGTGGCATGACAAAGATTGCCACGGATGCGGGCGTAGGACGCGAGAGTTTGTACAAGGCATTTGCCCCAGGCGCCAAACCTCGTTTTGAAACGGTTCTGAAGGTGCTGCACTCACTGGGCATTGATCTGTTGGCTCGGCCTGGGCATTCCAGCAATTATTCGACTGTTTGAGGCTCGCAACCCCGCTGCACCAACCACGCCAGCGGCAACGTCACCATTAACATGCCTGCCAGTACCATCACCGCTACCGGTACACCCAGCGCGTCGCCCACCCCACCAAATACCACGGGTGCCAGCGCGCCGCCGCCGATTGTGCCGGTGTAAAACACTGCAAACGCCTGCTCGCGTTTACCCGCCGTTGCCAGGTCCGGCACGGCGCCGTACAGCACTGAAGAGGTGCCATTGAGCACCAGGCCCAGCAGCGGCAGCATCGCCATCAGCCCGCTTAGCGGCAGGTATACAGCAGCAACGATCAGCAGCGCCGTACTGGTTTCCGTCAGCCATACGGTTTTCATCATGCCGATGCGGGCACCGAGGTAGCCGCAGAGCAATTTGCCGAACGCGCCACCGATAAACAGCAGCGTCAACGCCAGGCCGATGCCGGCAGTTCCCGCGCCTTTGGCTTGCAGCAGAAACGGCAGAAAAGTGAGAAAGCCCATGCGCACGGCGCTGTCGAGGGTACCGGTAAGAATCAACGCGCGCAGGCCGGTGACAGAGCCCGTTCCGCCAGTCGGCTTGGCCGTTTTTGTAGACACGGATTCGGCTATTTGCGCAGGCACCAGCCACCACAACAACCCCGCCGCAGCCAGGCCGAGCAACCCCAACAGTGTGGCACTGGCGCGCCAACTGATGACGGTGAGCAACAGCCCGACCAACCCCGGGATCAGGGTTTTGCCGATATCGCCGGAAAAATTGTAGTGGGACAGCGCTTGCTTGACCCCGCCGCCGTTCTCGTAAGCATCAGTAATCATCGAAGAGGCTAATGGGTGTTGGGTGCTGGCGCCCAAACCGCCTAACAGCAGCGCCAATAGCAACAGGCTCAGCCCAGTGGCTTGCCCCACCAATAAGTACGCAACGCCCGCCAGCGCAGTGCCGCCTACCAACATCGGCAGACGGCCCCAGCGCCGCGCCGCGCGGCTGGCCATCAGCTGGAACACGGCCATCATCCCGGAATAGGCACCGCGCAATAATCCGATCTGGGCGTAGGAGAGCGCGAACTTCGCCTGCCAGATCGGCAGCAGCACGTAGATCACATCCGTAAGGCCATCGTGAACGGCATGGGCGCCGCAGCCCGCGATCAGCGAGCGGCGGCGGGTCGAGGTTTCGCGGGCAGGCACAGCGATGGCGTCGTTCATGAGGCTTGGATCAACTCAGGTTTAAGAGGCTTCCAGCCCGTCAGGGCGATCAGCAACGTCAGCAGTTGAAAACCGATAATCAGCGCTACACACCCAGCCCAGCCCCAGCGCTCCCACATCAAGGCGGGGACGATGGCACCACAACTGCCCCCCAGGTAATAACACGTGAGGTAAACGCCCACGGCACTCGCCTTGTTACCCTGCGCAGTGGCGCTGATGAACGCGTTGGCGGCGGCCTGGGCGAGAAAGACCCCGGTCGAACTGAGCGCCAGCCCCGCCACGATGCACCACAGCGATGGCGCCAGGGTCAGTGCCGAGCCGCTGATGCCCAGCACGCCAGCGACGGCCAGCAGCTCGGCGTGAGGCCGGGCTTGGCTGAGGCGGCCGGCGATCGGGATCACGATCAAGGCCAGCAGAAACACCATGTACAGCGTGCCCAGGGCCGCAGGCCCGAGATTAAAAGGAGGTAGGCCAAGGTACAGGCCCGCGTAGGTAAAGGCCGCGACCTGGGAAAACAACACACAAAACCCGACGGCGTAGGCAGCCACCAACGGCTTGCGAAAAACGCCTGACGAAGCAGCCTTGACCGGTGCGACTCGCGGTGGGTTATCGGGCAGCAAAAACTGAATGAACCCACCGACCATCACGCTCAATACGGCCAACAATTCGAAGGCCTCACGCCAGCCGACATATTCGGTCATCACGCCGACGACGAAGCGCCCGGCGAACCCGCCCAGTACGGTGCCCGCCACATAGAGGCTGGTGACTTCGGTCACCGTGGCGCCGCGCCAGCGGTCGCCGATGTAAGCCACGCTGGTGGCAAACACCACCGGGATCAACATACCTTGCACAAAACGCCACACCAGCACTTCGGCAAAGCTGCCGGCGTAGGCGGTCATCAGCGCGGGCACAGCCAGTAACAGCGCGGCCACGGCGATGACCGTACGCTGCTCGAAACGCCCGGTCAGCCGGCCGACAAACGGCGCGGTAATCGCTACTGCCAGGGTGGTGACCGTAATACTCCAGCCCGCCGCCTTGGCGCTGATATGAAACTGCGCGGCGAAGGTGGTCAGGATGCTCTGGGTGGCATACAGGTTCAGAAACGCCGCGCAGCCACACAGGAACAGGGCAAGACGGGCACAATGCAGGCGCGGTTTCATGAAACCTCTCGTTTTATTTTGTGAGGTCTTTATAGAATGGCCAGCGGGTCTTAAACCAATACCGAATTCGAACCGATCAATACCCAAGGATCAGGATGCTCGACCTACGCAAGCTGCGTTACTTTCTGACGGTCGCCGAAGAACTGCACTTCGGCCGCGCAGCCCTTCGCCTGCACCTGGCCCAGCCGCCGCTGACCCGGCAGATCTCGGCGCTGGAAACGGAGTTGGGCTTCAAGTTGTTTGATCGCACCAGCCGCACGGTGTCCCTCACCGCCCAGGGCCGTTCGTTCCTGCCCTATGCGCGCGGCGTGTTGGAACAGGTGGAACTGGCACAGGTCATCGCCGGTAAATTGGCCGCTGGGACCGCCGGGCAACTGACCTTGGGTTACGTCAGTTCGATCGCGCTGTCGGACCTGTTCAGCCAGGCGATCCAGGCTTTCGCCCAGGGTTTCCCCGATGTGCAACTGACCTTGGTGGAGTGCGCTTCCGGCAGCTTGGGCGCGCAAGTGGCGGATGGGCGCCTGGATGTCGGGCTAAGCCGCCTGTTGCCGCAAAGCCAGGCCGTGCAAGCGTTGTCGCTGGGTGAGGAGCGTTTGTGGGCGGCGGTTTCCAGTGATAGCCCGTTAGCCCGCCAAACGCAGGTGAGCCTGGCGCAGCTCAGTGCTTACCCGCTGATTCTGTTTCCGCCCGATTACGGGTCGGGGTTGAACCAGTCGATCGAGCAGTTGTACCGACACCATGGCGTGCCCCTGCGTGCCGGGCCGACCGGGCGGCAGATCACCTCGATCATTGCGTTGGTGGCCGCCGGACAGGGCGTGGCGTTGGTGCCCGAATGTACCCGCAGCTTGATGAACAAGGGCGTCACCTATAAACCCATGGTCGAGGTGGATGCCTGTGCGCAACTGTTAGTGCTGACACCTGCAGCCGGCAAAAGCCTGTTGGCTGACGCATTTCTCGCGGTGCTCGCCCAGGCTTTACACACCGAGTAACACCTCGAAAATCCCCGCAATACCTCTCTACGACGCCGTTTTCAAAGGCTCATACACTTCATTCAGCACTTACCGAAACGCCGGTCGTCAGCCGTCGGTAGGTAGAGTGTTGATAATTTATTTTCAGTGGTTATAGTCGCCACCAACACACCACAAGGAGGTGCGGTGGATAGCCGATATTTGATAGGTCACATTGTTGCGGATGGCTGGTACCTGGTGCGTACCCGAGGCAGTCACCACCACTTCAAACACCCGACCAAACCGGGGTTGGTGACGATTCCTCATCCCAAGAAAGACCTGTTGGACGAGACCGCCAAGAGCATTTTGAAACAGGCGCTGCTGAGCTGAGCGTCCCTGGAGGGCAATAGACATGCTTTACCCCATCGCAATTTCAACCGGTGACCAGGAAAACGCCTGGGGCGTGGAAGTGCCGGATATTCCTGGCTGCTACTCCGCCGGCGACGACCTGGACGACGCCATGGCCATGGCCCGCGAAGCGATCGAAGGGCACTTCGAAATCCTTGCAGAGGATGGCGCGCCGATTCCCCCTGCACAAAAAGTCACCCTGCACGCGGCCAACCCGGAATATGCCGGCTGCATTTGGGCCGTGGTTGATATTGATGTCACTAAATACCTGGGCAAAGCGCAGAAGCTCAATATCACCCTGCCGGGTTACCTGCTCAATCGAATTGATGAATACGTGTTGCATCATCCTGAAGAAAAAAGCCGTTCCGGCTTTCTGGCATCGGCAGCACTCAAGGTTCTGCAGCAGGAACATTGACTTAAGCAAAGTCCTAAAGCGACGAAGACGACCTTGGTTAAAATGCGCACCTGTCTTACCCATGAGCAGAGCCAATGCGCGTGCCTGTACAAAAAACTGAGAACCAAGTAGTTAGAAAGGTGGTGGGGCTGGTATTGATCATTCCACTGCTGTTACCGCTGACGCCAATCCCTTTCGGCCTCGGGCGCATGGCGTCGACAGCGGCTCTGGCGGGATCCATCTATGGCGTATGGTATTCAAGGCAGAACGCCAGTCGAGGCATCACACTGTGCGCAACCGCCCTTGCGCTACTTAACCTCGGTTCATGGGTGGCACTGTCGACGCCCTCGATCATCTGGTTCATCGTTTTCGTCGCTTGGGCCTATGGTTCCGGTAGCTGGATTCACTGGAGCATTTAGTCCCAGCAGGATTTGACCGCAAGAAACTGGGTTTCCCAACCGCCCACAAGGTGGAAAGTGGCACCCTACATCTCCAAGGAATCCGCTCATGCCTTACCACTACAAGCTCATGCCCTCCCCCGTCGGCCAGCTCACCCTGGTGGCACGCGACGGCAAACTCAACGCCATCCTGTGGGAAACAGAACGCGCCAATCGCGTGCGCCTGGGCGAGTTGCAGCAAACCGACGACAGCCCGGTGTTACTGGAAGCCGAGCGCCAGCTAGAGGAATACTTCACTGGCACTCGCCAGCAGTTCGATCTGGAGCTGGATTTCGACGGCACCGATTTCCAAAAACAAGTCTGGCAGGCCCTGCTGACCATCCCCTTCGGCGAAACCCGCAGCTACAGCCAGATTGCCCAGCAGATCGGCAACCCCAAGGCCGTGCGCGCGGTAGGCGCAGCCAATGGCCGCAACCCTATCTCGATCATTGCGCCCTGCCACAGGGTAATAGGCGCCTCGGGCGGGCTGACCGGGTTTGCCGGAGGCCTTGAGGCCAAGCAGTATTTGCTGGCGCTTGAAGACCGCGGCCAGGCAAAGCTGCCCCTCTGATTACACGTCTGCAATGGCGTCACGGGTAAAGGCCCGGCACTCGTACAAAGGCTCGAAACCTAATTGCCGATACAACGCGAAGGCACCCTGCGAGGCCTCTAGAAAGCATCGCAGGGCCCCGAGGCTCGACGCGTGAAGCAAAGCGGCGTGGATCAATCGGGAGGCGTACCCCCTGCCACGAAACCCCAGGGTTGTGCCGATGTCGCTGAGCCGGGCCTCGCCATCACACAGTGACAACACCAGCGAAGACCTTACCTGCCGCTCATCGGACAAGGTGAAGTGGTATAGCGCCTGACCCGCGTCCAGGGCCCGCTGATGGCGGGCCTGATAACGCGCAACCTCCTCGGGCAGTCTCATGAACGCACTGCCAAAGGGCTCAGCCCAATCGTTCATGTTCCGCGTCAGTTGGACCTGCACACCGCTATCGCCCACCCATGGCGCCAGGCCCGCCAGGTCACCCACCATCGCAGTGGTCTTTTCGACCGGCTTAAAGCCGTGTGCCAAAAACACCTCACCCAGCTCTTCGACCTTTTTTTCATGGATCACCACGCGTATTGCCTGCGTGGTACGCCGGACAAGTTCCAGCGGCGCGGCCAAAGCGTTATCCGGCAAAGAGCTGCCGACCCGGATAAACAATAAATTGAACGGGCTGAAATACTCATCCGTGAAATAAGCGTTGATGCCGCCGCCGTATCGGCGATGCGTTGAGCACACAGCAGCAAAAAAATGCTCTTCGGTTTTAGCGTAGAGCGTGGGCAAGTCGCAGGCGGCGTTAACGTGCATGGAAGAACATCCGGATAAAAAAACCAGTCTTGCTCGCGCCATTCATACGCCGGAGTAGGCCTATTCCTAAAATAGCCGAAGGAAAGAGCACAACTTTGTTCAATTCCCAAATGTAAAAAGAAATTTCAAAGCACGCTTGCAGTCCATAGTTTCATCACCCAACGGTCAAGGAACAACGGTCATGAAATTCTCTGCAGTCTCCCAATCTCTGTCCCGCTGGGCAGGCAGTGCCCGCACGTTCTACGCGGCTGTCGCGCTGATCTGCCTGTGGAGCCTCAGCGGGCCGTATTTTCACTACAATGACACCTGGCAACTGATCATCAACACCTCAACCACCATCATCACGTTCCTGATGGTGTTCCTGATCCAGAACACGCAAAACCGCGACAACGACATCCTGCATATCAAGATCGACGAGTTGCTGCGCGTCTCCAAGGATGCGCAAAACGCCGTGCTCAGCCTTGATGGCCTGGACCGTAAAGAGCTGGAAAAACTGCGCCGGGAATACCGCAGCATCGGCGCGGCAGGCAGTGTCAGCCTTAACAGCAGTTGCGGCGAAGTGGTTGACGATGCCGTGCCCAACAAGACCGATCTGAACCAGGCATAAAAAAACGGCGGTTGGAGAAANAAAATCCAACCGCCGTTTTCTATCTCAAGTGATGGACTCAACCGTCGCCTTGATGACCTTTGCCATAGGTCGACGCCAAGGCGCGGGCCTTTTGCAGGCGCTCCTCCAGCTTGGGCAGCGTCTCATCCACCAGCGCTTTGATTTCGGGTACGTCCGACGCCGCGCCTTCCTGTTTGAACAGGGCAATGGCGTCTTCGTTTTCCTTGACCTGTTGCGCGGTGTAAGCGGCGTCAAACGAGTCGCCGTCCTTGAGTTCCGGCATCAGGGTTTCGGCTTTATCAACGATCTTCTCGCGCGGCGCTACCGGCAAGTCGAGCTTCTTGGCGATGGCCGCCAGGTGTTGATTGGCCTGGGTGCGCTCGTTGATCACCTCGATGGTGTAGTCCTTGATTTCCTGGGACGAGGTTCTGGCGTGGGCCATGCGACTGGTTTCGATATCGGCCATCCCTTTGGCCGAAGCCTGCTCGATGAATTCAGCAGGCGACTGGGCGAAAGCATTGCTGGCGCCGAGGCCCAGCAGCATCGCGAAACTGGCGGTGCGTAACCGGATAGCCATGCGGCTCATGATGGGTTCCTCCAGGTCAAAAATAGGTGCGGGCACAGACGCCCCGCCCTGAATTCGAATTTTCAGGGCGGCAAAGGTTTAGAAAAAACTTGCCAGTGCGACGAACGGTCGTCGCTGTATCAGGCCGGTTTGCTGCCAAACAGGCCCGGCAACGCGTGCGCCAGGGCATTGATGGCGAAGCCGATAAACATCACGCCACAGAGTTTGGTGATGAGGATTTCATGGCGCTGATACACCGTACGCACACGTTGAGCGCCGACCACGCCGATCAGAATGGCATAGGCCAACAGGCCACCGATAAAGCTCAGGAAGATCAACGACGGCAGCATCGCCCATGTCAGCAATTCGGCACGGCTGGACAACAACGCGGTGAAGGTCGCCACGGCCACCGGGTAAGCCTTGGGGTTGGTGAGACCGAACACAATACCGTGCCAGAACGGATGCCGCGCCGCGCCCTGAGGTGCATCGCCGCTACGCCGCTGGGTACGGATCGCACGCCAGCCGAGCCAGAACAGGTACAAGCCGCTGAGCACGCCCAGCGCATCAAAGGCTGTGCTGCCCACTTCCCGCGCGCCCACGATGGCAATCAACGCCGTGCTGCACCACACCACGTCACCCAGCAAATGCCCGCACAAAAAACCTGCCCCGGCACGACGGCCACGGGCAGCGCCGATACCGAATACGGCGAGCACGCCTGGACCTGGCGTAATGCCGTAGATAAAACCCGAAGCAAGCACGGCGAACAGCAGGGATAGGGTCATGGGCGCGACTCGATAGACGGTGATGAAGTGAATGGATTCTGCACGTTCCGCCGCTACGGGTAAAACGTCATTCCGGCATAAGGCTTGGCGCGACAGGCCTGCAAACGCGAGGCCAGATCGCCGACGTGGGCTTCGAGCTTGTAGCCATCGGGGTCGAGAAAGTAGAACGACGCGCCTTCACTGCGGTTGTCGCGCCATTCCTGCACCTGCGCAGCACGCAGGCGCGCCACCAGCGCCGCGAAACCACCGGTATCGGCGGTAAACGCGTAATGCGTGTATTCAGCCGCAGGTTCTGGCGAGCGCAATAGGTCGAGGGACAAGCACAGCCATAAACCGGGCAGCGACAGATAGGCGCCGCCGTCCCAGCTCGCGTCGAGCCGAAGTTGCAACAATTGATGGTAGAAGCTGATGCTGCGGTTCAGGTCGGTGACGGCAAGGGTCAGGTGGTTAAGGCCTGAGAGCATTTTTATTATTTCCTGTTATCAATGACTTTCGGACAATACACCCTGCACCTGCCCAATCAACCACTGCAACCCCGAATCCCCGCCCCGCCGTGCATGCCACGCCAGCTCAAACGCAAACGAAGGAATATGAAACGGCGGCAGCACAGTCAGCAGGTGTTGCTGATCGATGCTGAGCAAGCCTCGGGATGACACCGTCAAAATCAGGTCTGTGCCCTGGATCAACTGCGGCGCCACGCCCCAGTGCGGCAGGCTGATCGCCACATGCCGGCGCTCACGAATCGCCGTCAACGCCCGTTCGATCTCCGGGGTGCCGCTGCCGCGCATTTCCAGCAACACATGCGCACGTGACAGGTAAGTCGGCAGGTCCAGCACACCGTTTGGCGGCAGGCTGTCGCGGTCAATCAGGCAGGTGTAATGCTCGTTGAATAACGGTGTGGTGCGCAGTTCGGCGGGCATGTCGGGGAACACCCCGGCAGCCAGGTCGAGGTCGCCATTGAGCACGCCGTCGACCATGCCTTCGCGGCTGGCCTGGACGATTTGCAAGTCGATGCCGGGCGCTTCTCGGCGCAAGGTGCGGACCAGCCCCGGCAGGAAAATCGCCGCGCTGTAATCCGACATCGCCACACGAAACCTGCGCTTGGCCGATGCTGGTTCAAACCGGTTGGGCGCCAGCAGCGCCTGCACCTGGGCCAGGGCTTCAGCCAGCGGCGCAGCCAATTCCAGCGCGCGGGCGGTGGGCACCAAAGCGCCGCCCTGGCGCACCAGCAACGGGTCACCGAGCAGATCACGCAAACGCGCCAGCGCATGGCTGACCGCCGGCTGGCTCAGGTGCAAACGCTCGGCGGCGCGGGTGACGTGTTGCTCACTGAGCAAGGCGTCGAGGATCACCAACAGGTTGAGGTCGATGCGGCGCAGATCATTCATCAGCTGCATGCTCGGCATAAGAACTTGGAATTTAAATTTGCGCGACGAATAGCCTAGAGTCCAGCAAAACCTCTGGGAGTACTGAGATGACGACATTGCATTGGGCAGGTTTGTTGGCACTGGCGGTGATCGCCGGTGCGGTGGTGCCGTTTCAGAGTGCGATCAACGCAAGCCTCGGGCGCGGGCTGGGGCACCCGTTGTGGGCCACACTGGCGTCACTGCTGGTGAGCATTATTGTGTTGCTGCCGGTGATTATGGCACTGCGTTTACCGCTGCCGAGCCTGGCCTTTATCACCCAGGCGCCGCTGTGGATGTGGGCCGGTGGCGCGTTTGGGGTGTGCTTTATTTCGCTGGCGTTGATGTTGCTGCCCAAGCTCGGCGCGTCGGGGTTTATTGCGCTGGCCATGGCCGGGCAGATTCTCGCTTCGCTGTTGCTCGATCACTTTGGCTTGTTTGGCCTGGTGGAGCGCCAACTGACAACGCCCCGCGTGTTGGGGGCGTTGTTGTTGATTGGCGGGGTGGCACTGATTCAGTTCAGCGCCACACCGGCTCGCGCCCTGGCCACGGCAGGCTGATCAGCCCTTGTCGAGCGTGCGCAGTTTTTGTGGCAAGCCCCACAGCAGCAGCGCCGCGGCCAACAGCGCACACAGGCCGATCACATACAGCGCCGGCGTGGTGCTGCCGGTAAGGTCCTTGATGCGCCCCACCATCACCGGGCTGACGATACCGCCGAACTGCCCGAGGGTGTTGATCACCGCAATGCCACCGGCCGCCCCCGCACCGGCGCCGGCCAACAGTTTGGGCGGCAGCGTCCAGAAGGCCGGGATCGAAGCAATAATGCCCGCGCCCAGCAGGCCCAGGGCGATGATCAGGAAGGTGGTGTGGTCGGCAAAGATCCCGGCACAGAAGAAGCCGATGGCGCCCAGCACCACCAGGCCGCAGACAAACTTGCGGCGCTCGCCGGTGGCGTCCGACAGTCGCCCGATCACCACCATGCTGATCGCCCCGCACACATAGGGAATGGCGGTGAGCAGGCCGATCATCACCGGGCTCTGGGTACCGGCACTGCGGATCAATTGCGGCGCCCAGAAGTTGAGGCCGTAGGACGCCACCTGGATCAGAAAGTAGATAAACCCAAGCATCAAAAACCCAGGAATGCGGATCGCCGAAAGCAGCGAGCCACCGTGCTGGTTCGGCTCATGCTTGGCGATGC
This sequence comes from Pseudomonas sp. 58 R 3, assembly GCF_900006605.1. Lineage (NCBI taxonomy): Bacteria > Pseudomonadati > Pseudomonadota > Gammaproteobacteria > Pseudomonadales > Pseudomonadaceae > Pseudomonas > Pseudomonas sp. 58 R 3. Next base: position 525,383 of record NZ_CVTT01000038.1, on the reverse strand, counting down.
GGCTCGACAGCAGGGTTTTCTCGGCAGCCGTCAGCCAATGCGCGTCTTCAATGCGGTCCTTGAGCAAGGTCAGCACCAGAAAACCCAGGCCGATGCAGGGCAAGCCGCCGAGCAGGAACAACCAGTGCCAGCCGCGCATTTGCAGCACGCCGTCGAGGTGCTCCAGCACCAGCCCGGAAAATGGCGCGCCGACCAAACCGGCGAACGCCGAGGCCAGGAACAGCATCGAGGTGATGCGCCCACGAAAGTGCTGCGGGAACCACAGCGTCATGTAATACAGCACGCCCGGCGCAAACCCCGCCTCCATGGCGCCAATGATGAAGCGCAGGCCATAGAACTGCCATTCGGCGGTGACAAACACCATGGCCGCCGTGGCCAGGCCCCACGACATCATGATGCGTGCGATCCAGCGGCGGGCACCGACCTTGTAGAGCATCATGTTGCTCGGCACTTCGAACAGCACGTAACCCACCACAAACAACCCGGCGCCCAGGCCATAAGCGGTGTCGCTCAGGCTCAGGTCGGTTTGCAGCTGGAACTTGGCGAAGCTGATGTTGATGCGGTCAAAAAATGCGAACAGGTAGCACACCATGATCAGCGGCATCAGGCGCCAGGCGACCTTGCTGACCAGGGCTTTTTCGGCATCGATTTCAGCGGCCGGGCGCACGCCGGCCTCTAACGTATTAGTGCTCATGGTTTCTCTCCAGCGGGCTGCTCACAGGCGCCCGATTGTTTTTGTTGTCTGGTCGCGCGTTACAGCGTGGCGATGTAAGCCGGTGGCGGGTGCAGGTCGCCATTGCGCCCGGCCTTGGCCACTTGGCCGGGCAGTTCATGCCCCAGCAAGGCCGGCAAGCGGCGGGACATTTGCAACAGGTGCGGCAGGTCGATGCCGGTGTGAATGCCGACCTCCTCGCACAGGTTGACCAAATCTTCGGTGCAGATATTGCCCGACGCCCCCGGCGCAAACGGGCAACCGCCGAGGCCACCCAAGGCCGCGTCAAACCGCCGGGCTCCGGCCTCGTAAGCGGCCAGCACATTGCACAACCCCAGGCCACGGGTGTTGTGAAAATGCAGGGTCAAATCGCTGGCCGGCACCTGTTGCAGCACGCGCTTGACCAAACGTTCGACCTGACGCGGATTGGCCATGCCGGTGGTGTCGGCCAACGTGATGCCCGCAATGCCCAGCTCGCGATAGGCGTCGACCATTTGCAGCACGCGGTCTTCATCGATCTTGCCTTCGAACGGGCAGCCGAAGGTGGTGGCGATGCTGCCGTTAAGGCGCACCGGGTGGTCGGCGGCAAAGCTGACGATGTCGCCAAAGGCGGCCAACGACGCCTCGCAACGCATGCGCATATTGGCCAGGTTGTGAGTCTGGCTGGCCGACATCACCAGGTTCAGCTCATCGGCGCGCGACTCGATGGCGCGCTGGGCGCCCTTGAGGTTGGGGATCAGCGCGACATAAATCACACCGGCCCGGCGCTCAATCCCCTGGAACACCTGCTCGCCATCACGCAATGCGGGAATGGCTTTGGGCGACACAAAGGAACCCGCCTCGATTCGCGAAAAACCGGCCAGGGCCAGCCCGTTGATCAGCGCAATCTTGTCGGCGGTTTCAACCCAGGTCGGTTCGATCTGCAAGCCATCGCGCGGCGACACTTCCTGCACGATCAGCGTGTCGGAATAATCAGTAATCATTGCACCACTCCCGCGGTTTTCAGGCGTTGGATATCGGCACCGGTGAGGCCCAGGCTGCCGAGGATGTCATCGGTATGCTGGCCCAGGCTCGGGCCCTGCCAGTTCACACCACCGGGGGTTTCGGAGAGTTTGGGCACAATGCCGGGCATCTTCACCGACACGCCGCCGGGCAGCTGGGCATTAAGCAGCATGTCACGGGCCTGGTAGTGCGGGTCGCTGACGATATCGGCCACCGAGTAAATGCGCCCGGCCGGCACCTCGGCGGCTTCGAGCGCGCTGAGTACCTGGTCGATAGGCAGGCTGCTGGTCCAGTGGGTGATGGCCGCGTCGAGCAGGCCACTTTTGGCGGCGCGGCCGTCGTTGTGGGCAAACTCCGGCGCTTCGGCCAGGTCGGCACGGCCGATGGTGTGCATCAGGCGCTTGTAGATCGGGTCGCTGTTGCCGGCGATCACCACATAGGCGCCGTCGGCGGTCAGGTAGGTGTTGGACGGCGCGATACCCGGCAAGGCGCCGCCACTGCGCTCACGCACATGGCCGAGCATGTCGTATTCGGGCACCAGGCTTTCCATCAGGTTGAACACACTTTCAGCCAGTGACACATCCACCACCTGCCCCTCGCCCTGCCCGGTCTTGACCCGCAACAACGACATCAGCGCGCCGATCACCGCGTGCAGCGAGGCGAGCGAGTCACCCAGGCTCACGCCCACTCGCGCCGGTGGCGAGTCGGGGTTGCCGGTGGTGTAGCGAATGCCGCCCATGGCCTCACCGATGGCACCAAATCCTGGGCGATCGCGGTAAGGCCCGGTCTGGCCGTAGCCGGAGATGCGCACCAAGGTCAGCTTGGGGTTCAACGCATGCAACACGTCCCAACCCAGGCCAAGTTTCTCCAGGCCGCCGGGGCGCAGGTTTTCGATCAACACGTCGGCGTCGCCCAGCAGTTGCTTGATCAGCCCCAGGCCCTCCGGGGACTTGAGGTCCAGTGCGAGCGACTTTTTGTTACGCGATTGCAAGTACCACCACAGCGACGTGCCTTCGTGCAGCTTTCGCCATTTGCGAAGCGGGTCGCCCTGGCCCATGGCTTCGATCTTGATCACCTCGGCGCCGAACTCGGCCAGCATCCGCGCGGCGAACGGGGCGGCAATCAGCGTGCCGATTTCAATCACCTTGATACCGCTCAACGGCGCCGTCATGGGGTGGTCCTCTTATTCTTGGAATGTGCAGCCAAGGCTAGAGGACAGACGGGCGATAAATCCAACCGTCAGTTGGCAAGGAGCGTTCGTGGATTGCGAACGGTTACCGAGGGTCGGTGTCAGTCAGATCGCTATCGCGGGCAAGCCCGGCTCCCACAAGGAACCACATTCCTACTGTGGGAGCCGGGCTTGCCCGCGATGAGGCCACAGGGTTTGCTTACTTCAGTGGCGTGCGCAGGTAGTCAAACAACAACCGGCTCACCGGCGACAACTGCGCCTCATCACGCACCACCACAATCAAGCTGCGATCCGACCACGTGTCGGTCAACGGCACCGCATGCAACCCCAACGCGCGACCAAACAGCTCATAGGCCTTTTGCGGCAGGATGCCGATGCCCATATTCGCCTGGACCATCCGGCACATCGCATCAAACCCCGGCACATGGATACGCAGGCGCAGCATCTTGCCGGCCTCACGCGCTGCGGCATGGGTGCGCATATTGATCGAGCTGGCGGCGTGCAGGCCGACGTAATCGCTGCCCAGGGTTTCGTCGAACGCCAGGGTGTGGCGTGCGGCCAAGGGATGCTCCGCCGGCATCAGCACCACCAGTTTGTCGTGGCGATACAGCACGCTGGGCAAGCCTTTGGTGTCGGTGTCGCTGGAGCAGATGCCCAGGTCCGCCACCCCGTCCAGCACGCCCTGGACCACGCCGTTGCTGGGGCGCTCTTCCAGATCCGTCTTGACCTCGGGGTGTCGCTGGGAAAAGTCGCGCAGGTCTTCCGGAAGAAACTGAATAATCGCCGACAGATTCGCCAACATGCGCACATAACCACGCACGCCGTGGCTGTGCTCGCCCAGTTCAAGGCCCATTTTCTCGACGTTGAACAGCATCTGCCGCGCATGGTGCAGCAAGGTTTCGCCGGCGGCGGTCAAGTCCATGCCCTTGGCACGCCGCACGAACAGGCTCACGCCCAATACCTGCTCCAACTCCATCAGGCGCTTGCTGGCCGCCGACACGGCGATGGCCTCACGGGCCGCAGCGCGGGTCAGCGTGCCTTCTTCAAACACCGCAACGAACAGTTGCAGGGTGATCAGGTCAAGGCGACGCACCAGGCTTTTGTGCAGCATCAGCGCGTCTCGCTGGCCAGGCGATTGATCTCGGCCTGCTCCACCACGGCCTGCGGCGCGCCCTGACGCGCCACCGCCAACATCGCCTGGCCGACGGTCTCGGTGCTCACCACCCAGTCGGGTTTGATCCGGCGAAAAAACGACAGCAGCGGCCCGAGCACGGTATAGAAGGATTGATACAGCGGCGTCTTTGAACGCACGCCATGCAACGGCTGAATCACCCCAGGCCGAAACAGGTACACCGCCTTGAACGGCAGGCGCAGCAAGGCGTTTTCGGTCTTGCCCTTGACCCGCGCCCACATCGAGTTGCCCGCCTCGGAGCTGTCGGTGCCGGCGCCGGACACATAGATAAAGGTCATCTGCGGATTGAGCCGCGCCAAGGTGCTGGCCGCGACCAGGGTGAGGTCATAGGTGAGGTGGGTGTACTTGGCTTCCTTCATGCCCGCCGACGATACGCCGAGGCAGAAGAAGCACGCGTCAAAGCCTTGCAGCAGGTTTTCCAGCGGTTGGAAGTCCAGCATGTCGCTGTGCAACACCTGGTGCAGCTTGCCGTGCTCCTGGGTCAGCGGCGTGCGGCCGACGGCGACCACTTCCTGCACGTCAGCGGCCAGCAGGCACTCACGCAGCACGCCTTGGCCGACCATGCCGGTGGCGCCGAATAATAGAACTCTCATCAGGGGACCTCAGCGGCAAGCCGCAAGCTTCATGCTCAAGTTGAATACCGTTCAACTTGTAGCTTAACGCTTGCGGCGTGCGGCTGCCGCCTTTAGAACGCGCTGCGAAAGATCTCCTCAATTTGTCGCTGATCCGCCCGGCGGGGGTTGGTCAGACCACAGGCATCCTTCAACGCATTGGTGGCCAGCAGCGGAATATCCTGCAACTTGGCGCCCAATTCGCGCAAACCGGCCGGGATCTCAACGTCATGGGCCAAGGCGCGAATAGCGACGATGGCCGCCTGAGCGCCCTCTTCCGGGGTAATGCCCTTGATATCGGCACCCAAGGCGCGCGCCACGTCGCTCAAGCGTTTGGCGCAGACGCTGGCGTTGAAGCTTTGCACATGGGGCAGCAACACCGCGTTGCACACGCCGTGGGGCAGGTCGTAGAGGCCGCCAAGCTGGTGGGCCATGGCATGCACAAACCCCAGCGACGCATTGTTGAAGGCCATCCCGGCGAGGAACTGCGCGTAAGCCATGTTTTCCCGCGCGGCTTTGTCGCTGCCATCACGCACGGCCAGGCGCAGGTTGGCGCTGATCAGCTCCATGGCCTTGATCGCGCAGGCGTCGGTGATTGGCGTGGCAGCCGTCGACACATAGGCTTCGATCGCATGGGTCAGCGCGTCCATGCCGGTGGCCGCCGTCAGCCCCTTGGGCATGCCGACCATCAGCGTCGGGTCGTTGACCGACAGCAGCGGCGTGACATTGCGGTCGACGATGGCCATTTTCACATGGCGGGTTTCATCGGTGATGATGCAGAAACGGGTCATCTCGCTGGCCGTGCCGGCGGTGGTGTTGATCGCCACCAGCGGCAATTGCGGTTTGCTCGATTGGTCGACACCTTCGTAGTCGCCGATATGCCCGCCATTGGTGGCGCACAACGCGATGCCCTTGGCGCAGTCATGGGGCGAGCCGCCGCCCAAGGACACGACAAAATCACAGGCCGTGGCCTCCAGCATCGCCAAGCCTTTCTCGACGTTTTCCACATTGGGGTTGGGTTTGGCGCCGTCGTAGATCACCGAATCGATGTCCTGCATCGCCAGCTTCTCGGCGATCATGCTGGCCACGCCGGCCCTGGCCAGCCCGGCGTCGGTGACGATCAGCGCCTTGCGAAAACCGTAGTTGCGGATGGCTACCATGGCTTCGTCGAGGCAGTCGGTGCCCATGATGTTGACGGCGGGAATAAAAAAGGTGCTGATCATGGTCAATCCTCGGAGGCGGTATGCCGACAGAATCAACCGATAACGCGTGGCGCATCTTGATCAGGATCAACGCACGCTCGTGATAAAGTCACCACCCAGCCGATTTCGAGTAGACCCGCCGCAATGAAGGATTTCCAGGATATTGACGCCCACCTTGAAGACTGGAGCGCCCTGCGCAGCGCCATCGACTTCAATGGGATTCTGATCGGTAATGGCGCCAGCCGTGCGATTTGGGAAGACTTTGCCTACGACTCGCTGTTCGAAAACGCCCGCACCGTCGAAGAAAAGCCCCTGAGCCCCTCCGAACTCAGCGTGTTCGATGCCCTGCAAACCCGCAGTTTCGAGCAAGCGCTGGGCGCATTGAAAACCACCAGCCGGGTCAACAAGGCGCTGGCGGTCAGCTCGGCGGCGCCGCGCAACCGCTACTACGCGATCAAGGAAGCGCTGATCAACACCATCCACGCCGTGCACATTCCGTGGCGCCTGGTGCAGCCCTCAACCCTGGCGACGATCAACACTGAGTTGAAGCACTACGCCACGGTATTCACCAGCAACTACGACCTGCTCAACTACTGGGCGATCCTGCACACGCCGGGCATCGATGACCTGTTTCGCAGCGCCGACGCCAGCTTCGACCTGCGCAACACCCGCACCCAAGCCACACGCATCCTCTACCTGCACGGCGGCCTGCACCTGGTGCGCAACCTCGACGGCACCGCGCGCAAATTGCCAACCACCGACAGCACCTTGCTCAGCAGCTTTGCGATCAACAATACGATCAAGACCCTGGACGACGTGCCGCTGTTTGTCAGCGAAGGCAAGGTGGAGGAGAAGCTCAAGACCATTCGCAGCTCGGACTACTTGTCGTTCTGCTACGAGCAGTTGCTGAGTCATGATGGCGCGCTGTGCATCTTCGGTCATGACCTGGGGCCGCAGGATCAGCACCTGGTGGATGCGCTTCGCGAGGCCAAGCTGACGACATTGGCAATCTCGGTGTCGGGGCGCAGTGACGGGTTTATCCGCCAGCAGAAGCGCCGTTACTCGCAGTTGTTCGAGGGCAGTGGCGTGGAGCTGAAGTTCTTTGCGGCGCGTACGCATCCGTTGGGTAGTGCCGCGTTGTCCGTGCCGGTCGAACGCTGATTCTCTAAACAAAGAAGATCCAATGTGGGAGCGGGCTTGCTCGCTCCCACATTTAGGCTGCATTTCAAATAGCAATCAGGGTCACTCGTCGCCGCTGTGCACCACCACCAACAACTGCGCCTGCACCTCCCCCACCGAACGAATCCGGTGAGGTTTCTGTGCATTGAAGTGCAGCGCATCGCCCCGCTCCAGAATCACCCGCTCGTTCATGAAGTCCACTTCCACCTGGCCTTCGTGCACAAATAAAAATTCCTCACCCAGATGTTCCTTGAAGGTCTTGTCGGTGAATTCCGCCGGCGGGTAGATGATGAATGGCAGCAGGCTGCGCTCGCTGACCTGATGGGCCAGCACCGCATAACCCGGCGCGGTGTCGGGGCGTTCGTGGCTGCGCACCAGGCTGTAGCTGTCGAGGCGGACGTTGTCTTCGCTGAACAGTTCTTCGACCTTCACGTTCAACGCCTTGGCCAGTTTCAGTGCGGCGGCAATCGACGGCGTGTTGAGCCCACGCTCGACCTTGGACAGATAACTCTTGGTCATCCCGGATTTTTCGGCCAGGGACTCCAGGGTTACGCCAAGTTTTTTTCTCAATAATTTCAAACGGATAGACATGTGCTGCGGTTAATCCCTGCAGAAAAGGCAGAATCATGCTTGCTAATGACACAAAGTGTCATATAGCATCTTTAGTGTCATTTGCTCTAACCCAAAGGACACCGATATGGCCAAGACATTAGCACTTCCCAAAGACCAACTGGTCAAGCAAGCACTGATCCAGATGCAAAACAGCCTGGCGGATAATACGTGGACCGACCGGCAAAAGCTGGCGCTCACTTGCCGCATCCTGTTCGAACACGGCCACGACTCCGGCCTGGCCGGGCAGATCACCGCACGCGGGCCCACGCCTGGCACCTATTACACTCAGCAACTGGGCCTGGGTTTCGATGAAATCACGGCCAGTAATCTGTTGCTGGTCAACGAAGATCTGGAAGTACTCGAAGGGCATGGCATCCCCAACCCGGCCAACCGTTTTCACACCTGGGTCTACCGTGGGCGGCCGGATGTGAATTGCATCATCCATACGCACCCCACGCATATTGCCGCGCTGTCGATGCTTGAAGTGCCGCTGCAGGTGTCGCATATGGACCTGTGCCCGCTGTACGAAGACTGCGCCTTCCTGGAGGCCTGGCCGGGCGTGCCGGTGGGCAATGAAGAAGGCGAAATCATCACAGCAGCTTTGGGCGACAAGCGCGCGATTCTGCTTTCGCACCACGGTCAGCTGTCCACCGGCGCAAGCATCGAGCAAGCCTGCGTCATCGCGCAGTTGATTGAGCGGGCGGCCAGGTTGCAGTTGCTGGCGATGTCGGCGGGCAGCATCAAGCCGATTCTGCCGGAATTGGGTCGCGAGGCCCACGACTGGATCTCCAAGCCCAAGCGTCATGGCGCCGCCTTCAACTACTACGCCCGGCAGAACCTGCGCAAACACGCCGATTGCCTGAACTGATTGCCCTTTTTCACGCGGAGACTTCCCATGTCCAGCCCCACTATTCACGGCATCATCGGCTACACCATTACCCCGTTCAGCGCCGACGGCCAGCGCATTGACCTCGACGCCCTCGGCCGCTCCATCGACCGCCTGATCGACAGCGGCGTACACGCCATCGCGCCCTTGGGCAGCACCGGCGAAGGCGCGTATTTGAGCGATGCGGAGTGGGATGAGGTCAGCGCCTACAGCCTTGCGAAAATCGCCAGGCGCGTACCCACTGTTGTCAGCGTGTCTGACCTGACCACCGCCAAAGCCGTGCGTCGCGCCCGTTATGCCGAAGCCAATGGTGCCGATGTGGTGATGGTGCTGCCGGCCTCGTACTGGAAACTCAGCGAGGCGGAAATTCTTGCCCACTACGCCGCAATTGGCGACAGCATCGGCGTGCCGATCATGCTTTACAACAACCCGGCCACCAGTGGCACGGACATGTCGGTGGACTTGATCCTGCGCATCGTCAAGCAGGTGGCGAACGTGACCATGGTCAAGGAAAGCACCGGCGATATTCAACGCATGCACCAGTTGCGCCGTCACAGCGACGTGCCGTTCTACAACGGCTGCAACCCACTGGCGCTGGAAGCCTTCGCGGCGGGTGCCAAGGGTTGGTGCACGGCCGCGCCGAACCTGATCCCGCAGTTGAACCTGGATTTGTATAACGCGGTGATGGCCAATGACCTGAATAAAGCGCGGGAGCTGTTCTATCGCCAGTTGCCGTTGCTGGAGTTCATCCTCAAAGGTGGTTTGCCCGCGACGATCAAGGCCGGGTTGCGGCTGACCGGCCTTGAGGTGGGCGATCCGCGCTTGCCGGTATTCCCGCTGGGTGAGGCAGGAATCGAACAGCTGAAGACACTATTGAGCTAGAGCCACAATCCATGTGGGAGCGGGCTTGCCCGCTCCCACTTTTTTGATTGGGTAAACCCGTTACATAGAGACAAATGACAATAGTTCTCGATATCATTCGCGACTTTTCTACGTCGTGCTTCGTCAAGAAGGATATCCATGTCTCGTCCCAAGCCCGACCCGTTGTCGGCCGATGCCTTTCGCGGGTTTTATGCAGATATCCTGCATTTCCTGCGCAAACGCACGGACAACGCCAGCGACGCGGCAGACATGACCCAGGATGTCTTCACCCAATGGCTCAACTACCGCGACCGCGCCAAGGTCGAGCAGCCACGGGCGTTTCTGTTTCAGATGGCGCGCAACCTGCTGCGCGATCACTGGCGTAAGCAGAAGGTACGCCAGAGCGCCCATTCCGACGCGGCCGACGCTGACACGGAGCCGGTCACCGACGCGCAAAACGACCCCATGGCCGCTGCGCAGCGCCTGCAACGCCTGGAACAGTTGAAAGAAGTCCTCGCCGAACTCTCGCCCCGCAGGCGAGAAGCCCTTATGCTGCACCGCTTCGAAGGCCTGAGCCAGGCGCAGATCGCCGAGCGCATGGGCATTTCCACCAGCATGGTAGAAAAGCACATTGCTTTTGCCCTGCTGCATTGCAAGCGACGCCTTCAACCAGAACCCGGCACGGAGCAGCCAGAATGAACCGCCTGAGCGACATCGACGCCCTGGACATCGAGGCGAGCGACTCCATCGATGCCCAAGCCGCCAGCTGGTTTGCCCGCAACCGCAATGGCGCCGCACGGGCCGAGCGCAAAGCCTTTGCCGCCTGGCAGGCAACGCCCGCCCACGCCCGCGCCTATGCCGAATTCGAACAGCTGTGGGACGACCTCGCCCAGTTGCAGCAACTGAACAAACCCGTACCGCTGCCCCAGCGCAAACCCTCGATAATGCGCCCGGCCCTGGCCGTGGCCGCCGCGCTGGTGTGCGCCGTGCTGACGACGACTATCGGCGCGCCCCGCGAGCTCTATCACAGCCAGATTGCCGGGCACGTCAAAGGCATGCGCACCCTCGCCCTGCCCGACGGCAGCACGCTGTATGTGAATGCCAACACCCATCTGCGCGTGGATTTCAGCGCGTATCAACGCATCCTGCATCTGGACAAGGGCCAGGTGTTTATCGAAGTTGCCGCCGACAAAGAGCGCCCGCTCTACGTGCAAGCCGGCGAGGCGAATGTGCGGGTGGTCGGCACCGGGTTTGACGTGCGGCGCAGCCAGCAACAACTGGTGGTCAGCGTCGCCCACGGCCAGGTTGCCTTCGAGCCGGACGCCAAAAGCCCGGTGGCGGTGCTCGGCGCCCAGCAACGTGCCGCGTACAACTACGCCAAGGGCACCGTGCAGCAGCAGACACTCACCACCGAAGAAGTGGCCGATTGGCGCAGCGGGCACCTGTCGTTTCGCAATCGAGAATTGGCCAGCCTGATCGATGAACTGAGCCTCTACCGGCCTCAAGCGCCCTTGCAGGTCAACAAAGCCGTGGCGCAACTGAAGGTCTCGGGCAATCTGGATGTGAATGACCCGGACGCCCTGCTCAACGCCCTGCCCGCCCTGCTGCCGGTTAAAACCGTGGCCTCGGCCGATGGCATCGTCCGCATCGAACCGCTCAAGTAAGGCCTGCACAAATCACACTTGAGAATATTTTGCATTCGCATGTGTGGTTTTTTGCAGCTGCCCCGTCTTCCTCCCGACTGTGTTGGATACGCACACCTTTTTGGCTATTTAGCCACCCCGGGGGATTTCATGTTTCGCGCGCCTTGCCACGCTTCGCACCTGTTGCTTCGACCGACCCTTATTGCCACCTGCATGGCCTTGAGCCTCAGCGCCCAGGCCGAGTCGCTCACGCTGCAACTGCCCGCCCAATCGCTGGCCACGTCCCTGAGCTTTGTCGCGCAGCAGGCGAAAATCCAGCTGTTGTTCGATGAAACACTGCTCAAGCATGTGCAGGCGCCGGCGCTCAACGGCGAGTTCAGCCCGGAAGTGGCGATTCGCAGCTTGCTGAAAAACGGCGAGTTCACCCTGATCAAAGTCGGCAACACCTACGTGGTGCGCCCCGACGAGGGCAAGACCACCCACAGCGGCGCCATCCAGCTCGATGCCCTCAGCGTGATCGGCACCGGTAACGAAGTCGATTCCAGCACCGTCAACCGCTCGACCATGACCCAGGCCGACATTGACCGCTACCAGTCCAACAACATCCCCAGCCTGTTGCAGACCTTGCCCGGCGTAAGCCAGGGCGGCTCGCTCAAGCCCGGTGGCCAGACCATCAATATCCGTGGTTTCGGCGACGCCGAAGACGTGCCGATGACCGTCGACGGCGCCACCAAGACCGGCTTTGAGCGCTACCAGCAAGGCACCGTGTTTATCGAGCCGGAGCTGATCAAGAGCATCGAGGTCGAGAAAGGCCCCAACTCGCCGTTCACCGGCAACGGCGGCTTTGGCGGCACGGTCAACATGACCACCAAGGATGCCCCGGACCTGTTGCAGGACGGTCGCAACAGCGGCGCGATGCTCAAATACGGCTACTCCAGCAACGACCACGAACAGATCTACAGCAGTGCCGTGTACGGCCGCACCGACGACGGCCGTTTCGACGCGCTGGCCTACCTGACCCAGCGCGATGGCGGCGACATGAAGGTGGCCGGCAAACTGCCCAACGACAACAACGAATACCCGGTCAACCCTCAGCGCCTGCCCAACAGCGCCCAGGATGTGGACGGCAAACTGTTCAAGGTCAACGCCCACTTCACCGAGGAGCACAGCGTTGGTCTGTCTTACTCACGCTCCCACAGCAACCGCTGGACGCCGTTCTCCGCCGCCAGCTACCCGACGCCGCCGACTCAGGCCAACATCGACCGCTACGGTTACGAAAACGCGCTGAAGCGTTTTTTAGCCCAGCGTGACACCACCGACACCACCTGGTCGGGCAAGTACGAATACACGCCGGTGAATAACCCGCTGATCGACCTGACCGTCAAATATTCCCAGTCCAACACCGACCAGACCGACGAACGCGACGCCACCGCGTTTTTCCAACTGGCCTCCGGCGGGCGCAAGATGGACACCGCCTACACCGACAAGAACCTCGACATCCGCAACGTCAGCCTGTTTGACACCGGCCCCTTGCAGCATGCGCTGACCGTCGGCGGGCAGATCCGCAAGCACATCCGCGAAACCGAGATGTGGATGCCCGGCACCACCTACAACACTGCGCGCTACAACTACGGGCGCTTCCAGCCGGGCTTCATGCCCCACGGCAAGGTCGACACCAACAGTTTCTTCGTCCAGGACGCAGTCACCGTGGGCGACGTGACCATCACCCCGTCGCTGCGCTATGACCATGTGCGTAACCGTGGCGAAGGTAACGATGCGCCGTACTACAACAACCCGGATCCGTCCTTCGGCCATGACTACAGCGACCGCACCTACACCGGCTGGTCGCCGCGCCTGGCGCTGTTCTGGAACGTCACGCCGAACCTGGGCCTGTTCGCCAACTGGAGCAAGACCTGGCGTGCGCCGGTGATCGACGAGCAATATGAAGTACAAGGCCTGGGCAGCCGCACCGCCACCAGCGTCGACCTCGACCCGGAGCGCATCACCTCGATCACCCTGGGTAGCGTCACCAGCTTCGACAACCTGATCGCCCGGAACGATAACCTGCAAGTACGCGCCACCCTGTTCCACAACAAAGTCGAAGACGAAATCTTCAAGGCCACCGGCGTGGGTTGCCAGAACCAGGCCGTCAACGGCGGCACCATTGCCAACGCGTGCCCGCCGGGGGCGATGCCCAACTACCGCAATATCGGCGGCCTGACCATCAAGGGTTTTGAGCTCGAATCCTTCTACAACTCCACCTACCTGTTCGGCTCGGTGTCGTTCGCCTACGCCAAGGGTGAACACGAAGGCGCCTACACCAACCCATGGGGCCCGGATGTGCCGGCACGTGATATTCCACCGACCAAATGGGTGCTGGTATTAGGCACCCATATTCCGGCCTGGGATGCCCAGGTGGGCTGGATGGGCCAGTTCATCGGCGCCACCGATCGCTTGCCGAGTGACAAATACTCCGGCGGCCCGGGCAGCAGTGTGGGTGACCTGTTCTACGACCAATACGGCAACAAGGCCTACAACACCCAAGGCCTGTTCGCCAAATGGAAGCCGCAACAGGCCTACCTCAAAGGCACCGAGGTGAACTTCACCGTGGACAACCTCTTCAACAACAACTTCCGCCCGGCCTTGAGCGGTGATCGTGCCTACACCAAGGGCCGCGATGCGAAGGTCAGCATTACGCGGTTCTTCTAATAGACCAGGGTGACGCGATGGCGGCGGCACTGCCTGCAGAGCGATTGGAACTGTACGGATAAATCTGCGACCAGCTGTAGGCCCTTAATCAGCGGGGGTTGTGGCTAGATGGGCTTCCCTTGAAGCCCTCCAGATTCGGGTCCCCACTCATGAGCTCGCGCGAAAACACCGGCATGGCCCTCGGCCTGCTGGGCGTCGTTATCTTCAGCCTGACATTGCCCTTCACCCGCATCGTGGTGCAGGAGATCCACCCCTTGCTCAACGGCCTTGGCCGGGCGCTATTCGCGGCGATCCCGGCGGCGGCGCTGTTGCTGTGGCGCCGAGAAAGCTGGCCAACCTGGCGCCAGGTGCGCGGGCTGAGCCTGGTCATCCTCGGTGTGATCCTGGGCTTCCCCGTGCTCTCGGCCTGGGCCATGCAAACCTTGCCGGCTTCCCATGGTGCGTTGGTCAATGGCCTGCAGCCGCTGTGCGTGGCGCTGTACGCGGCGTGGCTGTCCCATGAGCGGCCGTCAAAAGCCTTCTGGGCCTGCGCGGCGCTGGGCAGCGCGCTGGTGTTGGGTTACGCGTTGATCACCGGCGCCGGCAGCATTCAAGCCGGCGATTTGCTGATGCTCGGTGCGATTGCCGTGGGCGGCCTGGGGTATGCCGAAGGCGGCCGGTTGGCCAAGGAGATGGGCGGCTGGCAAGTGATCTGCTGGGCGCTGGTGCTGTCGACGCCCGTATTGATCGGCCCGGTGTGGTACTTGGCAGCGCAGCACCAGGGCGCGATTTCCACGCGCACCTGGTGGGCGTTTGGGTATGTGTCGCTGTTCTCGCAGTTTTTGGGGTTCTTCGCCTGGTACGCCGGGTTGGCCATGGGCGGTATTGCGCGGGTCAGCCAGATTCAGCTGTTGCAGATCTTCTTCACCATCGCGTTTTCGGCGTTGTTCTTTGGTGAACATATCGAGCCGATTACCTGGGTGTTTGCGTGTGGCGTGATCATTACGGTAATGCTCGGGCGCAAGACGGCGGTGCAGCCTGCGCCGACCTCAAAGATGAATGCGATCTAAATGTGGGAGCGGGCTTGCTCGCGAAGGCGGTGCATCAGTCACTTGATAGGTTGGCTGACACTCCGCTTTCGCGAGCAAGCCCGCTCCCACATTTTGGTCCTGTTTTCAGCCTAAATAACCATCCGCACGCAGCAGGGTTTCCAGGCAGTGTTCGCTGATGTGGTAGAACGCCTTCAATTCCTGAATCTTTTCCAACAGTTGCGCATTGTCCACGGGCTCGGTGCGCTTGACCGCCAGAATCATCTTGTTCTTGTTGGTGTGTTCCAACGAAATGAACTCGAACACCTTGGTCTCGTAGCCACAGGCCTCCAGGAACAGCGCACGCAAGCTGTCGGTGACCATTTCCGCCTGCTGGCCCAGGTGCAGGCCGTATTGCAGCATCGGCTTGAGCAGCACCGGGCTCTGGATCTGCAGGCGGATCTGTTTGTGGCAGCACGGCGAACACATGATGATCGACGCGCCGGAACGGATGCCGGTGTGGATCGCGTAGTCGGTGGCGATATCGCAGGCATGCAGCGCGATCATCACCTCCAGTTCGCTGGGCGCCACACTGCGCACATCACCGCATTTGAACACCAGCCCCGGATGCTCCAGGCGCGCGGCGGCGGTGTTGCACAGGGTCACCATGTCTTCACGCAATTCCACGCCCGTCACTTCGCCCTCGGCCTTGAGGGTATTGCGCAGGTAATCGTGGATGGCGAACGTGAGGTAGCCCTTGCCCGAACCGAAATCCGCCACGCGCACCGGCTGGTCGAGCTTCAACGGCGAGGAGGTCAGCGCATGGCTGAACACTTCGATGAACTTGTTGATCTGCTTCCACTTGCGCGACATCGACGGGATCAGCGCCTGTTTGGCATCGGTGACGCCCAGGTCCGCAAGGAAGGGCCGGCTCAGGTCGAGAAAGCGGTTTTTCTCGCGGTTATGCTCAGCCGAAGGCGCCTCGCGCAATTGCTGCGGCTTGCTTTTGAACAGCGAGCTTTTGTTCTTTTTGCTGTATTCCAGCTGGGCTTCGTCGGTCAGCGACAACAGGTGCGCATTCTTGAACGACGCCGGCAGCAGCGCGGCAATCGCCGCCACGCCGTCGGCCAGCGGCAAGTTCTTGGTGATGTCGCGGGTCTTGTAGCGATAGACAAAGGACAGGCACGCCTGCTCCTTGACCACGACCTGCTTGATGATCAGCCGCTGCAACTCGGCCTCTTCGCCGACGTACTTGGCCAGCACCAGCTTGATAAACGCGTTCTGCGCGAGGCTTGCGCTCAGCAGTTCGATGAACTGGGCGTGATGATCCGGCGCAGGGCTGGCAGGTTGAGCAGTGACGGACATGAACAAAAACGCCTCGGGCAAAGAATGCCGGGCATTTTAGGGGGGATGAAGGTTTAGGGCACGGGGTTATTTGATCAACGGTCAAATCCCATGGGCTGCACAGAACCCATGTGGGAGCGGGCTTGCTCGCGAATGCGGAGTGTCAGCCAACCTATTTAGGGCTGACCCACCGCGTTCGCGAGCAAGTCGAATCGTCGCACCGCCGCTCCCACATTTAGATTTGCGGTGCTTGGCGTTACTCCAGCACGATCAGGCGGTTAGGCAGCTCATTACGCGTCTGCGTCACCGGCACATGCACCTTCAGCAATTCACCACACGCTTCGATGCAGGCAATAAACCCCGCCAGCGTCTGCCCCTGCTTCACCTGCTGGGTGAACGCCTTGACGATCTCATCCCAACTGCCGTCATCCAGGTGTTTGGAAATACCGTCGTCCACCAGGATCTCCACATACCGCTCCGCCTCGCTGACAAAAATCAGCACGCCGGTACTGCCCAGTGTGTGGTGCAGGTTTTGCTCCAGGAACTGCCGCCGCGCCAGGTTCGATGCGCGCCAATGCCGTACCGAACGCGGAATCAGGCGGGTGGTAACCTTGGGCAGGCGAAACACCAGGCACAGCACAATGAAGGTCGCCCATTGCGCCAGCAGCAGGGTGTACATGGTCAGGTAGCCCGACAGGTAGTGCACGATGCCAGGCACCACCAAGGCGATCAGGCTGGCCCACAGCAGCGGGATATAGGCGTAATCATCCGCGCGCGCGGCCAGCACGGTGACCAGTTCGGCGTCGGTGGTTTTTTCGACGCGGGCAATCGCTTCGGCGACTTGGCGCTGCTCGTGTTCAGTCAGTAATGCCATGGTTATGCATGCTCTGTTCTAGTTATTGTCATTACCAGCCACCTGAGGCACCACCGCCGCCAAAACCACCGCCGCCGCCTCTGAAGCCACCGCCACCGCCGCCTCCCCCGCCACCGCCGCGTCCACTGCTGCTGAGAATCGCCAGCAGGATCGCCCCCACGGGCAGCCCCAGCCGATTGCACAGCCACAACACGCCGATCAGCAGGATGAACAGGCCGATGGAAAGCCCCGGATTATCCTTGGCAAAACTCGCATCCGCCACATGGGCCGGCACCGCCAGCGGCTCGCCGCCCACCACCTGAATCATGGCCGCAACGCCGTCGCTGATGCCCTGGCTGTAATTGCCGGCCTTGAACCTGGGCGCGATCACCTGGTTGATGATCACCCACGACTGCGCATCGGTCAGCACGCCTTCAAGGCCATAACCGACTTCGATGCGCAATTTGCGCTCATCACGGGCGACGATCAACAGCGCGCCATTGTCCTTGCCCTTCTGGCCGATGCCCCACTGGCGGCCCAATTGATAACCGTAGTCCTCAATGGGCACACCTTGCAGGTCGGGCACGGTGACCACCACGATCTGGTCGCCCGAGGTTTGCTCCAGCGCCTGCAATTGCCGGGTCAGCTGCGCACGTACCGCCGGGTCGATCATCTGCGCGGTGTCCACCACCCGCCCGGTCAAGGCCGGGAAGGTCAGCGCCGCCTGGGCCACGCCCACGCAGGCCAGCAGCCACAGCGCCAAGCCTATCCGTAATAAACGCATCGACACCTCAAAGACGCCTTATTTGAACTTCACTTGCGGCGCTTTATCGGCGTCGGCACTGGTGGCCTCAAACGTGGCGCGGATCGGCAAGTCGCTGTACATCACGCTGTGCCACAGGCGACCCGGGAAGGTGCGGATCTCGGTGTTGTAAGCCTGTACTGCCTGGATAAAGTCGCGACGGGCCACGGCGATACGGTTTTCGGTGCCTTCAAGCTGAGACTGCAACGCCAGGAAGTTCTGGTTGGCTTTCAGGTCCGGGTAGCGCTCGGACACCACCATCAAACGGCTAAGCGCACCGCTCAGGCCATCCTGGGCTTGCTGGAACTGCTTGAGTTTCTCGGGGTTGTCGAGGGTGCTGGCATCCACCTGAATCGAGGTGGCCTTGGCCCGCGCTTCGATCACGGCGGTGAGGGTGTCTTGCTCATGGGCCGCATAGCCCTTGACCACTTCCACCAGGTTGGGAATCAGGTCGGCGCGGCGTTGGTACTGGTTCTGCACCTGGCCCCAGGCCGCCTTGGCCTGTTCGTCCAGGGTCGGAATGGTGTTGATGCCGCAACCGCTCAGCACTGTGCTGATCAATAGCAAAGCCGCGGCCTTGAAGCCCCAGCGGTAATGTTGTGCTGCTTGCATAGTGTTTCTCCTGCCCAATCTGAATGGAATGTGACGACTAACCCTATACACCGCGCGCTTGGGGCATAATCCGCCATCACTGGATTGCGTCGAGCCAATCAGCTAAAAAGATGCCCAGCGCGAATAAGAGTTCACAAGTGTCGTGCATTTACTGCAATAACACTCGAACAACAACATAGGTTCCCCCACATTTTGGCAGACCAGCGCATTTTCGCTGTGCAGTAGCCGAAAAAGGATATTCATGAAAAAGCTGTGTTTGCTCGGCCTTGTTGCCACTCTGGCCAGTCACCCCGTATGGGCAGAAACAAAGCCTGCTGCGCTTAAAGACAAGGACGCCTTCGTCAGCGACCTGCTCAAGCAGATGACCCTGGATGAAAAGATCGGCCAATTGCGCCTGATCAGCATCGGCCCGGAAATGCCCCGGGAGCTGATCCGCAAGGAAATCGCCGCCGGGCGCATCGGCGGCACGTTCAACTCGATCACCCGCCCGGAAAACCGTCCGATGCAGGACGCGGCCATGCGCAGCCGGTTGAAGATCCCGATGTTCTTCGCCTACGACGTGATCCACGGCCACCGCACGATTTTCCCGATCAGCCTGGCCCTGGCCTCCAGCTGGGACATGGACGCCATCGGCCGCTCCGGGCGCATTGCCGCCCAGGAAGCCGCCGCCGACAGCCTCGACATCACCTTTGCGCCGATGGTCGACATTTCCCGCGACCCACGCTGGGGCCGCACCTCCGAAGGTTTTGGTGAAGACACCTACCTGGTCTCGCGCATTGCCGAAGTGATGGTCAAGGCGTTCCAGGGCGCAAGCCCGGCAAATGCCGACAGCATCATGGCCAGCGTCAAGCACTTCGCCCTGTATGGCGCGGTGGAAGGCGGTCGCGACTACAACGTGGTCGACATGAGCCCGGTCAAGATGTACCAGGACTACCTGCCGCCGTACCACGCGGCGATCAAGGCCGGTTCCGGCGGCGTGATGGTGGCGCTCAATTCGATCAACGGCGTGCCGGCCACCGCCAACACCTGGCTGATGAACGACCTGCTGCGCAAGGACTGGGGCTTCAAAGGTTTGGCGGTGAGCGACCATGGCGCGATCTTCGAGCTGATCAAGCACGGTGTGGCCAAGGACGGGCGTGAAGCCGCCAAGCTGGCGATCAAGGCCGGCATCGACATGAGCATGAACGACTCGCTGTATGGCAAGGAATTGCCTGGGTTGCTCAAGTCCGGCGAAATCGAGCAAAGCGACATCGACAATGCGGTGCGCGAAGTGCTCGGCGCCAAGTACGACATGGGCCTGTTCAAAGACCCGTACCTGCGCATCGGCAAGGCCGAAGACGACCCGGCCGACACCTATGCCGACAGCCGCCTGCACCGCAGCGATGCACGCGATATCGCCCGCCGCAGCCAGGTCTTGCTGAAAAACCACAACAACACCCTGCCGCTGAAAAAATCCGCGACCATCGCGCTGGTCGGCCCGCTGGCCAAGGCCCCGATCGACATGATGGGCAGTTGGGCCGCCGCCGGTAAGCCTGAACAATCCGTCACGCTGCTGGACGGCATGAACCACGTGATCGGCGACAAAGGCAAAATCATCTACGCCCGTGGCGCCAACATCACCAATGACAAGGCCGTGGTCGACTACCTCAACTTCCTCAATTTCGATGCGCCGGAAGTGGTGGATGACACCCGCCCAGCCCAGGTGATGATCGACGAAGCGGTCAAGGCCGCCAAGGCAGCCGACGTAGTGGTCGCCGCCGTGGGCGAGTCCCGTGGCATGTCCCACGAGTCTTCCAGCCGCACCGACCTGAACATTCCGCAAAGCCAGCGCGACCTGATCAAGGCGCTCAAAGCCACCGGCAAACCGCTGGTATTGGTGCTGATGAACGGCCGCCCGCTGTCGATTGTGGATGAAAACAAAGAGGCTGACGCGATCCTGGAAACCTGGTTCGCCGGCACCGAAGGCGGCAACGCCATCGCGGATGTGCTGTTCGGTGACTACAACCCATCAGGCAAGCTTCCGATCACCTTCCCACGCTCGGTGGGGCAGATTCCGACTTACTACAACCACCTGAGCATCGGCCGGCCGTTCACCCCAGGCAAGCCGGGCAACTACACCTCGCAGTACTTCGATGACGTCACCGGGCCGCTGTTCCCGTTCGGTTATGGCCTGAGCTACACCACGTTCAGCCTGTCGGACATGGCGCTGTCGTCCACCACCCTGAACAAGACCGGCAAGCTCGACGCCAGCGTCACCGTGAAGAACACCGGCAAAGTCGATGGCGAAACCGTGGTGCAGTTGTATATCCAGGACGTGGCCGGTTCGATGATCCGCCCGGTCAAAGAGCTGAAGAACTTCCAGAAGGTCATGCTCAAGGCCGGTGAAGAACGCACCTTGCACTTCACCATCACTGAAGAAGACTTGAAGTTCTATAACACCCAACTCAAGTTCGCCGCGGAACCGGGTGAGTTCAATGTACAGATCGGGTTGGATTCCCAGGATGTGCAGCAGCAGACGTTCGAACTGCTCTGATGATCGTTCCCACGCTCCGCGTGGGAATGCAGCTCGGGACGCTCCGCGTCCCACAGCGTGACGCGGAGCGTCACAAGAGGCATTCCCACGCCGAGCGTGGGAATGATCACGTGTCAGCCGCGTCGATCCAGCAGGTTAACCACCAACCGATCAATCCAGCCCCACACCCGCTGCTTCACCCGCCGCCACAACGGCCGCGCCTTCCACGCCTCCAGGCTCACCGCCTGGCTCTTGGCAAAATCACGCTCGAAACTGCCCGCCACCGCTGCCGTCAACTCAGGGTCCAGCGCCTCGAGGTTGGCCTCCAGGTTGAAGCGCAAATTCCAGTGGTCGAAATTGCACGAGCCGACGCTCACCCAGTCGTCCACCAGCACCATTTTCAGGTGCAAAAAGCACGGCTGGTATTCAAAAATCTGCACACCTGCGCGCAACAACCGTGGGTAATAACGGTGCCCGGCGTAGCGCACTGAAGGGTGATCGGTGCGCGGGCCGGTCAGCAATAAACGCACATCCACGCCACGCCCGGCTGCGCGGCGCAACGCACGGCGCACGCTCCAGGTCGGTAGAAAATACGGGGTGGCCAGCCAGATGCGCGTCTTGCTGCTGTTCAGCGCGCGGATCAGCGACTGCAGGATATCGCGGTGCTGACGGGCGTCGGCATACGCCACGCGCCCCAGGCCAGGCCCGGTGGCCGGCACCTTGGGCAAGCGCGGCAAACCGAAATGGGTGGCGGGTTTCCATTCGCGGCGCGCCGCGTTGGCGTGCCATTGCCGGTCGAACAACGCCTGCCAGTCCAGCACCAGCGGGCCGCTGATCCGCACCATCACTTCATGCCAGTCGGCGGTGTCTTGCCCTGGCGTCCAGAACTCATCGGTAACGCCCGTGCCGCCGACCACGGCGATGCCCTGATCGATCAGTAACAGTTTGCGATGATCGCGGTACAGGTTACGCATCCAACGGCGCCAGCTCAGGCGATTGTAGAAGCGCAGTTGCACGCCCGCGTCGGTGAGGCGCTTACGCAGGCCCAGCGTGAAGGCCAGGCTGCCGTAATCATCAAACAGGCAGCGCACCTGCACGCCGCGCTCGGCGGCTTGCACCAACGCTTGCACCATGGCTTCAGCGCAGGCACCCGCTTCCACCAGGTACAACTCCAGATCGACCTGGCGCTCGGCCCGGGCAATACCCACCAGCATCTGCGGGAAGAAACTCGGGCCGTCGATCAGCAACTCGAAACGGTTGGCGCTGCGCCACGGGAACACTGCGCCGCTCATGTCAGCGCGCCGTGAAAATCAGCACCGCACCGACCGGCACCGACAAACTGATCGACGCCAAGCCGGCCGCCTTGCGCAGTGCCGCCACACCCGGCACCAAATCAAAATCCTCGGCATGCAGCACCACAGGTTCCAGGGTCACCACCTGGAAGCGCCGGTCGTCCAGGCGCGTGGCAAGCAATTCGGCGCTGTAGGTCTGGGTCTTGCCGCGCAGGGTCACCGACAACGGCAGGCGCAACTCGATTTGCGCGCCGGGGGCCAGGTCATTGATCGGTTGCAGATTAATCTGCGCGCTGATCTGCGCTTCGGGGAACGTCTTGATCTGGAACAGATCATTGCGCATGCGCTCATCGCGCAGCGGAATGCCGCTGTTGATCGACTCCATCTCGACCTCAAGCTGCGCCGCGCCTTTGCTGTCGACCTTGCCGTGCAACACCAGGAAGCGATGCACCTCGGCAATCTCGGTGTTCTTGGTAGTGACGAACGACAGGCGCGAGGATTCGTTATCCAGGTACCAGTCAGCGTGGGCCGGCAAGGCGGCCGCCGTCAGCAGGGCGAAGGCCAGAGGTTTGACATTGAACATAGAAACTCGGGGGGCAAAAAACCTGCACGAACCTTAAGCGCAATCTCATGAACCGCGCAAATCCAATGTGGGAGCGGGCTTGCCTGCGATGACGGCGGCACAGGCAACAGCAATGGTGACTGACCTGCCGCTATCGCAGGCAAGCCAGCTCCCACAGGGTTCGGTGGATGCCTTTAGATCAACGCCCGCTGCACATCGCGCACCGTCGCTTCGAGGCTGGCCATGTGCAGGTTCAATACGCGCTCCACCGGCGCCTGATGCATCGGCCAGTGCAACGCCATACTGCCCACCAGCCGCCCATTGGCCTGCACCGGCAAAGCCACCGCGCGAATCAGAAACGGCAGGCGCACCGGGTATTCCCAATAGCCTTCAGTGCGCTGGCCAAAACCCTGGTGCTGGGTTTGCTCGCAGGTATGCACCTGCTCATCCGCAGCGACATGATCGCGGCCCGCCAGACGCTGCACCTCCTCAACCGGCAATTGCGTCAGGCACGCCTTGCCCATCGCCGAGTGAAACAGGCTGGCGTGCTGGCCGACGATCTGGCAGTTATTGGGGTACAACTTGCGCAACACACTGGGGATCGCACTTTCCATGACCTCCAGGCGCTCGCCATCAAAGCAGGACAGATCCACCACCAGCCCGGTGCGTTCACTGAGTTCCAGCAGCCAGGGCGCGGCGCTTTCCACCACCTGGCGCTTGAAACGTTGCTGGGTGTCGCCGAACAAACGTTGGGCGCGCAGGCGGTAACGGCGGTCGCTGAGGCCGCGATAGACCCAGCCTCGTTCCTGCAGGGTCAGCAACATGCGCGACACCGTAGCCTTGGGCAACCGCGTGAGGTAATGCAGCTCTTCCAGCCCCAAGGCCTGGTGCTCACCGAGCAATTCGACGATGGCGAGTGCGCGCTCAACCGACCGTACCGTGCCTGTCTCCATGTTCGATCTCCCTGTTGCCGGTGGATGATCATTTTTCACAGCAAGATACAGGCCCGATCGCAGATCAACTCGTCGATTCAAGGCACGCAGGCGGGCGACGCTTTACCCAGTGCGTCAGCTGTTCATGGGCATAAGCCAGCTGCAAGACAGCCCGGTCCGCCTGGGCCGGGCCGATAATCTGCAGGCCCATGGGCAAGCCTTGAGGATTGAAGCCCACCGGAATACTCATGCTCGGCAAGCCTGCCAACGTAGGGCCGATCACCACCTCCATCCAGCGGTGATAAGTGTCCATTTCGCGCCCACCCACACGGCGCGGCCACGCCTGTTGTGCATCAAAAGGGAACACTTGGGCGGTGGGCAACAGCAGGAAATCGTAACGTTCAAACAGTTTGGCCAAGGCACGATACCACTCGCTGCGGTCCACCGACGCCTGGTACACCTGCTGCGCACTCAAGCCCAGGCCGCCCTCCACTTCCCATTGCGCTTCGGGTTTAAGCAACGCGCGTTTTTGCGGGTTGGCGTAGGCCGCACCGAGGTTACCGTGTACCAACCAATGGCGATGCACCAACCAGCAGCGCCATAGACGCGCCAGGGAAAACGCCGGCTGGCAGCTTTCCACCTCGCAGCCCAATGCGGCAAAATCGCCGAGGGCCGACTCGCACAGGCTCATCACACCGTCGTCCATCGGCAGGTAGCCGTTGTAATCCCCCAACCAGCCCAGGCGCGTACCTTTAAAATCGCGCTGCAACGGCTGGCCGAACACCGACGGATCGTCCTTGGATGACAGCGGCACCCGCGGGTCGTAACCGGCCTGAATGCTCAAGAGCGTCGCCACATCGGTCACACTGCGGCCCATTGGGCCTTCGGTGCCCAATTGCTGCACAAACAATTCCGGCACCGGCCCGTGGGGCACACGCCCTTGGGACGGGCGCAGGCCGAACACGTTGTTGAACGCCGCCGGGTTGCGCAGCGAGCCCATCATGTCACTGCCATCGGCCACCGGCAGCATGCGCAACGCCAGCGCCACCGCCGCGCCGCCGCTGCTGCCGCCGGCCACCAAACTTGGGTCATAGGCATTGCCGGTGGTGCCGAACAGCGTGTTGTAGGTCTGTGAGCCGAGACCGAACTCCGGCACGTTGGTCTTGCCGATAATAATCGCGCCACTGGCCCGCACCCGCGCCACGCTGATGGCATCTTCGGTGGGCACATGTTCTGCGAACAGCGGCGAGCCAAGTGTGGTGCGCAAGCCCTTGGTGGCCGCCAAATCCTTGATCGCCTGGGGCATGCCGTGCATCCAGCCACGGGACTTGCCCTGGCCCAGTTCGCGATCACAGGCGCGGGCTTCGGCCAGCACTTCATCGGCATCACGCAACGACACCAGCGCATTCACACTCGGGTTAAACCGCTGGATCTGCGCCAGGTACTCGCCCATCACGTCTTCACACGACACCTGCCGCGCATGGATCGCTTGCGACAGCTGCGTAGCATCCCAATCAATACTGCTCAAGGCTTCACCTCGTTGGAAAAGGGCAGCGGTTTCTTCGCCCGTGGGGCTTCGTGCATGCAGTAAGTGCCCATCAACGTCAGCACGCAAGCGAACAGTGCAGAGGTCGGTAAAAAATTTGACGACAGCGCATCTAAACTGGCAGAAGAATTAGCAGAAAGCGCTAAAGGAAAAAAGATCCGCTCCGCGGGCGACGCGCTTAAAGCATTCGACAAATACAAAAACGAATTAAACAAAAAATTCAGTGCCAAAGACAGAGCCGCCGCAGCCAACTACATTGACTCAATGGACTTTGAAGCGATTGGTAAAGCCGCAGCCAAATTCGGAAAAAGCTTGGGCTACGTTGGGCATATCATGAATGCTAAAGATAGCTTTATTGAGTTTCAAAAAGCTATGAAATCAGATAACTGGAAGCCCTTCTTTGTAAAGGCAGAAGCCATTGCTCTAGGCATGGCAGCAACCTACTTGGTTACTATTACGTTTGGATTTATCGCTGTAACCCCACTGGGCATCTTATTATTTGCATTTTTGGTTGCGGCCACAGGAGCAGCCATTGACGACCAGTTAATTGAAAATATAAATTCATTCATCGTAGGGTTGTAAAAATGCGCTGCCACTATGGCAGCGTCATTTCTTTATGCACAACCACATCATATAAAATAGCCCCAAAGGGATAGCAAACAAAAAATAAAACATCCATAACAGTGTATAACCACCCCCTCTAGCGGCCGCTGTCATTGAATCTGAACCCCAAAATTCTTTTCCGGTACAGTGAAAGACTATATTTTCTACTAAACGCTTGGAAAACGGGAACAAAAGGGCATTCACAGCTGATACTGAAAAATAAATGACAGCATTTTCGTCTGATTTAAAAACATACACACATACGGCGAACAGCGTCAACCCAACAAAAAAACTTTTAAGATAATAGTTTCTTTCCATATCCCTACCACTCAAACGTTCGATTACAACTCAACGCTCTATGCCACCAACATTATACATTAACAACGCAAGCGCACAGAACAGAAACTATCTCATCACACAACTTACACATTAGGCCGACTACATAGCGGCCTTTTTTTAACATACAAAATTATTAAAAAAAGCAAACCAACGGGAATCGCAAATGCAAAATAAAACCCATACACCAGCGTATAACCACCATTTGCAGCCCCAGTCAATACTGGCCCCGAACTCCAAAAACCCTTGCGAATATAACGAAAAACTATATTTTCTACTGCGCGCTTTGCAAAGGGAAACAATAGTGCATTTGCGCCTGCGACTATAAAAACAACCGCAGCATTATCGTCTGCTCTGGAAATAAACGCACAGATGAAAAACATAACCAAACCAAATATTAGATCTTTAAAATAATACTTGTTTTCCATACCTACCAACCTTTACCGACTATTTGAGCGAGAGCCAAACGCATCCTTTATGCCTGAGGCTGGCCTTCAGGGCCTCCGACCGTCTTCGAAATTACTACATGACGAGAGCGTTCACTCCATCCACAATACTTGGGCCAGCACGTTTGTTTTGTGCTGAAAATACCCTACACGCCCCCCGCAGAATCCGCACTGCGCGCCCTGCAGCTTGCATGCAAGGCCTTCCGAATGGGTAAGTCTGCAACATTAAGTTGCTTTAAAGCACTGGATGACCGCGTGATAAGGCTCGGAAAACAGTAAAACTCACGGTAAAAAGCTTGCTTGCGCCGGGGTGCGCTGCGCCCCAAAACGAGGGGCCCAACAAATATAGGTTCCACTCTCAGAAAGCAGAGGCCACGCGAATGGGCACTATTTTTTCAGCCACAACCAAAGCCCATAGCACGCGCCAAGCGGAATGGCAAAAACGAAATAACACATCCACAGCAGTACGTGACCACCATAAGATGCGGCGGCCCGTAGAGGATGTGTCGCCCAAAATTCTTTTCCAGTAAAACGAAAGACAACGTTTTCGACTGCACGCCTGGCCAGTGGGAACAACAACGCATTAACCCCACAGATCAAGATATAGAGGGCGGCCTTATCGCTTGATTTGAATACGGAGACGGTCAAGCAAAAAATAAACAGCGCAATAACAAAGCTTTTTAAATAATAGTTTTTCTCCAGGCGCATTCGCGTTCTTATCTTCCTGAAGTAGTTTTCGGCCTTGCGCCCCTGCGTCATAAGTCTCCTTTTTACGCCTGTTAACGGCCGACGTGAGTGGGGTCGGCCGCGGGCAAGGTTACTACAGGCGCGCGCACTGGAAACGCGGCACCCGGCAAATTTCAAGACAACAATAGACACTTCTGCCGCTGCGCATAACCCTGTGGCGAGCAAGCTTGCTTGCGCTGGGGTGCGAAGCGCCCCCAAAAAGGCGGTGACTGCTGCGCAGTCAAACGGGACGCTGCTCCCTCACCACACAACGCAGATTGCGGACAGCTATTGGCCACCGGTTGCGACGGCGCGTGCATAGAGTTAACCTCGCCTCCGTCGCTGCTCATCAGTGACCGGGCCTGGAAACCCGATGCTTAAGGACGCTACAGCGTCGTCAAACAATCAGCAGGCGCTTTTTTTATGCCTGCAGTTTGTGCTTTTTGGCGGCTGTACGTGGGAGACCTTCGGGTCTGCCGGGTTCCTTTTGCCTCGGTTTCCAGCCCGCGTACAGTTGCCACCCTTCGCCTGGAAACGTTAGTGGCAGCTCTTTTTGTTCATGCAAAAGGAATCAGTTATGACTAACGCCACATCAGCCGAAACCATCGGCGCCGCCACCTTCGCAGACTGCGGAGAAAACAAAAGCCACCTGAAACTGTTCCGCGTCAACGCCGGGGTTCCGCTCGTAGAAGCCCTCGAACACGCATCCCACGTGCTCTATTACGCAAAAATGCTATCCCTTGAAGCCGCCATGGACCCCAAGGCAGAGAAGTTCGCGTTCGCCTCGCATTACCTGGGTGAAATGGGTAAAGCCATCATCGATGACCTGCTGCTGGCCTTGCAGCCTGGCAGCCCAACCCCGCAGTAAGTCGTTCGCGCCCGGTGCAGTGCATCGGGCGCCTGCCTGAAGTTCCTCAATTCCCATGATCAGCACAAATCCAATGTGGGAGCTGGCTTGCCTGCGATAGCCATAGGTATCTACACAACTTTTGAAGGCAGCCAATTTCTCCTGTGGCGAGCAGGCTTGCCCTGCGTTGGGCTGCGAAGCAGCCCCAAACTCAGTCGCTGAGTTCTTTCAGGAAAATTGCAGTGCCTTTACTGGGGCCGCTTCGCAGCCCAACGCAGGGCAAGCCTGCTCGCCACAGGGGCATGTGGGTGCCTTCAAACATTGTCAGCCAGCTTCCACAGAAAATCCTTGGTGTGTCAGGGGCTGAGGCGGCAGCCTTGACGGTCGCCCAACCACCGCGCCGTGTGCGTGCGCCCCAAGCCGCTTGCCGTGACTTCACTGCGTTCCGGCGAGTCGGTGAACGCGCTGGTCGGCACGTACTGCTTCACATACCCCAGGCAATAGTCCGCCGGGTTGTTTTCCACATACCGGCACGAGCAATACTCCTTGGCCGTGTACGCCGCGATGATGTCGGGGAAGGCTTGCAGGTTGACGCGTTCGTGCCACACCCAGCCCGGCAGGGCGAGTAACAGCAGCAAAAACACGCTGATAAACGGATGACGTCGGATCATGGTTGCACCGCCGCCAGCACGCGTTTGAGCAGTTCGTTATGGCGGTAAGTGCCGTCACGGTCATCGCCATAACGCACGATCACCAGGTGTTCGTCGGGCAGCACGAACAGCGCCTGGCCCCAGTGGCCGAGGGCGGCGAAGGTGTCGGCAGGCGCGTCGGGCCAGGGTCTTGGGGCACCTTGTACGTCGAGGTTGAGCCACCATTGCCCGCCGGGGACGGCTTCGTCCTGGCCGGCCTGGTATTTGTCGAATGGCTGGCGGTTGAAGGCGACCCATTCTTCAGGCAGCAACTGCTGCTCCCCCCAGCGGCCGTCGCGTGCCATCAGCAGGCCGACCCGCGCCAAATCGCGAGCGGTGAGGTAGGCATAGGACGAGGCGACGAAGGTTTCGTCGGCATCGGTTTCCCAGGTGGCGTTGTGAATGCCCAGCGGCTTGAACAGCGCGTCCCACGGGTAACTCATATAGGCCTTGTGGCCGAGCATGCCTTTAAGGGCGGCGGACAAAATATTGCTGTCGCCACTGGAATAACGAAAGGCCTGGCCCGGTTCGGCGGCGGCCTCGGTGGCGGCGGCAAACTCGGCCATGTCGCTGCGGCCACGGGTGTAAAGCATCGCCACCACCGAGGATTTCAGTGGGGCGTATTCGTAGTCTTCCTGCCAGTCCAGGCCCGAGCCCCAGTGCAGCAGGTCGACCATGGTCACTTTGGGGTGCTGCTTCATTGGCGGGTAAAAACGTGCGGCCGGGTCATTGAGTTTGAAGCGGTTTTCGCCATAGGCCACGCCGAGCACGGTGGCCATCAGGCTTTTGCTCACTGACCAGGTCAGGTGCGGCGTGCTCGCGGTGGTGGGCGCGTCGTAGCGCTCGTAAACGATCACGCCATCGCGGATCACCAGCAGCGCATCGGTGCGGATGCCTTTACGAGTGGCGTCGTCACGCGGTGGAAAAGCGTAGGCATTCAGTGCATCGACCGCCGCGCCTTCGAGCGGCGCGCCCTTGGCCCATTCCTTGTCCGGCCAGGTGTCGGCGTGGGCGGCAGCGGTGACTAACAGCAGGGCAACGCACAACAAGCCTCGGACCATGGACGCAAACTCAAGGGGGCATTCAAGCCCGCGAGCCTAGCCCAGGCGCATGACAGATTTGCGACAGGAACGCCTGTCATCCAAGCGTCACCATAACTTCATGGAGCTGACACCGAGCCTACATAGCCTGAGTTTGGACAAACAAGTCGACCGGCCGGTACGTGGCCGGCACTCGGAGATTCGCCATGACTCAGATCGCCCGCATCAGCGACACCGGCAATGAACGCCGCCTGCAAGCCGAACGCCTGGTTGGCGCCAAGGCTTTGCAGGAAGCCCAGGCCCTGCGTTTCAACGTGTTCAGCGGCGAGTTCAACGCCAAGCTGAAAGGCGCGGAACAGGGTCTGGACATGGATGACTATGATGTTCACTGCAGCCACATCGGCGTGCGGGACTTGAACAGCGGTCGACTGGTAGCCACCACCCGTTTGCTCGACCACCAGGCCGCCAGCACCTTGGGCCGGTTTTACAGCGAAGAAGAATTCAGCCTGCACGGCTTGCTGCACTTGCAAGGCCCGATCCTGGAGATCGGCCGCACGTGCGTCGACCCGGCCTATCGCAACGGCGGCACCATCGCGGTGTTGTGGGGCGAATTGGCCGAAGTGCTCAACCAGGGCGGCTACAGCTACCTGATGGGGTGCGCGAGCATCCCGATGCACGACGGCGGCATCCAGGCCCACGCGATCATGCAGCGCCTGCGCGAACGCTACCTGTGCAACGAACACCTGCG
Source organism: Pseudomonas sp. 58 R 3 (assembly GCF_900006605.1). NCBI lineage: Bacteria > Pseudomonadati > Pseudomonadota > Gammaproteobacteria > Pseudomonadales > Pseudomonadaceae > Pseudomonas > Pseudomonas sp. 58 R 3. Next base: position 494,688 of record NZ_CVTT01000038.1, on the reverse strand, counting down.
CGCCGAACCGAAAAAACCACTGCCGGCGCTGGACCTGCCGTCCAACGTGATCGCGGAAATGCCGCCGTTGCTCAAGGCTTATATGCGCCTGGGGGCGAAGATCTGCGGCGAGCCGTGCTGGGATGAGGATTTCCAGGTGGCCGACGTGTTCATCCTGCTCAAGCGCGATGAGTTGTGCCCGCGCTACGCCCGCCACTTCAAGGCGGCCATGTGATGGGCCGCCTGCGCATATACGGGCGCATTGCCCGGGTGCTGCTGGTGGTGGCGCTGGGGTTGAGCATGGCCAGTGTGTTTGGTGTGTTCGAGCGTTTGCGCATTGCCAACTCGATGGTGCGGCGCCAGCGTTGGTCGCGGTTTTTTATGGCGCGGCTGACCAACGCCCTGCCCTTTCGCGTGACGGTACACGGTGAGCTCCCGACACAGCCGATGCTGTGGGTGAGCAATCACGTGTCCTGGACCGACATTCCGCTGCTCGGCGCGGTGGCGCCGATGTCGTTTTTGTCCAAGGCCGAAGTGCGCACCTGGCCGGTGGCCGGCTGGTTGGCGGCGAAGGCCGGCAGCTTGTTTATTCGCCGTGGCTCGGGCGACAGCCAGTTGATTCGCAAGCAGATGACCCGGCACCTGGAGCAACAGCATCCGCTGCTGATGTTCCCCGAAGGCACCACCACCGACGGGCGCAGCCTGCGTACGTTCCACGGGCGCTTGCTGGCCAGTGCGATTGATGCGGATGTGTCGCTGCAACCGGTGGCGATTCGTTATTTGCGTGATGGGCAGGTGGATGCGCTGGCGCCGTTTATTGGCGATGACGATTTGCTCTCGCACCTGATGCGTCTGTTTAGTCATGACCAGGGTGATGTGGAGATTCATGTGCTCCAGCCGATTGCCTGTGCCGGGCAGGAACGTGCGGCGCTGGCGTATCAGGCGCAGCAGGCGGTGCAGAAGGCGTTGTTTGGGCCGGTGCCGGAAACTGAGCACGTGGCGGTGCGACCGGCGTTTGCTGCCTAAAGCGGGCACGGTCAAAAAATGTGGGAGCGGGCTTGCTCGCGAATGCAGTCTGTCAGCAACAAATAGGCTGACTGATACACCGCATTCGCGAGCAAGCCCGCTCCCACATTTAGATCCCACTCATCAGTTGGGCTTGTGCGAATTTCTGCAATTCGGGGTAGAACACCCGGAAGTCTTCGCTCAACGGCTCATACAACTTCCGCAACTCCTGCATCGCATGCCCCAGCTCCTGTGGCTGGGTGAGCCGCCGCGAAATCCCGCGCAGCACCTGCTCCATCACCGCAAACTCGCGGTACGAGCCCAACCAATCATCCGCCGCCATATAGGGTGCAATCTGCGCCAGCCGCCCCGGCAACTGCGGCTCGGCCGCCAGCACGCGGTACACCTGCGCGGTGAAGCGTTCCAGCGGTTGGTCGGCGTACAGCGTCCAATCCCGCGCCAGGCAGTGGTCGAAAAACACATCGAGGACAATCCCGGCGTAGCGCTTGCGGGTCAGGCTGAAGCGTGACAACGCCTCACCCACCAACGGGTGGCTGTCGGTAAAGCGGTCGATCGAGCGGTGCAACTGAATCGCCGACTCGATTTGCGGGCTGAACTGGCCTTGCAGGCGGCCTTTTACAAAGTCGCCATACAGGCTGCCGAGCAATTGAGCAGGAAGTTGGCCGCCCAGGTGCAGATGTGCGAGATAATTCATGCCGCGCAGTCTACCACTGCCGCTTACGTATCGTTATAACCCGATATACCGAAATAGCCTGACCTCAGATCAAAATCATATTGGTATATCGGGATAGACCGATTTAAAGTTCGCCTCATCGCGATATAACGCTGTACGAAACCGAGCAACCGCCATGTCCATCGACCTCGACGAAATAATAAAAGCCCTGGCACACCCAGTACGACGAGACATCCTCACCTGGCTGAAAGACCCGAAGGTGCAGTTCCCCGAGCAGGTGCACAACCATGAATACGGCATTTGTGCCGGGCAGATCGACCAGCGTTGCGGCTTGTCCCAATCGACCGTATCGGCGCACCTGGCCACCTTGCAACGCGCCGGGTTGATCAGCAGCCAAAAGGCCGGGCAGTGGCACTTTTTCAAACGCAACGAGGCAACCATCCAGGCCTTCCTCGCGGCGCTCATCACCGAACTCAGCGCTGACGAAAACGCAGCGCTGTAACAAGGAAATACCCATGCCTCTCTCGCTACTCATACTGGCCCTCAGCGCCTTTGCCATCGGCACCACCGAGTTCGTCATCATGGGCTTGCTGCCCGATGTGGCGGCGGACTTGGGCGTGTCGATCCCCGGCGCCGGCTGGCTGGTCACCGGCTACGCCCTGGGCGTGGCCATCGGCGCGCCGTTCATGGCACTGGCCACCGCCAGGCTGCCACGCAAGGCCGCGCTGGTAGCGTTGATGGGCATCTTTATTGTCGGCAACCTGCTCTGCGCCCTGGCCAGTGACTACAACGTGCTGATGTTTGCCCGTGTGGTCACCGCGCTGTGCCACGGTGCATTCTTTGGTATTGGTTCGGTGGTGGCGGCCAACCTGGTGCCGGCCAACAAACGCGCTTCGGCCGTGGCGTTGATGTTCACCGGTTTGACCCTGGCCAACGTGCTCGGCGTGCCGCTGGGCACCGCGCTGGGCCAGGCCACCGGCTGGCGCTCCACGTTCTTTGCCGTCACGGTGATCGGCGTAATCGCGCTGATCGGCCTGATCCGCTTTCTGCCCGCCAAGCGTGACGAAGAAAAACTCGACATGCGCGCCGAACTTAAAGCCCTTAAAGGCGCCGGCATCTGGTTGTCGCTGACCATGACGGCATTGTTCTCCGCGTCGATGTTCACCCTCTTTACGTACGTCGCGCCGCTGCTCGGCGATGTCACCGGCGTGTCGCCCAAAGGCGTGACCTGGACCCTGCTGCTGATCGGCCTGGGCCTGACCGTCGGCAACATCATCGGCGGCAAGCTGGCGGATAAACGCCTGGCGGCCACCCTGATCGGCGTGTTTATCAGCATGGCAGTGGTCTCCACGGTGCTGACCTGGACGAGCGTCGCGGTGATCCCGACGGAAATCACCCTGTTCCTGTGGGCCACCGCCTCGTTTGCCGCCGTACCGGCGCTGCAGATCAACGTGGTGACCTTCGGCAAGGCCGCTCCGAACCTGGTGTCCACCTTGAATATCGGCGCCTTCAACATCGGCAACGCCCTCGGCGCCTGGGTCGGCGGCAGCGTGATTGCCCACGGTTTCGGCCTGACCAGCGTGCCTTTGGCGGCAGCGGCCCTGGCGATCCTGGCCCTGCTGGTGACCTTGATGACTTTCCGTCAGAGCGGCGATGCCGACCTGGCCCCTGCGACCCACTGATCAATCCACTTAAAGAGAAGGGTGTTTTCCCATGACGACTATTTTCGATCCGATCACACTGGGCGACCTGCAATTGTCCAACCGCATCATCATGGCGCCGCTGACCCGCTGCCGCGCCGATGAAGGCCGCGTACCCAATGCGCTGATGGCCGAGTACTACGTGCAACGCGCTTCCGCCGGGCTGATCCTCAGCGAAGCCACCTCCGTGACGCCGCTGGGCGTTGGCTACCCGGACACTCCCGGCATCTGGTCCAACGACCAGGTACGCGGCTGGGCCAATGTCACCAAGGCCATCCACGGCGCGGGCGGCAAGATCTTCCTGCAACTGTGGCATGTGGGCCGTATCTCCCATGAGTCGTACCTGAACGGCGAAACCCCGGTGGCGCCGAGTGCCATCCAGCCTAAAGGCCACGTCAGCCTGGTTCGCCCGCTGGCCGACTACCCGACGCCGCGCGCTCTGGAAACCGCTGAAATCGCCGACATCGTTGACGCTTACCGCGTCGGTGCCGAGAACGCCAAGGCGGCAGGCTTTGACGGCGTGGAGATCCACGGCGCCAACGGCTACCTGCTCGACCAGTTCCTGCAAAGCAGCACCAACCAGCGCACCGATAACTACGGCGGCTCCCTGGAAAACCGCGCTCGCCTGCTGCTGGAAGTGACCGACGCGGCCATCGAAGTCTGGGGCGCCGGCCGTGTGGGTGTGCACCTGGCCCCCCGCGCCGACTCCCATGACATGGGCGACGATAACCTGGCGGAAACCTTCACCTACGTCGCCAGCGAGCTGGGCAAGCGTGGCATCGCGTTTATCTGCTCCCGTGAAAAAGAAGCTGGCGACAGCCTCGGCCCACAGCTGAAAAAAGCCTTCGGCGGCGCGTACATCGCCAACGAACGCTTCACCAAAGACAGCGCCAACGCCTGGCTGGCGGCCGGCAAGGCCGATGCGGTGGCCTTCGGCGTGCCGTTCATTGCCAACCCGGACCTGCCGGCGCGTTTGAAGGCCGATGCGCCGTTGAACGAACCGCACCCGGAAACCTTCTACGCTAAAGGCCCGGTGGGTTACATCGACTACCCGACGCTGGCGTTGTAATCGCCTGAAACGCAAAAAGCCCCGGCTGGCAACAACCGGGGCTTTTTTACACCTGCCTGAAAAACGCCGCAGATCTACTGTGGGAGCGGGCTTGCTCGCGAAAGCGGTGAGTCAGTCAAAGATGTATCAACTGGCAGCACGCCTTCGCGAGCAAGCCCGCTCCCACATTTGATCGTTCCCGCACCCTGGACGCTCTGCGTCTGCCCATGGTTCGCACAGAGCCTGGGAAACACTCCTTCACAGCCTTGCAACAAAATCGCTACAAAATACTTAGGCGGCTACCTATCAACCGCCCGCCAGCCCGTATATAAAGTCACCCCACAAATCCTGCGAAGGGACGATTGACGGTCTCTGGACTTTACTGTTGACACAACTGGATGCAATTACGCATTTTGTCTTAATTGCGCAGGCTGGGGCTCAAGCGCAGCATGTCCAGCCCTGCGTCCACCCAGCGTTCAGCGTCCTGATGCAATTGGAAGCTGTCGGGTACCAACAGCCACTGGCCAATCAAGCCATGGATGTAAGCATGAATGCACACCGCGCCCCGTGTGGTGTCGAGGTTTTCCGGAAGTTGCCCGCGATGGACCGCGTTGCGCAGTGTCAGGCCGATGCGCAGGTTGCATTCCAGGCTGTGGGTCTGGCGTTGGCGCCGCATGTCGCACATCTCATCGGTGAACTCGCACTTATGAAACAGGATTTCGTTGATGCGCCGGGTTTTCGGGTCCAGGGCCACTTGATGATAAAGATGGATCAACAGCTTGCGCATACAGCCCAGCGGGTCGACTTCATCCTCGCTTTCACTGGCCCGGGCCAATTCGTCCAGGGGTTCGTGCAGCGTGTCGAGCAGTGCCTGGAGCAAATCGGACTTGTTACTGAAATGCCAATAGATAGCCCCGCGCGTCACGCCGGCCAACGCGGCGATGTCCGCCAGCGTGGTGCGGGCCACTCCGCGTTGATAAAAGGCTTGCTCGGCGGCGTCGAGAATCTGGCTGCGCGTTTCCTGAGCTTCCTCTTTGGTGCGACGAACCATGGCAGTAAAACCTCAATCAGGACACTGTGGATGGTGCTTGAGCATCATCTGAATAATTGTGGGACGACGTCGTCTTGGGCGCCGAACGTACTAAAATCGAGGCTTTGGCGGATGCTTTGTCAACAATCCGCGAAACCTGTCAAGAGTTTACAAACAACCGTGAACGTAAGTATATTGCGTAGCAAGCTACTTATCCACTCACGGCTTGTTTTTTACCCTTCCACACTTCTTGTGCGCACTCTGCGCGCCTGACCCGAGGATCTTCATGCAACTTAAGCCAGCTGTTACCGCTCTGGTCACTGCCGTCGCCCTGGCATCGCTGCTCAGCGGATGTAAAAAGGAAGAAGCGGCTCCGCCCGCTCAAACCCCTCAGGTCGGCGTGGTCACCATTCAACCGCAAGCCTTCACCCTGACGTCCGAATTGCCAGGCCGCACCACCGCCTACCGCATCGCGGAAGTTCGTCCCCAGGTGAACGGCATCATTCTCAAGCGCCTGTTCAAGGAAGGCGCCGACGTGAAGGAAGGGCAACAGCTCTACCAGATCGACCCGTCGGTGTATGACGCCACCCTCAAAAGCGCACAAGCGAAACTGACCCAGACCAAGTCCATCACCGACCGCTACAAGCAACTTGTCGATGAGCAAGCCGTCAGCCGTCAGGAATACGACACCGCCGTGGCCAACCGCATGACGTCTGAAGCCGACGTGCAAACCGCCCAGATCAACGTGCGCTACACCAAAGTGTTCGCGCCGATCTCCGGGCGTATTGGTCGTTCTTCGGTCACCGAAGGCGCGCTGGTCAGCAATGGCCAGGCCGATGCCATGGCCGTGATTCAGCAACTGGACCCGATCTACGTCGACGTCACCCAGTCTTCGGCTGAAATGCTGAAACTGCGCCGCGACCTGGAAAGCGGCCAGCTGGAGAAAGCCGGCGAAAACGCGGCCAAGGTCAAGCTGACCCTGGAAGACGGCAGCGCCTACGCCCAGGACGGCAAGCTGGAGTTCTCCGAAGTGTCGGTTGACCAGACTACTGGCTCCGTGACCCTGCGCGCCGTATTCCCCAACCCTGACCACACCCTGCTGCCAGGCATGTTCGTGCACGCCCAACTGCAGGCCGGTGTGAACAGCAAGGCCATCCTGGCACCGCAGCAAGGCGTGACCCGTGACCTGAAGGGCACGCCAACGGCGCTTATCGTCAACGCCGACAACAAGGTCGAGCAGCGCGAACTGGTAGCCAACCGTACGTACGGCGCCTACTGGCTGGTGGAAAAAGGCCTGAACGCCGGCGACCGTGTGATCACAGAAGGCTTGCAATACGTCAAGCCGGGCGTCGAGGTCAAAGTCAAGCCGGCCGACAACGCCAAGCCTGCTGACGCTGGCAGTGCTGCTGCTCCTGCTGCCGCTGCTGGCAAAGGGGAGTAATCCATGTCGAAATTCTTTATCGACCGTCCCATTTTCGCCTGGGTTATTGCCCTGGTGATCATGCTGGTCGGGGCACTTTCGATCATGAAGCTGCCCATCAACCAATACCCGGCCATCGCGCCGACCGCCATCGACATCCAGGTGACCTACCCAGGCGCGTCCGCACAAACCGTGCAGGACACCGTGGTGCAGGTGATCGAGCAACAGCTCAACGGTATCGACAACCTGCGTTATGTTTCCTCGGACAGTAACTCCGACGGCAGCATGACCATCACCGTGACGTTCAACCAGGGTACCAACCCGGATATCGCCCAGGTTCAGGTGCAGAACAAGCTGAACCTGGCGACCCCACTGCTGCCGCAAGAAGTGCAGCAGCAGGGTATCCGCGTGACCAAGTCGGTGAAGAACTTCCTGATGGTGATCGGTCTGGTGTCCGAAGACGGCAGCATGACCAAGGACGACCTGTCCAACTACATCGTGTCCAACATCCAGGACCCGATTTCCCGTACGGCGGGTGTCGGTGACTTCCAGGTGTTCGGTTCGCAGTACGCCATGCGTATCTGGCTGGACCCGGCCAAGCTGAACAACTACCAGCTCACGCCGGTGGATGTCAGCGCCGCGATCTCTGCGCAGAACGTACAGGTGGCTACCGGCCAACTGGGCGGCCTGCCTGCCCTGCCCGGCACACAACTGAACGCCACAATCATTGGCAAGACCCGCCTGCAGACAGCTGAGCAGTTCGGCAACATTCTGATGAAGGTCAATACCGACGGCTCACAGGTGCGCCTGAAAGATGTCGCCCGTATTGAACTCGGTGGTCAGAACTACAGCATCGCTGCGCAGTTCAACGGCAAGCCGGCTTCCGGTATGGCGATCAAGCTGGCTTCGGGCGCCAACGCCCTGGACACCGGCAAGGCCATCCGCGCCACCGTGGCGTCGCTGGAACCGTTCTTCCCGCCCGGTATGAAGGCGGTGGTGCCGTATGACACCACCCCTGTCGTTACCGAATCGATCTCCGGGGTAGTCGACACCCTGGTCGAAGCGATCGTGCTGGTGTTCCTGGTGATGTTCCTGTTCCTGCAGAACTTCCGCGCCACCATCATCACCACCATGACCGTACCGGTCGTACTGTTGGGTACCTTCGGGATCCTGGCCGCGTTCGGTTTCACCATCAACACCCTGACCATGTTCGGCATGATCCTGGCCATCGGCCTGCTGGTGGACGATGCCATCGTGGTGGTGGAAAACGTCGAACGGGTAATGGCTGAGGAACACTTGTCGCCCAAAGAGGCGACGGTCAAGTCCATGGGCCAGATCCAGGGCGCCCTGGTGGGTATTGCCCTGGTACTGTCGGCGGTGCTGTTGCCGATGGCGTTCTTCGGTGGTTCCACCGGTGTGATTTACAAACAGTTCTCCATCACCATCGTTTCGGCCATGGCGTTGTCGGTACTGGTTGCGCTGATTTTCACCCCGGCGTTGTGCGCCACCATGCTCAAGCCGATCGATCCGGAAAAGCACGGCCAACCCAAGCGTGGTTTCTTCGGCTGGTTCAACCGCACCTTCGACCGTGGCGTACTGAGCTACGAGCGCGGCGTGGGCAACATGATCAGGCACAAGATTCCTGCGTTCCTGGTGTACGCGCTGATCTTCGCCGGCATGATCTGGCTGTTCATGCGCATTCCTGCAGCGTTCCTGCCCGATGAAGACCAGGGCGTGATCTTTGCTCAGGTGCAGACGCCGGTCGGTTCCACGGCTGAGCGTACGCAAAAAGTCATCGACGACATGCGTGCGTATCTGCTCAACGACAAGGAAGGCGAACCGGGCGAAGGCAAAGGCGTGAAATCGGTGTTTACCGTAAACGGCTTCAACTTCGCCGGTCGTGGCCAAAGCTCTGGCCTGGCCTTTGTGATGCTCAAGCCGTGGGGCGAACGTGACGCCTCCAACTCGGTGTTCGAGATCGCCAAGCGCGCCCAGGGCTACTTCATGCAGACCTTCAAGGACGCCATGGTATTTGCCATCGTGCCGCCGTCTGTACTGGAACTGGGTAACGCCACCGGCTTCGACGTGTTCCTGCAAGACCAGGGCGGTGTCGGCCACGATAAATTGATGGCGGCGCGTAACCAGTTCCTCGGTATGGCAGCACAGAGCAAGATTCTGGCAGGCGTGCGCCCCAACGGCGTGAACGATGAGCCGCAGTACGAACTCACCGTCGACGACGAGAAGGCCAGCGCCCAGGGCATCACCCTGTCGAACATCAACCAGACCCTGGCGATTGCCTTGGGTGGCAGCTACGTCAACGACTTCATCGACCGCGGTCGGGTGAAGAAGGTGTATGTGCAAGGTGACGCCGCCAGCCGCATGTCGCCTGAAGACCTGGACAAATGGTACGTGCGCAGCGACTCCGGGAAGATGGTGCCGTTGTCCTCCATCGCATCGGGCAAGTGGATTTACGGTTCGCCGAAACTGTCGCGCTACAACGGTGTAGCGGCGATGGAAATCCTCGGCACCCCGGCGCCGGGCTACAGTACCGGTGACGCCATGACCGAAGTCGAGCGTATTGCCAAGCAACTGCCGGCAGGTATCGGCTATGCATGGACCGGCCTGTCGTATGAAGAGCGTCTGTCCGGCTCCCAGGCGCCAGCGCTGTACGCCTTGTCGCTGCTGGTGGTGTTCCTCTGCCTCGCGGCACTGTATGAAAGCTGGTCGATCCCGATCGCGGTCATCCTGGTAGTGCCCCTGGGGGTTGTGGGCGCATTGATGGCGACCAGCTTGCGCGGGTTGTCCAACGACGTGTTCTTCCAGGTGGGCCTGTTGGTGACGGTGGGCTTGGCGGCGAAAAACGCCATCCTGATCGTGGAGTTTGCCAAAGAGCTCCACGAACAAGGCAAAGGCATCGTCGAGGCGGCTATCGAAGCGTCCCGCATGCGTCTGCGGCCGATCATCATGACCTCCATGGCGTTCGTCCTCGGCGTATTGCCACTGGCAATCTCCACCGGCGCGGGCTCAGGTAGCCAGCATGCAATCGGTACCGGCGTAATTGGCGGTATGATCACAGCGACGGTCCTGGCGATCTTCTGGGTACCCCTGTTCTTCGCGACCGTTTCGGCTGCGGGCGAACGCAAAAAGAAAGACACTACTGAAACTCCTAAAGAGGCTGGCCAATGAGCAAGTCGCTACTTTCCTTAGCCGTCACCGCATTCGTGCTCAGTGGCTGCTCGCTGATCCCTGACTACCAGCGCCCTGAAGCGCCGGTAGCAGCCCAGTTCCCGCAGGGGCCGGCGTACTCGTCGGCCCAGGCGCCGGGCCAGGCCGCTGCCGAGCAAGGCTGGAAGCAGTTTTTCCATGACCCTGCCCTGCAACAGCTGATTCAGACCGCGTTGGTGAACAACCGTGACCTGCGTGTCGCGGCCCTGAACATCGACGCCTATGCGGCGCAGTACCAGATCCAGCGTGCCGACCTGTTCCCGGCGGTTTCGGCCACCGGCAGCGGCAGCCGTTCGCGTACCCCGGCCAAGCTGTCGCAGACCGGCGAATCGAGCATCTCCAGCCAGTACTCGGCGGGCCTGGGTATCAGCTCGTATGAGCTGGACCTGTTCGGTCGCGTGCGCAGCCTCAGTGAAGAAGCCCTGCAAAAGTACTTCGCCACTGAAGAAGCACGGCGCAGCACCCAGATCAGCCTGGTGGCCAGTGTGGCGAATGCCTACCTGACCTGGCAGGCCGACAAGGAACTGCTCAAGCTGACCCAGGACACCCTCGGCGCGTTCGAGCAGAGCTTCAAGCTGACCTCGCGCAGCAACGAAGTCGGCGTGGCCTCGGCCCTCGACTTGAGCCAGGCACGCACCTCGGTGGAAAACGCCCGTGTTCAATTGGCGCGCTATACGCGTCAGGTGGCCCAGGACGAAAACAGCCTGACCCTGTTGCTGGGCACCGGCCTGCCGGCCAATATCGCCAGCAAGCCACTGTCGGATGACCTGCTCAGCGAAGTGCCGGCCGGGTTGCCATCCGACCTGCTGCAACGTCGCCCTGACATTGTGCAGGCCGAGTACAACCTCAAAGCCGCCAACGCCAACATCGGCGCGGCCCGTGCTGCGTTCTTCCCGAGCATCAGCCTGACCGCCAGCGCCGGTACCGCCAGCCCTACCCTGGGTGGCCTGTTCAAAGGCGGTTCGGGCACCTGGTCGTTTGCTCCGCAGATCAACATCCCGATCTTCAACGCCGGTAGCCTGCGCGCAAGCCTGGACTACTCGAAGATCCAGAAAGAGATCAACGTGGCCAACTACGAGAAGGCCATCCAGACCGGCTTCCAGGAAGTCTCGGACGGCCTCGCCGCCCGTGAGACCTACAAGCAGCAGCTGGATGCCCAACGTGGCTTCGTCGCGGCCAACCAGGATTACTACCGCCTGGCCGAGCGTCGCTACCGCATTGGTGTCGACAGCAACCTGACCTTCCTCGACGCCCAGCGCCAACTGTTCAGTGCCCAGCAATCGCTGATCACCGACCGCCTGGCGCAGCTCAACAGCGAGGTCAACCTGTACAAGGCCCTCGGCGGCGGCTGGAACGAGCAGACGGCCAAGAACGAGCCGTTGAAAGAAGAAGCACCGGCGCTGAAGTTGTTCTGATGCAATTGTAAAAACTAGCGCCGCAGTAAACAAAAACCGCTTCCGTCACCGGAAGCGGTTTTTTTATGCCCGCCAACTTGCTACGACCTATTACTCAAGTGCTCACCTTCAAGGTCTGACACCGGACCTCTAGATCCTTGCCAGCATCCTGAAAATAGATTGAAAAGCTGCCAGTCACCGTCGTGACACCATACTCGCTGGTGTTGACCGACTCGACGTTGAACATTCCGGAGTAATCCGCCGGTAGCGACTGCGTGTAGTTTGCCAAAGCGAAGCGTGCCGCCACGCCTTTGAATATTGGAGAAATCGGATAAGTCATACCCGATGCCAGCACAGTCCCACTCAGTGTCAGTTCATTTTTTTGGCCTGAGTCATTCACCAGACCGAGGTGAATAAAAAATGATTCGCCCTTTTTATAAGTCAATTGGAAGCTGTTGAAATCAATCGGGATCGTTTCTTGATCATCGATGATCAAGTCTGCCCTGAACTCATCCGACGTCGTTAAATAGCCACCCATCTCTGATCCAAAGCTCATGAAATTCCACTCCTTAGATACCTTCAAAAAATGTTGCTGTCGCCTGGAACATAAGCCGCTGGAGCCACAACATCTACTGTCAACACTGACAGTAGACACCTGCGCCAATGCGCCTGAAGCTGACATGCTGATCCCCCTTATTTGCGTTCGATCATCGCCCACAACCCGCTCTCCCCCACTTTCATCGCCCCCGCACCGCCCCGCACCATGGCCCGCACCTGCATAACCCCAATAACAACAGGTCCAACACCATGAGCACGTTCCGCCCGCGCCAGCTATTGCTGGCAACCGCTGTCGCCAGCCTTGCCCTGCCCGTCGTCGCTGAAGAGCACGGTTTTCTCGAAGACGCCAGCGCCAACCTCAACCTGCGCAATTTCTTCTTCAACCGCAATTACACCAACCCGACCAAAAGCCAGGGCGGCGCGCAGGAGTGGACGCAAAGTTTCATCCTCGACGCCCGCTCCGGCTTCACCCAGGGCACGGTGGGTTTCGGTATGGATGTATTGGGCATGTACTCACAAAAGCTCGATGGCGGGCGCGGCACCGGTGGCACCCAGCTGTTGCCGCTGGACCGCGACGGCCGCCCGGCGGACAACTTCGGGCGTCTCGGGGTCGCGTTCAAGGCGCGGATCTCCAAGACCGAAGTCAAGGTCGGCGAATGGATGCCGGTGCTGCCGATTTTGCGCTCGGACGACGGCCGCTCCCTGCCGCAAACCCTGCGTGGCGGGCAGATCACTTCCAGGGAAATCGACGGCCTGACCCTCTACGGCGGCCAGTTCCGCGCCAACAGCCCGCGCGACGACAGCAGCATGACCGACATGTCGATGGTCGGTAAAACCGCTTTCACCTCCGACCGCTTCAACTTCCAGGGCGGTGAATACGCCTTCAACGACAAACACACCCAAATTGGCGTATGGAATGCCCAACTCAAGGACATTTACAGCCAGCAATACATCAACCTGACCCACAGCCAAGCTGTGGGCAGCTGGACCCTGGGCGCCAACCTCGGGTTCTTCTACGGCAAGGACGACGGCAGCGCCCGCGCAGGCGAGCTGGACAACAAGACCTGGTCCGGCCTGTTCTCCGCCCGTTACGGCGGCAACACCTTCTATGTCGGCCTGCAAAAACTCACCGGCAACAGTGCCTGGATGCGCGTCAACGGCACCAGCGGCGGCACCCTGGCCAACGACAGTTATAACTCCAGCTACGACAACGCCCAGGAAAAATCCTGGCAAGTGCGCCACGACTACAACTTCGCCGCACTCGGCATACCGGGCCTGACCTTGATGAACCGTTATATCAGCGGTAGCAACGTGCATACCGGCACCCTCACCGACGGCAAGGAGTGGGGGCGCGAGAGTGAAGTGGGCTACACGGTGCAAAGCGGCACCTTCAGAGACCTGAACGTGCGGTGGCGCAATTCCACGATGCGCAGGGACTACAGCAACAATGAGTTTGATGAGAACCGGTTGATCGTCAGCTATCCGATAAGTCTGCTGTAAACCGGCGTCGGACTTACTGTATGGTGCGCGCCTGCCGCTGCTGATCCGCCCAGCAGCGGCCTCTATTCGAGCACATGCACACCATGAAATCCTTCGTCATGCTGGTCCTGGCCCTGAGCCTTTGCGGCTGCATCGGCGCACCTGTCGTTCTGACGCCGCAGACCGAACAACGCCTGCAAACCCAGGCACCGATTCGCTTCCTGTTGACCTTCGACGACGGCCCCAGCGCCTCGGGTTACAACAACCCCAGCCGCTCCGTAATTGCCGACCTTGCACACAACCCGGTGCTGCCAGGCATCAAGGCGGTGTTTTTCCTGCAGACCGAAGCGTCCCGCTCCGGTGGCAGCCCGCGGGGTCGCAAGACCATGGCGCGCGAATACGCCGCCGGGCATGTGCTGGCGTTCCACACCGCCACGGCGTTTCACACCAACCATCGCTGGCTCAGTGATGCCGAGCTGGAAAGCACCCTCACCGAGGGCGCAGCCGACATTGCCTCAATCACCGGCACCGCACCGACGCTGGTACGCCCGCCGTTCTGGAACTATGACAAGCGCACCTTCGCCGCTTACCAGCGCCATGGCATGCAGGTATTGCTCACGGACCTGAGTGCCAATGACGGCAAGATCTGGGGGTTCAATGCCAGCCCACGCCGGCGGGCGAATTTGTATCGGCAACTGTCAGTGGTGCGCGAGCGCATTGCCTTGGGCGAACTGCCGACGGTGGACGGTGTGATACCGGTGGTGGTGACCTTCCACGATATCAACCGCTACACCGCACGGCATATGCAGGAATACTTGCAGATCCTGATGGACAGCGCACGGATCAACGGCATGAAGGTCGCTGCCGAGCCGTTCTACACCGAGCATGCCGGGCTGGAGCGCGCAGCATTGGCGCGCACGGTAAAGGATGTGAATGAAGCCGTGCATTTGCCGGGGGTGTGGAATTGGGTGTGGGATGCGGACTCACACTGACCTTGCACACACAGAAGGCTTCCTGTGGGAGCTGGCTTGCCTGCGATGGCATCACCTCGGTTTAACTGACAAACCGAGTTGCCTGTATCGCAGGCAAGCCAGCTCCCACATTCAGGCTCAATCCTGCTGGCGTGACTCCACGCCCAGTTCATCCCACACCGACTCGGCCAGGTGGAACGTCGCATTCGCCGCCGGTATGCCGCAGTAGATCGCGCTTTGCATCAGCACTTCCTTGATCTCGGCACGGGTCACGCCGTTGCTGGCGGCCGCGCGCAGGTGCAGCTTCAACTCTTCACTGCGGTTCATGCCGATCAGCATGGCGATGGTGATCAGGCTGCGGGTATGCCGCGGCAGGCCGGGGCGGGTCCAGATATCACCCCAGGCGTGGCGGGTGATCATTTCCTGGAACTCGCTGTTGAACTCGGTCAGGGCATTGAGGCTGCGGTCGACATGGGCGTCGCCCAGCACTTCGCGGCGCACTTGCAGGCCATCGGCATAACGTTGTTTCTCGTCCACAAAAACTCCTTAAACAGTTGATAGAAGCCCGATCACTTGTGGCGAGCAGGCTTGTTGTGGCGAGCAGGCTTGCCCTGCGTTGGGCTGCGAAGCGGCCCCAAAACCTGGCGATGAGGTTCATCTGGAAGAACGGGGTGACTGTATCAGGGCCGCTTCGCGCCCCAACGCAGGGCAAGCCTGCTCGCCACAACAAGTCAGCTCTCCAGAACAAGCTCGCTTACCACAGGTTTAATCAGCCAACAGGAACGCCAGCACGCGCTCGCTGAACGCCGCGCCGGCTTGTACGTTGGACAGGTGCGCCGCATAGAACTCGGCGTACTCGGCGCCCTTGACCTGGTTCTGGATAAAGCGGCTGCCGGCCGGCGGCGTGACGGCATCTTCGGTGCCGGCAATCGCCAGGGTCGGCACTTTGATCCTGGACAGATGCTCGCGCAAATCCGCATCACGTACGGCCGCGCAGTTGGCGGCATAACCTTGAGGCGATGTGGCGGCGAGCATGTCAGTGATCTGCTGGGCCTGGTGCGGGTTGGCGGCGGCGAAATCGGCGGTGAACCAGCGTGCAATCGACGCATCGCGCAATGCAACCATGGCCGCCGCGCCGTCGCGCAGCACCATCTCGATACGTGGGTTCCAGATTTCCGGCGTGCCGATCCTGGCGGCGGTGTTACACACCACAAGACGCAGCAGACGATCACCTGCGTGAATGCCCAGCCACTGGCCGATCAGGCCACCCATCGACAGCCCGCAAAAATGCGCGCGTTGGATATCCAGCGCATCCAGCAGCGCGATCACGTCATGACCCAGTTGCTCAATGCTGTACGGGCCCTCGGTGACCAGGGATTTGCCATGCCCACGGGTGTCGAAACGCAGCACGCGAAAGTGCTTGATGAAGGCCGGGATCTGGATGTCCCACATATGCAGGTCGGTGCCCAACGAGTTGGACAGCACCAGCACCGGCGCGCCCTCAGGCCCGTCCAGTTGGTAATGCAATGGGCCATCGGCCAGTTGTACAAAAGCCACAGCGGTCTCCTTACGCGGTCAATGCAAAATGGTCGGTTACGGCGCGGGTGACCCAGGTGTGGGCCTGGCCCAGGTAATGGGCCGGATCGAGCAGGCGGTCCAGCTCCGCCGCCGACAACTCGGCGGTGACCTGCGCTTCATCCGCCAGCACTGCGCGCAGATGGCGCCGTTCGGCGACGGCGCGTTTACAGCATTGCTCCAAAAGATGGTGAGCGGTCTCACGGCCCAGGCGTTGGGCAAGCACGATGCTCACGGCTTCGGCCAGCACCAGGCCTTGGGTGAGGTCAAGGTTGCGCGCCATGCGCTCGGGGTCGACCTCCAGGCCTTGGCTTACCAGCAGCGCCTGTTTCAAGGCACCCGACACCAGCCGGCAAATCTCCGGCAGGGTTTCCCACTCGGCGTGCCACAGGCCCAGGCTGCGCTCATGCTCCTGGGGCATGGCGCTGAACATCGTCGCCACCAGCCCCGGCACGCGGGTGGCCGCGCTGATCAATACGGCGGCGCCCACCGGGTTACGCTTGTGCGGCATGGTCGACGAGCCGCCTTTGCCGGGCGCCGATGGCTCGAACAGCTCCGCCGCTTCGGTCTGCATCAACAGGCTGAGGTCGCGCCCCAGCTTGCCGAGGCTGCCGGCGATCAGGCCGAGCACGCCGGCAAACTCCACCAGCCGATCACGTTGGGTGTGCCAGGGTTGCTCGGGCAGGCCCAGTTGCAACTCCGTTGCCAAGGCCTGCGCCACCGGCATGGCGTGCTCACCGAGTGCCGCCAGGGTGCCGGATGCACCGCCGAACTGCAGCACCAGCAAGCGCGGCTTCAGCTCGGCCAGGCGTTGGCGACAGCGCGTCACCGCGCCCAGCCAACCGGCGATTTTCATCCCGAGGGTGACCGGCGTCGCATGCTGCAACCAGGTTCGCCCAGCCAGGGGCACGTCGGCATAACGCTGTGCCTGCACAGCAAGCACCTCGCCCAATTGCGCCAGGTCCGCTTCAATCAGCGCCAACGCCTGGCGCAGTTGCAACACCAGCCCGGTGTCCATCACATCCTGGCTGGTCGCGCCCAGGTGCACGTAACGCTCGGCGCCGGCATCTTCAGCGGCAATCAACTTGCCCAAGGCCTTTACCAGTGGAATCGCCGAATTCCCCGCCGAGGCAATCGCCTCACCGAGGGCGTCCACATCGTAAAGCGACGCCAGGCACGCCTGGGCAATCGGCGCGACGGCAGCTTGCGGAATCAACCCGACCCGGGCCTCGGCCCGGGCCAGCGCCGCTTCGAAATCCAGCATGCCCTGCAAACGTCCCTGGTCACAGAACACTTCGGCCATGCTGTCAGCGGTGAAGTAAGCGTCGAACAGTTGATTGCTCGTGCGCAGTGTCATAACTCATCCCTAGAGGTCGTGGTGTAGATAAGCCGCCTGTTTGGGCAGACGCAGGCTGAACAGGAAGGCGACCGCCATCATCGCGGTGACGTACCAGTAAAAGGTATTTTCCATGCCGATGGATTTCAGGCTCAGCGCGACAACTTCAGCCGAACCACCGAAAATCGCATTCGCCACCGCATAGGCCAGGCCTACACCCAGTGCGCGCACCTGCGGCGGGAACATCTCGGCTTTGACCAGGCCGCTGATCGAGGTGTAGAAGCTGACGATCGCCAAGGCCAGGGTGATCAGCACAAAGGCCAGGAACGGGCTGGTGACGGTTTTCAAGGTCAGCAGGATCGGCACGGTGAACAGCGTGCCCAGGCCTGCGAACCACAGCATCGAATTACGTCGACCGATCTTGTCCGCCAACATGCCGAACAGCGGCTGCATGCACATGTACAGGAACAGCGCGCCGGTCATGATGTAGCTCGAGGTCTTGGCGTGCATGCCGACGGTGTTCACCAGGTATTTCTGCATGTACGTGGTGAAGGTGTAGAAAATCAGCGAGCCACCGGCGGTGTAGCCCAACACGGTAATGAACGCTTTGCCGTGGTCGCGGAACAACGCGACGATGCTGCCGGCGTCTTTGTCTTCACGCATTTCCTTGCTGGTGGTTTCTTTCAAGGTGCGACGCAGCAGCAGGGAGATCACCGCAGCAATGGCGCCGATCACGAACGGAATGCGCCAGCCCCAGGCGCGCAGTTCTTCTTCGCTGAGGATCTGTTGCAGGATCACCACCACCAGCACCGCCAGCAATTGGCCGCCGATCAGGGTCACGTATTGGAATGAGGCAAAAAAGCCGCGCTGGCCCTTGAGTGCCACTTCACTCATGTAGGTCGCCGTGGTGCCGTATTCGCCCCCCACCGACAGGCCCTGGAACAGGCGAGCCACCAGCAGCAGGGCCGGCGCCCAGGCGCCGATATCTTTGTAGGTGGGCAAAAAGGCGATGACCAGGGAACCGGCGCACATCATCAGCACCGAGATCATCATCGAATTTTTACGCCCGTGCTTGTCGGCCACTCGGCCAAACAGCCAGCCGCCAATAGGGCGCATCAGGAACCCGGCGGCAAATACACCGGCGGTGTTGAGCAGTTGGACCGTGGGATCGTCCGAGGGGAAAAACGCCGGGGCAAAATAGATCGCGCAGAAGGCATACACATAGAAGTCGAACCATTCGACCAGATTGCCGGAGGAGGCCCCGACAATCGCAAAAATCCGTTTGCTGCGTTCTTCTCCGGTGTAGTGACTCGTTGTTGTTGTCATGTTTTTTACTCAGTGGGAACGGTTATAGCCTAGACATACTTTGCAACAACCATGTTCCGCAAGCAGACTTTTGGTGATCGTTCCCACGCTCTGCGTGGGAATGCCGCCTGGGACGCTCCGCGTCCGCTCTGTAAATCGTGACGCAGAGCGTCACAGGATGCGTTCCCACGCGGAGCGTGGGAACGATCACTCAATAGTCGAAGAACACCGTTTCCTTGTCTGTGCCCTGCAAAATCACATTCCACTGATGCACACCCTGAGCATCCGGCTTGGCAATCAACGTGCCGCGACGTTCAGCCGGCACACACGCCAGCAACGGGTCATCGCCATTCAACGCTTCACCGTCAAAATAAATCCGCGTCAGCAAGTGCTTGACCAAACCACGGGCAAACACCAGCACCACCAGATGCGGCGCCTGGGTCGTGCCTTGCAGGCCCGGCACACTGCCCGGCTTGATGGTGGTAAACCGAAAACGCCCTTCGGCGTCCACCGGCACCCGGCCGAACCCTTCAAAGTTGGGATCGACGGCCTTGGCCTGCTCGTCTTCGGGGTGGTCGTACTTGCCGGCGGCATTGGCCTGCCAGACTTCCAGCATGGCGTCGTTGACGACATCACCGTTGCCGTCCACCACTTGCCCGCTGATTGCCACGCGCTCGCCCAAGGTGGCCGGCACGGTCAGGTCTTCGCGGTTCAGCCAGGTCAGGCCGATATGGTAATACGGCCCGACGGTGTGGGACGTGGTCGCATTAAGGGTCATCTCATTTCTCCATCGGCGTGGCGTCGCGGCCGCGCAAAACGATGTCCCAGCGATAGCCGAGGGCATAGGACGGAACGGTTTTTTCCAGATCAAAACGCGCGATCAGGCGCTGCTTGGCGCTGGTGTCCGGCACGCAGTTGTAGATCGGGTCGTATTCCAGCAACGGGTCGCCGGGGAAATACATCTGCGTGACCAGCCGCGTCAGCACGCTGGGGCCAAACAGCGAGAAGTGAATATGCGCCGGGCGCCATGCGTTGTGGTGGTTGCCCCACGGGTAAGCGCCGGGTTTGATGGTCTGGAACTGGTACCAGCCGTCGGCGTCGGTGACGGTGCGGCCGGTGCCGGTAAAGTTCGGGTCCAGCGGCGCGTCGTGCAGGTCGCGTTTGTGGTTGTAGCGACCGGCGGCGTTGGCCTGCCAGATCTCCACCAGAATCCCCGGCACCGGCAGGCCGTTTTCATCCAGCACACGGCCGTGGATGATGATGCGCTCGCCCTGGGGCTCGCCTTCGTGCTGGGCGGTGAGGTCGTTGTCCTTCTCGTTGATCCGCTCGGCGCCGATGGTCGGGCCGGTTATTTCCGACAAGGAATGGGGCAGAAACACCAACGGCTGGGACGGCGAACGCAGGTTCGTCGACTGGTAGGCCGGGTGCAGGTAATCAGGTTGGGTGCCCGCTTGCGGGCGCCGGTAACCGGGCTTGTCACTCATGGAGCAATCCTCTCTTATTAGACGCGTTCAATCGCCAGGGCCAGGCCTTGGCCGACGCCCACACACATGGTCGCCAGGCCTTTGCGGCCGCCGGTTTTCTCCAACTGATGCAGCGCCGTCAGCACCAACCGCGCGCCGCTCATGCCCAGCGGGTGGCCAAGGGCGATGGCGCCGCCGTTCGGGTTGACCTGCGCGGCATCGTCGGCGATCCCCAGTTCACGCAACACCGCCAGGCCTTGGCTGGCGAAGGCTTCGTTGAGTTCGATCACGTCAAAGTCGGTGACCGCCAACCCCAGGCGCTCCACCAGTTTGCGCACCGCCGGCACCGGGCCGATGCCCATCACACGCGGCGCAACCCCGGCGCTGGCCATGCCCAACACGCGTGCGCGGGCGGTGAGGCCGTGCTTTTTGACCGCTTCGGCAGACGCCAGAATCAACGCCGCCGCGCCATCATTCACGCCCGACGCATTGCCGGCGGTGACGGTTTTATCCGGGCCATTGACCGGCTTGAGTTTGGCCAGGGCCTCCAGGGTGGTGTCGCGTGGATGCTCGTCGTGCTCCACCACGGTTTCGCCTTTTTTATGGGCGACGCGCACCGGCACGATTTCTTCAGCAAAGAACCCTGCGGCTTGTGCGGCAGCGGTGCGTTGCTGGCTGCGCAGGGCGAAGGCGTCCTGATCGGCGCGGGACACGTTGTAGTCGTCGGCGACGTTATCGGCGGTTTGCGGCATCGCATCCACGCCGTATTGGGCCTTCATCAACGGGTTGATAAAGCGCCAGCCGATGGTGGTGTCTTCCAGCTTCATGTTGCGTGAAAACGCCGCGTCAGCCTTGCCCATCACAAATGGCGCACGGGACATCGACTCGACGCCACCGGCAATCGCCAGCTCCATTTCGCCGCTGGCGATGGCGCGAAAGGCCGTGCCGATCGCGTCCATGCCCGAGGCGCACAGGCGGTTGAGGGTCACGCCCGGAATGCTGTCCGGCAAGCCCGCCAACAGCAACGCCATACGCGCGACGTTGCGGTTGTCTTCACCGGCCTGGTTGGCGCAACCAAGGAATACTTCGTCGACCGCGCTCCAGTCCACCGACGGGTTGCGCTCGATCAGCGCCTTGATCGGCAAGGCTGCCAAGTCATCGGCGCGCACCGTGGACAAACCACCGCCGAAACGGCCGATGGGCGTGCGGATGGCATCACAGATAAAGACGTCGCGCATCAGGCTTCTCCCGGTGCTTGGCCGTGGGCAGCGGCAGTGCGCGCTTCGAGATCACGCAGGGCAGTCAGCTCAACGTCGGTCGGCTCGGCGGTGGTGCTCACGTGGTCGGCAAAACGAACCGCCCAACCAGTGGCCGCCACCACTTGCTCACGGGTGACGCCAGGGTGCAGCGCGGTGACCACGAACTCATGACTGCCCTCCTCCGGCTCCATGATGCACAGGTCGGTAATAATCCCTACAGGGCCGGCGCCAGGCAGGCCCAGGCGTTTGCGTGAGTCACCGCCTTCGCCGTGGCCGACCGAGGTGATGAAGTCCAGCTTGTCGACAAACGAACGCGCCGACTGCTTGAGGATGATCAACACGCTCTTGGCGGAGCCGGCAATCTCCGGCGCGCCACCGGCACCCGGCAGGCGCACTTTGGGTTGGTGATAGTCGCCCACCACGGTGGTGTTGATATTGCCGAAACGGTCGACCTGAGCGGCGCCGAGAAAGCCGACGTCAATGCGCCCGCCTTGCAGCCAGTAGCGAAAAATCTCACCGGTCGGCACGACCGTGTCGGCGGTTTCCGCCAGTTCGCCGTCACCGATGGACAGCGGCAATACGCTTGGCTTGGCGCCAATCGGGCCGGATTCGTAAATCAGCACCACGTCCGGCGACGAGGTCAGGCGTGCCAGGTTGGCGGCCTTGGAAGGCAAGCCGATGCCGACAAAGCACACCGAGCCGTTCTTGAGGCGGCGCGCGGCGGCGACGGTCATCATTTCATTGGTCGAGTAAGCCATTACTTGGCCTCCTGCGCGTGGGTCAGCTTGGCCTGGAATTCACTGAAGTCAGCGGTGCCGTGGATGTATTCGTCGATCCATGCGGTAAAAGTCCCACGGTCACGGGCGATTGGGTCCCACGCCTGATAGAAACGGTTGTCGCGCTCGTTGTAGCCGTGGGCGTAGGACGGATGTGCGCCACCGGGCACGTGGCATACCGCGGTCAGGGCCCAGGTCGGCAATACGCAGCTGTTCATCGGTGCATTCAGGTCATCGACGATTTCTTCGACGGTGACGATGCAACGCTTGGCCGCCAGGGCCGCTTCCTTCTGCACACCGAGAATGCCCCAGAGCAGCACGTTGCCCTTGCGGTCGGCCTTTTGTGCGTGGATCACGGTGATGTCCGGGCGCACCGACGGCACCGCCGCCAGCACTTCGCCGGTGAATGGGCAGGTCACGGTCTTGATCAGCGGGTTGACCTTGGGCAGGTCGGAGCCGGCGTAGGCGCGCAGCACCGCAAACGGCAGGCCGGAGGCACCGGCGACGTAGGCATTGGCCAGGTCGGCGTGGCTGTGTTCTTCGATCTCCAGCGGCTGCGGCCATTGTTTTTCGACCGCATCACGCAGGCGATGCAGGGAACCCACGCCCGGGTTGCCGCCCCAGGAGAAAATCAATTTGCGCGCGCAGCCGGCACCGATCAACTGGTCGTAGATCAGGTCAGGCGTCATGCGCACCAGCGTCAGGTCTTTCTTGCCCTGACGAATGATTTCATGACCCGCTGCCGTAGGAATCAGATGGGTGAAGCCTTCGAGGGCGACGGTATCGCCGTCGTTCACGAAGCGCTTGACCGCATCACGCAGGGTGAGAATTTCAGCCATGGGGTTGGGCTCCCGGTGTTGATCGAAAAAGGCGCTGAGGTGGCGCCGAAGTGCTTGAAGATTAAGCCGGGCAAATGGGCCAAACAATCCGATAATCGACTCAGCGTTCGATTATCGAACAGATTGTTGTCTAGCTAATCTTTTGCCAAAACTCGATCAGTCTGAGGGTTTGGCTTATGTGGGAGCTGGCTTGCCTGCGATGCAGACACCTCGGTCTGTCAGGTAAACCGTGGTGATGCAATCGCAGGCAAGCCAGCTCCCAAACAATTTAGCGCCCACTTGAATCGCGCGGGTATCAGGTAGCATCCGCATGGCTGACCATGCCCTTGATCACCACAGCAGCCGTGGCCAACGCCGCCGGAATCACCAACGCCGTCAGCACCTGCTCGAAGTTCCAGCCCAGGCCCAGCAAGGTGGCGCCCATCCACGCGCCGAGGATCGCGCCGAAGCGGCCGATGCCAAGCATCCACGACACACCGGTGGCGCGGCCCTGGGTCGGGTAGAAGCGTGCAGCGAGGGACGGCATGGCCGATTGCGCGCCGTTGACGCACATCCCGGCGATCAACACCAAGGTCGCCAATAGCGTGATATTGCCCAGACTCTGCCCCACGGCGTAGGCAAACACCCCGGCCAGCAGGTAGAAGGTGCCGATGACCTTGTGAGGGTTGAAGCGGTCCATCGCCCAGCCCACGCCGACCGCACTGAGCACGCCGCCAAACTGGAACAACGCGCCGATAAAGGCGGCCTGTTCCATGCTGGCGCCGCTGTCGCGCATCAGGGTCGGCAGCCAACTGGTCAGCAGGTAAACAATCACCAGGCCCATAAAGTAGGTGAGCCACAGCAGCAAGGTGCCGGCGCTGTAGGTGCCGGAGAAAATCACCGCAAACACGCTGCGGGCCTTGACGGTTTTTTGCTCGGGCACGCTGAAGCTGCTCGCCTGGGCAACAATCGTGGGTTCAATGGGAGACAAGGTTTTACGCACCTTGTCGGTGCCGCGATTGCGCACCACCAGGTAACGCGCCGATTCCGGCAGCCAGACCAGCAGCACCACCGCCAGGATCAACGGCAGGATGCCGCCGATCAGCAACAGGCTATGCCAGCCGAACGCCGGGATCAGCTTGGCCGAGATAAACCCGCCGCCGGCCATGCCCAGGTTGAAACCGCAGAACATGCTGGTCACCAGCAACGATTTGTGGCGCTCGGGGGTGTATTCGGACAGCAGCGTCGTGGCGTTCGGCATTCCCGCGCCCAGGCCCAGCCCGGTCAGAAAGCGCAGCACCAGCAGTTGGTCGACGTTAGTGCTGTAGGCCGAAGCCAGGCTGAATGCGCCAAACACCAACACCGCACTCACCAGCACCACTTTGCGCCCGAAACGGTCCGCCAGCGGGCCGGAACCGAGTGCGCCGAAAACCATGCCGATCAGCGCGGCGCTCATCACCGGGCCGAGGCTGGCGCGGTCGATACCCCAATCCTGGGACAACGCCGGCGCAATAAAGCCCATGGCGGCGGTGTCGAGGCCGTCGAGGAAGACAATCAGGAAACACAGGATCACCACACGCCACTGGTAGCGCGACAGTGGCTGGGCGTTGATAAAGGACTGCACGTCCAGGGTGGTACCGACAGAAGGCTGATTCATTATTTTTATTCCACACCGATGGCGGGCTAACGACCTGGGGTCGTCATTATTATTGGCGGCTCTTCAGAGCGCTGCCGCACAGTAATAAGTCGGGGGAAACAGCGTCAATTGATCAAGCCGGGATCTGTGCGGTCACCGAACACTTAGGCAAACAGTTGCGCACTCAGCTCGCGGCTGGCGCTGAGCATGCTCGGCAGGAAACGCTGTTCCAGCTCGCTGCGGCTGACGCGTCCGGCGTGGGTGCTGACATTGAGCGCGGCCAACACCTGGCCGGACGCGTCGTACACCGGCACGGCGATGGAGCGCAGGCCCTGTTCCAGCTCCTGATCGACGATGCACCAGCCCTGCTGACGCACTTGTTGCAGGCATTCGAACAAGGCTTCGGGTGTGGTCAGGGTGCGGCTGGTCTTGGTTTGCAGCTCGGCGTGGTCGAGATAGTCCTTGAGCGAGGCATCGTCCAGCGCCGCCAGGAGGATGCGCCCCATCGATGTGCAATACGCCGGCAAACGCCCGCCCACCGACAGGTCCACCGAGATCAGGCGCTGGGTAGTGGCCGAGCGGGCGATATACAGGATGTCGTCGCCTTCCAGGGTCGCCATGTTGCAAGCCTCGTGCAATTGCTCGCTCATACGGTCCAGGTACGGCTGGGCCGATACGGCCAATGGCGTGGAGGACAAATACGCATGCCCCAGGGTCAGGACTTTGGGCAGCAGTGAATAGGTGCGCCCATCGGTGGTGGCATAACCGAGTTTGATCAAGGTGTGCAGGCAACGGCGCACGGCGGCGCGCGGGATTTCGGTGCGATGGCTGATCTGGGCGATGGTCAGGTGGCGCTTGCGCTCCTGAAATGCCTGCACCACCGCCAGGCCTCGGGCCAGGGAGGTCATGAAGTCCGGATCACCGGTAAACGCCTGGATACGTTTGGCCGGTGAAGCCACGATCGGCGGCGCCACTGACGCGAAGGAGTTGCGCAATTGATCGTTCATTTCAAGGGTCCTTTCTCTTGTTTTCAACCGCTGGGAGGGTTGGCCGCCATTACAAGCCG
Organism: Pseudomonas sp. 58 R 3; assembly: GCF_900006605.1. NCBI lineage: Bacteria > Pseudomonadati > Pseudomonadota > Gammaproteobacteria > Pseudomonadales > Pseudomonadaceae > Pseudomonas > Pseudomonas sp. 58 R 3. The sequence continues at coordinate 468,951 of NZ_CVTT01000038.1, read as the reverse complement.
GGCCGGTCGGGATGTACAAGGCGGCGCCCGCAACATTGGGCGATTATCGGACGATCATGCGATTATCGCAATTCTCCTGGTGGAACCCGAAAGCCGAGATGACCACTACAGTAATGCGCCCAATGCCCAGGACTCACACCGCCATGTAACAAAAGCCTCACACGAAGTTGACGCTTTTTAACTTAATGCTGATAGTTTTATTCAAACGCGCCGCTATAATGCAGCTTGTGCAGAGGTCAGCCCGGTTTCTTTATCATCGGGAGTGGAGCTCACCAGGCGATGCGCATTGCAGGCATCACCGGTCACACATACCTGTTTATAAGATCTGCCCTTTGGTCCTTTTCAAACTTGAATGGTTTTACTGTTCAATTTCAAACAACCCGAGGACGACTTTCAGGCATGACGCTGCACCGTCAATACACTCAACTTAATTAGGTAATACTGTGACGAAAGACGAACTGCGCGCGGAACTTGAGCGCCAGGAACAACGTTACAAGGACGTTTACGGCGGGGAAGTCACCACCTACGCCGCGCAACCTGAACCCGAGCGCAAACCCTGGCGCAAACGGGCCAGTTTGCTGGATCAGGCATTTGCCCAGGAAATTCAAAAGATTGAACAGGAACTCAAAACCGAAGAGCCATAAGCCCTTCGCTCAGAGTTTCCAGGGTTTTGCTGTCTCTGCTGGCTCACCGCCAGCGGAGGGCACCGCGCATTGACACACCATTGGTCAGCGTCCTGCTGCAGCCAACGAAATTTCATACAAATGTTTCTGACATGACGTTTGCATGACAAATCCGTGTCTTTTCGACCCCGCACTTTATAAATCAAAGACTTGCCAAAGCCCCGAAAACCCTGGGATGCGCCGCGTTGCCCGGTATTTTTTCAGTGAAGATTGTTACCGATGAGCAGCTAATGCATCGATTACTGAGGTTTTCTGGCATAATCGCGCCCCCTTACGACCGGGTCAGAAAACCTTCATGATCGATTTATTCAGCGGACTGGATGCTTGGGTTCTAGTGAGCCTGTTGCTCGCCCTGGCCTTTGTCCTCGCCTTCGAGTTCATCAATGGCTTTCATGACACCGCTAACGCGGTGGCCACAGTCATCTACACCAAAGCCATGCCGCCGCATCTGGCCGTGTTCTTCTCCGGGGTGTTCAACTTCCTCGGCGTGTTGCTCGGTGGTGTGGGTGTCGCCTACGCCATCGTGCACTTGCTGCCGGTGGAGTTGCTGATCAATGTGAACACCGGCCATGGCCTGGCAATGGTCTTCTCTTTATTGGCAGCAGCGATCACCTGGAACCTGGGCACCTGGTACTTCGGTATCCCGGCCTCCAGCTCCCATACCTTGATCGGCTCGATCCTCGGTGTCGGCCTGGCCAATGCCCTGATCAACGATATCCCCTTGGCTGACGGTGTGAACTGGCAGAAAGCCATCGATATCGGCGCTTCCCTGGTGTTCTCGCCGATGGCCGGTTTCCTGGTCGCAGCCCTGGTGCTGATCGGCCTGAAGTGGTGGCGCCCACTGTCGAAAATGCACAAGACCCCGGACCAGCGCCGCAAGCTCGACGACAAGAAGCACCCACCGTTCTGGAACCGTCTGGTATTGGTGATCTCGGCCATGGCCGTGAGCTTCGTGCACGGCTCCAACGATGGCCAGAAGGGCATCGGCCTGATCATGCTGGTGCTCATCGGTATCGTACCGGCGCAGTTCGTACTCGACCTGGGCAGCACCACTTACCAGATTGAACGTACTCGCGACGCTACTGTGCACTTGAGCCAGTTCTACGAGCGCAATAACGCCACCCTCGGTGAGTTCCTGGCACTGGGCAAAAGCGTCAAGGACGACCTGCCGGGCAAGTTCCAGTGCAACCCGCAGCAGACCGAACCGACCATCAATGCGTTGATGGACACCTTGAAAGGCGTTTCCGACTACCACTCGCTGACTGCCGAGCACCGCATTGAAGTGCGCCGCTACCTGCTGTGCCTGGACGACACCGCGAAGAAAGTCGGCAAGCTGCCGGGCCTGGATGCGCGTGAGAAGTCCGACCTGGACAAGCTGCGCAAAGACTTGACCGCCACCACCGAATACGCCCCGTTCTGGGTGATCCTCGCCGTCGCACTGGCCCTGGGCCTGGGCACCATGGTGGGCTGGAAGCGTGTGGTACTGACCATCGGTGAGAAGATCGGCAAGCAAGGCATGACCTACGCTCAAGGCATGTCGGCGCAAATCACAACGGCGAGCATGATTGGCCTGGCCAACATCTTCAGCCTGCCGGTGTCGACGACCCACGTGTTGTCATCCGGCGTGGCCGGCACCATGGTCGCCAACAAAAGCGGGCTGCAAGGTGGCACGGTGAAGACCATCCTGATGGCCTGGGTGTTGACCTTGCCGGCAACCGTGGGCCTGTCGGCCGGGTTGTTCTGGCTGGCGTCCAAGGCATTGGGTAGCTGATAGGCTGCGGCTTTTTTATCTACAGATCATTCCCACGCTCCGCGTGGGAATGCAGCCCTGGACGCTCCGCGTCTGCTCTTAAAGGCGTGACGCGGAGCGTCACATGAGGCATTCCCACGCGGAGCGTTGGAACGATCATCTGCACAACACATTAAATAGCAGGCAAAAAAAAGGGCGACCGAAGTCGCCCAAAATGCCTTGCGTGCTCATGTAACCCGGAAGAACTTACGGTTCTTTACGCTTATTAGCGTCCTTCCAGATAAAAATCCCGAACCCTACAAAAAACAGCACCATGAGGCTGACAGTCAGCACCCCGGCAAATACCACATTATCGAAAAACATGACCGGCCTCCTGCTCATGCCCTGTTGCGATAGGGCTAAGTTAATGGAGAAGGCGGATTGGAAAATTGACGGGGATCAATGTCGCCCGCAACGGGGCGTAAAGAAGGGCAATAACTGACCTGCATCAACAGATGCAGGTTGTTTCAACGCTTTTTCGGTTTGTTCTTCGACTTCTTCCTGGTCTTGCCTAAAGGCATCGCCTGTTCAAACGCCTGGCGCACTTCGTTCAGGCGCTTGTCATTCAGGTCATGCACACGCTTGGCGCGTTCAGCATTCAGGTCAATCAGCTTGTCGTCATCACTCATGGCTGGGCATACGTCGTGGCGGGAATGGCTCAATAATGCGGCCTCTCCCGCTCGACGGCAAATACCAGAATGAAAATCCCCGTACTTCCCTCTCCTGGCGCTTATTTATCCCGCTCAAAGGTAATGATGGAACGGGTAGTCCCCGGCCAATTCGGCATTTGGCGCCAGGGCGTCAGCACTTCCAGGGTGTTGCCCCTGACCTGAAAATCACGGCATTGCACCGTCCCCACCCACGCCGGATTCCAGGCAGAATCAACCTCTGTGCACCATTGATTGCCCTCGACCCGCTCAATACCGGTATAAGCCACCAGCGTATTCAACAGCACTGATTTTTCAGCGTCGGAAGTGCCGGGCTTTCTTCCCTCGCCGGTCAACACGAAAGCCACTCGATGATCCGCGGTAAAAATAACGCGCCCGGAAGGACGGCTGCCCATTGCCGGGATTTTCTCGCGGGTATCCTGGGATTCAACCTGATAGCCGACCAGCTTCCAGGCCCCCACCAGCGGTGACTCATTCGCTGCGGCGCCCGCGCAAAGGCCCATTGAAACAGCCAACCCGATCACATTGGCCTTTATAAGGTTTTTCATCGCTCTACCGTCTCAAAAAAGACACAGAGCTTTGCGTACAGCTGCCCGGGGAGATGTAGGGCATATCCCCAAACTACGACAGGAGAATCTGCGGGCGACAAAAGGAAGCACATCGCCCAAAATCGACACTTTCCCACTTACCCTGTAGGCGCACTCAGTTGGCACTGCACAATGACCTTCCGCCGCTGCTGGCCCTGCGCGCTTTTGAGGCGGTGGCGCGGCACTTGAGTTTTATCAAGGCCGCCAATGAGTTGTCGGTTACCCAGAGCGCACTCAGCCACCAGGTGCAAAAGCTCGAACAGTATCTGGGCAAACCACTGTTTATCCGACGCACCCGCGCGATTGATCTGACCACCGACGGCCAACACTACTACGACGAAATTCGCCCGGCCCTCGGCATGATTGCCGCCGCCACCCGCGCGCAGAAAGTCGCCCCCACGACCACAGTCCTGCGCGTAGGCCTGCTCGCCTCGTTTGCCACTCTGTGGCTGGCCCCGCGCCTGGCCGGGTTTCTCAATCGTTATCCGCATATCCAGGTGGAACTGCTGCCGGCGATTCAATTAGCCAATGTCGCCGCCGCCGAGGTCGACCTGGCCATTCGTTATGGCAAGGGCGACTGGCCCGATGTACAGGCCACGCGCTTGATGGCGGAAGTCATTTCACCGGTGTGCAGCCCGGCCTTCAAGGCCAGCCAACTGCACAACGCGCCCTTGTTGATGGCCACCTCGCACCGCCCTTTCGAGTGGACGGATTGGTCGGCGCACTATCAGGTCAACCTCGACCACCACCCCCGCGTGCTGCTGCACGATTACAACATCGTGGTTGAGGCCGCCGTGGCTGGCCAAGGCATCGCCATGGGCCGTCATCGCCTGATAGCGCGCAGGCTCCAGGACGGCAGCCTGGTGGAAGCCTTTGACTGGCCGCGCTATCACAGTGAAATCGGCTACTGGCTGATCGCCGCCCAAGGCCCGGCCAGCGAAGCCGTCGAATGTTTCAGCGCCTGGCTAAAGGAAGCTTGTTGCGACACTTGAGTTATTTCGATACGTCCCGTGAGATCTATCCGTTTGTCGCCCCTCACTGCGTCCAACATGCTCACCCCTCTTCACCCAAGAGGATTGAACATGAGCGACTCCATCCGCCAACGCGTACTAGCCCTTGGCCTGACGCTGCCAACTCCCAGCCAACCCGCAGCCAACTACATCAACCACGTCACCAGCCAGAACCAGCTGTTTATTTCCGGGCAAATTCCAATGCTCGACGGTAAACCTGCCTACATCGGCCGGCTGGGCGAATCCCTCAGCGATGAAGAAGGCGCCCAGGCGGCAGAGCTGGCGGCGTTGGGGTTGCTCGGCCAGTTAAGCGCTGCCGTCGGCGATGACCTGTCGCGTGTAGTGCGCATTCTCCGCTTGGGTGTGTTCATCGCCAGCAGCGGCGATTTCACGCGCCAAAGCGGGGTTGCCAATGGCGCATCCAATCTGCTGGTGAATGCCTTGGGCGACAAAGGCCGGCATGTGCGCACCGCCGTCGGTGTGTCGAGCCTGCCCGCCGGCGTCGCCGTGGAGGTGGACGCAATTTTCGAGCTGCTGTCGTGAGCCCGCTGCAAGTCCAGGACCTGCGCGACGCCACACCCGGCTGCCATTCGGGCATCGTGCACTTCAACCATGCCGGTGCGTCGCTGCCGAGCCAAGCCACACTCGACGCGATCTTCGACCAGTTGCAGCGCGAAGCCCGCGATGGCCCGATGGAAGCCGGCGAGCATGGCGCGATCCTGGTGGAAAAAGCCCGGCGCGCAGCTGGACAATTGCTCAATGCGCCCGCCGCCTCGATGGCCTTTGCCAGCAGCGGCTCAACCGCCTGGAGCATGGCGTTCCAGGCTTTGGGGCCGTGGCAGCCCGGCGACCGCATCCTGGTGGGCCGCCATGAATGGGGCGGCAACCTGGCGAGTATGCAGTTGGCCGTGCAAGCGGGTGCACATGTGGAGGTCATTCCCTGCGATGCGACCGGCGCAGTCTGCCCGCTGGCGCTGGAAGCGATGATTGATACCAACGTCAAGCTGATCGACCTGACCTGGCTGCCGGCCAATGGCGGCCTGATCAACCCGGCCCAGGCCATCGGCGAAGTGGCCAGGCGCTACGCAATCCCCTACTTCATCGACGCCGGCCAGGCGGTCGGCCAGTTGCCGGTGGATGTGCAGGCGCTGCACTGCGATGTGCTCAAGTCCGCCGGGCGTAAACACCTGCGCGGGCCGCGTGGCACGGCGCTGTTGTATGTGCGGCCGGACTTTCTGCAACGCCTGAACCCCGCCCAGCGCGACGTGTTCTCGGCGCCCTGGACCGCTCAAGGGTTCGACCTGCGTAACGATGCCCGCCGCTTTGAAACCAGCGAAGTGTCCTACGCCTTATTGGCGGGGTTGGGCAATGCGTTGCAGGAAATCAACCGACTGGGCGTGGAGCGGACATGGGAAAGGGTCCTGCAGCTCAGTGGACGAATCCGCGACGCGCTGCGTCAGATTCCGGGCGTTTCCCTGCACGATCTGGGCACGGCTCACTCCGGCCTGGTCGCCTTCAACCTCGCCGGCTGGGAGGCGTTTGAACTCAAACGTCGGCTGGGACTGAAGCGCATCAACATCGGCGCCAACGGCGTGGCCTACACGCCGCTGGATATGCAGGCGCGGGGGCTTACAGGCATCGCGCGGGTTTCCGTCAGCCCGCTCAACACCGAACACGACATCGAGTTGCTGATCGCCGCGCTGCGCGAGTTGCGCGATTAAACCTCGACGTCCACCCACAAACCCTGGCGCGGCGCGTCTTCGATCAGCGGCGCCACCGGTACCGTGTTGTCGGCGTTGAGCTCATCGCCAGGGACCGCCAGATGCGCCTCGGGGTCTGCATCCGCTTCGCGCCGGCGTTTCTGTTGCTCCTGCTGACGGCGTTGTTCTTCGCGCAACAGCAGGGTCGACTGCTCGGCATCGCCCTTTTTCAGGTCGATGGTGCTTTCGTTCGAGCCGGCCTGCACGGGCACCACGGGCGGGATGTCCGGCTTCTGGCGCACCGGATCAAGTTGCGACGTGACCGGCACAACGCTCAAGGGCAGTATGGGTGGCAGCATGGTTTTTAGTCTCCTGTTGCGCAGACTGTCGGCTGCGGGAGGGACGACTTGAGTGCCAAGCCCCCAACTTGTGAACCAATCGTCATCTATCCGACGAACCTATCGCCCTTTTTCTTGCCGCTTGTAGCTTAAAGCATGAAGCTGCACCTATTCCTTTTGGTCTGGAAGCCGTGTTCCGTTAGAATAGTCGGCTTTTTCACGGCGGGAGTCAGGCAGCATGGCGCAGCAGTATCAACCGGGGCAACGCTGGATTAGTGACAGCGAAGCAGAGCTGGGGTTAGGCACCGTTCTGGCACAGGACGGGCGCTTGTTGACCGTGCTCTATCCGGCCACTGGCGACACTCGTCAGTATGCGCTACGGAATGCGCCCCTCACTCGTGTGAGGTTTTCGCCGGGTGACAGCATCACCCATTTCGAAGGCTGGAAAATGACCGTACAGGAAGTCGACGACGTCGATGGCCTGCTGGTCTACCACGGCCTTAACGGGCAGAACGAGCAAGTCACCCTGCCGGAAACCCAACTGTCGAACTTTATCCAGTTCCGCCTGGCCAGCGACCGTCTGTTCGCCGGGCAGATCGACCCGCTGGCCTGGTTCTCGCTGCGCTATCACACGCTGGAACACACCAGCCGTCAGTTGCAGTCCTCGCTGTGGGGCCTGGGCGGCGTGCGTGCGCAACCTATTGCTCACCAACTGCACATTGCCCGTGAAGTCGCTGACCGTATCGCGCCACGGGTATTGCTGGCCGACGAAGTGGGCCTGGGCAAGACCATCGAAGCGGGCCTTGTGATCCATCGCCAGCTGCTGTCGGGGCGCGCCAACCGCGTACTGATCCTGGTGCCGGAAAACCTCCAGCACCAGTGGCTGGTGGAAATGCGCCGTCGCTTCAACCTGCAGGTTGCGCTGTTCGACGAAGAACGTTTTATCGAAAGCGATGCCGCCAACCCGTTCGAAGACACCCAGCTGGCGCTGGTGGCTCTGGAATGGCTGGTGGACGACGAAAAGGCCCAGGACGCGCTGTTCGCCGCCGGCTGGGACCTGCTGGTGGTCGACGAAGCCCACCACCTGGTCTGGCATGAAGAAAAAGCCAGCCCGGAATACGCGCTGGTCGAGCAACTGGCCGAAGTGATCCCAGGCGTGCTGCTGCTGACCGCCACTCCGGAACAACTGGGCCAGGACAGCCACTTCGCGCGCCTGCGCCTGTTGGACCCGAACCGCTTCCACGACCTGCACGCCTTCCGCGCCGAAAGCGAGAACTATCGCCCGGTGGCCGAAGCGGTGCAGGAATTGCTGGACAAGGGCCGCCTGTCGCCAAAAGCGCACAAGACCATCCAGGGTTTCCTCGGTGACGAAGGTGAAGCACTGCTCACCGCCGTCAACGATGGCGACACCGAAGCCAGCGCACGCCTGGTGCGTGAGCTGCTCGACCGCCACGGCACCGGCCGCGTACTGTTCCGTAATACCCGCGCCGCCGTGCAGGGTTTTCCGGAGCGCAAGCTGCACGCTTACCCGCTGCCGAACCCGGACGAATACCTCGAACTGCCGCTGGGCGAACACGCCGAGCTGTACCCGGAAGTCAGCTTCCAGTCGCAGCCGGATGTTGAAGAAGAAAACCGCTGGTGGCGTTTCGACCCGCGCGTCGAGTGGCTGATAGACCAGCTGAAAATGCTCAAGCGCACCAAAGTGCTGGTGATCTGCGCCCACGCCGAAACCGCCATGGACCTGGAAGACGCCCTGCGCGTGCGCTCCGGCATCCCGGCCACAGTGTTCCACGAGGGCATGAACATCCTCGAGCGTGACCGCGCCGCTGCCTACTTTGCAGACGAAGAGTTCGGCGCCCAGGTGCTGATCTGCTCGGAAATCGGCAGTGAAGGTCGCAACTTCCAGTTCTCCCACCACTTGGTGCTGTTCGACCTGCCGTCCCACCCGGACCTGCTGGAACAGCGGATCGGCCGTCTGGACCGGATCGGCCAGAAGCATGTGATCGAGCTGCACGTGCCGTACCTGGAAACCAGCCCGCAAGAACGGCTGTTCCAGTGGTACCACGAAGCGCTGAACGCGTTCCTCAACACCTGCCCGACCGGCAACGCCTTGCAGCATCAGTTCGGCCCGCGCCTGCTGCCGCTGCTGGAAAACGCCGACGACGGCGAGTGGCAAGCCCTGATCGACGAAGCCCGTGCCGAGCGCGAGCGTCTGGAACAGGAACTGCACACCGGTCGCGACCGCCTGCTGGAGCTCAACTCCGGCGGCGCGGGTGAAGGCGATGCGCTGGTGGAAGACATTCTTGAGCAAGACGACCAGTTCGCCCTGCCGATCTACATGGAAACCCTGTTCGACGCCTTCGGCATCGACAGCGAAGACCATTCGGAAAACGCCCTGATCTTGAAGCCCAGCGAAAAAATGCTCGACGCCAGCTTCCCCCTCGGCGACGACGAAGGTGTGACCATCACCTACGACCGTAACCAGGCGCTGTCGCGTGAAGACATGCAGTTCATCACTTGGGAACACCCGATGGTGCAAGGCGGCATGGACCTGGTGCTGTCCGGCTCGATGGGCAACACCGCCGTGGCGCTGATCAAGAACAAGGCGCTCAAGCCGGGCACCGTGTTGCTCGAACTGCTCTACGTCAGCGAAGTGGTGGCACCGCGCGCGCTGCAACTGGGTCGTTACTTGCCGCCGGCGGCGCTGCGCTGCCTGCTGGACACCAACGGCAATGACCTGTCTGGTCGTGTGTCGTTTGAAACCCTCAATGACCAGCTGGAAAGCGTGCCACGCGCCAGCGCCAACAAGTTCGTGCAGGCCCAGCGCGATCAACTCACGCCACGCATCAATGCCGGCGAAGAGAAGATCACCCCGCGCCACGCCGAGCGTGTGGCCGAGGCTAAACGCCGTCTGGCAGCCGACACCGACGAAGAACTGGCGCGCCTGACCGCGTTGCAAGCGGTCAACCCGACCGTGCGCGACAGCGAGCTGGTGGCGCTGCGCAACCAGCGCGAGCAAGGCCTGGCCATGCTCGACAAGGCGGCGCTGCGGTTGGAGGCCATTCGGGTGTTGGTAGCGGGTTGATAACCGCCCTGCCCTGCTAAAGAAGAAGGCCCGCGCAATGCGGGCCTTTGATCGTTCCCACGCTCTGCGTGGGAATGCCGCCCTGGACGCTCTGCGTCCGCTCCTAGAAGCATGACGCAGAGCGTCACAGGATGCATTCCCACGCGGAGCGTGGGAACGATCAAGCTACAGCGGCAGCAGCCGGCACCTCCACCGCCCCCAGCCCATCCTTCATCTTCTTGGCATCGCGTACAAAACTGCGTGAGGCCTGGAACAGAAACAACATGGTCAAGAACAGCGCCACCGGAATCAGGTACATGGCGTCGTGCAACCCCACCGCTTTATACGCCTCGGTCATCTGCGAGGCGCCATCGGCATACATTGCCGAATGGGCAAAATGATCAGACAGGCCGCCCACCACCACCGGCCCCATGCCACCGCCCAGCAAGTACAAGCCGGCAAAAAACAGTGCCATCGCCGTGGCGCGCAGGCGCGGCTCAACCACGTCCTGGATCGCCGTGTACACGCAGGTGTAGAAGTTATAGGCAAACAACCAGCCCACACTGAACAGCGCCACAAACACGCCAATCTCAATGCGCCCCGCGTGCAAGGCCCAGGCAGTGGTAATGGTCGAGATAATCAGGCTGCACGCGGCAAACAGCAGCCGGCCGTTGGCGACCCGCTGATGGATCTTGTCGGCAATCCAACCGCCCAGGGTCAGGCCCACCAGCCCGGTGATGCCGACGATCACGCCGGTGGCCACTGCGGCGTCCTGCAACGGCATCAGGAAATAGCGCTGCAACATCGGCACCAGGAACGAGTTGCACGCATAGGTGGCGAAGTTAAAGCACAACCCGGCCAGCACCAGCCACAGGAAGGTCGGTACCGCCAGAACGCGACGAATCGGGCGGTCGACGCGTTCCTGGGAGACTTGCACGGTTTCCGCCGCGCCGCGCTTGGGTTCCTTGATATAGAACATGAAGATCGCGAGGATCAGCCCCGGCACAGCCGCGATAAAGAACGGTGCGCGCCAGCTGTCGAACGCCTTGACCATCGCGCCAATGGTGAAGAACGCCAGCAGCAGGCCCAACGGCAGGCCCAGCATGAAAATACCCATGGCCCGGGCGCGGCGGTGGGCGGGAAACAGGTCGCCGATCAGCGAATTGGCCGCCGGCGCATAGCTGGCTTCACCGATGCCGATGCCCATGCGCACCAGCAAAAAGGTCCAGAAGCTGCCGACCATGCCGTTGACCGCCGTCAGCCCGCTCCAGGCAAACAAGCCCCAGCCCATCAGTTTGCTGCGTGAACCGGTATCGGCCAGGCGCCCGAGCGGCAGGCCGGCGATGGCGTAAACGATGGTGAAGGCGGTGCCGATGATACCGAGCTGGAAGTCGCTCAAATGCCATTCCATGCGGATTGGCTCGATGATGATGGCGGGGATGGTGCGGTCGAAAAAATTGAACAGGTTGGCGAGAAACAGCAGGAACAGAATGCGCCAGGCATTCGCCGCTTGGGTCGAGTTCTGCATGGGTCCGTCTCTTTTATTGTTATGAGAGCTGCGATGCCCGATGCATCCTGCCCGGTACCTGCAACATAATCAGGCCAGGCACGCTTGTCTGTAATGATTCGTAAAGCTGATAGGGCATGATTTCGCCCGTAACCGCGGGACTTTCCCTACGAAAATATAAGTTCGCGCCCCCCTTCCCAACCGCCATGGCACGGATAGAATGGCGAGCCTTCCGTAACACCCCAATCCTGCTTTTCTTATCGATGACGCCCATGTCCGAAGCCAGTCCGTGTCTGAGTTGCGGTGCCTGCTGTTCACACTTTCGTGTGTCTTTCTTCTGGGGTGAATGCGCCTCATCGGGTGGCACAGTGCCCGATGACCTGGTGGTGCAGATCAACCCCACGCGCGTGGCGATGATCGGTACCGACCAGAAACCCGCCCGGTGTTGCAGCCTTGAGGGTGAAGTCGGCAAGGGCACCCGTTGCACCATCTATGAACAACGTTCGAGCCCCTGCCGTGAGTTCGACGCGTCATGGAGCCAGGGCGAACACAACGTCGACTGCGACAAGGCGCGCGCCGCCTTTGGCCTGCCGCCGTTAGAGGCACCTTTTGAACTGGACCTGCCGATCAGCGCTTAGCATCAAACGCTATGGCGGGCATGCCAAAATGGTTGAGAGCAAAGTGCCATTATCCCTGGCAAATCCCGCGAGGCTTCTATACTCGACTTCATAGGTCATCGCCGTAGGCAGTGACGTGACGCTATGACGGGGCTTGCTATGGAATGGCTGGGTCTGCATTTTTTTACCGACCTGCCAGAGAACGGGCACTTATTACTCAATTGCAGTCATAACCCTTTTCTGGTGCTACTGGCGTATCTGGTTGCTTGCGCGGCCGGTTTCGGCACGCTGGACATGGCTGAACGTGTCGGCCATGTCGACGACCCTACCGCCCGCCGTCATTGGCGCTGGTTGGGAGCGGGTTGCCTGGCGGGTGGCATCTGGTCGACGCACTTCATCAGCATGCTGGCCTTCCAGGCACCTATCGCCATTCATTATGAATTGCTCATGACGTTCGCCTCGCTGGTGATCGCCTTGATCGCTTCGCTGTTCGCCATGCAAACCCTGAGTCACACGCGCCTGCGATTCCATCAATATTTGCTGGCGTCGATTTGGATGGGCCTGGGTATCGCGCTGATGCATTACGTCGGCATGTCGGCCATGCGCTCCCAGGCCGATGTGTACTTCGCAACCGACCTGTTCATGGCCTCCGTGGCCATTGCCATCGGCGCCAGCCTGGCCGCGCTGTTGCTGTCGAGCTACCTGCGCACCGGCGCCGGCGTTTTCCATCAACTGCTCAAATACGCCGCCAGCCTGGTGCTGGGCGCCGGCATCCTGAGCATGCACTTTACCGGCATGGCGGCCATGCAAATGCTGGTGCCGGCCGGCGCTGACCTGTCGTTGCCACTGGATAACAACCCGATTCAACTGGGCTTGTCGGTGGCCGTGATCACCCTGTTGGTGATCGGCAGCAGCGTCAGCGCCGCTCTCGCCGACAAAAAACTGCAACACAAGGAGCGCGACCTGCGCCGGGTCAACGCCCTGCTCAGTGAGCTGGACCAAGCCCGCGCTTCGCTGCAACAAGTGGCGCACTTCGATGCGTTGACCAGCCTGCTCAACCGTCGCGGCTTCAACCAGATCTTTGCCGAGAAGGTCGCGGAAAAAACCGCTAGTAACGGCATGATGGCGGTGATCTTCCTCGATATCGACCACTTCAAGCGCATCAATGACAGCCTCGGCCACGATGCCGGCGACCAACTGCTCACCGTACTGGCCGGGCATATCAAGGGGTCGGTACGCAGCCATGACGATGTGGTCGCGCGGTTTGGCGGCGACGAGTTCTGCATCCTGATCAACATTCACCATCGCGACGAAGCGCGGCACCTGGCCCAGCGCATCATGCTGAAGATGAAAGAACCGATCGAACTGGCCGGCCGGCGCATGGTGATGACCACCAGCATTGGCATCAGCCTGTTCCCCGATGACGGGCTGACCTGCGAAGAGTTGCTTAAAACCGCTGACCTGGCGCTTTACCAGTCCAAGGACGCCGGGCGTAACAGCCTGAACTTCTTCAGCTCCAACCTTAAAACCCGCGCCTTTCTTGAACTGCAACTGGAAGAGGAGCTGCGCGCCGCGCTGCGCGGCCGCAATGAATTGGTGCTGTTCTACCAACCGATCTTCGACATGAAACTGGGCAAGGTCACCCGCCTGGAAGCACTGGTGCGCTGGCAACATCCGCAACATGGGTTGCTGGCCCCGGACCGGTTTATCGGCATTGCCGAAAACAACGGATTAATTGCCGAGCTCGACCACTGGGTATTGCGTCAGGCCTGTCACGATTTGAGCCTGCTGTCTGACCGCGGTTACCCCGAGCTGACCATGGCCGTGAATTGCTCGGCCTTGAACCTGGCCCGTGACGAGTTGGCCGATGAGATCGAAGCCGCCCTGCGTTTTGCCGGGATCGCCGCCAGCCGCCTGGAACTGGAAGTCACCGAAAACGCGCTGATGGGCAATATCAGCAGCACCCTGGCGCTGTTGCGCCAGATCCGCGCCCTGGGCGTTTCGCTGGCCATTGATGATTTCGGCACAGGGTATTCCTCCCTGGCCTACCTCAAGCGCCTGCCGCTCAATACCCTGAAGATCGACCGGTCGTTTATCCAGGACATCCCCAAGTCCACCGCCGATGTCGAGATCGTGCAGGCGATCATCGGCATGGCCCACACTCTGCACTTGCAGGTGGTCACCGAAGGTGTGGAAACCCAGGCGCAATTTGAACTGCTGCTCAAGCACGGCTGCGACTTTATCCAGGGCTACCTGCTCAGCCCGGCGGTGCCTTTGAGCGATGTGGTGGGTGTGATCCAGGGCATCCACATGCGTAACCCGCTCTACCCGTTCAGCGTCGAGGGCAATAAGGACGCGATCACGCCTAAGGACCCTGGGGCAGGCCGCATCGGCCCGCCATCCATTGTCAGGCCCATTCGATAACGTCGTTTTTTGGGATTTAGCCATCATCTATTTGGATGAACGCCGACGAACGGCCGATTCATCGGAGTACGCCGGGTACACCTCTTGAAAAGGCAGAGTTGATCGTTCCCACGCTCTGCGTGGGAATGCCGTCCGCTCTTCGTGACGCAGAGCGTCACCGGATGCATTCCCACGCGTGGGAATGATCTGCGGCTTTGCCACACCCGGAAACAATTCCCTCGATGTTTCGCCCGCTTTAAAACTGTTCCCGTGACGCTTACGTCACCGTCACCTGTGACCTTTCTCTACGGCAAGATGCCATCACGGCGCCAGCGGTTACTCCGCTACACACTTGAGCGGCGAAAAAACACGCACCTTTATAGTGCATGACTTTCTTGCGCTGCCCTTTCCTGGATCAGAATCCACGGTGAAACCACCACCGCCCACAGGCCTGGATCGCGCTCAACCAAGTCCAGCGCCCGCGTCGCAGACACTTCGCCAAGGCTCCCTGCGGCCAGCCACCCAGCGACTTTGTCGCGGTTATCTTCGGCCATTGCTTCGGCCGCTTCGATCAAATCCAGGCCGGCGTCGACCCACAATAGGGCACCCTTGGCAAAGAACGGTTCAAGCTCCTTCCAGGAAATTTCGGCGGTTTCACCGAGCAGCTTGGCATAGAGGGTGCTAGGTTCTTGCGTCATGGGAATTCACCTGAATAAAAAATCGGCGCAATCATAGCGTCAGGCGTCAGGCAGAAAAACCCAGTTGCAAATGAGGCACCGAACGAAAGTGTCAGGAAAGCCAAGGATTGCCTGAAACTCTGGCATCAGCCCGCCGCGATTCTGTCTTTTTCTTTCATTAAAGCGACACACCCAGGGTTTGCCCCCAGCAGCCAGCTTTTCAAGCGATCAACCGGCGCTCTACACTGTACCGGTACAGTTGCCAGGGCAATGCCGGGGGGATATCCGCGATATCTGATCCGGTTCTGCAGCTCACAAGGCCGCTAGAACTATAAAAAATACAACAGTAAGAGTGGAGCACTATGAATAAGGCTACTAAGCAGATTTCCAAACTGTTTGCCGCTATGGTCCTGGCTGGGGTTGCCGGCCATTCGTTCGCAGCCGACACCATCAAGATCGGTATCGCCGGGCCTAAGACCGGTCCAGTGACGCAATACGGCGACATGCAATTCATGGGTGCCAAGCAGGCAATCGCCGACATCAACGCCAAAGGCGGTGTCGACGGCAAAATGCTTGAAGCAAAAGAATACGACGATGCGTGCGATCCAAAACAAGCCGTTGCCGTAGCGAACAAAGTGGTCAACGACGGCGTCAAGTTCGTAGTCGGTCACCTCTGCTCCAGCTCCACTCAGCCAGCGTCCGACATCTACGAAGACGAAGGCGTGATCATGATCACCCCGGCGGCCACCAGCCCGGAAATCACTTCCCGTGGCTACAAGCTGGTGTTCCGCACCATCGGTCTGGACAGTGCTCAAGGCCCAGCGGCCGGCAACTACATCGCCGACCACGTGAAGCCTAAAGTCGTTGCTGTTATCCACGACAAACAGCAATACGGTGAAGGCATCGCCACCGCCGTTAAACAGACCCTCGAGAAAAAAGGCGTGAAAGTCGCCCTGTTCGAAGGCATCAACGCTGGCGACAAAGACTTCGGCTCGCTGATCCAGAAGCTCAAGCAAGCCAACGTCGACTTCGTCTACTACGGCGGCTACCACCCAGAGCTGGGTCTGATCCTGCGCCAGGCCAAGGAAAAAGGCGTGAACGCCAAGTTCATGGGCCCAGAGGGCGTCGGCAACGACTCCATCTCGCAAATCGCCCAGGGCGCTTCCGAAGGCCTGCTGGTCACCCTGCCGAAATCCTTCGACACCGACCCGGCGAACAAGGCCATCGTTGAAGAGTTCACCAAGAACAAGCAGGACCCAACCGGTCCATTCGTGTTCCCGGCCTACTCGGCTGTTGAAGTGATCGCCGGCGGTATCGCTGCCGCGAAAAGCGAAGACACCGCCAAAGTGGCGGCTGCCATCCACGCCGGCACCTTCAAGACTCCAACCGGCGACCTGAGCTTCGACGCCAAGGGCGACCTGAAGGACTTCAAGTTCGTGGTCTACGAATGGCACTTCGGTAAACCAAAAACCGAAGTTTCCCCTCAGTAAGCCAGGCGTTACTGGTCCAACAAGCCCACTGTGAGAGCAGTGGGCTTTGTTTTACGAGGTTTATGGGCCTGTCACCCGCGATCCGGGCGCGGGCTCACCTGAAAATCTTAAAACCGTCACCAGCGGTTCGCTGGCAAACGCTTCGTGCAACCTGATCACAGAGCAGGGCACCGAGCCGGAAATGACTCCACCAGTGAAATGCGTATCGGGTTTTTAGGAGCGCTGTAATGCCTGAGATCTATCATTTTTTCCAAACGCTGGTTAACGGCATGACCGTTGGCAGCACCTATGCCTTGATAGCCATTGGCTACACAATGGTTTACGGCATCATTGGAATGATCAACTTCGCCCATGGCGAGGTGTACATGATTGGTTCCTACGTGGCCTTCATCGCCCTTGCCGGGCTGGCCATGCTGGGTATCCACTCCCTGCCGCTGTTGATGACCGCCGCGTTCCTGGCGTCGATCGTCGTGACCAGTGCCTATGGCTACAGTATCGAACGCGTCGCCTACCGCCCCTTGCGTGGCAGTAACCGTTTGATCCCGCTGATTTCCGCCATCGGCATGTCGATTTTCCTGCAGAACACCGTATTGCTGTCCCAGGACTCCAAGGACAAGTCCATTCCCAACCTGATCCCGGGGAGCTTCTCCTTCGGCCCAGGTGGCGCACAAGAAGTGCTGATTTCGTACATGCAGGTGCTGGTTTTCGTCGTTACCCTGGTGGCGATGCTCGGCCTGACCCTGTTCATTTCCCGCTCCCGTCTGGGGCGCGCCTGCCGGGCCTGCGCCGAAGATATCAAGATGGCCAACCTGTTGGGCATCAACACCAACAACATCATCGCCCTGACCTTCGTGATCGGTGCCGCATTGGCCGCCATTGCGGCGGTGCTGCTGAGCATGCAGTACGGCGTGATCAACCCCAACGCCGGTTTCCTGGTAGGCCTCAAGGCCTTTACCGCAGCGGTCTTGGGCGGCATCGGCAGTATTCCGGGCGCGATGCTCGGCGGGCTGGTGCTGGGTGTGGCTGAAGCCTTTGGCGCCGATGTGTTCGGCGACCAGTACAAGGACGTCGTGGCGTTCGGCCTGTTGGTTCTGGTGCTGTTGTTCCGTCCGACCGGCATCCTGGGCCGTCCGGAGGTTGAGAAAGTATGAGCAGATATCTTAAATCGGCGTTTTTCAGCGCCTTGCTGGTATGGGCCGTGGCCTTTCCGGTACTCGGCCTCAAGCTGAGCATTGTCGGCATCAACCTGGAAGTGCATGGCACCGGTCCCGTGACCTTGACCATCATCGCCCTGTGTTCGGTGCTGATGTTCCTGCGCGTGTTGTTCACCGAGCATATCGGTGCGTTTTTCAAGGGCAACCGTGGCCCGTTGGTGCCGCCCAAGGTCAGCCAATTCCTGACCCTGCCGCGTACTCAGCGCTACATCATCATCGGCTTGATTGCAGCCGCTCTGGTATGGCCATTCTTCGGTTCCCGAGGCGCTGTCGATCTTGGCATGCTGATTCTGATCTACGTGATGCTCGGCTTGGGCCTAAACATCGTGGTGGGTCTGGCCGGTCTTCTCGACTTGGGCTATGTCGGGTTCTACGCCGTCGGTGCTTACACCTACGCGCTGCTCTCACACTACCTCGGTTGGGGCTTCTGGATCTGCTTACCAATTGCCGGGATGATGGCTGCGACCTTCGGCTTTCTCCTGGGATTCCCGGTTCTACGCCTGCGCGGTGATTACTTGGCCATCGTGACGCTGGGTTTCGGAGAAATCATCCGCCTGTTCCTGCGCAACCTGACCGACATCACCGGTGGCCCCAACGGCATCAGCAATATTCCGAAACCAACGTTTTTCGGGATGACATTCGACAAGACTGCGGCTGACGGCGCGCAAACGTTCCATGAATACTTTGGGCTGGCCTACAGCGGAACGGACAAGATCATTTTCCTTTACCTCATCGCGCTGCTGCTCGTGCTGGCCACATTGTTCGTGATCAACCGGCTGTTGCGCATGCCTATCGGGCGAGCCTGGGAAGCGCTTCGCGAAGATGAAATCGCGTGCCGCGCACTTGGTATGAATCCGACCATCATCAAGCTCTCGGCCTTCACCCTCGGGGCGACATTTGCGGGTTTTGCGGGGAGTTTCTTCGCCGCACGCCAAGGTTTGGTCACGCCCGAGTCATTCACGTTCCTGGAGTCTGCAATCATCCTGGCGATTGTGGTGTTGGGCGGGATGGGGTCTCAGCTTGGGGTCATCCTCGCCGCTATCGTAATGACGGTGCTACCTGAGTTGATGCGTGACTTCAGCGAATACCGCATGTTGATGTTCGGCGCCATGATGGTGCTGATGATGATCTGGCGTCCTCAAGGTCTGCTGCCGATGCAACGCCCACACATGGAGCTGCGCAAATGAGCCGCGAGATCCTGAAAGTCGAAAACTTGAGCATGCGCTTCGGTGGTTTGCTCGCGGTCAACGGCGTGGCCCTGACCGTCAAAGAGAAACAGGTTGTGGCGTTGATCGGCCCGAACGGCGCCGGCAAGACCACGGTGTTCAACTGCCTCACCGGCTTCTACAAGCCGAGCGGTGGCAGCATCCTGCTGGATGGCCAACCCATCCAGGGCCTGGCCGGTCACGAGATCGCCCGCAAGGGCGTGGTGCGTACCTTCCAGAACGTGCGCTTGTTCAAGGACATGACGGCGGTCGAAAACCTGCTGATCGCCCAGCACCGTCACCTGAACACCAACTTCTTTGCCGGTCTGTTCAAGACCCCGGCGTTCCGCAAAAGCGAACGCGAGGCGATGGAATACGCCGAGTACTGGCTGGACAAGGTCAACCTCACCGAGTTCGCCAACCGCCCGGCCGGCACCCTGGCCTATGGTCAGCAACGCCGACTGGAAATCGCGCGTTGCATGATGACCCGCCCGCGGATCCTGATGCTCGACGAACCGGCCGCCGGCCTGAACCCCAAGGAAACCGAAGACCTCAAGGCACTCATCACAGTGCTGCGCGAGGAAAACAACGCCACGGTGCTGTTGATCGAACACGACATGAAACTGGTCATGAGCATTTCCGACCACATCGTGGTGATCAATCAGGGCACACCATTGGCCGACGGTACGCCGGAGCAGATCCGCGACAACCCGGAAGTGATCAAAGCCTATTTGGGGGAAGCGTAAAATGCTGCAATTCGAAAACGTTTCCACTTTCTACGGCAAGATCCAGGCGCTGCACAGCGTCAACGTGGAAGTGCGCCAAGGTGAAATCGTCACGCTGATCGGCGCCAACGGTGCCGGCAAGTCGACGTTGCTGATGACCCTGTGCGGTTCCCCCCAGGCCCACAGCGGCAGCATCCGCTACATGGGTGAAGAACTGGTGGGCCAGGCCTCTTCCGAAATCATGCGCAAGAGCATTGCCGTGGTGCCCGAAGGCCGCCGTGTGTTCTCGCGCCTGACGGTAGAAGAGAACCTGGCCATGGGCGGGTTCTTCACCGACAAGGGCGACTACCAGGAGCAGATGGACAAGGTGCTGCACCTGTTCCCACGGCTCAAGGAACGCTTCAGCCAGCGCGGCGGCACCATGTCCGGCGGCGAGCAGCAAATGCTCGCCATCGGCCGGGCGCTGATGAGCAAGCCCAAGCTGTTGCTGCTCGACGAGCCTTCGCTGGGCCTGGCACCGATCATCATCCAGCAGATCTTCGATATCATCGAACAACTGCGCAAGGACGGTGTGACGGTGTTCCTGGTGGAGCAGAACGCCAACCAGGCGCTGAAAATCGCCGACCGCGCCTACGTGCTGGAAAACGGCCGGGTGGTGATGCAGGGCACCGGGGAGCAGTTGCTGACGGATCCTAAGGTGCGTGAAGCCTATCTCGGTGGCTGAGCCATTGAGGTAAACAAAAACGGCCCTCGGGCCGTTTTTTTATCGCCGCTTAATGCGTCGCAACCCATTGCCCCTTACTCGCGCGCTGGCCTGCCAGCATCAATGCCCCGCCCAATAGCAACAGGCCCGCCGCCAGGAAGATATACGCGCCGTACACGTCCAGCGGCGCGTCTAAATAGCCGATGACGCGCTCTGCCCTATTCAATGTCTGAGAACACACCAGCGTACCGGTCAACGAGGCGATGGCCAGTACCGGCGTGACCGTTGCGGACACACGCCCCATGTAGCCTTCAGGCACGGCTTCCTGGAGCATCGGCCCTTGCACAATCGCAAACACCGAGAAGAACAACCCACAGCTGAACATCAGCGCCCACGCCAGGTAAAACGGCGGATGCAGCGAATACGCCAGGTAACTGAACCCCATGCACAGCAGCGCAAAGGTAAAGGCCTGACGCGTGCTCAGTGACTTCAACAGCGGCCGGACCAGCACGGCAGCGATCAACCCGCCGACAGGGAACGCTGCGAGAATCAGCCCGTATTCATAAGGGCTCAAGCCCAAGGTTTTGAATGCGTACAAGGACAACGCGACGTTATTGACCCCCAGGGAAAACCCGTACAACGCGACACCGATCAACAACGTCCTGATCGAGGCGTGCCCCCAGGAAAACCGCAGCCCTGCGAGCACTCCATGCCAAAAGGGCAGCCGTTGTGGCTCGACCAGCAAGGCCCGGCGCAGGCCCTGGGTAGACGCGATGCACAGGGCCGAACAGGCAAAGGCCAGCACATTGATCAGCAGTGCCAGGGCGGGGCCCATCCAGACAAATAAGGCCGGCCCAAGGGACGCCGACAACACTGAAATGCCCGTCAGGGAAAACATTGCCTTGGCCGATGCTTCAACGCGTCGTGCCGAAGGGATGACCACTTGCATGATCGCCTGGCGTGACGGGTTGAAAAACTGTGCGGCCGTGCTGTTAACCAACAACAACAGCAGCACACCGACGAGCACTTGCATCGGGTCCAGGCCGGCCAGCGAATAGATCACAAAAAAGATCAGGAAGTTGAGCACCCGAATCCCGTCCGCCGCGATCATCACGTACAGCGGCGTCATCCTGTCCACCCAAGCCCCGGCCAGTGGCGCTACCAGTACACGTGGTATAGCCGAAGCCGCCACTGCCAGGCCTACGGCCGTCGGCAAGAACACACTGTCGTGAAACAAGTCAGTCACCAGCCACACAATGACGGTGCTCTCGAAAACGAACTCCCCAAACGATGAGAGGGCTTGCCCCAGCCACAGGAATGAGAAATTTCTGCTGATGAAAAAATCTGCAAAGCGGTTCCTCACAGCCAAAGCTCCTTATTGGTCTTGCGCACATTCGCCCAGTGCCAGGCATTGCTTGATCGTACAGCACGCACCAACACAGCTAGCGAACACTAAGACCCACGGCCATTTGCCCGGCATCGAAAATTTATTTACTACCTGCTGTAACGCAAACTGATGCCCCAACTCTAGAGGGGTAAGCAAGCAAAAACGCTTCCTTACCCAACCTCACTGCTGGAGTTACACCATGACTACTAAATCCCGTTCGCTGTCCGCCGCTACCCTCGTTCTGGCCCTGGGTTCGGCCCTGAGCCTGTCCGCCCTGACCAGCACCGCGCACGCCGCCGATGACATGCAGAAATGCTTTGGTGTCGCCGAAGCCGGCAAGAACGATTGCGCTGCAGGCGCCGGCACTTCCTGCGCCGGCACCTCGAAAGTCAAAGACCAGGCCAATGCCTGGAAACTGGTCCCGGCCGGCACTTGCGCCAAGACCCCAAGCTCCACCTCACCGACCGGTTTCGGCCAGGAAGCAGCCTTCACCGCCAAGTCCTGAAATCCTGCAAACCCTGAGTACTGATGATGACGCTTTTACCCCAGCACACGGTCTCACCGGCTCAGGTGCCCGGCCTCCCTTATCGGGCCGGGCTGGGGCTGAAGAACGAGCACTTTATTGAAGTGCTCGATACCTCGCCCGATATCGGTTTTTTTGAAGTGCACGCCGAAAACTACATGGTCGCCGGCGGCCCGTTTCATCACTACCTGGGCTTGATACGCGAGCAGTACCCACTGTCATTGCATGGCGTGGGTCTGTCCATCGGCGGCGAAGGCCCGCTCAACCGTGAGCACCTGGCACGGTTGGCCACGCTGATCGAACGCTATCAACCCCACTCTTTTTCCGAACACCTGGCCTGGTCCAGCCACGGCCCGACGTTCCTCAATGACTTGCTGCCGCTGGCCTACGACGCCGCAACCCTGCACCGGGTATGCGAACACATCGACCAGGTACAAAGCACCCTCAAGCGGCCAATGCTGCTGGAAAACCCTTCGACGTACCTGCAGTTCCAGCGCTCGACCCTGGACGAGACGGACTTCATCAGCGAGATCATCCGGCGCACCGGTTGCGGGCTGTTGCTGGACGTCAACAACGTCTATGTGTCATGCATTAATCATCAGCGCGACCCACTGGCCTACCTCCATGCGCTGCCGTTGAAGGCCGTGGGTGAGATTCATCTGGCCGGTTTTGCCGAAGACACCGACAGCCTGGGCGACCGCCTGCTGATCGATGACCATGGCGCGCCCATCGATAACGCGGTGTGGCAGCTCTACGAACAGGTACTCAAACACACCGGCCCCGTCGCCACGCTGATCGAGCGGGATAACCAGGTACCCGCCTTGAGCGTGTTGCACGCCGAAGCCCAACACGCCGACTGGCATCTGTCACAGGCGAAGGTATTGAAGCTATGAGCGATCAAGCTGCATTTGCCGACGCCTTGCTCGACGCCGGGCAGGCTTGCCCCGAGGGTGTGTTCAGCAGCAACGGCGCCGACCCGGCCAGCCGTTTTGCGGTGTATCGAAACAATGTCCACAGCTCGCTGATCAACGCGCTCGCCGCCGCTTACCCGGTGACATTGCAATTGGTCGGTGATGAATTTTTCCGCGCAATGGCCCGCCTTTACGTGCAAGCCAGCCCGCCCGACAGCCCGTTGATCAGCGAGTACGGCAGCACCTTTGCCGCGTTCATCCAGGCGTTCGAACCGGCGGCGAGCGTGCCTTACCTGGCGGACGTCGCCCGCCTGGAACGCCTGCGGGTGCGTGCTTATCACGCCGCCGACAGCCGGCCACTGAATCAGCAGGCCATCCTTGAACAACTGCAAGGGCCGACCGACCTGGGGCAGCTAAGCCTGCACCTGCATCCGTCCCTGGCCACCATGCATTCACCCTACGCCGTCGTTGCGGTATGGGCCGCGCACCAGACCGAAGGCGCTATCGCCACCTTGAACCCCTGGTACGCCCAAAGTGCACTGGTGTTGCGCCAGGGCCTGGCGGTCAAGGTCTTCGCCATCGACAAAGGTTCGGTGGCGTTTATCAACAGCCTTAACCAGGGATCAGGCCTGGAAATGGCGGTGGCGCACGCGCTTGAAGCATCGGCCGAATTCGACCTCAACCACTGCCTGACGCTACTGATCAGCCACGACGCCATCACTCATTTGCACACAGAACAAAAGGAATCGCCATGAACACTCACCCTACTTGCCTGGTAAAACGGGCCATCGCTCTGTTCGAAAAAATCCCCTACAGCCTGATCGCCTTTCTCGCACGGTTTTCCATTGCGGCGGTGTTCTGGAAGTCCGGCCAGACCAAGGTTGAAGGTTTTGCCATTGATATCATCAACGGCACCTTTCAATTGGGCGAACCCAAGCTTGCCGCCTCGACCCTGCCGCTGTTTCGCAGCGAGTACCACGTGCCGTTGCTGTCGCCGGAAGTGGCCGCGCACATGGCGGCATTTGCCGAGCACTTTTTCCCGGTCCTGATCCTGGTGGGTTTTGCCACGCGCTTCTCGGCCCTGGCGTTGATTGGCATGACCTTGACCATTCAACTGTTCGTCTACCCGCAAGCGTATCCAACCCACGGCACCTGGATCGCGTTGCTGCTGCTGTTGGTGGCCAAAGGCCCAGGCCGCCTGTCGATCGACCACCTGATCGCGCGCCGCTACCGCTGAAGACGATCCAGGGCTTCGCCGCTGCGTCTGAACCAGTCCACCAAGTAGTCGGCCAACACTTGGGTTCGGCGCGGCAGGCCACCTTGATAAGGATGCACCAGGTACATCGGCATGCTGCGCGTTTGATAATCACGCAGCAGCCAGCGCAAACGCCCGTCAGCCAGTTCCGCCGGCAACACGTAAGACGGCAGACGCGCGATGCCGGCGCCCACCAGGGCGGCTTTTTTCAACAGGTTGTAATGGTTGGACGCGAAGGTACCGCTGACCCGAACCCGCAGCAGTTCATGTTGCTGGTGATACAGCCATTCTTCACGCCCGCTGTAGTGGCTGTTGAGCAGGCAGGTGTGCGCGGCCAGATCCGCAGGCGTCAGCGGTTCGCCGTGCTGCTCCAGGTAGGCCGGGCTGGCGCAGGTCATCTCATGCCAGGCCAGCAGTGGCTTGGCCACCAGCCGCTCGTTGTCCATCGCCCCCATACGCACGCCCAAATCAAAGCCATCGCGCGCCAGGTCGCGGTAGCTGTTGTTCAGTTCCAGCTCGATCTGCACCTGCGGGTATTGCTGGGTGAATTCCAGCAACAAGCCATCAAAGAAGGTTTCTCCCAACGACACCGGCACCGTTATACGCACCGGCCCGGCCAGATCGTCCTTGAGCCGCGCCAACGCCTGACGGGCGCGTTCCACCTGGGCCACCAGCGCCTGGGCCTGGGGCAGCAACGCCGCACCGGCGGCGGTCAGGCTGAGTTTGCGCGTGGTACGGTGCAATAACACCACCGAAAACTGCGCTTCCAATTGGCTGATGCGCTTGGACAATTGGCCCTTGCTACAGCCCAATTGCTCTGCCGCCAGGGTAAAACTGCCCGCCTCGATCAGCACGGCAAAGGCCGCCAAGTCATCCATTTCGCTCATGGATTGTTTCCAATTGAAAACCAAAGGTTGCCTATTAGCGCGTTTATCCACTTAAAAAGCCATCCTAGACTGAACCCTCACTTAATCCCCGGAGGAACAGCACGATGAAAATCCTATTGATTGGTGCCAGCGGCACGGTCGGCTCAGCGGTCAAGGCGGAACTGGCGCAGCGTCACGAGGTGATCAGCATCGGCCGCAGCGGCGGCGACTTCCAGGTGGATATCAGCGACAGCGCGTCGATCCGCACACTGTTCGAACAGACCGGCAAGTTCGACGCGTTGGTCTGCGCGGCAGGCAGCGTGAATTTCGTGGCATTGGGTGAGATGAGCGAAGCCGACTTTGAACTGGGCCTGCGTGACAAGCTGATGGGCCAGGTCAACCTGCTGCTGATCGGCCGCGACTACGCCAACGACGGTGCTTCGTTCACCTTTACCAGCGGCATTCTCAACCGCGACCCGATCCGCACCGGCGCCTCGGCCGCCTTGGTCAACGGCGCATTGGATGCCTTCGTCAAGGCGGCGGCAATCGAACTGCCACGCGGCTTGCGCATCAACTCGGTGAGCCCGACCGTCCTGCTCGAAGCCATGGGCAGCTATGCGCCGTATTTCCGTGGCTACAAACCGGCTCCGGGTGCCGATGTAGCACTGGCCTACGCGAAAAGTGTCGAGGGCTTGCAGACCGGTCAGACCTTTATCGTTGGCTGAAATCTGATGTCTGTCAGAATCGCCTGAACCTGGCGAACGGGCTTGTGGTGCGGCGCCACCCTGAGTAACGTGGCGGCACTTGTTTGGAGACCCGATAATGCGCGCCGCCCGTACCCTTGCTCTGTTTGCCCTGCTGCCCCTGTTCACCGCTTGCCAGATGTTCGAGAACGAGCCGGCCAAACCGTCTACCGTCGGGCTGACCCGTATGCAGGGTGAACTGACGGCAGTGGGCGGCAAACTGTTGTTCCAGCCGTGTGGCGACAAACGCAATTACGTGGTCAACGACACCGGCGGCACCAGCGTACTGCAGGAAGCCGCGTCCCTGGCCGGCCAGCAAGGCGTGCTGTTTGCCGATTTGCGCGGCAAGTTTTCCGGCGTGGCCAGCGGCACCCAGGGTTCGGTCGACCTGCAACAACTGTATCGCGTAGAGCGCTCGACCTCGGCCTGCGACGACCCGGACTTCAAACGCATGATTCTGCGGGCCAACGGCCATAACCCGGCCTGGGCGATGAACGTCACCGGCAAAGGCATGGTGCTGGAGCGCGAAGGCCAGCCGCCACTGGCGGTGCCGTTTGTCGAAGAGCAACTGGGTGACGGCCGTTTCAACCTGATGACCGAAGCCAATAACCAGCACATCGAACTGTGGGTAGCCCCACAGCGCTGCATCGATGCTGTGAGCGGCAGCTTGCAGCACATGACCGCCGAGTTGCGGGTCAATGGCCAGGTCCAGCGTGGTTGTGCGTCATTCGGCGGCTCGCGGGACGACTGATTCGGCCTTGGGCTGTTTTAACATGACGGGAATCAGCCTTTGGGGCTTATAATCGCCGGTTTGCAAAACCGCCGGCATCGAAGCCCGCCGCCCACCGGATCCTGTCATGTTACGAATCACCGAACTCAAGCTGCCCATCGACCATCCCGAAGAAGACCTGCGGCCTGCCATCGTGCAGCGCCTGGGCGTCGCCAGTGATGACCTGCTCGACTTCACCCTGTTCAAACGCAGCTACGACGCGCGCAAGAAATCGTCGGAGCTGTGCTTCATCTACACCATCGATCTGAACGTAAAGGGCGAAGCCGCCCTGCTGCTCAAGTTCGCCGATGACCGCAACATCAACCCGGCACCGGACGTCAGCTACAAGGTGGTGGGCCAGGCGCCTCAAGGCCTGGTTGAACGGCCGATCGTGGTGGGTTTTGGCCCCTGCGGCATTTTCGCCGGGCTGTTGCTTGCGCAGATGGGCTTCAAGCCGATCATCCTCGAGCGCGGCAAGGAAGTGCGCCAACGCACCAAAGACACCTGGGGCCTGTGGCGCAAAAACGTGCTCAACCCCGAGTCCAACGTGCAATTTGGTGAAGGCGGTGCCGGGACCTTTTCCGACGGCAAACTCTACAGCCAGATCAAGGACCCGAAGTTCCACGGCCGCAAAGTGCTGCACGAGTTCGTCAAGGCCGGCGCGCCGGAAGAAATCCTCTACGTCAGCAAGCCGCACATCGGCACCTTCCGCCTGACCGGCGTGGTGGAAAACATGCGCGAGCAGATCATCGCCCTCGGCGGTGAGGTGCGTTTTGAGCAGCGCGTCACGGATGTGCTGATCGAAGACGGCCAGTTGAACGGCGTGGTCGTCGACGGCGGCGAGCAGATCCTCTCCAGGCACGTGATCCTGGCCCTGGGCCACAGTGCCCGCGACACCTTCCGCATGCTGCACGGCCGCGGTGTGTACATGGAAGCCAAGCCATTCTCGGTGGGGTTCCGTATCGAACACCCGCAGTCGCTGATCGACGCGGCGCGCCTGGGCAAATACGCCGGGCACCCGAAACTGGGCGCCGCCGACTACAAACTGGTGCACCACGCCAAGAACGGCCGTTCGGTCTACAGCTTCTGCATGTGCCCGGGCGGCACCGTGGTGGCGGCGACTTCCGAGCCGAACCGCGTGGTGACCAACGGCATGAGCCAATACTCGCGCAACGAGCGCAACGCCAACTCCGGCATCGTGGTCGGCATCACGCCTGAGGTGGATTACCCGGGTGGCCCGCTGGCCGGTATCGAACTGCAGGAGCGGCTGGAGTCCCACGCCTATATCCTCGGCGGCAGCAACTACGAGGCGCCGGCGCAGTTGGTGGGCGACTTTATCGCCGGCAAGCCGTCCACCGCCATCGGCAGTGTGGAACCGTCCTACAAACCGGGGGTGGCCCTGGGTGACCTGGCCCTGGCTCTGCCGGATTTCGCCATCGAGGCGATCCGTGAAGCGCTGCCGGCGTTCGAAAAGCAGATCAAAGGCTACTCGCTGCACGATGCGGTACTGACCGGTATCGAGACCCGTACTTCATCGCCGCTGCGCATTACCCGTAACGAATCGATGCAAAGCCTGAACGTGAAAGGCCTGTTCCCGGCCGGTGAAGGTGCCGGTTACGCCGGTGGCATCCTGTCGGCGGGCGTTGACGGAATTCGGATTGCCGAGGCGCTGGCGCGGGATATGCTGGGTATCGAGGCTTAAGCACCTCTATTACAGCCGACCCGGATCAAATGTGGGAGCTGGCTTGCCTGCTCCCACATCAGTTTATGAGGTGTGTCAGATATTGGCGCGCAGGACGCTGGCCGGCAACGGCTCGCCCTTCTCTACACTGGCCGCCACGGCTGCAATCAAGCCGCCCAGCTCATACCCCTGCTGCGCCAACCACGCCTGATCGTAATAAGTACTCGCATACCGCTCGCCCCCATCACACAAGATCGCCACGATCGACCCCGACTCCCCCGCCGCTTTCATCTGCAGCGCCGCGACCAAAGCCCCCACCAGGTTCGTCCCGCTGGAGCCCCCCACCCGCCGTCCCAAACGCTCGGCCAGGTAATGCATGGCCGCCAATGACAGTGCATCCGGCACCTTGACCATCGCATCGATCACCTTGGGCAAAAACGACGCCTCGACCCGTGGCCGCCCAATCCCTTCGATGCGTGAGCCGCAGTCCAGTCGCAAGCTGGCGTCGCCCGTCTGGTAATAGTCAAAAAACACCGAACGCTCGGCATCGGCACACAGCACACGGGTGCAATGCTGGCGATAACGCACATAGCGGCCCAGGGTCGCCGTGGTGCCGCCGGTGCCCGGGCTGGAAATCAACCAGCTCGGCTCCGGGTAATGCTCAAAGCGCATCTGCTGGAAGATCGACTCGGCGATGTTGTTGTTCGCCCGCCAGTCCGTCGCACGCTCGGCGTAGGTGAACTGGTCCAGGAAGTGACCGCCACTTTCCTTCGCCAAGCGTTCGGACTCGGCGTATATCTGCGTCGGATCCTTTACCAGATGGCTCTTGCCACCATAGAAGGCAATCTGCTCGATCTTCGCCTGGGAGGTGCTGGCCGGCATCACTGCAATAAACGGCAGGCCAAGCAAGCGCGCAAAGTACGCCTCCGACACCGCCGTAGACCCGCTGGACGCCTCGATCACCGGCGCGCCGGGCTTGAGCCAACCATTGCACAGCGCATACAGAAACAGCGAACGCGCCAACCGATGCTTGAGGCTGCCGGTGGGGTGGCTGGACTCATCCTTGAAATACAACTCGATACCCGGCAGCCCCGGCAACGGCAGAGGGATCAGGTGCGTGTCGGCGCTGCGCTGGAAGTCCGCTTCGATGATGCGGATGGCTTCGCGAGCCCAGGTACGGTGGTCGTTCATAAGGTGGGTCTCTAAGGGTTTCAGTCCCGATTTTAGGGGGTTTCCTACAGCGCACACAGATACAGTGACGACGCAAATAGACACACAATTGCTAGGCTTCGAAGCAAGCCCCATCCTGACCGTTGCTTATAACAAATAAGAATATAACTTTTGTTTTAACAACTAACAGTACGGGTTAGGGTACCCACCTATTGAACCTTATTGGAGAGCATCCCTTGCCTCTGCGTAGCACATTCACTCGTTTCTTCCAGCTGGAAGCCGCCGGCGGTTTGTTATTGATCGCCGCTGCCGCTTTGGCGCTGATCATCAATAACTCACCGTTATCGCATCTTTACGGCGCCTTCCTTGATACGCCGGTCGTGGCGCAGGTTGGCGCGCTGCAAATCGCCAAGCCGGCTCTGCTGTGGATCAACGATGGCCTGATGGCGCTGTTCTTCCTCTTGATCGGCCTGGAGGTCAAGCGCGAGTTGCTCGACGGCCACCTGTCCAAGCCATCGCAAGTGGTATTGCCGGGGGCGGCCGCGATTGGCGGCATGGTGGTGCCCGCGCTGATCTACTGGGCACTGAACAAGGACAACCCCGCCGCACTCGCCGGCTGGGCAATCCCGATGGCCACCGATATCGCTTTTGCACTCGGCGTCCTGGCCCTGCTGGGCAAGCGGGTGCCGGTGTCACTCAAGTTATTCCTGATGACCCTGGCGATTATTGATGACCTGGGCGCCATCATCGTCATTGCGGTGTTCTACTCCGCCGAGTTGTCGAATGCGGCCCTGGCGGGCGCGGCCACGTGCCTGGTCGCCTTGATCGCGATGAACCGCCTGGGCGTGGTCAAACTCGGCCCGTACATGATCATCGGCTTGATCCTGTGGGTCTGCGTGCTCAAGAGTGGCGTGCACGCCACCCTGGCCGGGGTGACCTTGGCGTTCTGCATTCCACTGCGCACCAAAAATGCCGAACCCTCGCCACTGCTGACCCTGGAGCACGCCCTGCACCCGTGGGTGGCCTACGCCATCCTGCCGTTGTTCGCCTTCGCCAACGCTGGCGTGTCGCTGACCGGGGTCACCCTGGACAGCTTCACTCACCACGTGCCCATGGGCATCGCCGCCGGCCTGCTGATCGGCAAGACCATCGGCGTGTTCGGCCTGACCTGGCTGGCGATCAAGACCGGTATCGCCGCCCTGCCCAGCGGCGCCAACTGGGGCCAGGTGCTGGGGGTGGCGATCCTGTGCGGTATCGGTTTCACCATGAGCCTGTTTGTCGGCTCCCTGGCGTTTGTGCCGGGCGCCAGTGAGTTCGCGGGTGAGGATCGGATGGGGATCCTGACCGGGTCGATCCTGGCAGCCTGTATTGGTTATGCGGTCACAGCCCTGGCCAGCCGCAAGAAAGCCTGAGCGCTCTGAAAGCCCCACAAAATGAAAGCCCCACAAAAAACCCCAACCGGTTACCCGGTTGGGGTTTTTCTTTTGGCGAAGATGACACTTTTGCGCAACGCCTAAAGACTTTGCCCTGGCCGCCGACTAAGGATTGTGGCGATCCGCCTGCCCCGCCAGGGGCATCCGCCCGACACAGCTCTTCAACGCGTTCCCTGCCCGAGCGATAACCCATGTTCCTGAGAAATATAAGAATTGCAGCCAGAGCTTTCATCGGCTTCGCTGCCATTGCGTCGCTGAGTGTGTTTCTCGGCCTGTTCGCGCTCAAGCAGATCGGCGAAGTGCAGTCCCAGGCTGCCGACATCCAAAACAACTGGATGCAGCGCGTGAGGATCCTGGCCCTGGCCAATGCCTCGCTGGATCGTTTTCGCTTGGGGGAAATGGCGCACATCCTGTCCGCAAGCGACGCCGACATGCAGACCTACGAGGACAAATCCGCCGGGCGCCTGAAAAGCGTCAAGGAGCAACTGGCTCAATATGCCGCGCTGTT
Source organism: Pseudomonas sp. 58 R 3 (assembly GCF_900006605.1). Classification (NCBI taxonomy): domain Bacteria; kingdom Pseudomonadati; phylum Pseudomonadota; class Gammaproteobacteria; order Pseudomonadales; family Pseudomonadaceae; genus Pseudomonas; species Pseudomonas sp. 58 R 3. Next base: position 437,325 of record NZ_CVTT01000038.1, on the reverse strand, counting down.
GCGCACGCCGGAGGAGAAATCGCGTCTGGAGGTGTTCAACCAAAGCCTGGAAGGGTACGCCAAGAACCACACCGAAATGCTCAAACGCTCGCGTTCGGGCGATAAGGCGGGCGCCCGTGACTTTCTCAACAGCATTCGAGAAAGCTATGAGCAGATGACCAAGAACTTCGATCAGTTGATCGACCTCGCCAATAAGGGCGCAGAACTTGCCGGCCAGACTTCCGTGGCCGCGTACCAGCATGCCGTGGGCGGTATCGCCATCGTCATCGTGCTGGTGAGTGGCGGCACGGTGCTGGTGGCCTGGCTGCTGACCCGCAGCATTACCGGCCCCATCATTGAAGCGGTCCGGGTGGCTGAAACCATCGCCAAGGGCGATCTCACCCAGCCCATCAACCCGACCGGCAACGACGAAGCCACACGCCTGTTGCGGGCACAAGAGACCATGCGCAACAACCTGGTGCAAACACTGCGGCAAATAACCGGCTCATCAAGCCAACTGGCAGCGGCGGCCGAGGAACTGAATGCCGTCACCGCCGAGGGCAGCCGCGACCTGCAGCAGCAACATGGCGAAATCGAGCAGGCCGCCACCGCCGTCACCGAGATGACCACGGCCATTGAAGAGGTGGCCAGGAATGCCGCCACCACCTCCGACCTCTCCCAGGAATCGCGCAGCATCGCCTTGAAAGGCCAGCAACGTATGGTCGAGGCGCTCGACTCCATCCAGGCCCTGACCCGTGGCGTGCAAGTCAGCTCCGACCAGGTAGGCGGCTTGGCCGAGCAGGCCAAAGGGATCGGCAAGGTGCTCGACGTTATCCGCACCATTGCCGAGCAAACCAATTTGCTGGCACTGAACGCGGCCATCGAAGCGGCTCGCGCCGGGGATGCCGGCCGTGGTTTTGCCGTAGTCGCCGACGAAGTACGCGCCCTCGCCCATCGCACCGCGCAGTCGACCCAGGAAATCGAGCAGATGATTGGCAGCATCCAGACCAACACCGCCAGCACCGTCAATACCATGCTCGACAGCAGCACCATGACTCAGCAAACCATTGGCCTGGCCGAACTGGCGCAGCAAGCGCTGGCCGATATTCTTGCCGCCAATGACGAGATCAACAACCGCAACCTGGTGATTACCACGGCGGCGGCGGAGCAAGCTGACGTTGCCCGGGCGGTGGACCGCAACTTGCTGAATATTCAGCAGCTGTCGATTCAGTCCGCTGAAGGCTCGACTCAGACCACCGCCGCTTCGCAATCGCTTGCCAGCCTGGCGCATGAGTTGAATACGATGGTGAAGCACTTTCAGGTGTGAGGTGATTGCGTGAAAACCAAAAGGCCGCCTCGGTTTAAGCCGAGGCGGCCCCACTTCTCAGACCTTACAGGTCATCGAAGCTGTCCCGCAGAAATACCCATACGTGATAAACACGCACGGCATTCACTACGAGGTTCCACGTACGTCGTGCAAACTTGGACATACTCGGCCCTCCCTTAAGTTGGGCCTTACCTCCAGCTCACTTACCGGAACACGTGGGCCTTTGGATGCACGTCAGTGCTCCTGTGAGGCGGCTGGGTTTATGGTCCTCGTGCATGACTCCGGCACGGATTACTAGCCCGTGGCAGTCGGTCCAAAATTCGCGCGCTAACCCAGCCAACCTGCTTCACGACGAGTGCAGAACGAGAGCGATACTAGCTCAGCCGCCCATGCCAAGGTGTGACAAGCAACGACTAATCGCCCAGCAAGTTGTTGCTGTTTTTTACTGTTCTAAATTTACAGAATGGGCGAGTAAATCTTTGAAATTCCCTGTCGGTTGGCCTTGCATAAAGTCCTAAAGCGGCAGTAGTATCGCCAACACGTCAGTGCTCCTCGTGAGAACGCAAACCCAGTCGTAAATCGGGTTTGCAATAAAAACCGCCCTACTAAGGCGGTTTTTTATTACCTGCGATTTTTCAGAAAACCGCAGGCAATAAAAAACCCCAACCCGTCACCGGGTTGGGGTTTTGCGTTTCTACAACCAACGCTTAGCGCGTTACACGGCTGGTGCCATTGACCGTCATGATGCGCACGCGGTCGCCAATACGGAAGATTTCATTTTCCTCCACGGCCTGAACGTAGGCGCGCATGCTGCCATCGTCTTCGCGAACGGTGATTTCCACGCCCTGGGTGCGAGTCAGGCCTTCTTCGGTGGCCGAGCCCAGCAAGCCGCCAGCTACCGCGCCGATCACCGCGGTGACGATACTGCCACGGCCGCCGCCGATGGCGCTGCCACCGACACCGCCGATAACCGCACCGGCAGCACCGCCGATTGGGGTCTTGGTGCCTTCGATTTTCACCGGACGCAGGGATTCAATGGTGCCCATGCGCACGGTCTGTACACGACGCGCTTCGTCACGGGAGTACGAGTCGCCGGTCAGACTCGAGGCGCAGCCACCCAACAGCAACGACAGGGTGGTAAAGCAGGCAACTAGTAAAACAGACTTACGCATAGCATCAACTCCAAAGGACAGGTGTTCATTAGACGCCGCTGCTTGGCGCCTGTCACGGCAAGCACGCCAGAAAATTGCTTTCATTCAGCCTGAGTACAGACTGCCAGCACCAGAAAACTCGACGAACGGTAGCTCCCACCCTGATCCAAAAATCACCTGGAACCGCTCTTCATTGTAGTCACACAAGCAAAAACGCCGAAGCCTCTGTGTAGAGACTTCGGCGTGATGACCAACATTCAGCTGGAATGACGAAAGGTGAAGCTCAGGGCGCCAGGCGCTCGCGCGTCCACTCGCCCGCTTGCAGGCGATAGTTCAGGCGGTCATGCAGGCGACTGGCGCGGCCTTGCCAGAATTCGATGCGCTCGGGCAACAAACGATAGCCACCCCAGTGCTCCGGGCAGTCGGGCTGGGTATCGCTGAAGCGCTGTTCGGTGGCCTTGAGCAAATCCTGCAACTCCTGGCGGTCCCGAATAACCTGGCTTTGCGGCGAAGCCCAGGCCCCAAGACGGCTACCCAGCGGCCGGACCTGATAATAAGCATCCGACTCCTCAGGCGTGACCTTGACCACCCGCCCTTCGATGCGCACCTGGCGCTCCAGGGTCGGCCAGAAGAAGGTCATGGCCGCGAAAGGCCGTACCGCAAGGTGTTCACCCTTGGCACTCTGATAGTTGGTGAAGAAGGTAAAACCCTGTGCATCCAGGCCCTTGAGCAGCAGGATGCGACAGTGCGGGCGACCATCCTGGTCGACAGTCGCCAAGGTCATGGCATTGGCCTCCACCGGCGGCTGCTCGGTTTTCACCGCATCGCCAAACCACTGGTGGAACAACGCAAACGGTTCGTCCGGGGCCTGGGCCTCGCTCAAACCGTCCCGTGTGTAGTCACGGCGCATATCGGCCAGTGCCTGGGTCATGCGGTTTTATCCTTTTTGTTTCAACGGATCAGTTTTTCGCCTGGTCGTTTGCTGCGGGCGCGTCGGCCTTGGGCGCCGCTTTCTTCGCGGCCGGCTTGGCAGCGGCTTTTTTCGCAGCGGGCTTGGCGGCGGCTTTCTTGGCCGGAGCCTTTTTCGCCGGGGCGGCTTTTTTCGCGGCCGGGGCCGGTACTGGGGCCGGCGCAGTTTGCACCGCGACCATGTCGGCGACCGGTGGTTTACCCGAGTTGTACTTGCTCAGCAGTGCCAACATAGTTGTACGCTGAGTGAACATGATTTCCATGCGACGGTTCAGCGCACGCCCCTGATTACTGTCGTTGGCGGCACGCGGCATAAGGTCGCCCATGCCGCGCAGCATCAAGCGATCCTGCTTCAAGCCGCTAAGGCTGAAGATAGACGCGATGGATTGCGCACGCTCTTTGGTCAACGCCTGGCTGGCCGGGGCGGTACCTGTGGCATCGACGTGACCCAGGACCAGAACCGCGGTTTTGGGGTCAGCTTCAACAGCCTTGGCAACACGTGTGAACGGGCCGAGTGTGACCGGCAGCAGCATTGCAGGGCGTTTCGGGTTGTAAGAGCCGTCAACCGGGGCAATCACCACCAATACGTTGTCACGACGTTCCAGTTGCAGGTTGCTGTCCTTGATGGCGGCGCGCAGGCGCGGCTCATAGTCGTCCAGCCAGGCTTGGGTGATTTTCGGGTCGGGCATCTGCACGTTGGTCACATCGACCTTGGCCAGTGGCTTTGGCTTGCTTTCGAACGGCCACCACCATTTGGTGTCGGTCTTGGCGACGGCCGGCACGGCATCCGGCGCGGAAGCGGGGGTTGCGGCCTTGAGGTCGGCTTTCAGGTCGGCCTTGGCATCCGCCGCCTTTTCGTCGGCGCGCTTGGATGCGAATGGCCACCAGTTGAAGCCGGTGTCAGCCTTGGCTACCGGTGCAGACGCTGGAGCTGGAGCAGTGGCGGCTACAGGCTCGACAGGCTTGGCGCCGGCGGCAGGTTTGGCATCCGGCTTGGTGTCGGTTTGGGTCACTGCGTCCTTGGTAGCAGCCTTGTCAGATCCAAATGACCACCAGTGCCCACCTTCGGCATCACTTTGTGGAGTTTGTGCGCAGCCAGTAATAGTGAGGCACAGCGCCAGTGCCAAGGACTTGTTCGATAACATGAGGTATCCACAAAATGAGAAAAAAACGGGGGGCCTGGTTGACCCGTTAAACAGACGCTTAGAGAACAGTAAAGTTACACAATTTCGTTCAGCGCCTTCTTATACTTGCCTTTGTAACAAAAAAACGTGAAACAGCAAGCTCTTTACAGACAACCGGCCAATATTCCGACCAACTTCTGCGCACGCGGGTCCATAAGTACATAAGGGCCCAGTGTATTAGTCACGAAACCAAATGCTACATCGCGCTCAGGGTCGGCAAACCCCACCGAACCCCCGGCGCCAGGGTGGCCAAACGCACGCGGGCCAAGGCCAAAGGTGGCATTGGGCAGTTGCGGTTGATCCAACATGCACCCCAAACCGAATCGGGTTTGAGTCAATAATGTTTTGTCTGGCCCGATACTGTGTTCGCGGGTCAATTGTTCAAGCATGTCGCTCTCAAGCAAACTACCGTCCAACAATCCGCTATAAAAACCCGCCAGGCCGCGCGCATTACCGTGACCATTTGCCGCCGGCTGCTGCATCCGCCGCCATTCGGGCTTATTAGTGCTGGTCAGAATAGACGGTGGGTTGGCAAATGCGCGGGTGGTCATGGCATTTGGTTCGCGCATCATTACTTGAAGTAACCGCTGCGCCGCTTCATCGCCCATATTGCCTTTGCTGCGCGCTATATGTGCCACCCGGTAAAACTCTTCGTCCGCCAAACCGACATGGAAGTCCAGGCCCAATGGCCGCGCAACCCGCGCCACAATCGATTCGCCCGGCCCGCGCCCGTCGGCGCGGCGCAGCAACTCACCGACCAGCCAACCGTAGGTGATGGCCTCGTAGCCGTGCCCTTCGCCCGGTGTCCACCACGGGGCTTCGGCCGCCAGGGTGTCGACCATCAATGGCCAGTCATAAAGGGCTTCGGTCGGCAACATCTGGCGAATCGCCGGCAGCCCGGCCTGGTGGCAAAGCAACTGGCGCAGCGTGATGGTTTCTTTACCCGCCGCTGCAAACTCGGGCCAGTAGTCGGCAACCGGCGCATCCAGTTTCAGCTTGCCTTCGGCAACCAGCTGCAGGGCCGTGACGGCGGTGAAGGTCTTGGTGCAGGAAAACAGGTTGACGATGGTGTCGCTGTGCCAGGCCTCGGCACCGTCCTTATCGGCGGTACCGGCCCACAGGTCGACGACGGTTTCGCCGCCGATCTGGATACACAGCCCGGCACCACGCTCCTGCGGATCATCGAACAACGCGGCAAACGCTTCACGTACCGCTTCGAACTGGAGCTCGTAATGACCCTGAATCTGCACCTAAGCCGCCTTGGAAAACACCGTAAGAAGTGGCCGACATTGTTCCAGTCATTGCAGGTTTTGTGAACCCGTCAATGATCATTCAATGGCCATTTCCAGCATGTCCACCCGCATGTCCGGCGCCCTGCCCTGCGCCCTTGCCTTCATGCCCGGACTTGCCGCCTTCGTTCTCGCGAACCGTGCTGGCCGCCTTGGCTTTTTCGGCCTCCTTGCCCAGTTGGTCGACCGCCGCCAGGTTGCTTTTACGCACACTGTCGACAAAGCCCTGGAACGGCACATCGGTGATGCCCACCAGCCCGAAGTGGCCGTTCTCGCCATCCAGCAAGCGCCCGGTAACCGGCTGGTCCAGGTACTGGAACCAATGCACGCCGACAATCGACGGCTCGGCCATGGCCTGCTTGAGAAAGTTGCTGTACGCCACGCCACGGTCTTCTTCACGGGCCAACTGCGTCACGCCGCCCCAGAACGGGCCACGGTCGGCCGAGCCGAAGTTGAACTCGGTGATCAGCACCGGCTTGTCCAGCGCGCGCAGAGCGGCAAAGTCATAACCATCCTGCGGCTTCAAGGTGTACATGTTGAAGCTCAGCACGTCGCAATACTGGGCGCAGGACGCCACGGCCTCCGGCGTGCTGACGGCATACCGACCGCCCAGCAGCAGTTGGTTGGGCGCGTGCCATTTCAACGAATCGGAGATGGTCTTGAAGTAGGCATCGGCGAAGGTCTTCTGGAAATATTTGAAGTCGGCTTCGATTTCCGGGTGCTCAGGGCTCGGCATCGGCGGCTCAAAGCCTGGGTCCTCCATCAACTCCCAACCCGCCAGGTGGATGCCCCAGGCTTTCGACAGGCCTTCTTCGTTACGGTACTTGTCGCGCAATTGCTTGAGGAACGCGCGCTTGGCCGGTACATCGGTGGTCATGCGCAAGGTGCCGTAAGCCAAGGCGTAACGGGATTTTGGATCATCGCCGGGGCCGGCCCAGGCCAGCTCGTTGTCGGCAAAATAGCCGATCAGCCACGGATCATCACGGTGGTCGCGGGCGGCAATGGCCACGGCGCGTTCGGTGGCCATGGCAAAGCGTGGGTCGAACGGGTCGGGCATGCCGCCCCACCAGTCGGTGCCGGTGCTGATGCTGGCGTAGTCACCAACAATCGACAGCGGCAAGGTGTACGGCACGCGGTCGGCGCGGGCCAGGGCCTCATCGCTCCAGTTGCCCACGGTGTTGAAGCCCCAGGCTTGCAGGCGATCAAGGGTGTGGCTGACCCAGCGTTTCTGGTCGAAACCTTCGCCGCCGTAGGTACGTTGCAAGTTGGCGCCGTAAAAATCGTACCAACGCCCTACGCTGAAGCCCCGGCCCTGATCGGCACCGTTGCCGCCCCGGTTATCGCCACTGCCGTAATACTTGTCGAACGGTTCACCGGCCTTGGGCAACGCGGCGAACATCCACTCACGACCGGCCACGTAGGTCTGGTTGTTGTCCGGCGCCACGGTGTTAACACCCAGCGAATAGAACGGATGGCCTTGCGGCGTCACCAGGTACCAGCGACCGTCACGCTTCTCGGTGCGGAAAAAGCCACTGGCGTCGAACGCCGGGCCTTTGTTCCAGCCGCCGTATGGGTCCAGAGCGGATTTGTCGCGCTCGGCCAGCCAGCCCTTGAGCTGCTGCTGCTCCTTGGCCGCGGCGGCTTTGAGTTGCTCGTCACTGCTGATTTTTTCCGGCCAGCGCGCACGGGTGGATTGGCCATATGCGTCCACCAGTTCGCTATAGGCTGCCTTCAGTACCGGCTCGCTGTCCTGCACGCCAAAACGCTCAAGCAAAATGCTTTGGGCGGCGTTGGGTTTGAGCATCGACAGGGTGACCGAGGCCACCTGGCTGCGGTCGATCTCACCGGCACTGGCGGCCAGCAATACACGCTGACCGTCCACGGTGATCGGCATCGGCGGGCCGGCCTTCATGCCCTGGCTCAGCGGCGAGTTGGCCTGCAACGGAATCAACAGGGTCTGGGCCGGGCCGGCCGGCAGGTCGATGCGGCTGACCAGGGTCTTGCCGTCAGTGCTCTGTACTTTGACATACAAGGTCAACGCCCAATCCATGGCGCTTTGGATACGCAGGCTCATGGCGCCGGACTGCGACCAGTCCCACACGCCAGTCTGCGGGCTGAGCACCAGGCTCGGCTCGGCCGCCGGGTTGAAGGTGATGCGGCGCAGCACCTCGCCTTCGGGGGTTTGTTCGGCGTTGTATTGCGGCAGGCTGGCGTCCTGAGTCGCCACCTTGACCACATCGGCAGGCCGGACGAAGTTGAACAGCGTTTGTTGCCCGGCAGGCGCGGCCATCAAGGGCGCAGCGAACAATAAGGCAAAAAGAGCGGGCAGCGTGCGAATCATACGAACAAGGTTCTCCCAATCGGCCGGTGACTGGCCTGATGACATAAAGCGTTGGCAGTGAGATAGACCACGAAGTGGGCGACTTCGCCCACAGCGGCTTAAGAAATTTCGCGCCTGAAGGGCGGCAAGGCATTAAGGATAGCTTTGCCATAGCGCTGCGTGACCAAACGGCGGTCGAGCAAGGTGATGGTGCCGCGGTCTTCCTCGGTACGCAGCAAGCGACCGCAGGCCTGGACCAGCTTCAAGGACGCATCCGGCACCGAGATTTCCATGAACGGGTTACCGCCCCGCGCCTCGATCCACTCGGCCAAGGCTGCCTCGACCGGGTCATCCGGTACCGAGAACGGAATCTTGGCAATCACCACGTGCTCGCAATAGGCGCCGGGCAAGTCCACGCCTTCGGCAAAACTGGCGAGGCCGAACAGCACACTGGAATCGCCGCCATCAACCCGCGCCTTGTGTTTGTTGAGGGTTTCCTGCTTGGACAGGTTGCCCTGGATAAACACTTGTTTGCGCCAGTCGCGGTCGAGGCCGTCGAACACGTCCTGCATCTGTTTACGCGACGAAAACAGCACCAGCGTGCCGCGTGAACCTTCGACCAGCGCCGGCAAGTCGCGAATAATCGCCGCCGTGTGCGCGGCCGCATCCCGTGGGTCGGCCTTGAGGTCCGGCACGCGCAGCACGCCGGCATCGGCATGGTGGAATGGGCTCGGCACCACGGCCGTCACCGCTTTTTTCGGCAGCCCGGCGCGCATGCGGAAGCGGTCGAAAGTGCCCAGGGCCGTCAGCGTGGCCGAGGTCACCAGGCAGCCATAAGCCACGTTCCACAGGTTACGGCGCAGCATTTCGGCGGCGAGGATGGGACTTGCATTGACTTCGATATCAAACAGCGCACCGCTTTCGGAGAGGGTGAGCCAACGCGCCATCGGCGGGTTGTCTTCCGGGTCTTCGACGGTGAAGGCGGTCCACAGCTCCCAGTTGCCCTGGGAGCGCGACAACAGGCTGCCGAACAGTGGGTACCATTCCTCGGCCTGGTTGCTGGCGATGCCGATATTGACCTCGCCGTCCATGCCTTCCTTGAGCAAGTCGGTGAGGCGTGTGAACAGGTCGGTGAGGCGTGAAAAGCCCTTCTTCAGCTCAATGCCCATTTCGCGCATATGCTCGGGGATCAACCCGCCGACAAAGCGGTGGCGTGGCCGCTCACGGCCCTCCACGTCTTCACCGGGCTTGAAGTCGGCGACTTGCTCGCAGGCGCTGAACATGAATTGCTGCTGAGTCTTGATCTCCCGCGCCAGCTCCGGCACTTGCTCGATCAATTTGCCCAAATCGCCGGGCAGCGGGTGCTGGGCCAGCAGTTTGGTGAGGTTCTTGGCGGTGGTTTCCAGCCAGTCGGCCGTGGAACGCAGCCGCGTGTAGTGGGCGAAGTGGCCGATGGCCTTGTCCGGCAGGTGGTGGCCTTCGTCGAATACGTAGAGGGTGTCGCGTGGGTCGGGCAATACCGCGCCGCCGCCCAGGGCCAGGTCGGCCAGTACCATGTCGTGGTTGGTGACGATCACGTCGACCTTGCCCATGCCTTCGCGGGCCTTGTAAAAGGCGCACTGGCCGAAGTTGGGGCAATGGCGGTTGGTGCACTGGCTGTGGTCGGTGGTCAGGCGTGCCCAGTCCGCATCTTCCAGGGCAGTGGGCCAGCTGTCGCGGTCGCCGTCCCATTTATTGCCGGCCAGCTTCTCGATCATGCTGGTAAACAGCTTCTGGCTGACTTCATCCACTTCGATCTTGAAGCCTTCTTCTTCGAACAAGGAGGCAGTGGCGGTTTGTGCGTGGCCTTCCTGCAACAATACGTCGAGCTTGGACAGGCACATGTAGCGCCCACGCCCCTTGGCCAGGGCGAAGGTGAAGTTCAGGCCGCTGTTGCGCATCAGGTCGGGCAGGTCTTTGTAGACAATCTGTTCCTGCAGGGCGACGGTGGCGGTGGCGATCACCAGGCGCTTGCCGGCGGCCTTGGCGGTCGGGATCGCGGCCAGGCTGTAGGCCACGGTTTTACCCGTACCGGTGCCGGCTTCGACGGCCACGATCGCAGGGTCGCCACTGCGCCGCCCTTCGTCGTCGGTGTCGATATCTCCGAGGACCTTGGCCACTTCGGCGATCATCAGGCGTTGGCCGTAGCGCGGTTTCAAGCGCTTGGCTTCGAGAAAACGCGAATAAGCGCCCTGGATCGTGGTTTTGAGTTCAGTGCTGATCATGGATAGTCGGGCGCAAAAAACGCTGGATAAATTTTCAGTGGTTCGGATCGGCCGCTATCATACCCCGCTAATTAATCCCGCGCAGAACGGAGTACCACAATGACCGCGTTTAGCCTCGCTTACACCCTGCATGTACTGGCCGCCCTGGTTTGGGTCGGCGGTATGTTTTTCGCCTGGATGATCCTGCGCCCCGCCGCCATGGCGGCACTTGAGGGCCCCGCCCGGCTCAAGCTGTGGGCAAATGTGTTTCAACGTTTTTTTGTGTGGGTCTGGGTCGCGGTGCTGATTTTGCCGATCAGCGGCATCGGCCTGTTGCAACTGCGGTTCAGTGGTTTTGAGACCGCGCCGCGCTATGTACAGGTGATGATGGGTTTGTACCTGGTGATGACGGCGCTGTTTATCCGCATCCAAGCACTGAAGTTCCCGGAACTGCGCACAGCGGTGGCGGCTGAGGATTGGCCGACGGGTGCGGCCGCGCTGGGGCAGATCCGCAAACTGGTGGGGATCAATTTGATTGTGGGGTTGGTGGTGGTGGCGATTGCTTCGGCGCGGCCGATGTTCTGACCACCGCGCCTGTGACGAGCGGGCTTACTGTGGCGAGCGGGCTTGCCCCGCGTTGGGCTGCGCAGCAGCCCCAATAATGTCACTGCGTTTTTTCCGACAAATTGCGGCGTCTGGTTTTGGGGCTGCTGCGCAGCCCAACGCAGGGCAAGCCTGCTCGCCACAAAAGCCAGGATTAGAGCCGCTGAATGGTCACAGCACCCGCAGGCCCAGCCGGCCCCGGCTGGCCTTCCAACCCTGGCCGGCCTTTATCGCCGCCATCGGCGCGGTACACCAGGCAACCCTTGGACTGCCCGCCTTTGCCCGGCTTGCCCGCCGTACCGGCCAAGCCACCCGGCCCGCCGTCAACCCAGACCTTGATCTGCTCAGCCGGGAAGCTCTGTGGCAGCTCGACCCGCACAGTCGCCCCCGACGCGCCCGGCAGACCGTCGCCGCCATTATCGCCATTGGCACCACGCCCGGCGGAACCCCAGGTGCAACCCGGGTCAACGCCGTTGGCGCCATCCAGGCCGGCATAACCTTGGGCACCGGCGCCGCCACGGGCGTCCACCGAGAGTTCATCGGCGGTCAGCGCGTTAATGCGCAGCACCAGGTCACGCCCGGCCTTGGCCGGCCTTTCGTGGGTACCGGGAGCCCCGCGCGACGTGATCTGGCTGCCATGCTCCAGTTGCGCATTACGCACCTGCAATTGCAGCGCGGTATTGCCGGGGGCGATGGTGATGCGCGCCTCGCGGCCCAGGTGCAACTCATCCACCGTCACTTGGCTGATGGTCGCCGGCACCAGCAACGTGCCGTAGTCCGCCACATCCAGGCGCTCCAATTGCAACACGCTGGTGCTGCTGGGCAGACGCATCAACGAGTTGGTTTCAACACTGACGCTCTGCGCCAGAGCAATGGGGCTGACCAACAGGGCCAACAGAAAAACCTTATGCATGATTGGCCTCCTTGTTCGTTTCATTAACCGTTGCAGGCGCCGACAGGCCCCGCACATGGAACATCCCCACCAGCAGAATCTGCAAGCGGTCACGCCAAGGGTGGGCACGGTGTTTCACGCTGCTGTTGAACAACAGCAATTCAAGCAGGTGGGTAAGCAACAACAGACTGCCGGCCAGGCTGACCAACAGGTGAAACGGATTGGTCAGCGGCCGGAACAGGTTGACCAGCACCACCACCCAGAACAGCAACGTCAGAAACTTCCCCAGCCCCCAAAACACCTTCATCCCGCATGCCCCTGCCTATTATTCTTTGGGCGCACAGTACCGACTTCTGCAGGCGATATGCCAGTGAAGGATGAAAAAACTTGCCAGGGCTCGCCGGCAATGCCCCTGCGGCGCCCGCAGGGGCAAGGGCTGTCAGCGATTGATCTGGATTTCCACACGACGGTTCAACGCACGCCCTTCAGCGGTTTTGTTGTCGGCCACCGGGTGGCTTTCGCCGGCACCGGTCACCGAGACAAAGTTGCTGCGAGGCACACCGGAGCTGACCAGGTAATCCGTCACCGAGTGGGCGCGTTTTTCCGAGAGCTTCTGGTTGTAGGCATCCTTACCGACGCTATCGGTATGGCCACTGACCCGCAACTGCGCGCCTGGGGCTTCTTGTTTCAGGCGGGTGGCGACGGTGTCGAGCTTGGTTTTGTCCGCGGCCGTCAGCTTGGCGGAGTCGAACTGGAAGTGCACATCACGAATCACGATGGTTTCTTCCTTGACCACCACCACTTCCTCAACCACTGCGGCCGGCGGTGCGGGTGGGCAACCGTTGGCATCGACCTGCACGCCTTTTGGCGTGCCAGGGCACTTGTCGCGGCTGTCCGGCACACCGTCACCATCTTCGTCGCCATCACCATGCACCCAGCAATAGGCGCCGGCCATGCCGCCGATCAGCAACGCGCCTGCGCCTGCGTAGGCTGAACTTTCAGTCGCGCCAATGGCAGCGCCCGTCACACCACCGACTGCAGCACAGGTGGGCCAATCGGTTTTTTGCAACCCTGCGCAACCTGTCAATACTCCGGTTAGCAGAACCAAGGGTAGAGCTGTCCGCATGATGCTCATGTGATTTCTCCTGAGGGTATCGGCGGGGGCCGACAGGTGGAGTAAAGACCGCTCTTTTCATCTGCGCCAGTACGCCACACCCCCGGTTTCATTGAGGATCGCCGCACTTGCAGGACTTTTCACCGCCGCCCGCTCTAGGCCCGCACGCTCAGCCGCGCTAGTCTCTAGGGTTCTGATGTGAGGATCTGTGATGACCGCTGGTATTTCTTCCCGTACACCCCAGCAAGCCCTGGCGGCTTTGCTCGATTTGCACCGGCCCAAACGCCTGTTGCTGTTGGGCGCCAGCCAGTTCCCGGCGCTGGAGGCGTTTCAAGCCGAGCATCCTGACACCGTGGTCGCCGTCGCCCCGCCCGGGCCGTTACCGCCGGAACTGGCGGCGCAGCGTTTTGACCTGGCGCTGGTGGTCGACTGCCTGGAGCACCTGTCAAAACCGCAAGGCCTGACCCTGCTCGGCGGCATTCGCAACCTTAATAGCAGCCGCATTGCGGTGCTGGCAGACCTGAACGCCTGCGACTGGAAGGAAACCGATTTCTTCTCCCTCGCACTGCAAGCCGGCGAGCGTTTCCAGCGTGATGAGCAGGTGCTGACGCTGTTTACCTATGATCTGCTTGACTATAAACAGGTGCCCGACTGGCTCAACGCCCGTTTCTGGGCCAACCCGGAAAATTTTGGAAAGTATTGGTGGTAACCCGATGAGTACATCCATTTGCCCCTGCGGCAGCGGCAACCTGCTGGACGCCTGCTGCGGCCACTATCACGCCGGCCACCCCGCGCCCTGCGCCACCGCGCTGATGCGCTCGCGCTACAGCGCCTACGTGCTGGGCCTGGTGGACTACCTCGTGGCCACCACCTTGCCCGCGCAGCAAGCCGGCCTGGACCGCAACGCGATCAGCGCCTGGAGCGCGCAGAGCACCTGGCTGGGCCTGGAGGTGGAAAGTTCGGAAGTGTTCGGCGGCCAGCCGGAACATGCATTCGTGACCTTTACCGCACGCTGGCATGACAGCACCGGCGAACACAGCCACCGTGAGCAGTCTTCTTTCGTACAGAATGACGGGCGCTGGTACTTCATCGACCCGACGGTTGAGGTGAAGGCCGGGCGCAATGATGTATGTTTGTGCGGCAGCGGCCAAAAATTCAAGAAGTGCTGTTCCAGCTACCTCTAATTACCTCACAGGGAAAACGCCATGCTTCGGATGTACAGCTTGATGCTGGCGTTAACCCTGAGTCTCAGCGGCTGCGCGTCGTGGTTCGAAGACGATACACCTACGCCCCACGTCGCCCTGGTGAAAGTCGAGGTGGTGCGGGCCAAGCTGCTGGAGCAGAAATTCAAACTGTGGTTTCGCGTGGATAACCGCGACGACGCCGACCTCACGGTGCGCGGCCTGATCTATAAGGTCAGGCTGGGCGGTTTTGTGCTCACCGAAGGCGAGTCCAATGAATGGCTGACCATACCGCCGCACGGCCATGGGTTTTTTCGGGTGAAGGTGCGCACCAACCTCTGGCCGCAGATACGCGATGTGGTGCAAATGCTCAAAAACCCGACCAAACCCGTGCCCTATCGCCTGGAAGGCGAGCTGAAAACCGGATTATTCATCGGTAATGACGTGCAGGTCGCCCACAATGGCGAGATAATCCCCGGCGATTTTATTCCGGAGCGACATCGATGACTCAGCAACCCCATGTCCATGGTCCTGACTGCAACCACGATCACGATCACCATGATCACGGCCATGATCACGACCATGGCCATGTCCACGGCCCGAACTGCGGCCACGCTCACCAGGAGCCGGTGCGCAACGCGTTGAAGGACGTGGGTCGCAACGATCCTTGCCCGTGCGGCAGTGAGAAGAAATTCAAGAAGTGCCACGGGGCCTGATGCCCTGAATGCAGTCAGTGTGGGAGCTGGCTTGCCTGCGATAGCGGTCTGACAGATAAACCTGTGTCAGCTGACCCACCGCCATCGCAGGCAAGCCAGCTCCCACATTGGATCGTATTGCAGCTCAGGATTTGCGTTGGAACTGCAACACCACCTCCAGCCCGCCGCCTTCCCGATTACTCAAACTCAATCGCCCCTCATGCGCCCGCGCAATGGTGTGCGCAATGCTCAGGCCCAACCCATACCCGCCCGTGTCGGCGTTGCGTGAGCCTTCGACCCGGTAAAACGGCTCCATCACCTGCTCCAGTTGTTCCTGGGGAATCCCCGGGCCACGGTCACTGATGACGATTTTCAAACTGTCCGCCTGATCCTCCACCCGCACCACCACGTCTCGGCCATAACGCACCGCGTTTTCCAGCAGGTTTTGCACACAGCGCTTGAGGCTGCGCGCGTACCCCGGCAACGGTTGCCTGGCGCGCCCCACAACGGTCACGCTTTCGCCCACGTCTTGCAGGTCGGCCTGCAGGCTTTGCAGCAAGGCGTTGATGTCGATGTTCTGCCGCGTCTCGTTGATTTCGCCGCTGCTGACAAAATCCAGAGTGCTGGAGACCATGTGTTCCATTTCTTCCAGGTCGCTGCGAAAACGCTCCTTGGTGCGCGTGTCTTCGAGCATCTCGGTGCGCAGGCGCAGGCGTGTGATCGGCGAGCGCAGGTCGTGGGAAATCGCCGCCAGAAAGCGCGTGCGCTCGGCAATATTGGCAATCAGCCGTTGCTGCATGGCATTAAACGCCTGGGCCGCGCGGCGCACTTCGGTGGGGCCGTCCAGCGCTAACGGCGGGCGCTGGATATCCCGGCCCAGGGCTTCGGCGGCCCTGGCCAAGGCGTTGAGCGGGCGAATGGCCAGGCGCACCGCCACCAGCGCGATGATCACCAGCACCAGCACGCGCAGCAAATAGATGCGCATCACGTAGTCGAACAGCAAGTCCAGCGGCGACGTGCTGGTCCAGCCCTGCTCTTCGCTGGCGTCCACCTGCAACCAGCGCCCATCGGGCAGGCGCAGGTCGATCAGGAACTGCCCGACTACCGGCCTGGAGCTGAGCAAAGTCGAGAGCCCGGCGCTTTGCCCTTCGTCATCGACCAGAGACAGGCGCAACAACATCAGGGTCTGGGCATACCCGGTTTTCTCCGACAGCACTTTCTTGATCAGCCGCTCGGTGGGCCGGTCACTGTCGGTCAGTGTGCTGGGCGTGTTGCTGGCCTGATCGCTCAAGGTCAATTGAAAGTGCGGCGTATTGAGCAGTTTGATCAACTGGTCGGCCTGCTGCGGGTCGTTGTGCACCAGGCGCACCACATCTGCCAGGCGCGTAGCGATCAGCCGTGCAGGAATTTCCAGCACCTGGCCATGCCGACGGTCGTACCAGATACTGCTGGTCAGCGCCTGGGCCGCGAGCATGCCGCTGACCAGAATCAGCACCAGCCGCCCGAACAGCGAACGCGGCAGCAGTCTCACGACTCCAGCACCACGTCATCGGCAGTCAGCATGTAACCCTCGTTGCGCACGGTTTTGATCAGCCCTGCCGGCAGTTGCGAACGCAGGCGGCTGACGCACACGTCGATGGAGCGGTCGAACGGCGTGCTGTCCTTGTCGAACACATGGTTGAGCAAAAAGTCGCGACTCAACGGCCGGTTGGGGTGCTGCAACAACAGGCGCAGCACGCGGTAGTCGGAGTTGCCCAGGCTCACCACTACGCCCTCGGGCGTGAGCAATTGCCGCGCCCGTGTGTCGAGCTGCCAGCCGGCAAACCGGATGCTCGGCGCCTCGTCCAGCCGCGCGCGGTCCGGAAAGCTCTGCACCCGGCGCAACACCACTTTGATCCGCACCAGCAGCTCACGCGGGTCGAACGGTTTGGGCAGGTAGTCGTCGGCGCCGATTTCCAGGCCGACGATGCGGTCGATCAACGAGCCTTTGGCGGTGAGCATCACCACCGGCGTATTGGAACTCACGCGCAGTTCGCGGCACAGGCTCAGGCCGTCTTCGCCGGGCAGCATCACGTCGAGCACGATCAGGTCGATCACATTCAGCGCCAGGCGGCGGCGCATTTCCTTGCCGTCGGCGGCGGTGGACACCTGAAAACCCGCGTCGCTCAAGTAGTCGCAGAGCAACTGACGGATTTGCGGGTCATCATCAACGATCAGCAGGTGGTCAAGCTTGGCCATGGGCAGTCAATCCGAAAACGCAAAACGCAGGAGATAGCCGAACGTTCATCCAGCGATACACGCAAATGTAATGGAATGTTGTGGGGAACCATAATCACGCATCAGCGATACAAAGCCAGGGCATGGCAGGCGGAATCGCTCTTTAGACTACCGAACCTGAATGAGAGTAATTGTAATTTAGACTCGGATCATCACCTATGTCACTGCCCACGCCCCAACGTCACACGCTGCACACCACCCTGGCACCGATGTTCGGTTTCCTCGCTGCCGGCAGTGTTGCGCCGACCGCCTGGGCCGATGCGCCGGCCGCCGCGCCGAATGATTCGGTGGTGAGCCTGCCGCAGATCACGGTCGACGGCCAGGAAGCCAGCTCCACCTTCAAAGTCGACCGTGTGACCTCGGCCAAAATCAGCCAGCCGCTGCTCGACGCCCCGCAAAGCGTGACTATCGTGCCGCAGCAGGTGCTCAAGGAGCAGAACGCGCAGACCCTGCAGGAAGTGTTGCGCAACGTGCCGGGCATCACCTTCATGTCCGGCGAAGGCAACCTGGGCTGGGGCGATCTGTTTTCAATTCGCGGGTTTTCCTCCGAGCAGAGCCTGACCGTCGACGGCGTGCGCGACGCGGGCATGTCCACGCGCACCGACACTTTCAACCTGCAACAGGCTGAAGTGTTCAAGGGCACCGGCTCGATTGAGTCCGGCGTTTCCGCCGTGGGCGGCAGCGTCAACCTGGTGAGCAAAGAAGCGCACCTGGGCGATGCCAACAAGGTGTCCGCCGGGATCGGCACCGACAGCTACCGTCGCCTCACCGCCGACCTCAATAAACAGCTGAACGACACCACCGCCGTGCGCATCAACCTGATGAAGCACTACAACCAAGTGGCCGACCGCGACGACGTGGACTACGACCGCTGGGGCATCGCCAGCTCGTTCGGCTTCGGCCTGGGCACCGACACGCGTTTCTTCGTCGACACCTTCTACCAGAAAGACACCAACACCCCGGACGGCGGCGTGCCGATCCAGCGCGGCACCGACGGCCACCGCATGCCCGGCGTCAAACGCTCCAACTGGTACGGCGACTCCAGCCTTTATACGCAGGAGAACGAAACCACCTCGCTGACCGCCCGCTTCGAGCATGACTTTGACTGGAACGAGGCCCACCTGCGCAACCAGACCCGCTGGGAACGCAGCGACAACTTCGCCATGCTGTCCCCGGCACGCTTCTTCGCCGCCGACGCCAGCGGCAAAAAAACCTGCACCGGCGCCCGCTGTGCGACCTTGGGCTACACCGGCACAGGCCCAATCAGCCAAGTGCCCGGCAGCACGGTGAATGCCTACACCGACTACGTAAACAACAGCAACACCGGCTACGGCATCCTGCGGGGCAGCGACTTCGGCTTGTCCAAGCGCTACACCATCCTGGATAACCAGACCGACTTCAGCTTCACGTTCAACACCGGCAGCCTGCAGCACGCGGTGGTCAGCGGCCTGGAGTTCTATCACGAGACGTATGGCGGCCTGAAACGCAACGCCGAAGTGCCGGCCGGCGACCTGTTCTTCAACATGAACGAGCCCACCCACAGCTTCGCCAGCACCTACGTAACCAAGGGCGAAGGCGACCCGCGCTCGGTGATCGATAACGCCGGTCTCTACGTGGGCGACACCGTCACCCTCAACGAGCAATGGCAAGTGCTCGGCTCGCTGCGCTACGACAACTGGCGCGCGCAAACCCGCCAGCGCGGCCAGGCCGACATCAGCAGCACCGACGGCGCGGTGAGCGGTCGCGTCGGCGCGGTGTACAAGCCATTGCCGAACGGCAGCATCTACGTGTCCTACAGCGAGGCGGCGCAACCGTCGGCGCTGGGCGCCTCCACCAACAACCAGATCTACGGCGCGTCCACCACCCGCAACTACAGCCCGGCCAAGTCGAAAACCTACGAGATCGGCACCAAGTGGGACATTGCCCACGACAGGCTCAATGTCACGGCGGCGATCTTCCGCACCGAACTGGACAACGCCTGGGAATACCAGGACGGCGAATCCGCCCCGGTGCGCGCCCTGCCCGCCAAGCGTGTGGACGGCATCGAACTCGGCCTGCAAGGCAACATCACCCCGCGCTGGACCGCCTACACCGGTTTTTCGGCGCTCAAAAGCACGCAGACCAAAGGCATCAACAAGGGTGCCGAAGCCATGAACGTCCCCGACCTGACCGCCAACCTGTGGACCACCTACGCCGTCACCGACGCCCTGAGCCTCAGCTACGGCGAGCAGTACGTGGGTCGTCGCCGCTACAGCGACAACAACTATGTCGGCGGTTTGAACAACAACAGCAGCTACGCCAATGGCCCGTCCGGTGTGTATGCGATCTACACCCGCGACCACGAAAAAGCCCCGGGTTACTGGCTGAGCAACCTGGCGGCGCAATACAAGGTGAACAAGGACACCAGGGTCAACCTCAACCTCAACAACGTGTTTAACAAGTTCTATTACAGCCAGGTCGGCGCGTCCCTCGACGGCTTCCAGCTCTACGGCATCCCAGGCGCCGGTCGCACGCTCACCGCCAGTGTCGATTATGAATTCTGATTGCCCCTCACCCGGAGTCCTTTCCATGTTCAAACCTCGTAACGTGCTCAAGCTCGGCGTGCTGTGCGCCGCGCTGGTCCTCGGCCACGCCGAAACGGCCGCTGCCCATGAAGTCACCGACGTGTTGGGCCGCAAGGTCGAGGTCAAAGACGACGTCAAACGTGTGGTACTGGGCGAAGGCCGCTTGATTTCGGCGTTTGCCTTGCTCGACAAGGACGCACCGTTCCAGCGCATCGTCGGCTGGCAGAATGATTTGAAGCTGCTGGACCAGCACACTTACAACGCCTATGTGGCGAAGTTTCCTTCGGTCAAAAACATCCCGTTGATCGGGCAAGCGTCCGAGCAGAGTGTCAGTGCCGAGGAAATTCTCTCGCTGAAACCGGATCTGGCGGTGTTCAGCATTTCGGGCCACGGCCCGACCGAACACAGCGCGGTGGCGGACGTGCTGGCCAAAGCCGGCATCCCGGTGTTGTTCGTCGACTTTCGGATCAACCCGGTGCAAGGCACCCACACCAGCATGAACGCGCTGGGCCAGGCCTTGGGCCGTGAAGCCCAGGCCAAGGCGTTCCTGGGTTTCTATGACCAGCACATCAAGGCCATCACCGACGCCATTGCCACCTCGCCGGCCGGCCCGCGCCCGAGTGTGTTCCTCGAATTGCTGGCCGGTGCCTGGCAGGCGCCGGGGCACACCACCGGCAAAAGCGGTATGGGTGAAGTGATCAAGCTGGTCGGCGGGCGCAATATCGCCGCCGACGTGGTGCCGGGTGCGCTGGGGGATATCAGCGTTGAATACGCGCTCAAGGCCGACCCGGATGTGTACGTGGCCACCGGCAACCACACACCGGGGCTGATTCTTGGCGCTGGTGTGAGCACCGATGAAGCCCGCGAGGCGTTCGATCGTGTGCTGGCGCGGCCGGAGTTCGCCAACCTGCGTGCCATCCGCGCGGGCAATGCCCACGGCCTGTGGCATGACTTCTACAACTCGCCATACAACTTGCTGGCGATTGAAGCATTGGCCAAATGGGTGCACCCGGAGCTGTTCGCCAAACTTGACCCGCAGGTGACTATGCAACAGATCAACCAGCAGTTCCTGGGCATGCCATTGCAGGGTGCTTATTGGATTGACGCCAACACCCAGTAACCCCAAGCGCCCTGCAGGAATGCAGCCAGCTCCCAAATGTAGATTTTCGTTGTTTTCAACATTGCGTGAGCCCCATGACCACTCAAACCCTCGACCTTGCCAGCGCCACTCACGGCTATCGCCGCTTGCTGGCCCGGCGTGCCTGGCTGCTGGCGCTGCTCGGCATCGCGCTGGTCTGCGCCATTTTAGTCGACCTGGCCAGCGGCCCGTCGGGCATGGGCCTGCCGGCGTTGCTCGACGGCGTCCTGCATCCGTCGCACCTGAGCGCCACCGACCAGGTGATCATCTGGAACGTGCGCCTGCCCTACGCGCTGACGGCGGTGCTGGTGGGTTGCGCGCTGTCGCTGGCCGGGGCCGAGATGCAGGCGATCCTCAATAACCCGCTGGCCAGCCCGTTTACGTTGGGCGTGTCGTCGGCGGCGGCCTTGGGCGCTTCGTTGGTCATCGTGTTTCCGGTGACCACGCTGTGGGTGTCGGCCAACACCGCGATTTCCATCTCGGCGTTTATCTTTGCCGCCGCCTCGGTGTTTTTGCTGCAAGCCATGTCACGCCTGCGCGGTGCGGGGGTGGAAAGTTTGGTGTTGTTCGGCATCGCGCTGGTGTTCAGTTGCAACGCCGTGGTGGCCTTGCTGCAACTGGTGGCCACCGAAGACGTGTTGCAACAGTTGGTGTTCTGGACCTTGGGCAGCGTGACCCGCGCCAACTGGGACAAGCTCGGCATCCTCGCCTTTGTGGTTGCCGTGGTGCTGCCGTTTTCCTTCGCCGCCGCGCCGCGCCTGACCCTGCTGCGTATGGGCGAAGACCGCGCACAAAGCTTTGGCGTGGACGTGAAGCGCCTGCGATTTTTCTCGTTGCTGCGTATCAGCCTGCTGTCAGCCACCGCCGTGGCGTTTGTAGGCACCATCGGTTTTATCGGCCTGGTGGGGCCGCATATCGCGCGGATTCTCGTGGGTGAAGACCAACGTTTCCTGCTGCCCGCCAGTGCGTTGACCGGCGCCTTGCTGCTGGCGCTGTCGTCGATTGCCAGCAAACTGATCATGCCCGGCGTGATTGTGCCGGTGGGCATTGTCACCGCCCTGGTGGGCGTACCGATTTTTGTGGTGTTGGTGTTCAAGCGCGGGAGGCAGTTATGAGTGCGGGGTTATCGGTACACAACGCCACGGTCAGCTACGGGCGTCGGCAGATTGTGCATGAGCTGAGCTTGCCGACCCTGCCCCACGGCAGCCTCACCGCCTTGATCGGCCCTAATGGCGCGGGTAAATCCACGCTGCTGCGGGCCATTGCCGGGCTGGAAAAGATGCAAGGCGTGGTCAGGCTGGGTGACCTCGACCTGTCAGCCATGTCGGTGGCCGAGCGTGCGCGCCGCGTGACGTACATGCCACAAAACCTGCCGCCGGGCCTGAGCCTCAGTGTGATGGAAAGCGTGATCGCCGCGCTCCGCGTGGCCAATGTGGACGGCATTCCATTGTCCAGCGAGGCCTGTCTGCGCGAAGCCTTCGAAGCGTTGCAGCGTATCGGCATCGCGCATTTGGCCGATCAACTGTTAAGCACCTTGTCTGGCGGCCAGCGCCAATTGGTCAGCCTCGCGCAGCTGATTGCGCGGCGCCCGCAAGTGATGTTGCTCGACGAACCCACCAGCGCGCTCGACCTCAATTACCAATTAAAAGTCATGGACTGCGTGCGCGCGCTGGTGCGCGAACACAACTTGATCGCCGTGGTGGTGCTGCACGACATCAACCTGGCTGCACGCTTCGCCGACCATATTGCCGTGCTGCGCCAGGGCCGGTTGTACGCCAGCGGCGTGGCGGAGGAGGTGCTCGACCCGGCATTGTTTGCGCAGGTCTATGGCGTACAGGTGCGCATTGAGCGCTGCTCGCAGCAGTCATTACAGGTGTTGGTCGATGGGGCGGTGTGATGGGCTTCTAAGGTTAGACGTAAATGTTTGATTGAATTATTGCCCTGCAATCATCACCTATAGAGACAGGCATTCGCTCATTTGGAGAGCTTCATGATCGACCTGTACTACTGGACCACCCCCAACGGTCACAAAGTCTCGCTGTTCCTGGAAGAAGCCGGCCTGCCCTACACGGTGCACCCGATCAACATCGGCCAGGGCGAGCAGTTCAAGCCGGACTTCCTGAAGATCGCTCCCAACAACCGCATCCCGGCCATCGTCGATCACAG
The DNA here is from genome assembly GCF_900006605.1 of Pseudomonas sp. 58 R 3. Taxonomy (NCBI): domain Bacteria; kingdom Pseudomonadati; phylum Pseudomonadota; class Gammaproteobacteria; order Pseudomonadales; family Pseudomonadaceae; genus Pseudomonas; species Pseudomonas sp. 58 R 3. The sequence continues at coordinate 414,233 of NZ_CVTT01000038.1, read as the reverse complement.
CCCGACCGACGGCGGCGCGCCGATTTCACTGTTCGAATCCGGCGCGATCTTGCTGTACCTCGCGGAAAAAACCGGCCAATTCATCCCCAAGGACCTGCGCGGCCGCCAGGAAGCGCTGCAATGGCTGTTCTGGCAAATGGGCGGGCTGGGGCCGATGGCGGGTCAGAATCATCATTTCAGCCAGTTCGCACCGGAGAAAATTCCCTACGCCATTAAACGTTATGTGGATGAAACCGCCCGTCTGTATGGCGTGCTGGACCGCCGTTTGGCCGACCGAGCGTTCGTGGCGGGTGAGGACTACAGTATCGCCGACATGGCGATCTACCCCTGGATTGTTTCCCACAAGTGGCAGAGCCAGCGTCTGGAGGATTTCCCCCACGTGCAGCGCTGGTTCAACCGCATCAAGGAACGCCCAGCGACGGTTCGGGCCTACGAGCTGGTGCAGCAAGTGAACCCGCCAAAGTCCTGATTAGCCGAGGATCGTTCCCACGCTCCGCGTGGGAATGCCGCCCCGGACGCTCCGCGTCCCCCCAAAAAAGCGTGACGCCGAGCGTCACAAAATGCATTCCCACGCAGAGCGTGGGAACGATCCTGCTTGCGTCGTTTCGCCGCGCTCACTAACGTAGCGCCTTTAATGACGCTACCCCCGCAGGAGCTTTGCCATGGCCTCGCCAGCCCTCTCACATTTTATCCCCCGGTTCGGCGTTGCCGCGGCAGTGGCCAGCGCTTTAAGCCTGGCCGGTTGCCAGCTCCAGAGCACCCAGGACACCCTGCCGCCGGTGGCCGGTGTGCAACCGATCAAAGGCCTGGCACAGAATGTGTCAGTGCGCCGCAATGCCCAAGGCATGCCGTTGATCGAAAGCAACACCTTCCATGACGCGCTGTTCAGCCTCGGTTATGTACACGCCAGCGACCGCATCACGCAGATGGTCACTTTGCGCCTGCTGGCTCAAGGCCGCCTGGCGGAGATGTCCGGGCCGCAGGTGCTGGATGTCGACCGTTTCATGCGCGCGGTCAACCTGAAAAAAAGCGCCGGTGAGCTGTATAACGCTTCGTCGCCGCGCCTCAAGCGCTTCTTTGAAGTGTATGCCCGTGGCGTCAACGCCTACCTGTTCCGCTACCGCGACAAGCTGCCGCCGGACCTGGCCCAGACCGGCTACAAACCCGAGTACTGGAAGCCGGAAGATTCGGCACTGTTGTTCTGCCTGCTGAACTTCAGCGAGTCGAGCAACCTGCAGGAAGAACTCTCGTCGCTGGTGCTGGCGCAGAAAGTCGGCGCCGACAAGCTCGCCTGGCTCACGCCGAGTGCGCCGGACGAGCCAATCCCGATGGACGAAGCCGACAAGCTCAAGGGCGTGAACCTCAGCCAGGTCACCGGCCTTGCCGGGCTTGAAAGCGTCGGCCAACAGTTGAACAGCCTTAACGCACTGGCCGTCACCACCTCCAACAACTGGGCCATCGGCCCGCAACGCAGCCGCAGTGGCAAAAGTCTGTTGGCCAGCGACCTGGCGGCCCAGCCACAAGCGCCGTCGCCGTGGAACTACGTGCAGATCCGTGCCCCGAAATACCAGGCGGTCGGCGTCTCGATTGCCGGTTTGCCGACCCTGCTGTCCGGCTTCAACGGCAAAGTGGCGTGGAGCATGAGCGCGGTCAAAGGCGACACCCAGGACCTGTTCCTGGAGAAGGTCAAACGCCAAGGCAGCGCGTTGTACTACGAGAACAACGGCAAATGGCTACCGGCCATCGTGCGCAACGAAACCTACTTCGCCAAGGGCCAGCGGCCGATTCGCGAAGTGGTGTACGAAACCCGCCACGGCGCCCTGCTCAACAGCAGCCAGGCACTCACCACCGGGTTCGGCCTGGCCCTGCAAACCGCTGACCTCAAGGACGACAAGAGCCTGGACGCATTCTTCGACCTGTCCCGTGCCCAAAGCGCCGGCAAGGCCTCGGACGCGACCCGGGAAATCCGCGCCATCGCCCTCAACATGATGTTTGCCGACGCGAGCAGCATTGGCTGGCAAGTCACCGGCCGCTTCCCCAACCGCCGCGAAGGCCAGGGCCTGCTGCCCTCGCCGGGCTGGGACGCGCGCTTTGACTGGGACGGCTACGCCGACGCGATGCTGCACCCTTACGATCAAGACCCGGCCCAAGGCTGGATCGGCACGGCCAACCAGCGCACCGCGCCACGCGGTTATGGCATGCAGTTGTCCAACTCCTGGGACGCCCCGGAGCGCAGCGAGCGCCTGGCGCAACTGGCCAACGCCGGCAAGCATGACAGCCGCAGCATGATCGCCATGCAGTACGACCAGACCACTACGTTTGCCGCCAAGCTCAAGACCATGTTCCAGGCGCCGGGCATGGCCCAGCCGCTGAGACAGGCAATCGATGCGCTGCCGGCAGCCGACGCCGTGAAGGCCCGCGAAGCGCTCAATCGCTTGATGGCCTTTGACGGTCGCCTGGCACCGACCTCCGCCGATGCGGCGATCTATGAGCTGTTCCTGCAGGAAAGCACCAGGCAGATCTTCCTCGACGAACTCGGCCCGGAAACCAGCGCCAGCTGGAAAGCCTTTGTCAGCAACGCCAACCTGTCCTACTCCGCCAACGCCGACCACCTGCTGGGCCGTGAAGACAGCCCCTTCTGGGACGACGTACGCACCGCGCAAAAAGAAGACAAACCGGCGATCCTCGCCCGCAGCCTTGCCGCCGCCATCACCGCTGGCGACAGCCAATTGGGTGGCGATCACAAGGCCTGGCAGTGGGGCAAACTGCACACCACCACCTGGAAAAACACCAATGGCCAGGTGATCCGCGGCCCGTTTGCCAGTGGCGGCGACCACAACACCCTGAACCCGGCGCCCTACAGCTGGGGGCAGGATTTTGTCACCACCCAAGTGCCGGCGCTGCGCATGATCGTCGACTTCAGCCAAATCGAACCGATGATGGGTCAAGGTGGCATCGGCCAATCCGGCAACCCGGCGAGCCCCAATTATGCGAACGGCATCGATGCGTCGCTCAAGGCGCAATACCTGAGCTTCCCGATGCAGCCGCAGAACTTTGACAAGGCGTATGGGAAAACCCGCTTGACCCTCACACCCGGCAAGTAACCCGGTGATCGTTCCCACGCTCTGCGTGGGAATGCATCCTGTGACGCTCCGCGTCACGCCATCAAAATGTGGGAGCTGGCTTGCCTGCGATGAGGCCGTCTCAGTCACTGATCAAGTGGCTGATGCACCGCCATCGCAGGCAAGCCAGCTCCCACATTTGATCGCCTGAATTTAGATAGAACTTCTCCAGTCTCATTCCCCTCATACCTGATAAGCCCATCGCCCCCGGCACGCCCATGGACCTTGTCATCGCCCGCCCCGAAGGCCTCTATTGTGCTGCGGGAGATTTCTACATCGACCCCTGGCGCCCGGTGGACCGCGCCGTCATCACCCACGCCCATGGCGACCACGCCCGCACCGGCAACCAGCATTACCTGGCCGCCGCTCCAGGCGAAGGTATCCTGCGCTCGCGACTGGGCCAGGACATCAACCTGCAAACCCTGGCCTACGGCGAAAAGCTCATTCACCACGGCGTCACCCTGAGTTTCCACCCCGCCGGGCACGTGCTCGGCTCTGCCCAGGTGCGCCTGGAATACCAGGGCGAAGTCTGGGTCGCCTCCGGCGACTACAAAGTCGAACCCGACGGCACCTGTGCGCCCTTTGAGCCGGTGCGTTGCCACACCTTCATCACCGAATCCACCTTCGGCCTGCCGATTTACCGCTGGCAGCCCCAGGCGCAGATTTTTGCCGGCATCAATGACTGGTGGCAGGCCAATATCGCGGTCGGCAAGGCCAGCGTGTTGTTCTGTTATTCCTTTGGCAAAGCCCAGCGCATCCTGCATGGCATCGACGCCAGCATCGGCCCGATCCTCAGCCATGGCGCGGTGGAGCCGCTGAACCGCGTGTACCGCGAGGCCGGCATCTATATCCCTGAAACCCTGTATGCCGGTGACTTCAAAAAGACCGACCCATTGCTGCGCCAGGCACTGATCATCGCCCCGCCGTCTGCCGGTGGCAGCAGTTGGATCAAGCGCTTCGGCGACTACAGCGACGCTTTCGCCAGCGGCTGGATGCGCCTGCGTGGCACGCGACGGCGGCGCGGTGTGGACCGAGGCTTTGTGCTCTCGGACCACGCCGATTGGCCTGGATTGCTGTGGGCCATCGAACAGACCGGCGCCGAACGGGTGATGGTCACCCATGGCTCTGTCGGCGTATTGGTGCGCCACTTGCGGGAAAAAGGCCTGGATGCCCAGGGTTTCACCACCGAATACGGCGATGACGAAGAAGAGGCCACGGCATGAAAGCCTTCGCCGAGCTGTACGCCAACCTCGACGCCACCACCTCCAGCAACGCCAAGCTGGCCGCACTGCAAGCCTACTTCCGCCAGGCGCCACCCGAAGATGCGGCCTGGGCCGTGTATTTCCTGTCCGGCGGCCGACCTCGGCAATTGGTGCCGACCCGCTTATTGCGCGACATGGCCACCGCAGCGTCGGGTATCGAGCCGTGGTTATTCGAAGAGAGTTACCAGTCGGTGGGCGATCTGGCCGAGACCATTTCGCTGTTGTTGCCCGAATCCTCCTATACCTCGGAGGACGGATTGGCGGTGTGGCTGGAAGACAAGTTGCTGCCGCTGCGTGGCTTGCCGCCGCTGGAATTAGCCGAACGCCTGCCAGCGTTATGGGCGCAGCTCGATCAGCCGAGCCTGATGGTGTGCATCAAATTGATCACCGGCAGTTTTCGCGTCGGCGTGTCCAAACTGCTGGTCACCCGCGCCCTCGCCGCCATGGCCGACCTGGACAGCAAACGTGTGGCCCAGCGCCTGGTGGGCTACACCGACCTGTCCAACCGGCCTACGGCCGAAGGCTACCTCAAGCTTATCGCCGCCGAATCGTCTGACGAACATGCGCAACGCGGCGGGCAGCCGTATCCGTTTTTTCTGGCCCATGGGCTGGCGCAACCGGTGGAGCAATTCGACGCCTTGCTCGGCGCAACCGCCGACTGGCAGGTGGAATGGAAGTGGGATGGCATTCGCGCGCAACTGGTCAAGCGCGAAGGTCGCCTGTGGGTTTGGTCGCGCGGTGAGGAGTTGGTCACCGAGCGCTTCCCCGAACTGCACAGCCTGGTCAGCGGCCTGCCGGATGGCACGGTGATCGATGGCGAAATTGTGGTGTGGAAGGACGCGGTGCAACCCTTCGCCCTGCTGCAACAGCGCATTGGCCGTAAAACCCTGAGCAAGAAAGTCCTGGAGGATGCGCCGGTGGCTGTCCTCGCCTACGACTTGCTGGAATATCAGGGCGACGACTGGCGCAACCACACCCAGGCCGAGCGCCGCGCCCAGCTTGAGCAAGTGATTGCGCAGTGCAACCAGCCCGTGCTGTTGCCATCGCCCTTGCTGACGGGCGCGAGCTGGAAGGACCTGGCAGAACAACGCGAAGACTCTCGCCGCCTCGGCGTGGAAGGCATGATGCTAAAAGCCCGCGATGGCCTGTACGGCGTGGGCCGCACCAAGGACATGGGCGTGTGGTGGAAATGGAAGGTCGACCCGTTCAGCGTCGACGCCGTATTGATCTACGCCCAGCGCGGCCATGGCCGACGCGCCAGTTTGTACAGCGATTACACCTTTGCGGTGTGGGACGGCCCACCCGGCACTGAGCGCACGCTGGTGCCCTTCGCCAAGGCGTATTCAGGGCTGACGGACGAAGAAATGCGCAAGGTCGACGCCATTGTGCGCAAGACCACGGTGGAGAAATTCGGCCCGGTCAGCAGCGTAACGCCGAGCATGGTGTTTGAGCTGGGGTTTGAGGGGATTGCCTTGTCCAAACGCCACAAGAGCGGGATTGCGGTGCGGTTTCCCAGGATGTTGCGGTGGCGGCAGGATAAGGCAGTGGAAGAAGCCGACAACCTCGGGACCTTGCAGGATTTGTTGACCTGACATAAATCCCCCTCCCACATTTTGATTTCCATTTGTTTCAGAATGGTGCACTGATTTTTCCATGCCCATTTTCGGGCATCTCCTACACTCACATCTCCCTTATCCCACCTTTTAAAACAATCATTCGGAACTATGGTGCAGAAATTGCTACTTGTGATCCGTCTGACACCGTTCAGTAACAGTCCTAACCGCGCCACAAGCGCTTATCTTGGTTTCCAGGGATTACATAATGAAAAAAGCATTGCTGACCCTTTCTGCACTGGCTCTGTGCATGGCTGCTGGTACCGCGCTGGCCAAGGAATACAAGGAATTGCGTTTTGGTGTCGATCCTTCCTACGCGCCATTCGAGTCCAAGGCCGCCGACGGCAGCCTGGTAGGCTTCGATATCGACCTGGGCAATGCGATCTGCGCCGAGCTGAAAGTGAAGTGCAAGTGGGTTGAAAGCGACTTCGACGGCATGATTCCAGGCCTGAACGCCAACAAGTTCGACGGCGTGATTTCCTCGATGACCGTGACTGAAGCCCGTGAAAAGGCGATCGATTTCTCCAGCGAGCTGTTCTCCGGCCCGACGTCCCTGGTGTTCAAAAAGGGCGCGAACTTCTCCACGCCTGAGTCCCTCAAGGGTAAATCCGTGGGCTACGAGCAAGGCACCATCCAGGAAGCCTACGCCAAGGCCGTGCTGGACAAGGCCGGTGTGACCACCAAGGCCTACGCCAACCAGGACCAGGTTTACGCCGACCTGACTTCGGGCCGCCTGGACGCTTCCGTGCAGGACATGCTGCAGGCCGAACTGGGCTTTTTGAAGTCGCCGGCCGGCGCTGACTACGAAGTCAGCAAGGCCATCGACGACCCACTGCTGCCATCGAAAACTGCGGTCGGTATCAAAAAAGGTAACAAAGACCTCAAGGCTCTGCTCGATAAAGGTATCAAAGCGTTACACGATGATGGCACCTACGCCACCATCCAGAAGAAACACTTCGGCGACCTGAACCTCTACAGCGGTAAATAACACCCGGGCGCCCACCGGTTTGCGGTGGGCGCTTTTTTATCGCCATTAGGTCCTGAATTCATGTTTGAAGATCTTTTGCAAACCCTGGGGCTGGGTGCCTTCAGCTTGAAGGGGTTCGGCCCGCTGTTGCTGCAAGGTACGTGGATGACCGTGAAACTGTCGGTCGCCTCCCTGGCCGTCAGCGTCCTGCTGGGCCTGCTCGGCGCCAGCGCCAAACTGTCCAGCGTCAGCCTGATACGCATCCCTGCCCAGCTCTACACCACCTTGATTCGCGGTGTGCCCGACCTGGTGCTGATGCTGCTGATTTTTTACAGCCTGCAAATCTGGCTGACCGGCTTTACCGACTTTATGGAATGGGACTACATCGAAATCGACCCATTCAGCGCCGGGGTCATCACCCTGGGCTTCATCTATGGCGCCTATTTCACCGAGACCTTTCGCGGCGCGATCCTCGCCGTGCCCCGTGGCCAACTGGAAGCGGCGACCGCCTACGGGCTCACGCGCGGGCAGCGGTTTCGCTTCGTGACCTTCCCGCAGATGATGCGCTTTGCCTTGCCGGGCATCGGCAACAACTGGATGGTGATGCTCAAGGCCACCGCGCTGGTGTCGATCATCGGCCTGGCGGACTTGGTCAAGGCCGCGCAGGATGCTGGCAAGAGTACTTATCAGCTGTTCTATTTTCTGGTCATCGCTGCGCTGATCTACCTGCTGATCACCAGTGCATCCAACGTCGTCCTGCGCTGGCTTGAGCGCCGCTACTCCGCTGGGTCCCGGGAGGCCGTGCGATGATCGAACTTATCCAGCAATACTGGCGGCCGTTCCTTTATAGCGACGGCCAGCACATCACCGGGCTGGCGATGACCATGTGGCTGCTCAGCGCGGCGCTGGTGATCGGCTTTCTGGTCTCGATCCCACTGTCCATCGCCCGCGTCTCGCGCAAACGCTCCATACGCTGGCCGGTGCAGTTCTACACCTACCTGTTTCGTGGCACGCCGCTGTATATCCAACTGCTGATTTGCTACACCGGCATCTACAGCATCGCCGCCGTACGCGCGCAGCCGGTACTGGATGCGTTCTTTCGCGATGCAATGAACTGCACCATCCTGGCTTTCGCCCTCAACACGTGCGCGTACACCACGGAGATTTTCGCCGGGGCGATCCGCAGCATGGCCCACGGCGAAGTCGAAGCGGCCAAGGCTTACGGCCTGAGTGGTTGGAAGCTGTATGCCTACGTGATCATGCCCTCGGCGCTGCGTCGCTCGCTGCCCTACTACAGCAACGAAGTGATCCTGATGCTGCACTCGACCACCGTGGCTTTTACTGCGACGGTGCCGGACATTCTCAAGGTAGCGCGGGATGCCAACTCGGCCACTTACATGACCTTTCAATCATTCGGCATCGCCGCGCTGATCTACCTGACCGTGACCTTCGCGCTGGTCGGGTTGTTTCGTCTGGCGGAGCGCCGTTGGCTGGCCTTTCTCGGGCCGAGCCATTAAGGAGTCGCGATGCGTCATCAGGTACATGATCTGATCGCGCCGGTGCCCGGCACTGCGCGGCAGGTTCACAGTTTCCACTTCGGCCCGGAACAGGCTGAGGGCAAGGTTTACATCCAGTCATCACTGCATGCCGATGAGCTGCCGGGCATGCTGGTGGCCTGGCACCTGAAGCTGCGTCTGGCGGAGCTGGCAGCGGCCGGGCGCCTGCGCAGCGAGATCGTGCTGGTGCCCGTCGCCAACCCGGTGGGGCTTGAGCAGGTGTTGATGGACATTCCATTGGGCCGCTACGAGCTGGAAAGCGGGCAGAACTTCAATCGCCTGTTTGTCGATCTCAGTGAGGCAGTCGGCAATCAGGTCGAAGACCTGCTGGGCGACGACCCCACGCACAACGTCGAGCTTATTCGCGACGCCCTGAGCCTGGCCCTTGCGGCGCAAACGCCCGCGACCCAGCTGCAATCCCAGCGCCTGGTGCTGCAACGCCTGGCCTGTGACGCCGACATGGTGCTGGACCTGCATTGCGACTTTGAGGCCGTGGCACACCTGTACACCACGCCCGAGGCGTGGCCGCAGGTGGAGCCGCTGGCGCGCTATATCGGCTCGGAGGCCAACTTGCTGGCGACCGACTCCGGCGGGCAGTCGTTCGACGAGTGCTTCACGCTGGTGTGGTGGCAGTTGCAGCAACGCTTCGGCGAGCGCTTCCCGATCCCGATGGGCAGCTTTTCGGTGACCGTCGAACTGCGCGGCCAGGGCGACGTCAACCACGGCCTGGCGGCGCTGGATTGCCAGGCGATCATCGATTACCTGATTCACTTCGGTGCAATCGAAGGCGATGCAGCCCCCCTGCCCGAGCTGCCTTACCCGGCCACGCCACTGGCGGGCGTCGAACCGGTGGCCACGCCGGTCGGCGGCTTGCTGGTGTTCTGCGCCCTGCCCGGTGAATACGTGGAAGCCGGGCAACTGCTCGCCGAAATCATCGACCCCATTACTGACCGCGTAACGCCTGTGCACTGCCAACATGCCGGCCTGCTTTACGCCCGTTCGCTGCGGCGCATGGCCACTGCCGGCATGGTGATCAGCCATGTTGCCGGCACGCAGGCCTATCGCAGCGGCTACCTACTTTCGCCTTGAGGATGCACGCCCCATGTACAAATTGACCGTTGAAGGCCTGCATAAAAGCTATGGCGACAATGAAGTGCTCAAAGGTGTTTCGCTCAAGGCCAACACCGGTGACGTGATCAGCCTGATCGGCGCCAGTGGTTCGGGCAAAAGTACCTTTTTGCGCTGCATCAACTTTCTGGAAACGCCCAACGACGGCGCCATGACCCTTGATGGTCAGCAGATCCGCATGGTCAGCGACCGCCACGGCATGCGCGTGGCCGACGACGCCGAACTGCAACGCCTGCGTACGCGGCTGGCGATGGTGTTCCAGCATTTCAACCTGTGGAGCCATATGAGCGTGCTGGAAAACATCACCATGGCGCCGCGCCGGGTACTGGGTTGCAGCAAGAAGGACGCCGAAGACCGTGCCCGTCGCTATCTCGATAAGGTCGGGCTGCCGGCACGCGTGGCCGATCAATACCCGGCGTTTCTCTCTGGTGGCCAACAGCAACGGGTGGCCATCGCCCGCGCCCTGGCCATGGAGCCGGAGGTAATGCTGTTTGACGAACCCACCTCGGCCCTCGACCCGGAACTGGTCGGCGAGGTGTTGAAGGTGATCCAGGGCCTGGCCGAGGAAGGCCGCACCATGATCATGGTCACCCACGAGATGAGCTTTGCGCGCAAGGTGTCGAACCAGGTGCTGTTCCTGCACAAGGGTCTGGTGGAAGAGCAAGGCACGCCCGAAGATGTGTTGGGCAATCCCAAGAGCGAGCGCCTGCAGCAATTTCTGAGCGGTAACTTGAAGTAAACCTTTGCCACGCCTGGAGGGTCTCTGACATAGAGCCTCCAGAGCGTCAGCCGCCGAATGGCAAAACCCCTCGACTTCGCCAAAAAATGGTTTGCCGCCAAGGGCTGGAAGCCGTTCGCCTTTCAAAAAGCGGTGTGGGCGGCCGTTAAAGAAGGCCAGTCAGGCCTGCTGCACGCCAGCACCGGCGCGGGCAAAACCTATGCGCTGTGGTTTGCCGCCCTTAACCGCTTCGCCGTCACTCGCCCGCCCGCTACTGGTAAACGCAAAATACCCGCCGAGCCGCTGACGGTGTTGTGGATCACACCTATGCGCGCCTTGGCCGCCGACACGGCACGCGCCCTGGAGGCGCCACTGGCGGCACTGGAGATTCCCTGGAGCGTCGGCCTGCGCACGGGGGATACCAGCAGCAGCGAACGCGCACGCCAGACCCGCCGCCAGCCCACCGCGCTGGTGACCACACCGGAAAGCCTGACACTGATGCTTGCGCGTGCCGACAGTGAGACGAGCCTTACGCACCTGCGCATGGTGATCGTGGATGAGTGGCACGAACTGATCGGCAATAAGCGTGGCGTGCAGTTGCAATTGGCGTTGGCGCGCTTGCGGCGTTGGCATCCGGATTTGATGGTGTGGGGGATTTCCGCGACGTTGGGCAACCAGTCCCACGCCCTTGAGGTTCTGGTCCCGCAAGGCGGCGCAATTAATGTGCAGGGGCAGACGGCTAAAGAACTGAAGGTCGACACCTTGTTGCCGCCCACTGTCGAGCGTTTTCCCTGGGCCGGGCATATCGGCTTGAAGATGCTCCCGCAGGTGGTGGCCGAAGTGGAGGCCAGCAGCAGTTGCCTGGTGTTTACCAATACGCGCGCGCAGTCGGAGATCTGGTACCAGGCGTTGCTGGAGGCGCGCCCGGATTGGGCGGGTTTGATTGCCCTGCACCATGGCTCGCTGTCGCGTGAAACCCGCGACTGGGTGGAGCGCGCCCTGAAAGACGGCCAGCTCAAAGCGGTGGTGTGTACCTCGAGCCTGGACCTGGGCGTGGATTTCCTGCCGGTGGAGCGCGTGCTGCAAATCGGCTCGGCCAAAGGCGTGGCGCGCCTGATGCAACGCGCCGGGCGCTCCGGCCATGCGCCAGGCAGGCCATCACGGGTGACGTTGGTGCCGACCCATAGCCTGGAACTGGTGGAAGCCGCCGCTGCCCAGGATGCGATAGCGCAGCGGCGCATCGAAGCTCGCGAATCGCCCTACAAGCCTTTGGATGTACTCGTACAACACTTGGTGAGCATGGCCCTGGGCGGTGGTTTTACCCCGGATGCACTGTTGACGGAGGTGCGTGGTGCCTGGGCTTATCGTGACCTTACTGACGCCGACTGGGCCTGGGCGCTGGGGTTTGTGCGCCATGGCGGCCTGTCGTTGACGGCCTATCCGGATTACCGCCGTGTGGAGCCCGATGAGCATGGCGTGTGGCGCGTGCCGGATGCACGCCTGGCGCGACGCCATCGCATGAGCGTGGGCACGATCGTCAGCGATGCGAGTATCCAGCTGAAATTCTGGAGCAAGGGCGGCGGCGGCAAGAATCTGGGCAGTGTCGAAGAAGGCTTTATCGCCCGGCTCAAGCCTGGCGACGGTTTTTTGTTTGCAGGGCGTTTGCTGGAGTTGGTGCGCGTGGAAAACATGACGGCGTATGTACGCCGCAGCACCGCGAAAAAGGCTGCCGTGCCGCGCTGGAATGGCGGGCGCATGCCGCTATCCAATGAATTGGCGCAAGCGGTGGTCGAGCGCTTTGATGCAGCCGCCCACGGTCACTTTGACGGCCCTGAGATGCGCGCGGTGCAACCTCTGCTACAAACCCAGTTGCGCTGGTCAGGTCTGCCGACACGTGCGCGCTTGCTGGCGGAAGCCCTGAAGTCGCGGGAGGGCTGGCACCTGTTTCTCTACCCGTTCGCCGGGCGCCAGGTGCATCTGGGGCTGGCGAGCCTGCTGGCGTGGCGGGTCAGCCAAGGCCAGCCGGTGACCTTTTCGATTGCGGTGAATGATTACGGGCTGGAACTGTTGAGTGCCACCCCGGTGGACTGGCCGGTGTTGTTGAACGAAGCGCTGCTGAGCCCGGCTAACCTGCTGGTGGATGTAGCCGCCAGCTTGAACGCCGGGGAACTGGCGCTGCGCCGCTTCCGCGAAATCGCCCGCATCGCCGGGCTGGTGTTTGCCGGTTACCCCGGTGCGCCGAAAAGCACGCGGCAGGTGCAAGCTTCCAGCGGCTTGTTCTTCGAGGTGTTCAAACAATATGACCCAGAGAACCTTTTACTGACCCAGGCCGGGGAAGAAGTCCTGCGTGATGAGTTGGATATTCGTCGGCTCGAAGAGACACTCAGCCATCTGTCGGCACTGAAACTCGACCTGCATGTAATCGAACGGCCGACGCCGCTGGCTTTTCCCCTGCTGGTGGAACGAATGCGCGAGAGCATGAGTTCGGAGAAGCTGTCCGAGCGCATTGCACGTATGGTCAAGGACCTGGAAAAAGTCGCGGATAACGGGAAACGCTGATGCATTTTTCGCTGACGCTTGAAGGCGAGGAACTGTGGCTGCTGGCGGAAAAGGCGATTTACTGGCCCGCCCGCCAGTGCCTGCTGATCGCCGATGCGCATTTTGGCAAGGCCTCGGCGTATCGCAGCCTCGGGCAACCGGTGCCGCAGGGCACCACCACCGAAAACCTGCAGCGCCTGGACCGTCTGTTGTCGGCCCTGCCGTGCACGTGGGTGATCTTTCTCGGCGACTTCCTGCATGGCCCTGGCTCACACGCCAGCGGCACCCTGAGCGCCTTGAGAGCCTGGCGCGCGCGCAATCACGAACTGAACCTGACCTTGATTCGCGGCAATCACGATAAACGCGCTGGCGACCCGCCTGCCGACCTGAGGATTGAAGTGGTGGCCGAGCCGCTGTTGATGGGGCCGTTCGCGCTGCAGCATGAGCCGGATGCCCACCCCAGCCATCATGTGCTGGCCGGGCATGTGCATCCGGTGTACCGGCTGCGCGGCAAAGGCCGCCAGAGTTTGCGACTGCCGTGCTTTCAGATCGGCTCGCGGATCAGCTTGCTGCCGGCGTTCGGAGCTTTTACCGGCGGCTATTCCGTGGAGAAAAGCGATGATCAGCGGTTATTTGTGATCGGCGATCAAGACGTATGGCCGGTGCACTGAAGCGCCAGCCATGTCTTTTGATAAATCAGGCGACAGGCGCTGGAGGCGGCTCATCGGGAAGGACTGGCTCACCGGGCTCGGTGGGCTGCTGTGGCCAATCTTCGTCAGGTTGACCAGGGATGCCGCCCGCATATGCAGGGTCGGCCATCAGGGACCAGGCCAAAACACCAATCTGGTTGGGTTCAAGCCGGGCGAGTTCGGCGCTGATTCGCGGGTCGATCTTCATAAAGTACTCCTCAAGCGTGGCTCGGCGCGTTTTGCACGCGCCGAGGCAGTACACCCAATAGAGTCACTTCACGCAGACTAATTCCCTTTACGTGTAAGACCTTTCGATCAAGCGCGTGGGAGAGTGACGCCGCGCTGGCCCTGGTACTTGCCGGCGCGGTCTTTATAGGACACTTCACAGGCTTCGTCGGACTGCAGGAACAGCATCTGCGCCACGCCTTCGTTGGCGTAGATCTTGGCCGGCAAGGTGGTGGTGTTGGAGAACTCCAGGGTCACGTGGCCTTCCCACTCCGGCTCAAGGGGCGTCACGTTAACGATGATGCCGCAGCGTGCGTAGGTGCTTTTACCCAGGCAGATGGTCAGCACATCACGGGGAATCCGGAAGAATTCCACGGTGCGCGCCAGGGCAAAGGAGTTTGGCGGAATGATGCACACGTCGCTCTTGACGTCGACGAAGCTCTTTTCGTCGAAGTTCTTCGGGTCGACGATCGCCGAGTTGATGTTGGTGAACACCTTGAATTCATCGGCGCAGCGCACGTCGTAGCCGTAGCTGGACACACCGTAGGAAATCACGGGAGCCGCGCCTTCGCCACGGATCTGGCGCTCAACGAAGGGTTCGATCATGCCGTGTTCTTGCGCCATGCGGCGAATCCACTTGTCCGATTTGATGCTCATGGCGGGTGTCCTGAATAGCGAGGTGGAAAAATTCTGTTGGGCATCTTACCGGGGCCGGCCTTGGGGTTCAAAGGGCGCGGGGCATTTGTTGATGAATGTGCTGCCTGCCATAAGCGGCCGCCACTGTGGCCGGGGCCGACGCAGCAGCGCCAGGCGACTGTAAATACCACCGCCAGTCACGAAAATAGAGAAACCTTCGGAAATACCATTGGCACGTTCGGTAAAAACGGTTAAGGTGACGTCACTGTGTTGCTTGTGTCACTGAGAATCTCTACACGATATGTTGAATTTCGATCCAACCATCTCCAAGAATTTTTCCTGCTCTTTGCACTCAGTCTCGGCCAGGGCTTTTCCTGAGTCGCAGTTAACTTTGTTCAAGGAGTTACACCATGTCTAATCGCCAAACTGGTACCGTTAAGTGGTTCAACGATGAAAAAGGCTTCGGCTTCATCACTCCACAATCCGGTGACGACCTGTTCGTTCACTTCAAAGCTATCCAATCCGACGGCTTCAAAAGCCTGAAAGAAGGCCAACAGGTTTCTTTCATCGCTACCCGCGGTCAGAAAGGCATGCAAGCTGAAGAAGTTCAAGTTATCTAACTTGTACTGACTTAGTCGAAAAAACCCCGCCCTTAAAAGCGGGGTTTTTTTATGCCTGATCGTTCCCACGCTCTGCGTGGGAATGCCTCTTGTGACGCTCTGCGTCACGCTTGGGGACGCTCTGCGTACTGGGCTGCGTTCCCACGCAGAGCGTGGGAACGATCAGGGCAGGTACAAAAAAAATGTGGGAGCAGACTTTATGTGGAAGCTGGCAAGCCAGTTCCTACATAAAGTCTGCTCCCACATTTTGTTCAGCGTCGCTTATTGGAACAACGACTCACTCGACAAGCCATTCTTCTCAAGGATCTCACGCAAGCGTTTGAGGCCCTCTACCTGGATCTGCCGCACCCGCTCACGGGTCAGGCCGATTTCCAGGCCTACATCCTCCAGGGTGCTGCTCTCATGGCCGCGCAGGCCGAAGCGGCGAATCACCACCTCGCGCTGCTTGTCCGTGAGCTCCGACAACCACTGGTCAATGCTTTGGGAAAGATCATCGTCCTGCAACAGCTCACAAGGATCTGTCGGGCGATCATCCGTCAGGGTGTCCAGCAGGGTTTTATCCGAATCAGGACCCAGCGAGACATCGACCGAAGACACGCGCTCATTCAAGCCGAGCATGCGCTTGACCTCTCCCACCGGTTTTTCCAGCAGGTTGGCGATTTCTTCAGGCGAAGGTTCATGATCGAGTTTTTGTGTCAGCTCACGTGCCGCCCGCAGGTAGACGTTGAGCTCCTTGACCACATGGATCGGCAACCGGATCGTGCGGGTCTGATTCATGATCGCCCGTTCGATGGTCTGGCGAATCCACCAGGTGGCATAGGTAGAGAAGCGGAAGCCCCGCTCAGGGTCGAACTTCTCCACCGCCCGGATCAAGCCCAGGTTGCCCTCCTCGATCAGGTCCAGCAGCGACAGGCCACGATTGACGTAGCGTCGGGCGATTTTCACCACCAGCCGCAGGTTGCTTTCAATCATGCGCTTGCGCCCAGCCGGATCGCCCTTTTGCGACAAGCGCGCAAAATGGACTTCTTCTTCGGGAGTCAGCAAAGGGGAAAAGCCGATTTCATTGAGATACAGCTGCGTGGCGTCGAGCGCCCGCGTGTAGTCAATGTACTTGTGTTGCTTCAACGCGGTGGAGTTCTTGGATTTGGTGCGAACTGAAGGAGTTGGAGACCCTTCATCATTCGACATCGATTCCTTTTCGGTGAGTATCTCCATTTCAAGGAGAACCTCATCGTCGATGTCAAACTCCGGCGCTTCTTTACTGAGAGCCATTGTTATAGTCCTTTGGTGAGTTCGACCTCAAGCTCAAGCGACGCCTTTATCCTTGGCAACGCTGGAGCCTGTTCCTTCTACGTGAGGGAACAGGCTGTGCAACACATCAACGACGGGGTAGGAATTGCAGCGGGTCTACAGGTTTCCCTTGGCGGCGAATCTCAAAGTGCAGTTTCACCCGGTCTGTACCAGTTGACCCCATTTCGGCAATTGTCTGTCCGACTTTGACCTGCTGCCCCTCCCGAACCAACAGCCTGCGGTTATGACCGTAGGCACTGACGTAGGTATCGCTGTGTTTGATGATGACCAGCTCGCCGTAGCCCCGTAAACCACTCCCGGCGTAAACCACTGTCCCATCAGACGCAGCTAAAACAGGCTGTCCCAAATCCCCGGCGATATCAATGCCTTTATTCAAACTACCGTTTGAAGAGAATTTTCCAATCAGCACCCCGTTTGAAGGCCATCCCCAACCGGTCGGTGCCGGCCCGGCAGGTGGCAACGGCGCAGCTGCCGGCTTGCTCGCAACCGCAGGCGCGGCGGTGCCCGCAGGCCTGGTGATGATCGTGGTTTTGCTTGAAGACGAGGCCGAGGATCCGGACTTTGTCACAACTGCCGTCGAGGCCGAACCGGTACGCCCATCGAAACGGATGGTTTGCCCCGGATGTATCGTATAGGGCACAGGAATATTGTTACGAGCTGCGAGCGCCTTGTAATCCCAGCCGTAACGGAAGGCGATCGAGAACATCGTGTCCCCCTTTCGCACTACATATTGCCCGGTGGTGACCGTCGGTTTTTGCGGCACGGCGCTGGCACCGCTTCGGTCGACAACCCGAGCGCCACTGGACGGAGAGCTTGAGCAACCCACCAATAAGGAACTCAAGACGAGGCCAAGCACCAGTCGCTGAAAACTTGTTTTACTCATACGCTGCGCAAGACCTGTGAGACTCACCCGCCGCTCCCTTTGTGCTGGCCGAACATGAATGCCTGTATCAGGCTTGAAATATGTCGCAAGTATAACTGGGCATTGGCTTTTTACCGGTACACGACTGAAACGAAAAATTCATCGTGTTTAAACCCGGCGTCCAATCATGTTGACTCAATAAGCCCCGCCGTAAGACACATCCCCATCAACAGAATTCACTGTTTACAAAGAAATGATCAGGCCAGCGGGCCATTGAGCAGCGGAACGAAGCGCACGGCACCCAGTACATGCCGGGAAAAACCTTCGTCCTCACGGATAATGAGCATCAATTGTTGCACTTCGCCAGAGCCCACCGGGATGACCAGGCGCCCGCCGGGGGCGAGCTGATCGAGCAACGCCTGGGGTACGTCGGTGGCGACCGCCGTGACGATAATGCCGTTATACGGCGCCAGCGCCGGCCAGCCTTCCCAACCGTCGCCCCAACGAAACACCACGTTGCGCAGGTTGAGCTCCACCAGGCGCTCCTTGGCGCGGTCCTGCAGGACCTTGATGCGCTCCACCGAGAACACCCGTTCCACCAGTTGCGAGAGCACAGCGGTCTGGTAACCCGAGCCGGTGCCGATCTCCAGCACCTTGTCCAACGGCCCCGCCGCCAGCAACAGCTCACTCATGCGTGCAACCATATAAGGCTGCGAGATGGTCTGGTTGTGGCCAATCGGCAACGCAGTGTCTTCATAGGCGCGATGCGCCAGCGCCTCATCCACGAACAGATGCCGAGGCGTGCGCCGGATGACTTCCAGCACCTGGGCGTTGGACAGACCTTCTTCATACAGACGCTGGATCAAACGCTCGCGGGTACGCTGGGAGGTCATCCCGATACCACGACGCAACAGGTCGTCTTGTTCACGCGCCATTAACGCAGCCCCTCAAGCCAACCATCCAGACTACTGAAGGCATCACTGAAGGTGCGATCGAGCTGCAACGGGGTAATCGAAACATAACCTTGCATCACCGCATGAAAGTCGGTGCCGGGGCCGCCATCTTCGGCATCGCCGGCGGCAGCAATCCAGTAACCTTCCTTGCCACGCGGGTCGACCACCTTCAACGGCGCTGCCGCACGGGCGCGATGGCCCAGGCGGGTCAGCTGAATGCCGCGGATATGGTCGAGGGGCAAATTGGGAATATTGACGTTGAGCACCGTGCGCGGCGGCAAGTCCAGGGAGCCGTGGGCCTCCACCAGCTTGCGGGCGAAGTACGCCGCCGTCGCCAGGTTATCCAGTTGCCGTGAGGCAAACGAAAAAGCGAACGAAGTGCGCCCCAGGAAACGCCCTTCAAGGGCCGCCGCCACGGTGCCGGAATACAGCACGTCATCGCCCAGGTTGGCGCCCAGGTTGATGCCCGACACCACCAGATCCGGCTCCTGGTCCAACAAGCTGTTGATTGCCAGGTGCACGCAGTCGGTGGGGGTGCCGTTCACGCTGATAAAGCCATTGGCCAGAACCTGCGGGTGCAGCGGACGGTCGAGCGTCAGCGAACTGCTGGCGCCGCTCTTGTCCTGGTCCGGGGCAACCACCACGCACTCGGCGTAATCCTGCAGCGCAGCATAAAGCGCGGCAAGACCGGGTGCGGTGGCACCGTCATCGTTTGATATCAGAATACGCATGGGTTGTCCGTCGGCCCCACCGGCACCAGATCAACAAGCTCGCGCACCAACACAGTGGCGAAGCATCCGGCCGGCAGGACGAATTCCAATTGCAGAATGTCAGGACCGGGATAATGCCACGTCAACCCGCCAATGGGCAGTCGCAGAATGCGACGTTCCTGGCTCATGCCGGCGCTCACCAGCCAATCGCGCAGCTCTGGCTCGCTGGCGGCAATGGTTTGCTCAAGCGTATGGGTCGCGCCGCCGGCCGGTGAATCACCCTCGCCCCACTGCGGGCCGGTGGGGTGCAGGTCCAGAATCGCCAGGCGCGGGTCGCTGCATTCAGCCTCGCCCGCCGGGAAAAAACTGCGACTGTCGGTAAACGCCAGCAGGTCACCGACCTGGGCACGCTGCCAGGAGCCGTCCGCAACCCGCGCCGCCAACACTTTGTTAAACAGAAAGCTGCGCGCGGTCGACAGCAGCCGCGAACGCACATTGCGCTGTTCCGGCAACGCCTTGCGCGCCGCCCAATCACGGGCATCCACGACATTGCCGCCGTTATGGCCGAAACGCTGGGCGCCGAAGTAGTTCGGGATGCCGTGCTGGGCGATCAGTTGCAAGCGTGCGTCAATGGCGGCGGTATCGCCGGCCAATTGGGTCAGGCGCAGGGTAAAGCCGTTGGCCGAATGCGCGCCGCGTTGCAGCTTGCGCCTGTGGCGGCCCATCTTAAGAATCTTGAGGGTGTCGTTTTCGGCGCCGCTCATGTCCGGGTCGGCCTTGCCTGGCAATTGCACGCTGAACCACTGACGGGTCAACGCCTGACGATCCTTGAGCCCGGCGTAGCTGACGGTGCGCAAGGGCACGCCGGCAGCCTTGGCGATACGGCGCGCAGCCTCTTCGGTATTCAGGCCGCGCTTTTCGACCCACAGCCACAGGTGCTCACCGTCGCCGCTCAGGGGAATGTCCAGCACTTCGTCGACCTGGAAATCTTCAGCCGTCGCTTTCAAAACCGCGCGGCCCAGGGCCTCGCCATAGGCACGCGGGCCCAGCAATTGCAGATCATTCATGCGCGCAGCAACAAGGCGACGGAGTGCACCGCGATGCCCTCTTCCCGGCCGGTAAACCCGAGCTTTTCGGTGGTGGTGGCTTTCACGTTGACTTGATCCAATTCAATTTGCAGGTCGGCGGCAATCAGCGCGCGCATCGACTCGATATGCGGGGCCATTTTCGGTGCCTGGGCCACGATGGTGTTGTCGACGTTGCCGACCTTCCAGCCCTTGGCGTGGATCAGGCCGACCACATGGCGCAACAACACACGGCTGTCCGCGCCCTTGAAGCTCGGGTCGGTGTCTGGAAAGTGCTTGCCGATATCGCCCAACGCGGCCGCGCCGAGCAGAGCATCGCTCAAGGCGTGCAGCACAACGTCGCCGTCGGAATGAGCCAGCAACCCATGGTGGTGTGCAATGCGCACGCCGCCCAAGGTGATGAAATCGCCTTCAGCGAAACGGTGCACATCATAGCCGTGGCCAATACGCATAAAAAAACGCCCCGATTTAATTCAGGGCGTGATTCTACCTACTTTTGCCTCACATTAACCGAGCAAAGCACGACCATGATGTCGCAAATGGTCTTCGATGAAGCTGGCGATAAAGAAGTAGCTGTGGTCATAACCCGGCTGCAGGCGCAGTTCCAGCGGATGGTTGGCGGCCTTGGCCGCTTGCTGCAACGCCTCAGGCTTAAGCTGCACGGCAAGGAAATCGTCGCGATCACCCTGGTCTACCAGCAACGGCAGTTTTTCCGAGGCTTCGCTGATCAGCACGCAGGCATCCCACTCGCGCCATTTGGCGCGTTCTTCGCCCAGGTAACGGGAGAAGGCTTTCTGGCCCCACGGGCAATCCATCGGGTTGTTGATCGGCGAAAACGCCGACACCGATTGGTAACGCCCCGGGTTGCGCAAGGCACACACCAGCGCACCGTGACCGCCCATGGAGTGGCCGCTGATGCCGCGCTTGTCTGAAGCCGGGAAATGCGCTTCAACCAAGGCAGGCAATTCCTGCACGACATAGTCATGCATCCGATAGTGCTTGGCCCAGGGTTCCTGCGTGGCATTCAGGTAGAAGCCGGCGCCGAGGCCAAAGTCCCAGGCGTTGTCCGGGTCGCCCGGCACACCCGGCCCACGCGGGCTGGTGTCGGGTGCGACGATGATCAACCCAAGCTCGGCGGCCATGCGCTGGGCGCCGGCCTTTTGCATGAAGTTCTCATCGGTGCAGGTCAGCCCCGACAGCCAGTACAGCACTGGCAACTTGCCGCCCTGCTCCGCCTGCGGCGGCAAGTAGACAGCGAACGTCATGTCGCAACCGAGCACATCGGAATGATGCTTGTAGCGTTTATGCCAGCCGCCGAAGCTCTTCTGGCACGACAGGTTTTCCAGGTTCATGGCCGACCTCAGAAGTGGATGACGGTACGAATGCTCTTGCCTTCATGCATCAGGTCAAACGCTTTGTTGATGTCTTCCAGGCCCATGGTGTGGGTGATAAAGGTGTCCAGCGGGATCTCGCCGGTCTGGGCCATTTCCACATAGCTTGGCAATTCGGTGCGGCCGCGCACGCCGCCGAACGCCGACCCGCGCCAGACGCGGCCGGTGACCAGCTGGAATGGGCGGGTGGAAATTTCCTGGCCGGCACCGGCCACACCGATGATCACCGACTCGCCCCAGCCTTTGTGGCAGCACTCAAGCGCGGCGCGCATCAGTTGTACGTTGCCGATGCACTCAAAGGAGAAGTCCACGCCGCCGTCGGTCAAGTCGACGATCACGTCCTGGATTGGGCGGTCGTAGTCTTTCGGGTTAATGCAGTCGGTGGCGCCCAGTTGCTTGGCGATTTCGAACTTGGCCGGGTTAATGTCGATGGCAATGATGCGACCGGCCTTGGCTTTCACCGCGCCGATCACCGCCGACAGGCCGATGCCGCCAAGGCCGAAGATGGCCACGGTGTCGCCTGGCTTGACCTTGGCGGTGTTGATCACTGCACCGATGCCGGTGGTAACGCCACAGCCCAGCAGGCAGACTTTTTCCAGCGGTGCTTCTTTAGGGATCTTGGCCACGGAGATTTCCGGCAACACGGTGTACTCGGAGAAAGTCGAGGTACCCATGTAATGGAAAATCGGCTGGCCCTTGTAGGAGAAACGCGTGGTGCCGTCGGGCATCAGGCCTTTGCCCTGGGTGGAGCGGATGGCCTGGCACAGGTTGGTCTTGCCCGACAGGCAGAATTTGCACTTGCCGCATTCCGGGGTGTACAGCGGGATCACGTGGTCGCCAACCGCGACCGAGGTCACGCCCTCGCCGATCGCTTCAACCACCGCACCGCCCTCGTGTCCGAGGATCGACGGGAAGATGCCTTCCGGGTCGGCGCCCGACAAGGTGTAGGCGTCGGTATGGCACACGCCGGACGCAACCACACGCAACAGCACCTCGCCGGCCTTGGGCATGGCGACATCCACTTCAACAATCTCAAGGGGCTTTTTCGCTTCGAAGGCTACGGCGGCGCGAGACTTGATCATCCGGGTTTCTCCAGGGAGTTAAAAACTGAGGCAGTGAGTGTAAAACATGGCTCAGTGATGAATAATCCAGGCAAAAGCAAAACATTATTGCCATACAGGGATAATCAACATGCTGGAAAACCGCTGGGAAGGCATCGATGAGTTCGTTGCTGTGGCCGAGTGCAGCCAGTTCACGGCGGCGGCCGAGCGCCTTGGGGTTTCTTCATCGCATATCAGCCGGCAGGTGGCGCGCCTGGAAGAACGGCTGCAAACGCGCTTGCTCTACCGCAGTACGCGCAAGGTAACCCTGACCGAAGCCGGCCAGACCTTTCTGCAACATTGCCAGCGCTTGCAGGATGGTCGTGAAGAAGCCTTGCGCGCGGTGGGCGATCTCACCAGCGAGCCAAAAGGCATGTTGCGCATGACCTGTGCGGTGGCGTATGGGGAGCGCTTTATCGTGCCGTTGGTCACGCGGTTCATGGGGCTGTACCCCCAACTGCGCGTGGATATTGAATTGAGTAATCGCCAGTTGGACCTGGTGCACGAGGGGCTGGACCTGGCGATTCGCCTGGGGCGCTTGCAAGACTCACGCATGGTCGCCAGCCGCCTGGCGCCTCGGCGCATGTACCTGTGCGCGTCGCCGTCCTACCTGGCGCGGTATGGTCGGCCACATAGTTTGTCGGAATTGAGTCGGCATAACTGCCTGATCGGCAGCTCGGATATCTGGCAACTGGCTCAGGATGGGCGGGAATTTTCCCAACGGGTGCAGGGAAACTGGCGCTGCAACAGTGGGCAGGCGGTACTGGACGCGGCGCTGCAAGGGGTTGGGTTGTGCCAACTGCCGGATTATTACGTGCTGGAACATTTGCACAGTGGCGCGCTGGTGTCATTGCTGGAGGCGCATCAGCCGCCGAATACGGCGGTGTGGGCGTTGTATCCGCAGCAGCGGCATTTGTCGCCGAAGGTTCGCAAACTGGTGGACTTTTTGAAGGCAGGATTGGCTGAAAGGCCGGAGTACTGTGGCTGATTATTCGGCGCCTGTACCGGCCTCATCGCGGGCAAGCCCGGCTCCCACAAGGGAATGCATTTCAAAGGTGGGAGCTGGCTTGCCTGCGATGAAGTCGACACGGTTTAACTGACTACCTGCGGTTAGCCCACCGCAACCTGAGCCATTCAAGATCTTCCGGCCGGGTCACCTTGATGTTGTCCGATCGCCCCTCGATCAAGCGCGGCGCTTGACCGGACCATTCCATGGCCGAGGCTTCATCGGTGATCACCGCATCGGCCACCAGGCTGTCAGCCAAGGCGCGGTGCAAGGCGCCAAGGCGAAACATCTGCGGCGTATACGCCTGCCAGATCAGGCTGCGGTCGACGGTTTCGACCACACGGCCATGCTTGTCGACGCGTTTGAGCGTGTCGCGAGCCGGCACGGCCAGCAGGCCACCAACGGGATCATCGGCCAGTTCAGCCAGGAGTTTGTCGAGGTCATCCCGGCTCAGGTTCGGCCGCGCTGCGTCATGCACCAGCACCCAGTCATCATCACTGGCGCCCAGGGCGTTGAGTTGCAACAACGCATTGAGCACCGAGCCCGAGCGCTCGTCGCCGCCGTCCGCACGCACGATGCGTGGGTCGTTGGCACACGGCAGGTTTGGCCAGTAAGGATCATCAACAGCAAGACTGACCACCAGCCCCTTGAGGCCTGGATGGTCGAGAAAACAGCCAAGGCTGTGTTCCAGAATAGTGCGTCCGCCCAGTTGCAGATACTGCTTGGGACGGTCCGCAGCCATACGGGCACCCACGCCCGCGGCAGGAATCACGGCCCAGAAGGCCGGTAAAGACTCAATCATTGGGCCAACTGGTAGAGGGTTTCACCCTCCTTGACCATGCCCAACTCATGGCGAGCCCGCTCTTCAACGGTCTCCGTACCTTTTTTCAGCTCAAGCACTTCGGCATCGAGGACGCGGTTGCGCTCCAGCAGACGTTCGTTTTCGGCATGCTGGTCGGCAATCTGCTGGGTCAACTCTTTTACCTGCGCAAAGCTGCCATTACCCACCCATAGGCGGTATTGCAGGCCAGCCAGCAACAAGAGCAAGACGAGGAACAACCAATTGGGACTGCGCATCGAAATCCGGGTATCCAGTAAAAAAAGACAGCCATGTAAAACTTTTACAGCAACTGATAGCACGAAGCCTGGAAGACCCAGGCTTGTGCTTGATAGCCGTCAGATTAGCGCCGAAATACACACTGTCGTGAACTTTCCGACACAATCCTTAGACTTTTACCACTTAACAATCAGCCGCGAAACTCGCTGCGACCGTTGTACTTGGCCTTACCTGCCAGTTGCTCTTCGATACGCAGCAATTGGTTGTACTTGGACACGCGGTCGGAACGGCACAGCGAACCGGTCTTGATCTGACCTGCCGAGGTGCCCACAGCCAGGTCGGCAATGGTCGAGTCTTCGGTTTCGCCGGAGCGGTGCGAGATCACGGCAGTGTAGCCCGCAGCCTTGGCCATCTGGATGGCTTCCAGGGTTTCGGTCAGGGTGCCGATCTGGTTGAATTTGATCAGGATCGAGTTGGCGATCTTTTTGTCGATGCCTTCTTTCAGGATCTTGGTGTTGGTGACGAACAGGTCGTCGCCCACCAGCTGGATTTTCTCGCCGATCTTGTCGGTAAGGACTTTCCAGCCATCCCAGTCGGACTCGTCCAGGCCATCTTCGATCGAGATGATCGGGTAGCGCTCGGTCAGGCCTTTGAGGTAGTCGGCAAAACCTTCCGATGTGAACACGTGGCCTTCGCCGGACAGGTTGTATTTGCCGTCTTCGTAGAATTCGCTGGCCGCGCAGTCCAGGGCCAGGGTCACGTCGGTGCCCAGCTTGTAGCCGGCATTGGCCACGGCTTCGGAGATGACTTTGAGTGCATCTTCGTTGGACGCCAGGTTCGGCGCGAAACCACCTTCGTCACCGACCGCAGTGCTCAGGCCACGGGCCTTCAGCACAGCCTTGAGGTGATGGAAAATCTCGGTACCCATGCGCAGGCCTTCGGAGAAGGTCTTGGCGCCCACCGGCTGCACCATGAATTCCTGGATGTCGACGTTGTTATCGGCGTGCTCACCACCGTTGATGATGTTCATCATCGGCACCGGCATCGAGTAAACACCCGGGGTGCCGTTCAGGTTGGCGATGTGCGCGTACAGCGGCAGGTCCTGGTCCTGTGCAGCAGCCTTGGCAGCGGCCAGGGACACGGCGAGGATGGCGTTGGCGCCCAGGCTGCCTTTGTTTTCGGTGCCGTCGAGCTTGATCATCGCGTGGTCCAGGGCTTTCTGGTCCAGCGGGTCTTTGCCCAGCAACAGGTCACGGATCGGGCCGTTGATGTTGGCTACAGCTTTGAGTACACCTTTGCCCAGGTAACGGCTCTTGTCGCCATCGCGCAGTTCCAGCGCTTCGCGCGAACCGGTAGACGCACCGGACGGCGCGCAGGCGCTGCCGATGATGCCGTTATCGAGAAGCACGTCGGCTTCGACGGTGGGGTTGCCACGGGAGTCGAGAACTTCACGACCTTTGATGTCGACGATTTTTGCCATTGTTGTAAACACTCCAAAGTTGACGAAAACGACGCAGCTGTAGGAAATCTTTTGACCGACCGCAAGGGTGGAACAACAGGGCAGGCTTGCAGGCGACAAGGCTCAGGCCCGCAGGCCTGAGCGTTTAGCGTGGGATACTTTACCGGAGAAACGCGGCTTACGCGGTCTCTACCGTCGGAAAACTCTTGACCAGTTCGTCCAACTGCTTCAACTGGGCCAAAAACGGCTCCAGCTTGTCCAGGCGCAGGGCGCAAGGGCCGTCGCACTTGGCGTTGTCCGGGTCCGGGTGAGCTTCCAGGAACAGGCCCGCCAGCGACTGGCTGATGCCCGCCTTGGCCAGGTCCAGCACCTGGGCACGTCGCCCGCCAGCGGAATCGGCGCGACCACCGGGCATTTGCAGCGCGTGGGTCACGTCGAAGAACACCGGGTATTCGAACTGTTTCATGATGCCGAAACCGAGCATGTCCACCACGAGGTTGTTGTAGCCGAAGCTCGAACCGCGTTCGCAGAGGATCAACTGGTCGTTACCCGCTTCCACGCACTTGTTCAGGATGTGTTTCATTTCCTGGGGCGCGAGAAACTGGGCTTTCTTGATATTGATCACAGCGCCGGTCTTGGCCATCGCCACGACCAGATCGGTCTGGCGCGACAGGAAGGCCGGCAACTGAATGATGTCGCACACCTCGGCGACCACGGCAGCCTGTTCAGGCTCGTGGACGTCGGTGATGATCGGCACGCCGAAGGCTTGCTTGATGTCCTGGAAGATCCGCATGCCTTCTTCGAGGCCGGGCCCACGATAGGAGGTCACGGACGAGCGGTTGGCCTTGTCGAAGCTGGCCTTGAATACGTAAGGGATACCGAGCTTCTCGGTCACTTTTACGTACGCTTCACAGACCTGCATCGCCATGTCACGGCTTTCCAGCACGTTCATGCCGCCGAACAGCACCATGGGCTTGTCGTTGGCAATCTCGATGTCGCCTACGCGAATGATCTTCTGGGCCATCAGGTTTACGCCTTCTTCTGATGTTGCGTCAGTGCTGCTTTAACGAAACCGCTGAACAACGGGTGACCGTCGCGCGGGGTCGAGGTGAACTCAGGGTGGAACTGGCAGGCCACGAACCACGGATGATCCGGTGCCTCGACCACCTCAACCAGCTTGCCATCACCGGAGCGACCGGAGATTTTCAGGCCGGCTTCTTTGATCTGCGGCAGCAGGTTGTTGTTCACTTCGTAGCGGTGACGGTGACGCTCGACGATCACGTCCTTGCCGTAGCAGTCGTGAACCAGCGAACCCGGCTCCAGCAGGCAGTCCTGCGCGCCAAGGCGCATGGTGCCGCCCAGGTCGGAGGTTTCGGTGCGGGTTTCAACGGCGCCGGTGGCGTCTTCCCACTCGGTGATCAGGCCCACGACCGGGTGGCCGCTGGTGTGATCGAACTCGGTGGAGTTGGCGTCTTTCCAGCCCAGCACGTTACGGGCGAACTCGATAACGGCCACTTGCATGCCCAGGCAGATACCCAGGTATGGCACTTTGTTTTCACGGGCGTATTGAACGGCAGTGATCTTGCCTTCCACGCCACGCAGGCCGAAACCGCCGGGTACGAGGATCGCGTCAACACCTTCGAGCAGCGCAGTGCCCTGGTTCTCGATGTCTTCGGAGTCGATGTAGCGCAGGTTGACCTTGGTACGGTTGCTGATACCGGCGTGGCTCATCGCTTCGATCAACGACTTGTACGCGTCCAGCAGTTCCATGTACTTGCCGACCATGGCGATGGTGACTTCGTGCTCAGGGTTGAGCTTGGCGTCGACTACCGCTTCCCATTCGGAGAGGTCGGCACTGCCGCACTGCAGACCGAAGCGCTCGACCACAAAATCATCCAGGCCTTGCGCATGCAGGATGCCCGGGATCTTGTAGATGGTGTCGGCGTCTTCCAGGCCAATCACCGCACGTTCTTCAACGTTGGTGAATTGCGCGATCTTGCGACGCGAGGAAATGTCGATCGGGTGATCGGAGCGACAGATCAGTACGTCCGGCTGCAGGCCGATGGAACGCAGTTCCTTGACCGAATGCTGGGTCGGCTTGGTTTTGGTCTCGCCGGCGGTGGCGATGTACGGCACCAGGGTAAGGTGCATCAGCATCGCGCGCTTGGCGCCGATTTCGAAACGCAGTTGGCGGATGGCTTCGAGGAACGGTTGGGATTCGATGTCACCTACGGTGCCACCAATCTCGACCATTGCCACGTCGGCATCGCCTGCACCCTTGATGATGCGGCGCTTGATTTCGTCGGTGATGTGCGGGATCACCTGGATGGTTGCACCCAGGTAGTCACCACGACGCTCTTTGCGCAGCACGTGCTCGTAGACACGGCCGGTGGTGAAGTTGTTGTTCTGGGTCATGGTCGTGCGGATGAACCGCTCGTAGTGGCCCAGGTCCAGGTCGGTTTCGGCGCCGTCGTGGGTGACGAACACTTCACCGTGCTGGAACGGGCTCATGGTGCCCGGGTCAACGTTGATGTACGGGTCCAGCTTGAGCATGGTGACCTTAAGTCCCCGCGCCTCCAGGATGGCCGCCAATGAAGCGGAGGCAATGCCTTTCCCCAATGAAGAAACAACACCGCCCGTGACGAATATGTAGCGCGTCATGAAAAACCCTAGAAGTCTGCGTTAAAGCGGTCCGAGCCGCCGGGGAAAGCGAAGGAAGGCCGAAGCCCCCGATCACCTGCATTAATCACAGTGCACCTTTCAAAAAAACCGCCGCGTGGTGACAGACCAGCAATGAAACACCGGTACGTTGATCGCTACACATTTTTTGGAATCGCCCAGCAAAGACTGCTTGGTAATCGGCAACTGCTGCGATTCAGCTGAA
Organism: Pseudomonas sp. 58 R 3; assembly: GCF_900006605.1. Taxonomy (NCBI): domain Bacteria; kingdom Pseudomonadati; phylum Pseudomonadota; class Gammaproteobacteria; order Pseudomonadales; family Pseudomonadaceae; genus Pseudomonas; species Pseudomonas sp. 58 R 3. The sequence goes on along the minus strand of NZ_CVTT01000038.1, from coordinate 385,341 downwards.
TCCACAGAAGTTGTATCAAGAAGGGAGCGTAGTCTACCGGAAAGCCTCTATCAGCTCAAACCTTGATCGCACGTCTGTGGCATCCAATGTAATCGCCACTTGCCAGCCGAGCAGGCCCATAGTCCCGCAAGGGTTGGGACAGCCAGCAATTGCTCGCCCTGATAGAGCAGCGGCAATCTGCCACGGATGAAACCTGGCAAGCCACTTTCATTCAGCAGGCGCTTCAAGTCCCGCCGGCCTCGACCAGGCACATCGATGATTTCGCCGCCTTGGCGATATCGAATCACCAACGGGCCTGCGGGCGCGTCTCCGATAAACTCAAGCTGACCATTACCCGGTAACTCTAGTGGGTTTTGCGGATGGGGCCAGCTCACCGGCGCGTCGGAAAACTCTGAGTAGGTGGAAGGCAGCCACCACACGCGCTCGCCGCTGCGGTGCAACTGACCATCGGCCAGGCGCCACAGCGGTTGCGCATCACCCTTGGCATCCCGCAAGGCATACCAACCGGCCCAGTGGTCGCTGTCGGGTAAACGCGTCAGCGGCGTCAGCCAATGGCGCAGGGCATTGCGCTGGCGGGCGTCGGAAAGCCCGCGCAAGGGAGCGAGGGCCAATGACGGCAAGGCCAGCCAGGGAAACGGCGAAGGTGGGTCGGCGGCTTGCAGGTCAATGACGGCCAATTCGTCGAGCAAGGCCTGGGCTTCGCTCAAGTGCTCGGCAGTACGGGCCAGGCTGGCGACGGCTTGGGGCCAGCGCTCGGTCAGCAGCGGGAACACACGATGGCGCAAGTAATTGCGTGCAAACCGGGAATCGGAATTGGAAGGGTCTTCGATCCACTGCAACTGATGCTGCTGCGCATAGGCTTGCAGCTCGGCGCGTGAGACATCCAGCAACGGCCGTACCAAGTGTCCGTCAGCCAAGTGCGCCCCCGCCAATGGGCGATGCGCCGGCATGGCCGCCAAGCCTCGCACCCCCGCGCCGCGCAACAGGCGAAACAGCAGGGTTTCGGCTTGGTCGTCACGATGCTGGCCGGTGAGCAGCACCTGCCCTGCCCCGGTCACCTCGGTAAACGCCCGGTAGCGCGCATCACGCGCTGCACGTTCAAGGCTGGCACCCGACTGGACTTGCACGCGCATCACCTGCAAAGGCACGCCCAGCTCGTCACAGACGGCTTGGCAATGACCTGGCCAGGCATCGGCGGCCGCTTGCAGGCCATGGTGAACATGGATTGCGCTGAGGGGCGGCAGGGTTTCGGTGTTTGCCAGGGAGGCCAGGAAGTGCAGCAGGACGGTGGAATCAAGGCCGCCAGAAAAGGCGACATGCCAGGCGGGGGCGTTGCGCCAAGGGGTGAGGTTTTGCAGGAGTTTGGCGGTCAGGGTGGGCTTCATAGCAAAGTACGCCATCAATCTGGAAAGCGATAACCCAGCATACACAAAGCAAATGTGGGAGCGGGCTTGTGTGGGAGCCGGGCTTGCCCGCGATGCAGACAACTCGGTTTATCTGTTACACCGAGTTGACGCTATCGCAGGCAAGCCAGCTCCCACATAAGCCAGCTCCCACATTGGGTACTGCGTCGACTTAGAGGCCGTAGCTCATCAGGCGCTCATAACGACGCTTGAGCAGCGCTTCATTGTCCAGCTTCTTGAGCATCGCCAGTTGCGAACCCAGCTCGGCACGGATAGTCGCAGCAGCGGCAGCCGGGTCGCGATGGGCGCCGCCCAATGGCTCGGCGATAACCTTATCCACGATGCCCAGGCCTTTGAGGCGATCGGCGGTGATACCCATGGCTTCGGCAGCGTCCGGGGCTTTTTCGGCGGTTTTCCACAGAATCGAGGCGCAACCTTCCGGCGAAATCACCGCGTAGGTCGAATATTGCAGCATGTTCAGTTGGTCGCAGACGCCAATGGCCAGCGCACCGCCGGAACCACCTTCACCAATCACGGTGGCGATGATCGGGGTTTTCAAGCGGGACATCACACGCAGGTTCCAGGCAATCGCTTCGCTCTGGTTGCGCTCTTCGGCGTCGATACCCGGGTAGGCACCCGGGGTGTCGATGAAGGTCAGGATCGGCATCTTGAAGCGTTCGGCCATTTCCATCAGGCGGCAGGCCTTGCGGTAGCCTTCCGGGCGCGGCATGCCGAAGTTGCGACGCACCTTTTCACGCACTTCACGGCCTTTCTGGTGACCGATCACCATCACTGGCTGGTCGTCCAGGCGAGCGATACCGCCCACGATGGCTGCGTCGTCAGAGAAGTGGCGGTCGCCATGCAGCTCGTCGAACTCGGTGAAAATGTGCTGAATGTAGTCCAGGGTGTACGGACGGCGCGGGTGGCGGGCCAGGCGCGCGATCTGCCAGCTGGTCAGCTTGCCGAAGATGTCTTCGGTGAGCGAGCTGCTCTTGTCTTGCAGGCGAGCGATCTCATCGCCGATATTCAGCGAATTGTCATTGCCGACCAGGCGCAGTTCTTCAATCTTGGCTTGCAGGTCAGCGATCGGCTGTTCGAAATCAAGAAAATTCGGGTTCATAAGCGTCCGTCTTGGGTCGACGGCCAGGGAGTGCCTGGCCAGCCGGTTGTCTATTCGCGCCCTACCTTAAGGGAGAGGCGCGTTTAGGTCGAGATTAAATGTTCAGCCGAGATCAGACTTATCTGACCGTCAGCGGTATTGGAGGAAGACGTTGTCTCGCCCGAACTGGTCACGCAAAGCTTGAATCAAGCCATCAGCGGGATCAATTCGCCACGTCTCGCCAAACTGCAACATCGCCTTGGCGTCGTTGCCGGTGTACTCCATGGTCACCGGGCACGCGCCGCGGTGACGTTTGAGCAGGTCACCCAACCAGCGTAGCTGATCGCCTTTGAGGGCTTCGGTCTTGACCTTCAGGCGCAGGCTTTCGGCCAGGTTGGTGCGCGCATCTTCCATGCTCATCACCCGCTTGATCCGCAGGCGCAGGCCGCCGGAGAAGTCATCGTTGCTGACCTCACCCTCCACCACCACCATGGCATCGGTCTGCAGCAGCGACTGCGCGGAGTGGAACGCATCGGCAAACAGCGACGCCTCGATGCGACCCGAGCGGTCATCAAGGGTAATAAAGCCCATTTTGTCGCCCTTCTTATTTTTCATCACCCGCAGGGCGATGATCATGCCGGCGACGGTCTGGGTATCGCGCGCCGGCTTCAGATCGATGATGCGCTGGCGGGCGAAACGGCGTATTTCACCCTCGTACTCGTCAATCGGGTGACCGGTCAGGTACAGGCCCAGGGTGTCCTTCTCACCTTTGAGACGCTCCTTGAGGGTCAGTTCCTTGGCCTTGCGATGGTTGGCATAAACGTCGGCATCTTCCTCGACAAACAGCCCGCCAAACAGGTCGGCGTGGCCGCTGTCATGGGTGCGGGCGGTCTGTTCGGCGGCCTTGATCGCTTCTTCCATGGCGGTGAGCAGCACCGCACGGTTGCGGTCGATATTCGCCTGGTAAGCCTTGGGCTCATCATGGAAATACGGGCCGAGACGGTCAAGTGCCCCACTGCGGATCAAACCATCGAGGGTGCGCTTGTTGATACGCTTAAGGTCGACCCGTGCGCAGAAGTCGAACAGATCCTCGAACGGCCCGTGCTGACGCGCCTCGGTGATCGCTTCGACCGGGCCTTCGCCCACGCCCTTGATGGCGCCCAGGCCATAGATGATGCGGCCTTCGTCGTTCACCGTGAACTTGAACTCCGAGGCGTTCACGTCCGGCGCGTCGAGGCGCAGCTTCATGGTGCGCACTTCCTCGATCAAGGTCACGACCTTGTCGGTGTTGTGCATATCCGCCGAGAGTACCGCCGCCATGAACGGCGCCGGGTAGTGGGCTTTCAGCCACGCGGTCTGGTACGACACCAGGCCGTAGGCGGCAGAGTGGGATTTGTTGAAGCCGTAACCGGCGAACTTCTCTACCAGGTCGAAAATGTTACCGGCCAGGTCCGCGTCGATATTGTTGGTGGCGCAACCCTCAATGAAACCACCGCGCTGCTTGGCCATTTCCTCGGGTTTTTTCTTACCCATGGCGCGACGCAGCATGTCTGCGCCGCCGAGGGTGTAACCCGCCATCACCTGGGCAATCTGCATCACCTGTTCTTGATACAGGATGATGCCGTAGGTCGGTGCCAGTACCGGCTTGAGGCCTTCATACTGGTAATCGGAGTGCGGATACGCCAGTTCGGCGCGGCCGTGCTTACGGTTGATAAAGTCGTCCACCATGCCCGATTGCAGCGGGCCAGGACGGAACAGGGCCACCAGTGCGATCAAGTCTTCCAGGCAGTCGGGCTTGAGCTTTTTGATCAGCTCTTTCATGCCACGCGACTCAAGCTGGAACACCGCCGTGGTTTCGGCTTTTTGCAGCAGCTGGTAGGTAGGTTTGTCATCCAGCGGGATAAACGCGATATCCAGCGGCTCCTCGTCGACCTTGGCGCGTTCGCGGTTGATGGTCTTGAGCGCCCAGTCGATGATCGTCAGGGTTCGCAGGCCGAGGAAGTCGAACTTCACCAGGCCGGCCGCCTCCACATCATCCTTGTCGAACTGGGTGACCAGGCCATCGCCTTCTTCATCGCAATAAATCGGCGAAAAATCAGTGAGCTTGGTCGGCGCAATCACCACACCGCCGGCGTGTTTACCGACGTTACGCACCACACCTTCGAGTTTGCGCGCCATGTCCCAGATTTCGGCGGCTTCTTCATCGACCTTGATAAAGTCGCGCAGGATTTCTTCCTGCTCATAAGCCTTCTCAAGGGTCATGCCGACTTCAAACGGAATCATCTTCGACAGACGGTCCGCCAGGCCGTAGGACTTACCCTGCACCCGCGCTACGTCGCGGATTACGGCCTTGGCCGCCATGGAACCGAAGGTGATGATCTGGCTCACGGCGTTGCGGCCGTATTTCTCGGCCACGTACTCGATCACACGGTCGCGACCGTCCATGCAGAAGTCGACGTCGAAGTCGGGCATGGAAACCCGTTCCGGGTTCAGGAACCGTTCGAACAGCAGGTCGTATTCCAGCGGGTCAAGGTCGGTGATCTTCTGCACATAGGCCACCAGCGACCCGGCACCCGAACCCCGGCCTGGGCCTACCGGCACGCCGTTGCTCTTGGCCCACTGGATAAAGTCCATCACGATCAGGAAGTAACCGGGGAACCCCATCTGGATAATGATATCCAGCTCGAAATTCAGCCGGTCAACGTAGACCTGGCGCTTGGCCTCATAGTCTTCGGTGGTGTCCTTGGGCAGCAGAACGCTTAAGCGCTCTTCCAGGCCGTCGAACGACACCTTGCGGAAATACTCGTCGATGGTCATGCCATCGGGAATCGGGAAGTTGGGCAGGAAGTGCTTGCCCAGCTTCACTTCAATATTGCAGCGCTTGGCGATTTCGACCGAGTTTTCCAGCGCCTCAGGCAGGTCGCTGAACAGCTCGGCCATTTCATCGGCACTTTTGAGGTACTGCTCTTCGCTGTAGTTCTTGGAGCGACGCGGGTCATCCAGGGCCCGGCCTTCGCCGATGCACACACGGGTTTCGTGGGCCTCGAAATCTTCTTTCTTGATAAAGCGCACATCGTTGGTCGCAACCAGCGGCGCGCCCAGCTTGTCGGCCAGGGCCACCGCGGCGTGCAGGTGCTCTTCATCGTTGGGGCGGTTGGTGCGCTGAACTTCCAGGTAGAAGCGATCGGGGAAGACGTCCATCCACTCGCGAGCCAGCACTTCGGCTTCCTGGGGGTTGCCGCCCAGCAGCGCGATACCGATCTCACCTTCCTTGGCGGCCGAGAGCATGATCACGCCCTCGCTCGCCTCGGCTACCCATTCACGCTCGATAATGATCGAGCCGTTGCGCTGGCCGTCGATAAACCCGCGGGAGATCAATTCGGTGAGGTTGCGATAACCCACGCCATTCATCGCCAACAGGCTGATGCGACTCAGTGGGTTATCCGGGTCTTTGTTCGACAGCCACAGGTCGACGCCACAGATCGGCTTGATGCCGGCGCCCATGGCGTTTTTGTAGAATTTGACCAGGGAACACATGTTGTTTTGATCGGTAACCGCCACCGCAGGCATGTTCATGCCCACCAGGGTTTTGACCAGCGGTTTGATCCGTACAAGGCCGTCGACCAGGGAGTATTCAGTGTGCAGGCGCAGGTGAACGAATGAAGCCGGCATAGTGATCCTGTCTAAAAACTTAGAAACAACAAGGCCCGGGATTGTACCGGGCCTTGAGCAAAACATCAGCCTCGCGACTAAACCCCGATCAGGCTCTCGCGCGCCTCGTAAGCCTGGCGGACCGGGGCGAACGAGCGACGGTGGATCGGCGTCGGGCCCAGGCGAGCCAGGGCTTCCAGATGAACGGGCGTCGGGTAGCCTTTATGACCACCGATGCCATAACCCGGATAGATCAATTCGAACGCCGCCATTTCGCGGTCGCGGCTGACCTTGGCCAGGATCGAGGCGGCGGCAATCGCCGGAACCTTGCTATCGCCCTTGACCACGGCTTCTGAAGGCATCGCCAGTTTGGGGCAGCGGTTGCCGTCGATCATCGCCATTTTCGGCGTGATGTGCAGCCCTTCGACGGCGCGCTGCATGGCCAGCATGGTCGCGTGAAGGATGTTCAGTTCATCGATCTCTTCGACTTCAGCCCGGGCGATGTGCCAGCTCAACGCTTTTTCGCAGATCTCGTCGTAGAGCTTTTCACGGCGTGCTTCGGTGAGTTTTTTCGAGTCATTGAGACCGAGGATCGGGCGATTTGGGTCGAGGATCACCGCCGCCGTCACCACCGCGCCACACAACGGGCCGCGCCCTACTTCATCCACACCGGCGACCAGTGCGTCGGCGTGTGCGACCAGACTGAAATCCAGGCCCATTTGCGTGGTCATAAAGCGTCCTGTTTTTGCCCGATCAAGGTTAATACGGCATCGGCCGCCTGGTTCGATGCATCACGCCGCAGGGTGCGGTGGATGTCGTCAAAACCACGGGTCTGCTCTTCGCCGCCGTCGATCAAGGGTAGTAGGGTTTGTGCCAGGGCTTCGGGCGTCGCATCGTCCTGCAACAACTCCGGCACCAGCAGGCGTTGGGCCAGCAGGTTAGGCAAGGAGATGTAAGGGCTCTTGACCATGCGCTTGAGAATCCAGAACGTCAGCGGCGCCAGGCGATAAGCCACCACCATTGGGCGCTTGTACAGCAGCGCCTCCAGGGTCGCGGTGCCCGAGGCAATCAGTACCGCATCACAAGCGGCAAGTGCCAGGTGCGACTGGCCGTCGAGCAAGGTCAACGGCAGAGTGCGGCCTTCGAGCAACGTCTCGATTTGTGCACGCCGTTGCGGGCTGGCGCAAGGCAACACGAAACGCACGCCTGGCTTCAAGGCTTGCAGGCGTTCGGCAGCCTCGAAAAACACACTGGCCAGACGCCCGACTTCACCGCCACGACTGCCCGGCATCAGTGCCACCAGCGGACCGTCGGGCAAGCCCAGCTCGGCACGCGCGGCGGCGCGATCAGCTTGCAGTGGGATAGTGTCGGCCAAGGTATGCCCGACAAACCGCACCGGCACGCCCTTCTCTTCGTAAAACCTGGCCTCGAACGGCAGCAAGGTCAGCATCAAGTCGCAACCCTCACGGATCTTCAGCACGCGCTTCTGCCGCCACGCCCATACGGACGGGCTGACGTAATGCACGGTCTTGATGCCGGCCTGACGCAACTTGAGCTCGATATTGAGGGTGAAGTCCGGCGCATCGATGCCAATAAAGACGTCGGGCTTTTCTTCGATCAGGGTTTGAATCAGCAGCTTGCGGCGCGCCAGCAACTCACGCAGGCGGCCCAGCACCTCCACCAGCCCCATGACCGACAGGCGCTCCATGGGAAAGTAGGAGGTCAGACCTTCGGCCTGCATTAGCGGGCCGCCCACACCGATAAACTCCACTGCAGGATGCTGGGCCTTGAGTGCCCGCATCAGGCCAGCGCCCAGAATATCGCCGGAAGCTTCACCGGCCACCAGCGCGATTCGCAGATTAGCCATGATCAGCGGGTGATGCCGCGGGTCGATGCCTGGATAGAGTCACGGAACACCGCAACTTCCGGGAACAACGCTGCCGGCTCGGTCAGTTCAGTCAGGGCCTGTTCAACCGTCAGCCCCTGACGGTAAACCGTCTTATAGGCGCGGCGCAGGGCGTGAATCGCATCTTCGCTGAAACCACGACGGCGCATGCCTTCGAAGTTCATGCTGCGGGCTTCGGCAGGGTTGCCGAACACCGTGACAAATGCAGGAACATCCTTGCCGATCGCGGTGCCCATGCCGGAAAAGCTGTGGGCGCCGATATGGCAATACTGGTGAACCAGGGTGAAGCCGGACAGGATCGCCCAATCGTCAACGTGCACATGGCCGGCCAGCGCCGTGTTGTTGACCAGGATGCAATGGTTGCCGATCACACTGTCATGGCCGATATGCGCATAGGCCATGATCAAATTGTGGTCACCCAAGGTGGTTTCGGCACGATCCTGCACAGTGCCCCGGTGAATGGTCACACCTTCACGGATGATGTTGTGATCACCGATTACCAGGCGTGTCTCTTCACCCTTGTACTTCATGTCCGGGGTGTCTTCGCCTACCGAGGAAAACTGGTAGATGCGATTGTGTTTGCCAATGCGGGTCGGACCTTTGAGGATCACGTGTGGCCCGATGACAGTCCCCTCGCCGATTTCAACACCTGCGCCGACGATCGACCAGGGGCCGACCTCAACGTCGGCGGCCAGAACGGCCGACGGATCGATGATTGCGCGAGGGTCAATCAAACTCATAGTTTGCGTTCCGCGCAGATGATCTCGGCGGAGCACACCGGCTTGCCGTCCACCGAAGCCTGGCATTCGAACTTCCAGATCTGGCGCTTGCAGCTGATGAACTTGGCTTCCAGGATCAACTGGTCACCCGGGGTGACCGGGTTGCGAAAGCGCAATTTGTCGGAGCCCACGAAATAGTAAAGCGTCCCGTCGGCAGGCTTGAGGTCGAGCATTTTGAAACCAAGGATACCGGCAGCCTGGGCCATCGCCTCGATGATCAGCACGCCCGGCATGATGGGATGCGCGGGGAAGTGACCATTGAAGAACGGTTCGTTGATGCTGACATTCTTGTAGGCACGAATGCGCTTTTCCTCGACGTTGAGGTCCACTACTCGGTCCACCAGCAGGAACGGGTAACGGTGAGGCAGGTATTCGCGAATCTCGTTGATGTCCATCATTTCGGGGGGAAGCCTGTAATAAAGATTGGGGGCGGGCGAACTAAACGCACGCCCCGCTAGCAAATCAAGGAGGCAGTCTAGCGGCTGTGCACACTTGATATGGAAATGGTATCAGCCTTCTGATGAAGCATTACCGCCAGGGGTCACGTCCTCGACACGCTTTTCGACCTGCTTGAGGCGTCGGGCCATGTCGTCGATCTTGCGCAAACGTGCCGCACTTTTGCGCCATTCAGCCGCCGGCTGCATGGCCGTACCGGAAGAATAGGAACCCGGCTCGGTAATCGAGTGGGTCACCATGGTCATGCCGGTGATGAAGACGTTGTCGCAAACTTCAATATGACCCACCAGGCCTACGCCACCGGCGAGCATGCAATGCTTGCCGATCTTGGTACTGCCGGAGATGCCTACACAGGCCGCCATGGCAGTGTGATCGCCAATCTGCACGTTGTGGGCGATCTGGATCTGGTTGTCGAGCTTCACGCCGTTACCGAGCACGGTATCGGCCAAGGCCCCGCGATCCACAGCGGTGTTGACACCGATTTCCACGTCATCGCCGATCAATACGCCGCCGACCTGGGCAATTTTGTGCCAGATGCCTTTGGCGTTGGCAAAACCGAAACCTTCACCACCGATCACGGCGCCCGACTGAATCACCACCCGCGCACCAATACGCACGTCGTGGTACAGGGTAACCCGCGGTGCCAGCCAACCATCGGCGCCGATTTCACAGCGCGCACCGATAAAGCAATGAGCACCCACCGTGACGCCGGCAGCAATGCGCGCACCACTCTCGATCACCGCAAACGCACCAATGCTGGCCGCAGGATCAACCTGGGCATCATCGGCAATCACGGCCGAAGGATGTATACCAGCCGCCGCCTTGGGTTTTGGATCGAACAGGTGCGACGCCCGGGCATACGCCAGGTAAGGGTCGGCAACCACCAGCGCATCCCCGGCAAACCCTTCGGCGTCAGCGGCCTTCAGCAACACGGCTGCGGCTTGGCTGTCGACCAGGTATTTACGGTATTGGGGATTTGCGAGGAAGCTCAACTGAGCTGGGCCAGCCTCCTGCAAGGTGGCTAGCCCAGTGATTTCTTTCTCCTTGGAGCCACGCAAGGTGGCCCCCAGGAACTCGGCCAACTCGCCGAGCTTGATAGTCGCGGTCATGGCTTACTTCAGCTGGTTCATGCGCTCGATCACCTGGCGGGTGATGTCGTATTGAGGCTTGACGTCAATCACGGCGCCGCGCTCGAACACCAGGTCAAAGGCACCTTTCTTGATGACTTCTTCCACAGCGCTGTCGAGCTTAGGCTTGAGCTGCTTGAGCATTTCACGGTCAGCAACGGCTTTGGCTTCGTTCAGTTCCTTGGATTGGAACTGGTAGTCGCGGGCCTTTTGCTTGAACTCAAGCTCCAGACGCTCACGCTCGCCTTGCTGCATTTTGTCGCCACCGGCTACCAGACGATCCTGGATACCCTTGGCACTGCTTTCCAGCGTCTTGAGCTTGGTCAGTTGCGGACCGAACTTCTTCTCGGCATCCACGGCGTAACGCTTGGCCGCGTCGGATTCCAGCAGGGCCATCTGATAGTTCAGGACGGCGATTTTCATTTCGGCGAAGGCCGGGGTGGTTACCAGCACGGTGGCCAGCAGAACCAATTGAGTCAACTTACGCACGATGTACTCCTACAGAATCCGTTGTCGTTATCTTGGGTCAGACGCTTAGAACGTCTGGCCGAGGGAGAATTGGAAAATCTGGGTTTCAGCGTTATCCGGTTTCTTGATCGGCATGGCCAAAGCAAAGCTCAATGGGCCAAGTGCGGTCACCCACGTCACACCCACACCAACGGAGCTGGCGAGGTTGCTCAGGCTGACGTCGTTGCACTGGGTCTGGGACACAGAACCAGGAGCCGGGTTGTTGACCTGCTGGCACTTGGAGTCGAACACGTTACCCACGTCCCAGAAAACCGAAGTACGCAGCGAACGCTGATCTTTGACGAATGGCAGTGGGAACAGAAGTTCAGCACCACCCTGGATCAGTACGTTACCACCGAATGCCAGAGCGTCATTGTTGGAATCAGGGAGCGTGCCTTGGTTACCGGTTACCGCTTGACCACGACTCGGCGTACCGCGCGGGCCCAAGGTGCTGTCCTTGAAGCCACGAACCGAGTTGAAACCACCTGCATAGTAGTTCTCATAGAACGGCAGACCACTGGTCGAACCATAACCGTCGCCATAACCCAGTTCGGTGTGCAGGCGCACGGTGTAGTTGTCGCTCAGGGGCTGGAACAACTGGCCACGGTAGTCGAGTTTGAAGAACGACAGGTCGCTGCCCGGCGTAGTGGCTTCAGCAGTCAGGCTTTGGGAATGGCCACGGGTCGCCAATACACCTTTGTTCAGGGTCGATTCCGACCAGCCAACCGACGCCTTGAAGTTCAGGAACTGATCACCTTCACGACGCACGAAGTCGAAAATCTCGTCCGTGGTGTACACACCGGTCTTGATTTTGTCCTGTTGCGCAGTAAAACCGAAGGTCAGACGCGAAGTCTCGCTGATCGGGTAACCGATGTTGACACCGGCGCCGAGGCTGTCGATCGCGTAGCTGGCAACGTCAACGTTAAGGTCTTTGTAGTCGGTGGTGCGATAGAAGGCGTTGTAGCCCAGGCTCACACCGTCAGCTGTCCAGTAGGGGTCGACATAACCGAAGTTATAGCGGCTCTGGTATTCGCTTCGGGTCAGGCCGATGGAGACCTTGTTACCGGTACCGAGGAAGTTGTTCTGGGTAATCGAACCACCAAGGATCAGGCCGGCGCTCTGTGCGAAACCGACGCTGGCGGTGATCGAGCCCGAGGCTTGTTCTTCAACGGCGTAGTTCACGTCAACCTGGTCATCCACACCCGGTACGGCCGGGGTTTCGACGTTGACTTCCTTAAAGAAGCCCAGGCGCTCAAGACGGGTCTTGGACTGGTCGATCAGGTAAGTCGACGCCCAGCCACCTTCCATCTGACGCATCTCACGACGCAGCACTTCGTCCGCAGACTTGGTGTTGCCACGGAAGTTGATGCGGTTCACGTAGGCACGCTTGCCAGGGTCGACAACGAAGGTGATGTCCACGGTGTGGTCTTCGTCGTGCGGGGTCGGCACGCCGTTGACGTTGGCAAAGGTATAGCCTTCGTTACCCAGGCGACGGGTGATCAGTTCGGACGTGGTGGTCATCAGCTTGCGCGAGAACACCTGGTCTTTCTGCACCAGCAACAGCGACTTCACCTGGTCTTCAGGGACTTTCAGGTCGCCGCTGAGCTTGACGTCACGCACGGTGTATTTCTCACCCTCGTTGACGTTGACGGTGATGTAGACGTGTTTTTTGTCCGGGGTGATGGACACCTGGGTCGAAGCGATATCCATGTTGATATAGCCACGGTCCAGGTAGTAGGAACGCAGACGTTCCAGGTCACCGGAGAGTTTTTCACGGGCGTACTTGTCATCGTTCTTGAAGAACGACAGCCAGTTGGTGGTCTTGAGTTCGAACAGGTCGATCAGGTCGTCATCAGCAAACTTGGTGTTACCCACCACGTTGATGTGCTGGATGGCCGCCACGGTGCCTTCGTTGATCTTGACCTTGAGGCCAACACGGTTACGAGGCTGCGGGATCACTTCGGTTTCCACGGACGCGGAGTAGCGACCCTGGGCGACGTACTGACGTTGCAGTTCGTTACGCACACCCTCGAGGGTGGCGCGCTGGAAGATCTCGCCTTCGGCCAGGCCGGATTGCTTGAGACCCTTCATCAAGTCTTCAGTGGAGATCGCCTTGTTACCCTCGATCTCGATACTGGCGACGGAAGGTCGCTCAACGACGGTGATGACCAGGACGTTACCTTCGCGACCCAGTTGGATATCTTGAAAGAACCCGGTTTTGAACAGCGCACGAGTGGATTCCACCAGGCGACGATCATCCGCCTGTTCCCCGACGTTCAACGGCAAGGCACCAAAGACGCTACCGGCGGAAACCCGCTGGAGGCCGTTGACGCGAATATCGGAGATAGTGAAGGACTCGGCGTGAACTTCGGCGATCATCAATACGGTGAGAACCGCAGTTAGCAGCAGACGTTTCATGAAGTCCTTTCTTATTCCAACTGGCAATAAACAAACTGCCGCAAAATGCGGCAGATTCGCAATTCAGCGAAGCGTTACAGTCGTCCCAGATCGTTGACCAGAGCTAACAACATCACTCCGACCACCAAACTGATACCGATCTGTATCCCCCAACCCTGCACCCGATCCGACAAGGGGCGACCACGCACCCACTCGACCAGATAAAACAACAGATGCCCCCCATCCAATACTGGGATGGGCAACAAATTCAGAACTCCAAGGCTAATACTCAGATAAGCCAGGAAATTCAGGAAATCCGCGACACCCGACTGGGCAGAAGCGCCCGCCACTTTAGCAATGGTTATCGGTCCACTCAAGTTTTTTACCGAGAGCTCGCCGAACAACATTTTCTTGAGCGATTCGAGGGTCAGCACACTCATGGTCCAAGTGCGTTTTGCACCCTCGCCAATTGCGGCCAACGGCCCGAAGCTGACCTCCCGTACCATCGATGGCGGCCAGTCGACACCTTTTACCCCGGCACCCAGATAACCCCCGGCTGCCTTGGCTTCCCCACGTACCGCCAGGGTCACAGGGACGTCGATTTGAGCACCATCGCGCTCAACTTTCAGCACAATTTTGGTATCAGGACGTACACGCACCAGGTCGACCACTTGCTGCCAGTCGCCCAGCGCCTGGCCATCGAGTGCCAGCAAGCGATCGCCGGTTTTCAGACCTGCGGCTTGCGCCGGGCCTTTCGGGTCCAGCTCGGCCAGCACCGGCGGCAAGGCCGGGCGCCAAGGCCGAATCCCCAACGATTTGATCGGATCAGGCTCATCCGCCCCCTTGAGCCAATGGTCCAGGGTTAGAGCGCGAGGCGTCTCGGCAGTGGAATCCGGTTCGCGCACCAGCACATTAATGGTGCCGCTTTCACCCATGCGGCGTACCAACTGCAAATTGACTGCGCCCCAACCCGTGGTCGGCTCGCCATCAATGGAAACAATTTCTTGCCCTGCGACCAGGCCGGCCCTGGCCGCCATGCTATCCGCTTCGACCGCGCCGATGACCGGGCGCACCTGTTGGCTGCCCATCATGGCCAGGACCCAGAAGAACACCATCGCCAACAGGAAGTTAGCGATCGGACCGGCAGCCACAATCGCGATACGCTGACGAACGGTCTTGCGATTGAAGGACTGGTCCACCTGGTCGGCGGGCACTTCGCCTTCACGCTCGTCGAGCATCTTGACGTAGCCACCCAGCGGAATGGCCGCAATCACGAATTCGGTGCCACGCCGATCATGCCAACGCAGCAACGGCATGCCGAAACCGACGGAAAAGCGCAGTACCTTGACGCCGCAACGACGCGCCACCCAAAAGTGGCCGAATTCGTGGAAGGTAACCAGCACACCCAGAGCAACCAGGGTGCCGACAATCATGTAGAGCGCACTCATCTAATTTCTCCGCATTCCAATCCAGTGCCTGAAGGCTCAAACCCGCCCACAGACTAACGCGCGTTGCGGTTCAACCATTGCCCGGCGAGGGTACGGGCCTTTGCATCGGCCTCGAACACTGCGCCTAAATCATCCACTGCCACAACGGGCTCAAGGCTCAAAACTTCCTCGATGATACTCGGGATCTGCGGGAAACGAATACGCCCGTCCAGAAACGCCGCCACAGCCACCTCGTTTGCCGCATTGAGCATCGCCGGCGCGCTGTTGCCCGCCTCTGCCGCTTGCCGCGCCAAACGCAGGCATGGGAAGCGTTGCTCGTCCGGCGCCTCGAAGTCCAGGCGCGCAACCGCGAACAGGTCCAACGGCGCGACACCCGAGTCAATCCGTTCCGGCCAGGCCAGGGCATTGGCGATCGGCGTGCGCATGTCCGGGTTACCCAACTGCGCCAACACCGAGCCATCCACGTAGTCGACCAGGGAATGAATCACACTTTGCGGGTGGATCACCACTTCAACCTGATCGGGCCGAGCGTCGAACAACCAGCACGCCTCGATCAACTCCAGGCCTTTGTTCATCATGCTCGCCGAGTCCACGGAAATCTTGCGCCCCATGGACCAATTCGGGTGTGCACAGGCCTGATCAGGCGACACGTGCTCCAGATCAGCCAGTGGAGTTTGCCGGAACGGGCCACCGGATGCCGTAAGAAGAATCCGCCGTACACCCACTTGGCTCAAGCCGCGGGCAAAATCGCCGGGCATGCACTGAAAGATTGCGTTGTGCTCACTGTCGAGGGGCAGCAACACCGCGCCGCTCTTGCGTACCGCCTGCATAAAGAGCGTGCCGGACATCACCAGCGCTTCTTTATTGGCCAACAGGATCTTCTTGCCGGCATCCACCGCCGCCAGGGTCGGGCGCAAACCCGCCGCGCCGACAATGGCCGCCACCACGGTGTCTACCTCGGCATCGGCCGACACCTGGCACAGTCCTTCTTCACCCACCAGCACCTGCGTAGCCAGCCCGGCAGCCTGCAGTTGTTGCTGCAAGCCACGCGCTGCTGCCACTTCAGGCACCACGGCAAAGCGCGGCGTATGGCGCACGCACAGGGCCAGCAGCTCGCTCAAACGGCTGAAGCCGGTCAAGGCAAACACCTGATAACGATCAGGATGGCGAGCGATCACATCCAGGGTGCTCAACCCGACCGAGCCGGTTGCACCCAGCACGGTCACCTGTTGCAAGCGGCTCACGAAGCCGTCATCCACAGCAGTACGGCAAAGATTGGAATCGCAGCGGTAAGGCTGTCGATACGATCCAGCACGCCGCCATGACCCGGCAGCAGGTTGCTGCTGTCCTTGATTCCGGCCTGGCGCTTGAACATGCTTTCAGTCAGGTCGCCCACCACCGAGATGAACACCACGACGGCCGTACCCAGCAGGGCCAGGAGTATTTCCTTTACCGACCAGTCGCGCACAACACCCACCACCAGCGTGATCAGCAAGGTCAACGCCAAGCCGCCGTAGACGCCTTCCCAGCTTTTGCCGGGGCTGACAGCCGGGGCCAGCTTGCGCTTGCCGAAGGCGCGGCCGGAGAAGTAGGCGCCGATATCCGCGCCCCACACCAGCACCATCACCGCCATGATCAACCAGTTGCCCATGGGCGCATTCTTGATTTCCACCAGGCCTTGCCAGGCCGGCAGCAAAATCAGCAAGCCGATCACCAATTTACTGGCGACACTGGACCAATGGCCGCTGGTGCGCGGAAAGGTCAGCACCAGGAAGGTCGCGAGCGCCCACCACAGTACCGCAGCGCCCAATACCCAAGGCACCACGATACTCGACAGGGTATGCATCAGAAACAGCAACAGCGCCACGACAGCGGCGTAGACCACGCGCGGCAATTGCGCGTTGAAGCCCGCCAGACGCGCCCATTCCCAGGCACCCAGGGTCACGACCACGCCGATAAACAGCGCAAAGCCGGAACCGTCGAGCAGGAAAAACCCACACAAGGCAATCGGCAGCAGGATCAGTGCGGTGATGATTCGTTGTTTAAGCATTTAAACCCGGGCTCCAGCTTCGATCTGCTCGCTCGTTTTACCGAAGCGGCGCTGACGGGAAGCGAAATCGGCCAGCGCATTACGCATGGCATCGTGTTTGAAGTCCGGCCAGAACAGGTCGGAGAAGTACAGCTCGGTATAGGCTAGCTGCCACAACAGGAAATTGCTGATGCGGTGCTCGCCACCGGTGCGGATGCACAGGTCCGGCAACGGCAGGTCGCCGGTCACCAGGCAGGTTTGCAGCAGTTCGGGCGTGATGTCGTCGGGCCGCAGGTGCCCGGCCTGTACTTCGCGGGCCAGGCGCTGCGCGGCCTGGGCGATATCCCACTGGCCGCCATAGTTGGCCGCGATCTGCAGTACAAAGCGGTCGCTGCCGGCGGTGATGGCTTCAGCTTCGCGCATGGCCGCCTGCAACTCCGGATGAAACCGCGAGCGGTCACCGATGATACGCAGGCTGATGTTGTTGTCGTTGAGGCGCTTGGCCTCACGACGCAGAGCCTTGAAGAACAGGTCCATCAAGGCACTGACTTCTTCGGCCGGCCGTTGCCAGTTCTCACTGGAGAAGGCAAACAAGGTCAACACTTCGACCTTGGCCTCGGCACACACCTCAATCACGGCGCGCACTGCATCGACACCCGCTTTATGCCCGGCGACACCCGGCATAAAGCGTTTCTTCGCCCAGCGATTATTCCCATCCATGATGATCGCGACATGGCGCGGCACCACAGAGGGCACAGTCTGCTTGGTCTTTTCCATGAAGGCGTCCTGACCCCTTATACGGCCATCAGGTCCTTTTCTTTCTCTTCCGTGGCCTTGGTGATCTGGGCCTCGGAATCTTTGGTCAGCTTGTCGATGTCGGCGACGGCGCGACGCTCTTCGTCTTCGCTGATTTCCTTGTCCTTGACCAGCTTCTTCAGGTCACCCAGTGCATCACGGCGGATATTACGCACCGCAACCCGCGCGTCTTCAGCCGCGCTGCGCGCCTGCTTGGTGAAGCCCTTACGGGTTTCCTCGGTCAAGGCCGGCATGGAGATCAGCAGCAACTCGCCCAGGTTGGTCGGGTTGAGGTTCAAGCCGGCGCTCTGGATGGCTTTGTCGACAGCGCCGAGCATGTTGCGCTCAAAAGCCACGACTTGCAGGGTGCGCGAGTCTTTTACGGTGATGTTGGCTACCTGGGTGATGGAGGTATCTGTGCCGTAGTACGGCACCATCACGCTACCCAGGATACTTGGGTGCGCCTTGCCGGTACGAATCTGACCAAACGCGTGGTTCAGAGACTCCAGGGATTTGTGCATACGCTCTTGAGCGTCTTTCTTGATTTCGTTGATCATTGTTGGCCTTCCTCGATCAGAGTCCCTTCCGCGCCGCCGTGTACGATATTCAGCAGGGCACCGGGCTTGTTCATGTTAAATACGCGCAGCGGCATCTTGTGGTCGCGGCACAGGCAAATAGCCGTCAGGTCCATCACACCCAGCTTGCGATCCAGCACTTCATCGTAGGTCAGATGATCGAACTTCTCGGCATGCGGGTCTTTGAATGGGTCGGCAGTGTAGACGCCATCCACCTTGGTGGCCTTGAGCACCACGTCGGCATCGATTTCGATGGCGCGCAGGCAAGCAGCCGAGTCCGTGGTGAAGAACGGGTTGCCGGTACCGGCAGCAAAGATCACCACTTCCTTGGCGTTCAGGTGGCGCATGGCTTTGCGACGATCATAGTGATCGGTCACGCCAACCATGGAAATAGCCGACATCACGATGGCCGAGATATTGGCGCGCTCCAGGGCGTCGCGCATGGCCAGGGCGTTCATCACAGTGGCCAGCATGCCCATGTGGTCGCCAGTGACACGGTCCATACCGGCAGCGCTCAGTGCCGCGCCACGGAACAGGTTACCGCCGCCAATCACCAGGCCGACTTGTACGCCGATGCCGACCAGCTGGCCGACTTCGAGTGCCATGCGGTCGAGCACCTTGGGATCGATCCCGAACTCTTCCGAGCCCATCAGGGCCTCGCCGCTGAGCTTGAGTAGAATGCGTTTATAGCGAGCCTGATAACCACTGCCCTGCTGAGCCATTGCGAATCTCTCCTGCGGCGTATTTTTTAAAAATTCTTGGCGAGCCGTTTACGGCTTGCGTTCACTCTAGCTGGACGCTATCACAGCGCCATCGGAACACGGCTTTGTAAGCCAGTTCCGACAGGAAACCAAATAAAATTGGCCTTCCCATTTGAAAAGAGGCTGCGCGCGTGAGCGGGCAGCCTCTTTCGGCGACAGTTGAAAACTGTCTTATTGCTTGGCGGCAGCCAGCTGGGCAGCAACTTCTTCAGCGAAGTTGTCGACCGGCTTCTCGATGCCCTCGCCTACTTTGTAGTAGGTGAAGGAAACGATTTCAGCACCGGCTTTCTTGGCCAGTTCGCCAACCTTGATTTCAGGGTTCTTGACGAACGCCTGCTCAACCAGGCTCGCTTCAGCCAGGAACTTGCTGATACGGCCTTTGATCATGTTTTCAACGATGTTTTCCGGCTTGCCGGCGATCTTGTCGGCGTTGAGGCTCAGGAACACGGCTTTTTCGCGTTCGATTGCGTCAGCGGAGACTTCCGATGGCAGCAGGAATTCAGGGTTGCTGGCCGCTACGTGCATAGCGATGTCTTTGGCCAGCTCAACGTCGCCGCCTTTAAGGGCAACCACAACGCCGATTTTGTTGCCGTGCAGGTAACCACCAACCACATCACCTTCGATGCGAGCCAGGCGACGGATGTTGACGTTTTCGCCAACCTTGCCGACCAGTACCAGGCGATCAGCTTCTTGAGCTTCGATCAACGGCTCAACGGTAGTGAGCTTGTCGTCGAATGCTTTCTTGACGCTGGCAGCAACGAATGCTTTGAAGTCGTCCTGCAGAGCCAGGAAGTCGGTCTGGGAGTTCACTTCCAGCAGAACGGCAGCCTTGCCGTCTTCAACCAGAGCGATAGCGCCTTCAGCAGCAACGTTGCCTGCTTTCTTGGCAGCCTTGATGGCGCCGGAAGCACGCATGTCGTCGATGGCTTTTTCGATGTCGCCGCCAGCCTTGGTCAAGGCCTTTTTGCAATCCATCATGCCTTCGCCGGTACGCTCACGCAGTTCTTTAACCAACGCTGCAGTAATCTCTGCCATTTCAAAATCCTCTTGGATAGGTTTTCAACCATTCCACCCGATCAAACGGGCGATCAATTCTTCCCGAATCACCCTTGTAGGCCGCTGCACGTTACAGAAGTTGTAGCTGCGCTGCCGACAAATGGTTTTCGAGGTGGCAAAAAGGGGGCCAAGCCCCCTTTTTGCTTACTGAGTCAACGCCAGGGCGCTAATTACTCAGCGGCAGCTACCGGAGCTTCTTCAACGAACTGCTCGGTACCACCAGCAACGTGGTTGCGACCACGGATTACAGCGTCAGCCATCGAACCCATGTACAGCTGGATAGCGCGGATTGCGTCATCGTTGCCTGGGATGATGTAGTCAACGCCTTCCGGGCTGCTGTTGGTATCGACTACGCCGATAACCGGGATGCCCAGCTTGTTGGCTTCGGTGATCGCGATGCGCTCGTGATCAACGTCGATAACGAACAGTGCGTCAGGCAGACCGCCCATGTCCTTGATACCACCCAGGGAACGATCGAGCTTCTCAAGATCGCGAGTGCGCATCAGCGCTTCTTTCTTGGTCAGCTTGGCGAAAGTACCGTCTTCGGCTTGCACTTCAAGGTCACGCAGACGCTTGATGGAAGCACGGATGGTTTTGAAGTTGGTCAGCATGCCGCCCAACCAGCGGTGATCGACGTACGGCGAACCGCAACGTGCTGCTTCTTCAGCAACGATCTTGCCAGCGGAACGCTTGGTGCCGACGAACAGGATCTTGTTTTTGCCCTGGGCCAGACGCTCTACGAAAGTCAGAGCTTCGTTGAACATTGGCAGGGTTTTTTCAAGGTTGATAATGTGGATCTTGTTACGCGCGCCGAAAATGTATTTACCCATTTTCGGGTTCCAGTAACGGGTCTGGTGACCGAAGTGCACACCGGCCTTCAGCATATCGCGCATGTTGACTTGGGACATGATAGTTCCTTAATAAGTCGGGTTTGGCCTCCACGTATCCCAATGACCAACCAGCGGCATCAAGGCCTCCGGCACCCAGGTCATCGTGTCGACACGTGTGTGGATTTAAGCTTTGCGGGGTATCCCCGGAAAGCGGCGCATTTTATACCACACGAAGGACGAAAACGAAACCCGCAATCACATTTGCCGGCCACCGCGTTCGCGTAACCCCTTGAATAGAGCCAACATCCCCCTACTCTATAGAGAGAAGCGATCATCAGAGGCTCATGATTTGACGCCAGCGTCTGTTAGAATCGCGTTTTTTGAGGCTTGTGCGAATTCCGTAACCATTTGTCGCACGCCCGTAAACCGTATTGATTTCAGCGCGTCGCGCTAGAGAGAGCCTGTATGACCGTTAGTTTGAAAACCGCCGAAGACATCGCCGGCATGCGCATTGCCGGCAAACTGGCTGCCGACGTGCTGGAAATGATTGCCGAGCATGTCAAGCCAGGCGTCACCACCGAAACCCTGAACCAGATCTGCCACGACTATATAGTCAACGTGCAGAAGGCCATCCCTGCCCCCCTGAACTACAAGGGCTTCCCCAAGTCGATCTGCACCTCGGTCAACCACGTGGTCTGCCACGGGATTCCAGGCGACAAGCCGTTGAAGGACGGCGACACCCTGAACATCGACGTTACCGTGATCAAGGACCGCTATTTCGGCGATACCAGCCGCATGTTCCACGTCGGCAATGTGCCGGTCTGGGCTGAGCGCCTGTCCCAGGTCACCCAGGAATGCATGTACAAGGCGATCGAGATCGTAAAACCTGGCTGCCGCCTGGGCGACATCGGTGAAGTGATCCAGAAGCACGCAGAAAAGAACGGCTTTTCGGTGGTGCGCGAATTCTGCGGCCACGGTATCGGCACCGTATTCCACGAAGAACCGCAGATTCTGCACTACGGCCGCGCCGGCACCGGCATGGAACTCAAGGCAGGCATGACCTTCACCATCGAGCCGATGATCAACCAGGGCAAGGCCGACACCAAGGTGCTGGGCGACGGCTGGACCGCCATCACCAAGGACCGCAAGCTCTCGGCCCAGTGGGAACACACCCTGCTCGTCACCGAAACCGGTTACGAGATCTTCACCCTGCGCGCAGACGACACGATCCCGCGCGTCTCGGCGTAATGGTTGCCGCGGTTTTCCAGCGACACCGTTGTGACTGACTCCATAGACAGATAGGAAAGCCGATCGATGCCCCAGGTGGATCCCGAACTCTTCGACCGTGGCCAGTTCCAGGCCGAACTGGCCCTGAAGGCAAGCCCCATCGCCGCCTTCAAGAAGGCTATCCGCCAGGCCCGCGAGGTGCTCGATGCACGCTTTCGCAGCGGCCGCGACATCCGTCGGCTGATCGAGGATCGCGCCTGGTTCGTCGATAACATCCTGCAAAAGGCCTGGGAACAGTTCAGCTGGAGTGAAGACGCCGACATCGCTCTGGTGGCGGTCGGCGGCTACGGGCGCGGCGAGTTGCACCCCTACTCCGACATCGACCTGCTGATCCTGCTGGACAGTGCCGACCATGAGATCTTTCGCGATTCCATCGAGCGTTTTCTGACGTTGCTGTGGGATATCGGCCTGGAAGTCGGCCAGAGCGTGCGCTCGGTGGACGAATGCGCCGAAGAGGCGCGCGCCGACCTCACCGTGATCACCAACCTGATGGAAAGCCGCACCATCGCCGGCCCCGAACGCCTGCGTCAGCGCATGCTGGAGGTCACCAGCACCGCACATATGTGGCCGAGCAAGGAGTTCTTCCTGGCCAAGCGGGCCGAGCAAAAAGCCCGGCACCACAAGTACAACGACACCGAATATAACCTGGAGCCCAACGTCAAAGGCTCACCGGGCGGGCTGCGCGACATCCAGACCATCCTGTGGGTGGCTCGTCGCCAGTATGGCACCCTCAACCTGCGTGCCCTGGCTGGCGAAGGCTTTCTGGTCGAGAGCGAAAATGCACTGCTGGCCTCGTCCCAGGAGTTCCTTTGGAAGGTGCGTTACGCCCTGCACATGCTCGCCGGGCGCTCCGAAGACCGCCTGCTGTTCGACCACCAGCGCTCCATCGCCACCCTGCTGGGCTTTGAAGGCGAAGACGCCAAAACCAGCATCGAAAGCTTCATGCAACAGTATTACCGCGTGGTCATGAGCATTGCCCAGCTCAGCGACCTGATCATCCAGCACTTTGAAGAAGTGATTCTGGCCCCGGAGGACGAAGCCCCGCCGCTGCCGATCAACTCGCGCTTTCAACTGCACGACGGCTATATCGAGGCGCGCAACGACAATGTGTTCCGCCGCACACCGTTCGCCATGCTGGAAATCTTCGTGCTGATGGCCCAGCAGCCGGAAATCAAAGGCGTGCGCGCCGATACCATCCGCCTGCTGCGGGAAAACCGTCACCTGATCGACGATGAGTTTCGCAACGATATCCGCAACACCAGCCTGTTTATCGAACTGTTCAAGTGCAAGATCGGCATCCACCGCAACCTGCGGCGCATGAACCGCTACGGCATCCTCGGCCGCTACCTGCCGGAGTTCGGCTTTATCGTCGGGCAGATGCAACACGACCTGTTCCACATCTATACCGTGGACGCCCACACGCTCAATTTGATCAAACACCTGCGCAAGTTGCAGTACACCCAGGTGTCGGAGAAATTCCCGCTGGCCAGCAAGCTCATGGCCAAGTTGCCCAAACCCGAACTGATCTACCTGGCCGGCCTGTACCACGACATCGGCAAAGGCCGGCATGGCGACCACTCCGAAGTGGGCGCGGTCGATGCCGAAGCCTTCTGCCAGCGCCACCAACTGCCGCTGTGGGACAGCCGCCTGATCGTCTGGCTGGTGCAGAACCACTTGGTGATGTCGACCACCGCACAGCGCAAAGACTTGTCCGACCCGCAGGTGATTCATGATTTTGCCGGGATCGTCGGCGATGAAACCCGCCTCGACTACCTCTACGTGCTGACCGTCTCCGACATCAACGCCACCAACCCGACACTGTGGAACTCCTGGCGCGCCAGCCTGTTGCGCCAGCTCTACACCGAGACCAAGCGCGCGCTGCGCCGTGGCCTGGAAAACCCGGTGGACCGCGAGGAGCAGATCCGCCGTACCCAAAGCGCGGCCCTGGATATCCTGGTGCGCGGCGGTAACGACCCGGATGACGTCGAGCAGCTATGGTCGCAACTGGGCGATGATTACTTCCTGCGCCACACTGCCGGCGACGTGGCCTGGCACAGTGACGCGATCCTACAGCAGCCGGCCGACGGCGGGCCACTGGTGCTGATCAAGGAAACCACCCAGCGCGAATTCGAGGGCGGCACGCAGATCTTCATCTACGCGCCGGACCAGCACGACTTCTTCGCTGTGACCGTGGCCGCCATGGACCAGCTCAACCTGAACATCCATGACGCGCGGGTTATCACGTCCAGCAGCCAGTTCACCCTCGACACCTATATCGTGCTCGACACCGACGGCGACTCGATCGGTGACAACCCCGCACGCGTGAAAAAGATCCGTGAAGGCCTTACCGAGGCTTTGCGCAACCCGGACGACTACCCGACCATCATCCAGCGTCGGGTACCGCGCCAGCTCAAGCACTTTGCGTTTGCGCCCCAGGTGACCATTTCCAACGACGCCCAGCGCCCGGTCACAGTGCTGGAACTCAGCGCACCCGACCGCCCAGGCTTGCTGGCGCGCATCGGCGGGATCTTCCTGGAGTTCGACCTGTCGTTGCAAAACGCCAAGATTGCGACCCTGGGGGAACGCGTGGAAGACGTGTTTTTCATTACCGACGCCGACAACCAACCGCTGTCCGACCCGCAGCTGTGCCTGCGTTTGCAGGAAGCCATCGTGCAGCAGTTGAGCGTGACCCAGGAACCGGGTGTCGAGCTGACCAGACTGACCATTTGATTTTTAACATTGTGGACACGATTCATGTGGGAGCTGGCTTGCCTGCGATGCAGACACCTTGGTCTATCAGGCAAACCACAGTGATGCCATCGCAGGCAAGCCAGCTCCCACAGAGTGCGTGCCGACCGTAAGAGGCTTACATGAACAACGCCCTGAACCAGCTCCAGCCCTACCCGTTCGAGAAACTGCGCGCCCTGCTCGGCAGCGTCACGCCCAACCCGGACAAACGCCCGATTGCGCTGTCGATCGGCGAGCCGAAGCACAAATCCCCAGCCTTCGTAGCCAAGGCCCTGGCGGATAATCTTGACCAGATGGCGGTGTACCCGACCACTCTGGGCATCCCGGCCCTGCGCGAGGCCATCGGCGCCTGGTGCGAGCGGCGCTTCGACGTGCCCACAGGTTGGCTCGACCCGGCGCGCAACATCCTGCCGGTCAACGGCACCCGCGAGGCGCTGTTTGCCTTCACCCAAACCGTGGTCAACCGCGCTGACGATGCACTGGTGGTCAGCCCCAACCCGTTCTATCAGATCTACGAAGGCGCTGCGTTCCTGGCCGGGGCCAAGCCGCATTACCTGGCGTGCCTGGACAGCAATGGTTTCAACCCGGACTTCGACGCCGTCTCGCCAGACATCTGGAAACGCTGCCAGATCCTGTTCCTGTGCTCGCCCGGCAACCCGACCGGCGCGCTGATCCCGGTCGAGACCCTGAAAAAGCTCATCGCCCTGGCCGACGAATATGACTTCGTGATCGCCGCCGACGAGTGCTACAGCGAGCTGTACTTCGACGAACAAACTCCGCCGCCAGGCCTGCTCAGTGCCTGCGTGGAACTGGGCCGCCAGGATTTCAAGCGTTGCGTGGTGTTTCACAGCCTGTCCAAGCGCTCCAACCTGCCGGGCCTGCGCTCGGGTTTCGTGGCTGGCGATGCCGATATCCTCAAGGCCTTCCTGCTGTACCGCACCTATCACGGTTGCGCGATGCCGGTGCAAACCCAGCGGGCCAGCATTGCTGCCTGGCAGGATGAAGCTCACGTATTGGCCAACCGTGATTTGTATCGGGAGAAATTCGACGCCGTGCTGGCCATTCTCAAGCCAGTGCTGGATGTACAAGCCCCAGACGGCGGCTTCTATCTGTGGCCGAACGTGAAGGGCGACGATGCCGCGTTCTGTCGTGACTTGTTTGTAGAAGAACACGTGACCGTAGTGCCGGGTTCGTACCTGTCACGCGAAGTGGACGGTTTCAACCCGGGTGCCGGGCGCGTACGCCTGGCGCTGGTGGCGCCGTTGGCGGAGTGTGTGGAAGCGGCAGAACGGATTCGCGACTTCATAAGTCGTCGCTGAACATCCCTGCGCTGCCCGTACTGTGAATAAAGTGCGGGCAGCGCCATATCATCGACACTGCGCTGCATAAGCAGCTGTTTGCGTAAAAATGATAATCGGTGGAACCTTATCAGCCACAAGTACCACTCAATGTTCATTAACGTTTTGAACAATGTGGACATGGCACGATGACGAACCTGAGCACAGCAACTCTCGGTTTCACCTCCATACGCACTCACGACAGTGATAGATATCAAACGTCCCCGGATAAATCCCACTCAAGAAAAACCCGCGCAGTTTCAGCACCCGAAAAATACTGGCCGCAAAATTCCACGCTGAAGATCGCTGTCTATGATGCCGACGAAGAAGCACTGGAGCAGATAAAAAAAGCTGCGAATCTTTGGCTACCGCATATCAATCTGACCTTCGAATTTGTTTCAGGGGAAGAGGGAGATATACGCATCGCGCTGGACTATGGGGAGACTCAATCAGGCAGCTCTGCACTGGGCACCAACGCGCAAAAGGTGCCCTTCTACATGCCGACCATGGTGTTGCCAAACCCTTACGACAACCCAAGATTCGAAGCGATTGCAGCCCATGAATTCGGGCATGCCCTAGGGCTGTACCATGAACATAAACACCCCGATAGAACGATCGATTTTAATACGCCGGTCATCTACAGACATTTCAAAGGCCATGGGTCGGATGAAGCCATCCATAAAGACATTCTCCAGCGCCTTGCTGGACAAAACGTCGCCGCCTCCGAATACGATCAAAACTCAATCATGCATTACGGCTTCAGCCGCGACGAGCTATGGAAGCAGCCGGCGATCCCCTGGCCCACCCGATTGACAGAACTGGATAAGTCTTTCATAGCCTCGCAATACCCCAAACCTTAAGGCACCGCGGTGCGCACAACTACTTCATCACCCCCAGATTCGCCTCACTCATATCCAGATCCGCCAATACTTCGCGCAACACGTCATCACCAATCTGGTGATGACGGCTCAGGCTGTACAACTCCAACCGCTGGGCGCGCAGGGCCTTGAGCCGCAACTTGCGCTCAAGCTGGTCCATCTGCAACGCCAGCGCCTGGGCTTCGGCCGAATCGTTGAACACGTCCAACTGGTGACGATACTCGGACATCAACCGTGCCTTAAGCTCAGCGGCCAACGCCGCCTGGGCGGCGTCAGGGGTTTCGCTTTCTGCCGGTTCTTCTGCTTCAAGGGCATGGATCGCCGCCACGGCAGTTTTTTTCCACGCTTCACGCACTTCGTTATGGCGTTTTTCGTCGGGGCTTTGCTCGATACCGCGCAACAGCAATGGCAATGCAATGCAGGCGGCCACCAGCGACAGCAGGATTACCCCGGCGGCGATGAAGATCAGCAGGTCACGCTGAGGAAAATCCTGGCCGGGCGCCAGCAGCAAAGGCACCGACATCACACCCGCCAACGTGACCGCACCGCGCACGCCACCCACGGTCAACAGCCAGCAGGAGCGGGCCGTGGGCACAAGTGTCAATTCGCTTTTCCCACGTAGCCGCCGCAACAGCCCCGACAGCCGCCAGATGCTTTGCACCCAGACAAACCGTAACACCACCAGCACCAGGAAAATCGCAACCACATCCAGGCAGCGGTACAGCAAGGTTGGCCACAGTGTCGGCTCATGGCTGACCACGGCCTTGATGATGTCGGGCAGTTGCAGGCCCAGCAGCAGGAAGATCAGGCCATTAAACGCAAACTCCAGCAGCGACCACACACTGCGGTTGAGCAAACGCGTGCTGGTCTGGCGTGGCAGCAAGTCGAGCCAGCTTTGCATCATGCCCGCCGCCACCGCCGAGAGAATCCCCGAGGCGCCCAGGCGCTCGGCCAGCACATAGGCTGCGAACGGCAGCAACAACATAAACACCACGTGGGTGGCCGGGTCGTCCCAGCCCCGCGCGATCATCCAGGCGCGTAAACGGCCGACCAGCCAACTCAGCGCCACGCCAACGGCCAGACCGCCCACCGCCACCAGCACAAAAGTGAGGCTGGCATCCGCCAGGGAAAACACGCCGGTCAACGCAGCCGCCAGGGCGAACTTGAAGGTCACCAGGCCGGAGGCATCATTCATCAATGCCTCGCCTTGCAGCATATGCATCAGAGGTTTTGGCAGGCGATTTTGGGAAATGGCCGACACCGCCACGGCGTCAGTCGGGGACAATACAGCCGCCAAGGCGAAGGCCACCGGCAACGGGATCGTAGGCAATATCCAATGGATGAAGTAACCGGCGCCCACCACGGTAAAGAGCACCAGCCCCACCGCCAGCGTAAGGATCGGGCCTCTGAGCCGCCACAATTCGCGCTTGGGCATGCGCCAGCCATCGGAGAACAGCAACGGCGGCAGGAACAGAAACAGGAACAGCTCCGGGTCCAGCGCTACGTGCAGCCCCAGCGTCGGCCAGGCCAGCAAGGCCCCGGCGGCGATCTGCACCAAAGGCAACGGCAGGGGAATAATGCGCCCGACAAGGCGTGAAACGCTGACCAGCATCAGCAGGATAAGAACAGTGTAGGCGGTTTGCATAACGCGGGGTTCCCGGACAATCGACTTGCTATGACACCGATCAGGCAACAACAGGCCGTTGAAGTGCCATATTAACCGGCTATGTTACCCCCATGGCTGCGCAACGGCTTTTGCACATAAGTCGCACTGAATCATCGGCGAGTATGACGAGCGGCACCCAAACCCGCTGGCCGTGGCATAATCCGTGACCTTTAACTTTCATACGTCCAAAGGGGGGCAATTCCTTGACCGCTTCAAGCAAAACCTTGCACCTTTTCGGCATCAAAGCCTGCGACACCATGAAAAAGGCGCGCACCTGGCTCGATGAGCACGCTGTGAGCTATGAGTTCCACGACTACAAAACGGCCGGTATCGACCGCGAACACTTGACCCAATGGTGCAATGAGCACGGTTGGCAGGTGGTTTTGAACCGTGCGGGCACCACCTTTCGCAAACTCGAAGACGAACGCAAAGCCGATCTCGATCAGTCGAAAGCCATTGAATTGATGCTCGCACAACCCTCGATGATCAAGCGCCCGGTGCTCGATCTCGGTGACAGAACCCTGATTGGCTTCAAGCCAGATAGTTATTCGGCGGCCCTCAAGTAGGCCAGCCTTCCATTTTTGTAGAGGTAACAGCATGTCCAATTCCCTGTTCAGCCTGGGCTTCGGCGTCGGCACTCAGAACCGCCAAGGTGCTTGGCTGGAAGTGTTTTACGCACAACCGCTGCTCAACCCGTCGGCCGAGATCGTGGCCGCCATTGCGCCGATCCTCGGTTACACCGAAGGCAACCAGGCTATTACCTTCACCGTGAGCCAGGCGCTGCAACTGGCTGACGCGCTCAAAGGCGTCGACACAGCCCAGGCCGCACTGCTCAGCCGTCTGGCCGAAAGCCACACCCCATTGGTCGCGACCCTGTTGGCCGAAGACGCCGCATTGACCTCCACGCCTGAGGCCTACCTCAAGCTGCACCTGCTGTCCCACCGTCTGGTCAAGCCCCACGGCCTGAGCCTGGCCGGTGTGTTCCCGCAGTTGCCGAACGTGGCGTGGACCAGCCAGGGCGCAATCGACATCAACGAACTGGCCGAACGCCAACTGGAAGCGCGCCTGCGTGGCGAGCTGCTGGAAGTGTTCTCGGTGGACAAATTCCCGAAAATGACTGACTACGTAGTGCCGGCCGGTGTGCGCATCGCTGATGCCGCGCGCATCCGCCTGGGCGCCTACGTGGGCGAAGGCACCACCGTGATGCACGAAGGTTTCGTCAACTTCAACGGCGGCACCGAAGGCCCGGGCATGATCGAAGGCCGTGTATCGGCAGGCGTGTTCGTCGGCAAGGGTTCGGACCTGGGCGGCGGTTGCTCCACCATGGGCACCCTGTCGGGCGGCGGCAACATCGTGATCAAGGTGGGCGAAGGCTGCCTGATCGGCGCCAACGCCGGTATCGGTATCCCGTTGGGCGACCGCAATACCGTGGAATCGGGCCTGTACGTGACTGCCGGCACCAAGGTTGCCCTGCTCGACGAGCACAACCAACTGGTCAAAGTGGTCAAGGCGCGCGAACTGGCCGGCCAGCCGGACCTGCTGTTCCGTCGCAATTCCCAGACCGGTGCCGTGGAGTGCAAAACCCACAAATCGGCGATCGAACTGAACGAAGCGCTGCACGCTCACAACTAAGCAGCCACTCGATGCCACTAGCGGGCCCCACACCTGGGGCTCGCTTATACGAGTCTTAAGACCATGCTTGTGCCCTCCCCCTGGCGCGCCGATTTCCCGGCCATCGCCACCCTGCAACGGCAAGACCAGACCTACCTGGACAACGCCGCCACCACGCAAAAACCCCAAGCCCTGTTGGACGCCATCAGCCATTACTACGCCAATGGCGCAGCCAATGTGCACCGCGCCCAGCATTTGCCGGGGGCTCACGCGACCCAGGCGTTTGAAGACAGTCGCAGCAAGGTCGCGCAGTGGTTGAACGCAGGTGACAGCGGGCAGATCGTGTTTACCCACGGCGCGACGTCTGCGCTGAACCTCTTGGCCTATGGCCTTGAGCACTTATTCAATACGGGTGATGAAATTGTCATCAGCGCCCTGGAACACCACGCCAACCTGCTGCCCTGGCAGCAACTGGCCAAGCGTCGCGCACTCACGCTGGTGGTCTTGCCCCTTGGCGATGATGGCGTGATTGACCTGCAAGCCGCCGCCGAATTAATCGGCCCGCGCACGCGCTTGCTGGCAGTGAGCCAGCTATCCAACGTGCTCGGCGCCTGGCAACCCCTGCAGGCCTTGCTGCCTATGGCCAAGGCCCACGGCGCCTTGACCGTGGTCGATGGTGCCCAAGGCATTGTTCATGGTCGCCACGACGTACAGGCGCTGGGTTGCGACTTCTATGTATTCTCCAGCCATAAGCTCTACGGCCCGGACGGCGTCGGCGTGCTGTATGGCCGTAATGAAGCCCTGCATCACCTGCGCCACTGGCAGTTCGGCGGCGAGATGGTGCAGCAGGCCGAGTATCAAAGTGCGAGCTTTCGCCCTGCGCCGCTGGGTTTCGAGGCGGGCACGCCGCCGATTGCGAGTGTGATCGGCCTGGGCGCCACGCTGGATTACCTGAATTCACTCGACCCGCCGGCCGTGGTCGCCCATGAAGCGGCCCTGCATGACTACCTGCTGCGCGGGCTGAAAGCGCGCAATGGCGTGCGCGTACTCGGCTCTCCCCAGGTGGCACTCGCCAGTTTCGTGGTGGAGGGCGTGCATAACGCCGACCTGGCGCACTTGCTCACCGAACAAGGCATTGCCGTGCGGGCCGGCCACCACTGCGCAATGCCGTTGCTCAAGGCCATGCACTTGTCCGGGGCGATCCGTGTGTCCCTGGCGCTGTACAACGACTCCGATGACCTGGAGCGCTTTTTTGAAGCGCTGGACCAGGCGCTGGATATGTTGCGATGAGCTTGCCGGTGGATGCCGTCAGCGCGCTTGAGTCGTTTCAGGCAGTAGCCAGTTGGGAGCAGCGCGCCCGCATGCTGATGCAATGGGGCGAGCGGCTGCCGGCGCTGGCGGATGACGAGAAGGTCGAGGCCAACCTCGTGCAGGGCTGTGAAAGCCTGGTGTGGTTGGTCGGCCGTTTGCAGGCTGGTCATTGGCAATTTGCCGCCAGCAGCGACGCGCGCATGATTCGTGGGTTGGTGGCGTTGCTGCTGGCACGGGTCAATGGGTTGTCGGCAAGTGAGTTGCAGGCCGTTGACCTGCCGGACTGGTTCGCTCAACTGGGGCTTTCCCGGCAACTGTCGCCGTCGCGCAGTAACGGCTTGAATGCGGTACTGCAGCGCATGCGCGAATTAAGCCGTACACAACACTAAATGTGGGAGCGGGCTTGCTCGCGAATGCGGTGGTTCAGTCAATGATGTATCGACTGACACTACGCTTTCGCGAGCAAGCCCGCTCCCACATTTGGATCTATGCTCGGCAGTGAGATTCAGGCGGATTTTACCCGCTCCGACGGCCTGCGCACCCCGGCCACAATCTTGTCCACCGCCTTGGTCGCCGCCACCATGCCGAACGTGGCCGTGACCATCATCACCGCGCCAAACCCACCGGCGCAGTCCAGCTTCACGCCGTCACCGACGAAACTCTTCTGCAAACAAATGCTGCCGTCCGGCTTGGGGTAGCGCAGTTGTTCGGTAGAAAACACACACGGCACGCTGTAATGGCGGGTCACGGTGCGCGAAAAACCGTAGTCGCGGCGTAGCGTGGAGCGCACTTTCGAGGCCAGCGGGTCGTTGAAGGTGCGGTTCAAGTCGCAGACCTGGATCAGCGTCGGGTCGATCTGCCCGCCGGCGCCGCCGGTGGTAATGATCTGGATCTTGCGGCGCTTGCACCAGGCGATCAGTGCGGCCTTGGCATTGACCGCGTCGATGCAGTCGATCACGCAATCGATATTCGGCGTGATGTACTCGGCCATGGTGTCGCGCGTGACGAAGTCCGGCACCGCGTGCACCGTGCAGTCCGGGTTGATGCCGCGCAGGCGTTCGGCCATCACGTCGACCTTGGGCTTGCCCACGGTGCTGTCCAGGGCGTGCAACTGGCGGTTGCTGTTGCTGACGCAGACATCGTCCAGGTCAAACAGCGAAATCTCGCCCACGCCGCAACGGGCCATGGCTTCCGCCGCCCAGGAGCCCACGCCGCCAACGCCGACGATCGCCACATGGGCCGCTTTCAAGCGGTCCAGGCCTTCAATGCCATACAAGCGGGCGACGCCTGCAAACCGCGGATCTTCTGTGCTCATGACCATTACCCCAAAAACCGGCGCGCATTATGGACTACGCAGCGACAAGTTCGAAGCTTCCAGCTACAAGTAAAGAACTTAGAGGGTCTTTCGCTGACTAACGTCCGGCTTTTCTCTGTCTGCTGTACGCTCAGTTGAAGGCCGGTGTAGGATGCGCGCCGTTCGGCGTAGGCCGACACCTCTTTTCGTTCCACACCCTTTGGAACCCGAAATAGCCATGTCATCGCGTAAATTTGGACTCAACCTGGTGGTAGTGCTGGCAATTGCCGCGCTGTTTACCGGCTTCTGGGCGCTGATCAACCGCCCGGTCACCACCCCTAACTGGCCTGAACAGATCTCCGGGTTCTCCTACTCGCCGTTCCAACAAGGCCAGTTCCCGCAGAAAGACCAGTACCCCACTGACGATCAGATGCGCCAGGACCTGGCGATTATGAGCAAGTTGACGGACAACATCCGTACTTACTCGGTGGACGGCACGTTGGGCGATATCCCCAAACTGGCCGAAGAGTTCGGCCTGCGCGTGACCCTGGGGATCTGGATCAGCCCGGACCTGGAACGCAACGAGCGTGAAATCCAGCGCGCCATCGAGATCGCCAACACCTCGCGCAGCGTTGTGCGCGTGGTGGTCGGTAACGAGGCATTGTTCCGCGAAGAAATCACCCCAGAGGCGCTGATCGTGCTGCTGGACCGGGTGCGCGCCGCCGTGAAAGTGCCGGTGACCACCTCCGAGCAATGGCACATCTGGGAAAAGAACCCGCAACTGGCCAAGCACGTCGATCTGATCGCCGCGCACATCCTGCCGTTCTGGGAGTTCATCCCCATGGACAAGGCCGGCCAGTACGTCCTCGACCGTGCCCGCGACCTGAAAAAGCTGTTCCCGAAAAAGCCGCTGCTGCTCTCGGAAGTGGGCTGGCCGAGCAACGGCCGTATGCGCGGTGGCAATGAAAGCTCGCCGGCCGACCAGGCGATTTACCTGCGTACGCTGGTCAACAAGCTCAACCGCCAGGGTTACAACTATTTCGTGATCGAGGCTTTCGACCAGCCTTGGAAAGTCAGTGACGAAGGTTCGGCCGGCGCTTATTGGGGTGTTTATAACGCCGCGCGCCAGCAGAAATTCAACTTTGAAGGCCCGGTCGTCGCCATTCCGCAATGGCGCGTGCTGGCCATCGGCTCGGTGGTGCTGGCACTGCTGTCGCTGACCCTGCTGATGATTGACGGCTCGGCCCTGCGCCAGCGTGGCCGCACCTTCCTGACCTTTATCGCGTTCCTCTGTGGTTCGGTATTGGTGTGGATCGGCTACGACTACAGCCAGCAATACAGCACCTGGTTCAGTGTGACGGTGGGCATCTTGCTGGCCCTCGGTGCGCTGGGCGTGTTTATCGTGTTGCTCACCGAAGCCCACGAACTGGCGGAAGCGGTGTGGACCCACAAGCGCCGGCGTGAATTCCTGCCGGTGGAAGGCGATTCGCACTACCGCCCGAAAGTCTCGATCCATGTGCCGTGCTACAACGAGCCGCCGGAGATGGTCAAACAGACCCTCGACGCCCTGGCCGCCCTCGATTACCCGGACTTCGAAGTCCTGATCATCGATAACAACACCAAGGACCCGGCCGTCTGGGAGCCGGTGCGCGACTACTGCGAAACCCTCGGCCCGCGCTTCAAGTTCTTCCACGTCTCGCCCCTGGCCGGTTTCAAGGGCGGCGCGCTGAACTACCTGATTCCGCACACCGCCAAGGATGCCGAAGTGATCGCGGTGATCGACTCGGACTACTGCGTGTCGCCCAACTGGCTCAAGCACATGGTGCCGCACTTCGCCGACCCGAAAATCGCTGTGGTGCAGTCGCCGCAGGACTACCGCGACCAGAACGAAAGCACCTTCAAGAAGCTCTGCTACGCCGAATACAAGGGCTTTTTCCATATCGGCATGGTCACCCGCAACGACCGTGACGCGATCATCCAGCACGGCACCATGACCATGACCCGTCGCTCGGTGCTCGAGGAACTCGGCTGGGCCGACTGGTGCATCTGTGAAGACGCCGAACTCGGCCTGCGGGTATTCGAAAAAGGCCTGTCGGCGGCGTATTACCACGACAGCTACGGCAAGGGCTTGATGCCGGATACCTTTATCGACTTCAAGAAGCAGCGTTTCCGCTGGGCCTACGGCGCGATCCAGATCATCAAGCGCCACACCGCCAGCCTGTTGCGCGGCAAAGGCACCGAGCTGACCCGTGGCCAGCGTTACCACTTCCTCGCGGGCTGGTTGCCGTGGGTGGCGGATGGCATGAACATCTTCTTCACCGTCGGCGCCCTGTTGTGGTCGGCGGCGATGATCATCGTGCCGACCCGTGTTGACCCGCCGCTGCTGATTTTCGCGATCCCGCCGTTGGCGTTGTTTGTGTTCAAGGTCGGCAAGATCATCTTCCTCTACCGCCGTGCGGTGGGTGTGAACTTGAAAGATGCGTTCTGCGCGGCACTGGCCGGGCTGGCGTTGTCGCACACCATCGCCAAGGCGGTGCTGTATGGCTTCTTCACCACCAGTATTCCGTTCTTTCGCACACCGAAAAACGCCGATAACCACGGCTTCTGGGTCGCAATTTCCGAAGCCCGCGAAGAGATGTTCATCATGTTGCTGTTGTGGGGCGCCGCACTGGGGATTTACCTGGTGCAGGGCCTGCCGAGCAATGACATGCGCTTCTGGGTGGTGATGCTGCTGGTGCAATCACTGCCGTATGTGGCGGCGCTGATCATGGCGTTCCTGTCGTCGCTGCCAAAACCTGCACCTAAGGTTGAGCCGGCAACCGCAGAGTAAAAACTTGCGCAATGCACTAAACGGCGGCCTCTGGCCGCCGTTTTGCTATAAGATAACGGCCGTTTTGTTGGATCAGGCAAGCACCGATTGCTTTATGTGGGAGCGGGCTTGCTCGCGAAAGCGCAGGGTCAGTTCCTGATGTATTGACTGACACACCGCATTCGCGAGCAAGCCCGCTCCCACATTGGATCTGCGCCGTTTCAGCACATTCGTCCTGCGCCCCTTACACGCTTCCCGGAGTTTCCCCATGACGGCCCATGCCGACCTTTCGCCGACCCTTCAACTTGCCATCGACTTGATCCGTCGCCCCTCGGTGACGCCGATCGATGCCGACTGCCAGAAGCTGATGATGCAGCGCCTGGGCGACGCCGGTTTTGCGCTTGAGCCGATGCGTATCGAAGACGTTGACAACTTCTGGGCCACCCATGGCAAACACGAAGGGCCGGTACTGTGCTTTGCCGGTCACACCGACGTGGTGCCAACCGGCCCGGTGCAGGCGTGGCAGAACGACCCGTTCGACGCGTTGATCGACGAACACGGCATGCTCTGCGGGCGTGGCGCGGCGGACATGAAAGGCAGCCTGGCGGCAATGCTGGTGGCCTCGGAGCGTTTTGTGACCGACTACCCGGACCACAAGGGTTCGGTGGCTTTTCTGATCACCAGCGATGAAGAAGGCCCGGCGCACCACGGCACCAAAGCGGTCATCGAGCGCCTGGCGGCCCGCAAGGAGCGTCTGGACTGGTGCATCGTCGGCGAACCGTCGAGCACTACGCTGGTGGGCGATGTGGTCAAAAATGGTCGTCGCGGTTCCCTCGGTGCCACCCTGACCGTGCGCGGCGTACAGGGCCACGTGGCGTACCCGCACCTGGCGAAAAACCCGATCCACCTGGCCGCGCCGGCGCTGGCGGAACTGGCGGCCGAGCACTGGGACGATGGCAACACCTTCTTCCCGCCAACCAGCTTCCAGATTTCCAACCTCAATTCCGGTACCGGCGCCACCAACGTGATTCCGGGCGACCTGACGGCAGTGTTCAACTTCCGGTTCTCCACCGAATCCACCGTCGAGGGCCTGCAACAGCGCGTTGCAGCGATTCTGGATAAACACGGCCTGGACTGGCACGTTGAATGGGCCTTGTCGGGCCTGCCATTCCTCACCGAGCCGGGCGCGTTACTGGATGCTGTTTCGGCCAGCATCAAGGCGATTACCGGCCGCGAGACCAAGGCGTCCACCAGCGGCGGCACGTCCGATGGGCGCTTCATTGCCACCCTCGGTACTCAGGTCGTGGAGTTGGGGCCGGTCAACGCGACGATCCATCAGGTCAACGAACGCATCCTGGCCAGCGACCTCGATGTGCTGACCGAAATCTACTACCAAACCCTGATCAAGTTGCTCGCCTGATGCTCGCCTGCCCCCTTTGCAGCGCACCGCTCAACGCGGTGGATAACGGCGTGGCGTGCCCGGCCGGGCACCGTTTCGACCGTGCGCGCCAGGGTTACCTGAACCTGTTGCCGGTGCAGCACAAGAACAGCCGCGACCCAGGTGACAACCTCGCCATGGTCGAGGCACGCCGCGACTTTCTCAATGCCGGGCACTATGCGCCAGTGGCCAAGCGCCTGGCCGAACTGGCCGCCGAGCGCGCGCCGCAGCGCTGGGTGGACATCGGATGTGGCGAGGGTTACTACACCGCGCAAATCGCCGACGCCCTGCCCCACGCTGACGGCTATGCGCTGGATATCTCCAAGGAAGCGGTGAAACGCGCGTGCAAACGCAACCCGGCGCTGACCTGGTTGATCGCCAGCATGGCCCGCGTGCCGCTGGCGTCGGGCAGTTGCCAATTTCTCGCCAGCGTGTTCAGCCCTTTGGACTGGGACGAAGCCAAGCGCCTGCTCAGCCCCGGCGGCGGTTTGATGAAGGTCGGCCCAACCGCCGGCCACCTGATGGAACTGCGCGAGCGCCTGTACGACGAAGTGCGTGAATACACCGACGACAAGCATTTGGCGTTGGTACCCGAAGGCATGAGCCTGGCGCACAGTGAAACGCTGGAGTTCACCCTGAGCCTGATCGAGCCCCGGGACCGCGCCAACCTGCTGGCGATGACGCCCCATGGCTGGCGTGCGAGTGCCGAGCGCCGTGCTGAAGTGATCGAGGCCGCCGAACCGCTGCTGGTCACCGTATCGATGCGCTACGATTATTTCGTGCTTCAATAACCGACTTTTAAGTATCCGCGAATGGATTTTCGAATCCCGCAACGAGGAACATCCATGCGCCAACCTGATATCGAGATTTACCTGAAAGACGCCGAGGTCGATTACAAGGCCATCGCCGCCTGGCTGGGCACTGCCCTCGGCCCGTGCACCGACTGGGTCCAGAAAGGCCAGACCTACAAGTGCAAGGCCGGCACTGTGCCGGTCACCTGGCTGCCAAAAGCCGTCGGCAAGTGGAACAGCCTGTACCTGGAAAGCGACCAGACGCCGTGGGACGACGACATCGCCTGCGCCCGCGCCGCCTTTGCCGCGCTGAACGTCGAAGTGCGCTGCGCGCCGGGTACCTGGGTTGAGGAGGAAGGTGAGGAAAGCGCTGATACCTGGATTCGCATCAGTGCCGACGGTGAAGAGCAGATCACCTGGAAAACTGCCTGATCCAAACCGGAAAACCCAATCAATGTGGGAGCTGGCTTGCCTGCGATAGCATCACCGCGGTCCGACTGATAGACCGAGGTGTCTGCATCGCGGGCAAGCCAGCTCCCACAGTTGACTGGGTTGGCAGGACAAGGGTGTTACAGGCCCACCACATCCTCAGCCTGCAAGCCCTTCTCGCCGGTTACCACGGCGTATTCCACCTGCTGCCCCTCCGCCAATGAGCGGTGGCCCTCACCGCGAATGGCGCGGTAGTGCACAAACACATCCTTGCCGTCTTCACGCTGGATAAAGCCATAGCCCTTTGCATCGTTGAACCACTTCACATTGCCGGTTTCACGCGTTGCCATCTGTCTTACTCCCACATGCATTTTTATTGTTGAGTCGCTCGCATTGAACTGCCGAGTATAAGACAGGCTCAAAAACGATCAACTCAAGTTTACATCGCTGCTTTTTTGCCGATTTTCGGCGAATACGGCACACTACCCGCCCGAGCACCTGCTCGGTTTTTTCCACTTCAAGCAGCACGCCTATGACCCGCTCCCCGTTCCGCCGTCTGGTGTTTGGCACCTTGCGCCGACTGTTGTACCTCTGGGTTCGCTCGGAGACGATCAATCAGTCGTCCCTAACCCTTAACCTGGACCGCAGCCGGCCGGTGTTTTACGTGCTGCAATCGCCTTCTCTCACCGAATTGGCGGTGGTCGACAAGGAATGCACCAAGGCCGGCCTGCCGCGCCCGGTGCTGCCGGTATCGGTGGGCCCGCTGATGGAACCGGCGGCGTTTTTCTACCTCACGCCGGAACCCGACTGGCTCGGCCGCCAGGACAAGCGCGGCGCGCCGCCGACCCTGACCCGCCTGGTCAACACCCTGACCGAGCACGCCGAAGAGAATGCACAAATCATTCCGGTCAGCGTGTTCTGGGGGCAGTCGCCCGAAAGCGAGTCCAGCCCATGGAAACTGCTGTTTGCCGACAGCTGGGCGGTCACCGGCCGCCTGCGCCGCTTGCTGAGCATCCTGATCCTGGGTCGCAAGACCCGTGTGCAATTCTCCGCGCCTATCAACCTGCGTGAATTGATCGAGCACAATAAAGGCCACGA
This sequence comes from Pseudomonas sp. 58 R 3, assembly GCF_900006605.1. NCBI lineage: Bacteria > Pseudomonadati > Pseudomonadota > Gammaproteobacteria > Pseudomonadales > Pseudomonadaceae > Pseudomonas > Pseudomonas sp. 58 R 3. Next base: position 345,825 of record NZ_CVTT01000038.1, on the reverse strand, counting down.
ACGCACCGTGCGCATGGCCCAGCGCATCTTGCGCGTGCACTTTCGTAACCTGAAGACTGCGGTCATCGGCCCCGACCTGTCACACCGCCGTAACCTGGTCAAAGGCCTGGTCAACATGCCGCTGGTGCGCCAGGCGATTGCGGATGAGGCCGAACGCGAAAAAATCACCCCGGAAAAAGCCAAGGCCCAGGCCCTGCGCTACGGCAACGAGATCGCGTCGGACTACACCTACACCGCCATTCGCTTTCTGGAAGTGGTATTGAGCTGGTTCTGGAACAAGATCTACGACGGCATCAAGGTCAACAATATCGAAGGTGTGCAAAAGGTTGCCCAGGGTTACGAGGTGATCTACGTGCCTTGCCACCGCAGCCATATCGACTACCTGCTGCTCTCATACCTGCTGTTCAAAAACGGCCTGACCCCGCCGCACATTGCCGCCGGCATCAACCTGAACATGCCGGTGATCGGCAGCCTGCTGCGCCGTGGCGGTGCGTTTTTCATGCGCCGCACCTTCAAGGGCAACCCGCTGTACACCTCGGTGTTCAACGAATACCTGCACACCCTGTTCACCAAGGGCTTCCCGGTGGAGTACTTCGTCGAAGGCGGGCGCTCGCGCACCGGGCGCATGCTGCAACCGAAAACCGGGATGCTGGCGATCACACTGCGCAGCTTCTTGCGCTCCTCACGCATGCCAATCGTGTTCGTGCCGGTGTATATCGGCTATGAACGCGTGCTCGAAGGCCGTACTTACCTGGGCGAGTTGCGCGGGGCGAGCAAGAAGAAAGAATCGATCTTCGATATTTTCAAAGTGGTCGGCGCGCTCAAGCAGCGCTTTGGCCAGGTCGCGGTCAACTTCGGCGAGCCGATCAAGCTGGCCGAGTTCCTCGACGCCGAGCAGCCGGACTGGCGTGCCCAGGAGCTGGGCCCGAACTACAAACCGGCGTGGCTCAACGAAACCACCAACCGCCTCGGCGAGCAGGTGGCACGCCACCTCAACGAAGCCGCAGCCGTCAACCCGGTGAACCTGGTAGCCCTGGCCCTGCTTTCCACCACGCGCCTGGCCCTGGATGAACAGGCCATGGCCCGCCAGCTGGACCTGTACCTGGCACTGCTGCGCCGCGTGCCCTACTCACCGCACACCACGTTGCCTGAGGGTGATGGCCTGGCGCTGATCAAGCACGTCAAGGACATGAACCTGCTCTCGGAGCAGAGTGACGCCTTGGGCAAGATTGTGTATCTGGATGAGCAGAATGCCGTCCTGATGACTTATTACCGCAACAACGTGCTGCACATTTTCGCCCTGCCGGCGCTGCTGGCGAGCTTCTTCCAGAGCAGCTCACGCATGAGCCGCGAGCAGATCCTGCGCTTTACTCGCGCGCTTTACCCGTACCTGCAATCGGAGCTGTTTATTCGCTGGTCGCTGGAGGAGTTGGACGCGGTAGTCGACCAATGGCTGGAAGCCTTTGTCGAACAAGGCCTGCTGCGTTTTGAAAACAACGTGTACCTGCGCCCGGCCCCGAGTTCGCGGCACTTTGTGCTGCTGACGCTGTTGTCCAAGAGCATCGCCCAGACCCTGCAACGCTTCTACATGGCGATCTCGCTGCTGCTTAACAGCGGCCAGAACAGCATCAGCGCCGAAGAGCTGGAAGACCTGTGCACGATCATGGCCCAGCGCCTGTCGATCCTGCATGGCCTGAACGCGCCGGAGTTCTTCGACAAGAGTCTTTTCCGACATTTTATCCAGACATTGCTGGAACAAGATGTGCTGCGTCGCGACGAGGCCGGGAAATTGAGTTACCACGACCTGCTGGGTGAACTGGCGGAAGGCGCGGCCAAACGCGTGTTGCCTGCCGAGATTCGCCTGTCGATTCGCCAGGTGGCCTTGCATCGCGTCGACGGCGCCGCTGAAGTGCCTGTGGAACCGGCAGAAAGCCGCTAGATTGACTGAGGCGCCGGGCTGTTTCCGGCGCCGTTGAAAAGGAGCCGTACCATGAAAAAGATCATCCTCCTGGGCCTTACCGCCCTGCTCGGAGCCTGCCAATCCATGACTCCAGCCCCCAAGGCCAGCCTCGACGGCGAAGTGTTCTACCTGCAACGCATCGCCCTGCCGCCCACTGCCACTTTGAGCGTCAGCCTGCAGGACGTGTCGCTGATGGACGCGCCGGCGGTGACCTTGGCCGAACAGAAAGGCCCGGTCAAAGGCCAGGTGCCGCTGCCGTTTCACCTGAGCTACGACCCGGCGCAGGTCAAGCCCGGCCACACTTACTCGGTAAGTGCTCGCATCGAGCTGGACGGCAAGCTACTGTTTATTACCACCGAACGCCACGCGGTGCGGCTCGACGGCAAGGACCAACAACCCCTGCGCCTGCGCGTTGATGCTGTTGCACACTGACCTTTTCCAGACCATAAGCCCGAACCTAAGGAAGCGCTCATGCTCCGTCACTCTCTTCGCCTCACCGCCCTGTGTGCCGGCTTGCTGCTCGGTGCCAACGCCATGGCCCTGGACCTTGGCAGCCTGTCCCAGGGCGACGCCTCCGGCGGTCTCAAGGACGCCTTGACCCAAGGCGCTCAGATCGCCGTGAAGCAACTGGGCACGCCCGGTGGTTTCAGCAACAACCCCGAAGTAAAGATCGGCTTGCCAGGCAAGCTGGGCAAAGTCGCCGACAAGCTGAAGATGTTCGGCATGGGTGACCAGGTCACGCAGCTGGAAACCAGCATGAACAAGGCCGCCGAAACGGCGGTGACCCAGGCGCAACCGATCCTGGTCAATGCGGTTAAAAACATGAGCGTGACCGACGCCAAGGGCATTCTCAGCGGCGGCCAGGACTCAGCGACGCAGTACCTGAATAAAAGCAGCCGCGAGCAGATCCGCGCCAAGTTCCTGCCGATCGTCAAGGCGGCTACCGACAAGGTTGGGGTTGCTCAGCAGTACAACGCTCTGGCCGGCAAGGCGGCAGCATTCGGTGCAGTGGATGCCAAAAGTGCCAACGTTGAAAACTACGTGACCGAACAGGCGCTGGACGGCTTGTTCAAGATGATCGCGCAGCAGGAAGAAACCATTCGCAAAAACCCGGCAGCCGCGGCCACCAGCCTGGCGAAGAAGGTGTTTGGCGCGCTGTAAGCCGCTCAAACATGCTGGATCCACTGCGCCAAGGCCGCTTACCACGGGCCTTGGCGCAGTTGTTTCTGGCCAGGCCGCTTAACGACTCAAAGTATAAAGCGGATACGTAGGCCGGTAGGGTGAAGGCTGCTCGCAGATCCTGGGTTGCTGCGTATGCGGCTCGCCAGGATTCGTCTGGCAGGGATAGGTATTGCCCGCATGTGGCCGAACTGTTTGAGGACGATGGAGATGGGGGTGATCGTTTGTTGCGTGCCCTGACCGATACCCGTTTCCAAAATCATTGCGCGGTACGTTATTGCCCAGCAGGGCTCCGAGCAGCGCACCTTTGAGAGCAATTACAGCATCAAAAAAAGCCATGTATATCTCCATAAACTCATTGAATAGGCCGGACTGCCGCATCAGGGAAGTCCAAACCTGTGCCTGTCCATCAGGCAATTCTGAGTGGAGGGAAAAAACACAAACGTTCCACAGGCGCACACGCCTGTTTCAATCAGCATGTGAATCAGTGAATCACCGCCCCTGCCAATCGCCCCATCATGATCGTGGCAAAACAACCAATGGCCACGGAGGCGATGCGGTTGATCTTCAAGGGGGTTAACCAGGCTTTCTGAACGCCTTCAAAACGGCTGCCCAGTACGATCCAGACAGCGCCTACCGGTATCACCACCAACGCCAGCAGGGTCATGAACCCGACATAGCCTGGCAGCGAAGTGAAGGTGCCGAGCGGCGCGATAAACGAAACAATCAGCAGGCCCTTGGGGTTCATCACCGTGAGCCAGAAAAAATGCACGCCGGATAACCGATCGTGCTGTGAGTCGACACTGCTGGTGTGGCGTTGCCACAGCGTGAATGACAATTTGAGCAGATAGCAGGCCGCCGCCATTTGAGTGGCTTTCACCGCCCACGGTGACCAGGCCGAGAGATAAAACAGCACCACGCCCCAGACAGAGACTTGCAGCAGATAAGCCAGGCATTCAATCAATGCCATACGCCACGAAGCGGCAAACCCAAACAGCACACCCGCGCGTAACAGCAGCGTGTTTGTCGGCCCAGGCACGACCAGTAACAACACCAGTGCAGAAACGGTCCCAAACATGAAGGTTTTCCTCGGTTGGAATGATCACGGGCCCTCCCACCGATAGCGCTACCACGTCAGCGTGAATGACCAGGCGACAGTCGCTACCATCAAAATCGCGAAGCTTACGTTAAGTCGTCGACTCCAAACGGGATGGATGAACAACTTGCGCATCCGGCTGCCTGCAAAAAGCCACAAAAAATCGAATACCACGCAAACCAATAAACAAATAAACGCTTTTGTACCCTGCTCCCAGCCCGGCGTCGTCCCCAAGGTGAAACTGCCCAGTAACGCTGCAAACGCGGCATACGCTTTGATATTCGCAACCCCCAGCACAAAACCGGCACCCCAGCCCGGCGTGACCACGGCTTGCTCATCCTGAATGGGCGGTGCCGTGCCAATGCGGTAAGCCAACCAAAAAATATAAACAATAGAGATGACCGTCAGTGCCACCGCCAACCCGGGAAAGCTGTGCAAGACGACGTATAAACCCGAAGCAACCAACGCCATGGCAATAACTAAACCCAGGGTGACCCCGACAAAAAACTCAAACGAGCGTTGCATGCCATACGCCGCGCCGCTGGCTGCCAGCGCCAGGGTGGCGGGGCCGGGGCTGGCAAGTAAGGCGATAGCTGCGAGGGTAAAGGTGAATATCGCCTGGTAAACGGAAATCAGGATGTCAGGCATGCACTTTTCCTCTGTGACTACGTTCAGGATGGCTCAACCGGGTAGCCCATTTTCGTGGCAGTAATAGATTGTCCTGTGGTTTTTCATGAAATCAATCACACCATTGGCAACGCCCATCGGGTCCTCTTTATGCAGGAGCACCCTGGCAATCTGCTCGGCGATCCAGGCCATTTCCGGCTCCTTCATGCCCAGGCGGGTAGCCTCGACAGTACCGAGCCGAATGCCTGTTTCTCGATAAGGGTCGGTGTCCCAAGGCAACGGCATTTCGTTGGTAATGATGTTGGCGGCCTCCAGGCGCTGTACTGCCTCACGGCCGCAGGCGAAGGGCTTTGAATCAATCACAATCTGATGGGTTCGGGTGTAACCCTGTTCTCGATAGAAGGCCGTCACCCCCCGAAGCTCCAGGTGCATGGCCAACGCCTGGGCGTTACTGACCACCTGTTTCATATAGGTTCGCCCGAACTCGAGCATTTCCGTAGCCGCCACCGCGAGCGCAGCCACACGGTTGATTTGATGGCTACCGGTCAGCGTAGGGAAAATCGCCTCATGCAGCGGCGCTGTCAGTGTTGCATCGTTCCAGACAATGACGCCGCCCTGAGGGCCACTGAACGTCTTCCCGGAAGACCCGGTCATGAGGTCGGCGCCCTCAGCCAATGGGTCCTGGAACAAGCCGGCACTGATCAAGCCCAATTGGTGGGCGGCGTCGAAATAGACCTTGCCCTCCCAGGATGAAACGATGCCTTTTATGTCCGCCAACGGTAACGGAAACAAGGTCAGTGTCATGCCCAACCCAATCACAGCAGGTTTGAGGGTCTGAGCGATTTCACTGAAGCGTGTGAGGTCGATGTCTGCAGTTTTGTGCACAAACGGAATGTCCCACACCTTGAGTCCGCGAACCCCAGGCGGCCCGTTGGTGCGGTTACTGGTATCTCCACCGCGGATCACCGGCACCGTCATCACGTTGTCTTCAAGACGAGCCAGCGCTGTGTACGCAGCCATTACACCCGCCAGACCACCCATCAAACGATGATCGGCGTACCGGGCATGCAGCGTGATTTTAAGCAATTCCACGCAGAGCGATTCCAGCTCGTCGATGTTCTTCATCCCGGAGAAAAACCGGTTGTCACGTCCGATATGCCCACCCGATGCGCGCGTCCCCACCTCACTGGCCAGTAACGCACGCACCGACGGGCTGGTGGGCGACTCAGCGGCCACGAGATTGATGCACTGCTGCCCACGCCATTGCTCATTGCGGCCCACCGCCGCCCGGACCAGATCGGCCATGGCCGAGTGTGATTGCGCCTGCTTGAGCAGGGCATTGGCGCGCTGGAGGCATTCAATATCATGCATGACCTTCATCCCATCTGTTCGCGTGACAACCAGCCACAGGCGTTTTACGTCAGGCTTTTGGCCGCCTCAACATGCTGGTCTTCCCACCAGCGATCATTGCCGTGCAGGTTTGCGCTGAGGTCTTTTTCAGCCGCCCACGTCATATTGAGGATGATCCGGGTGGCATCTTCATTGAGTGGGATAGTGCGATGCAGGGTGGTATCGGTGCGCAGGAAATAAATATCCCCGGTCTTGAAACCGTAAGTCGCAATCGGGTTACTGCACAGCAGCTCGTGAATCCTCGGGTTGGCCTTGTCCCACGAGGTATGGGGCACGCACTGCAACATCCCGCCCTTGGCGACAGGGGGCGTTTCGATAATCCAGATCAGTGCAAAGCTGTAATCCCCCCAGTGCCATCCATGGGTGTCGCCTTTGCGCTCCTGCTGGGTGATCAGGTATTCCTCGTCCTTGGAGACGGACGGGACAATGCGTGTTCCGGCTATCTGTGACAGGGTGCCAAGCAACACATCGGACTTCGACAGCGCATTAATGAGAGGACTGTTTTCAGCAATGAATTCGCTGCGCACAACACTCATATAACGCGGTGTATTATCGGTAGTTGCCAAGTGAAGGTCACGCCGTTCAAGCTGGCGCTCGATCAAATTTTTTACTTCAGCGGCAATCTCTTCACGCACCGTATCATCGACGATATCGCGCAACTTTATAAACCCATCTCGGGCAAATTCATGACGTTGCGAAAACAATCGCTGCTCAGAAAAATTATTATTATGGTGCTCTTGCAAGCGTGCCTCATCAAGTACGTGGTTCATTTCAATCCCTCGACGAATAGATCAAGTTGAAATAGCACTACAGTACTGCGTCTGACTGCAGACAAAACAATAGGTAGGAGTTTTCGAAAAATCCATCCTTTTTTTCAGGGATCTGTGGTATGTAAGATTTTCACGCTATTTCATCAATGTTCGTAAGGTCCATCTAATGAAAAGGCTTACAAAAAACGATCAGACACTCGATGCAATTGATCGCGCGCTGCTGATCGCCCTGCATCAGAATGCGCGGGCGTCTATCCGCGCACTTGGCCGGCAGGTGGGGTTATCTGCCCCAGGTTGCAGCGAGCGTCTCAAACGCCTGGAGGTGGCAGGGGTTATAAGCGGGTTCAGCGTAGAGTTGGACGCACACGCTCTCGGGTTTGCGCTTCAAGCTCTGGTGCGGGTAAAACCGCTGACGGGGAATTTTCAAACCGTGGAGCAGTTACTGTCAGAAATGCCTGAGTGTATTGTTTGTTACAAGATTACCGGCGAAGACAGTTTCGTCTGCCATCTGTACACACACTCCGTCAGCCACCTTGACCAGACATTACAAAAAATAACGCCGTTAGCCGACACCAACACCTCCATTATAAAAACCGTTGAGAAGAAACTGCCCCCACTCTAATCAAACAAGTGGGAGACATTCAGGCTTAAACAGCAGTTATCGGATTTCAGGCTTTTCCCACACCCGCCAACACTAACTACACGCCTTCGTCTCCCGTCATGAACTAGTGCGCCTCCTTCTTAATGCGAAACCACGCAGCATACAGTGCCGGCAAGAACAATAACGTCAACGCCGTCGCCACAATCAACCCGCCCATGATTGCCACCGCCATCGGCCCGAAGAACACGCTGCGTGACAGTGGAATCATCGCCAATACCGCCGCAAGCGCCGTCAGTACAATCGGGCGAAAGCGTCGGACGGTGGCTTCGATGATCGCTTGCCAGGGCGTGAGCCCGGCCTTGATGTCTTGTTCGATCTGGTCCACCAGGATCACCGAGTTACGCATGATCATGCCCGACAGCGCGATGGTGCCGAGCATGGCGACGAAGCCGAAGGGCTGGCGGAACACCAGCAGGAACAAGGTCACACCGATCAAGCCCAGCGGCGCCGTCAGAAACACCATCGCGGTGCGTGAGAAACTGCGCAGTTGCAGCATCAGCAAGGTCAGCACCACCACGATAAACAGCGGCACGCCGGCCTTGACCGAGCTCTGGCCACGGGCCGAATCCTCGACGGTGCCGCCCACTTCGAGCAGGTAACCGTCCGGCAGTTCGGCGCGCACACCTTCCAGGGTCGGCAGGATCTGCTGGACCAGGGTGGCCGGCTGTTCCTTGCCGTAGATATCGGCACGCACGGTCACCGTCGGCAAGCGATTGCGGTGCCAGATGATGCCTTCTTCAAAGCCATACTCAAGGGTCGCAATCTGCGACAACGCTACGCTTTTGCCGTTGTCGGTCGGCACCGCCAGGCTCGGCAGCAGCGACAGTTCGGTACGCTCATGCACGGTGCCGCGCAGCAGGATCTCGATCAATTCGTTGTCCTCGCGGTACTGGCTGACGGTGGAGCCGGTCAAGGAGCTTTGCAGGAATTTCGACAGGTTGGCAGTGCTGACGCCCAGCGCACGGGCACGGTCCTGGTCGATATTCAGGTAGACGATCTTGCTCGGCTCCTCCCAGTCCAGGTGCACGTTGACCACGTGGGTATTTTCACGAACCTTGGCCGCGACCTTGCGCGCCAGGGCACGGACTTCTTCGATGTGCTCGCCGGTCACGCGAAACTGCACCGGGTAGCCCACGGGCGGGCCGTTTTCCAGGCGCGTGACGCGTGAACGCAGGTCGGGGAATTGTTCGTTAAGGGTCTCGATCAGCCAGGTGCGCAGGCTCTCGCGTTCCTCGATGGTTTTGGCCAGTACCACAAACTGCGCAAAGCTGGCGGCCGGCAGTTGTTGGTCCAGCGGCAGGTAGAAGCGCGGCGAACCGGTGCCCACATAGGCCACATAGTTGTCGATACCGGCATGTTCCTTGAGCAAGGCTTCCAGGCGTTTGACCTGGTCGGCGGTGTTGCTCAGCGAGGCACCTTCAGCCAGTTTCAGGTCGACCATCAACTCCAGGCGACCGGAGGCCGGGAAGAACTGCTGAGGCACAAAACGGAACAGCGCCACCGAGCCGATAAACAACAGCAAGGTCAAAACGATCACGGTTTTGCGCCGACGCACACACCATTCGACCAAGCGTCTTACACGCTGATAGAAAGGTGTGCCGTAGGGATCCGGCCCATCCGTGCCGTGTTTGGCCGCATGAATCTTCGCCAGGTCCGGCAGGAGTTTTTCCCCCAGGTACGGCACAAACACCACCGCCGCGACCCACGAGGCCAGCAGGGCAATGGTCACCACCTGGAAGATCGAACGGGTGTATTCGCCGGTGCTCGATTGCGCAGTGGCAATCGGCAGGAAACCTGCGGCGGTGATCAATGTGCCGGTGAGCATCGGGAACGCGGTGCTGGTCCAGGCAAAACTGGCGGCCTTGAGCCGGTCGTAGCCCTGCTCCATTTTGATCGCCATCATCTCCACGGCGATGATTGCATCGTCCACCAGCAAGCCCAGGGCCAACACCAAGGCACCGAGGGAGATTTTGTGCAGGCCGATGCCCAGGTAATACATGGTCGCAAAGGTCATCGCCAGCACCAGCGGAATCGCCAGGGCCACCACCATGCCGGTGCGTACGCCAAGGGAGAAGAAGCTCACCAGCAGCACGATGGCCAAGGCTTCAGCCAGTACCTGGACGAATTCGCCGACGCTGGTTTTCACCGCTGCCGGTTGGTCCGAGACCTTGCGCAGTTCCATGCCTGCCGGAAGGTTCTTTTGCAGGCGTGCGAATTCGCCTTCGAGCGCTTTGCCCAGTACCAGAATGTCGCCGCCGTCACGCATCGCCACGGCCAGGCCGATGGCGTCTGCGCCCATGTAGCGCATGCGCGGCGCCGGTGGATCGTTGAAACCGCGATGGATTTGCGCCACGTCACCGATGCGCAAGGTGCGGTCACCGACGCGAATCGGGAAGTTGCGGATCTCATCGACCGTTTTGAAGTTACCCGAGACCCGCAACTGCACGCGTTCCGTCGGCGTTTCAAAGAAACCGGCGGTGGAGACGGCGTTCTGTTCTTGCAGTGCCTGCTGCACCGCAGCCAATGGCAGGCCGAGGGTGGCGAGCTTGAGGTTGGACAGCTCGATCCAGATCTTCTCGTCCTGCAGGCCCAGTAACTCGACCTTGCCCACGTCCGGCACGCGTTGCAACTGAATCTGGATGCGGTCGGCGTAGTCCTTGAGCACCGCGTAATCGAAACCGTCACCGGTCAGGGCGTAGATATTGCCGAAGGTGGTGCCGAATTCATCGTTGAAAAACGGCCCCTGGATATCCGGCGGCAAGGTCTGGCGAATATCGCTGATCTTCTTGCGCACCTGGTACCACAGCTCCGGGATTTGCGCCGAGTGCATCGAATCGCGGGCTATGAAGGTAACCTGGGATTCACCCGGCCGCGAGAACGAGACAATGCGCTCGTACTCGCCCGTTTCCATCAGCTTTTTCTCGATGCGTTCGGTCACCTGTCGCGAGACTTCCTGGGCCGTGGCGCCCGGCCAGTTCGTCTTGATGACCATGGCCTTGAAGGTAAACGGCGGGTCTTCACTTTGCCCCAGCTTGGTGTAGGACAAGGTGCCGACCACGGCCAGCAGGATCATCAGGAACAGTACGATCTGGCGATTACGCAACGCCCATTCGGAAAGATTGAAACCCATCGGGGACTACTCCTTGGCCGCCAGATTCACAACGCGGTTGGCGCGATCCACCGGGCGCACTTGCTGGCCCTCATGCAGCACATGCACGCCCGCCGCGATCACCCAATCGGTGGGGGCCAAGCCTTCGAGCACCGGCACGGTTCTTTCACCAAAAGCGCCGATGCGCACCGGGGTTCGCTTGAGGGTGTTGTCCGGCTGTACCCGCCAGACGTAGGACGCACCGTTCTCCGCACTCAGGGCCGACAGCGGCACGGACAGTGGGACAACGCCATCGGCCTGGATAAAGACGCGGGCGCTCTGGCCCAGCTCGGCGGGGACTTTGCCGCCGGTGAAGGCGACGCGCGCAGCGAAAGTGCGGGATTTGGGGTCGGCGGCCGGTGAGAGTTCACGAATGCGCCCGGCGAAACGCTGGTCGGGCTGGCTCCACAATTCCACCGACACCGGCTGGCCGATCTTGAAGCGGCCAAAACCTTGCTCGGGCAGGCTGATCGACACTTCGCGCTCGCCATCGGTGGCCAGGGTAAACACCGTTTGGCCGGCGGACACCACTTGGCCGACTTCCACCGCTCGTTTGGCGACCACGCCATCCTGAGGTGCGCGCAACACGGCGTAGCCGGCCTGGTTACTCGATACGTCGAACTCGGCCTTGATCTGCTTAAGGCGTGCTTCACCTGCTCGGTAGAGGTTTTCGGAATTGTCGTACTGCGAGCGGCTGACCATCTGACGGTCCATCAGGGTCTTGTAGCGGTCGCGTTCGGCGCGCACCAGGCTCAGGTTGGCTTCGGCGGCGGTAACCTGGGCGCGGGTAGCTTCCAGTTGCAGGCGCACGTCCTGGGGGTCGAGCTCTGCCAATGGCTGGTTGGCCTTGACCCGCTCGCCCTCCTCCACCAGGCGCTTACTGACCTTGCCGCCGATGCGAAAGGCCAGGTCCGGCTCATAACGGGCGCGTACTTCCCCCGGAAAACTGTCCATCGCCAGTGCCGAAGGCTGCGGTTGCACCACCATGGCCGGGCGGATGGTGGTTTGGGCCGCTTCTTCATGGCCGCAGGCGGCCAACAGGAAGACCAGGCTGACAGGCAACGCAAGGGGCAGGAAAGTGCTGCGCATGCTGAAGGACCTTTCGCAAATGAAGCTAGGAATAATTATACTGGCCGGTATGTTATTAATACCAAACTCACCAGTCCAGTATTAAAGGTGAAAATGTCCGACAATCCTGTAAACACCAATAGCCCCGGGCGTCCCAAGGACATGGCAAAACGCCAGGCAATCCTCGAAGCAGCCAAAATCCTGTTTTTGAGCAATGGCTACGCCAGCACCAGCATGGATGCCGTGGCCCTTGAGGCCGGCGTGTCAAAGCTGACGGTCTACAGCCACTTCACCGATAAAGAGACCTTGTTCACCGCCGCCGTCGTGGCCAAGTGCGAGGAACAGTTGCCGGTGATGTATTTCGAGTTGCCCGAGGGCATGCCGGTGCACACCGTGCTGCTGAACATCGCGCGCGGCTTTCATCGGCTGATCAACAGCGAAGAATCGGTGAACCTGCACCGCCTGATGATGACCACCGGCAACCAGGACGTGAAACTCTCGCAGATCTTCTTTGAGGCCGGGCCCATGCGCATGCTGCAAGGCATGGAGCGCCTGCTTAGCCGTATCGACCAGAGCGGCGCCTTGAGCATCGACAAACCGTTTACGGCGGCCGAGCACTTCTTTTGCCTGCTCAAGGGCACGGCGAATTTCTGCTTGTTGTATGGCTGCGGCGGGCAGTTGAGTGAAGAAGCCGCTGAAGCGCATGTGCAGGAGGTGGTGGGGTTGTTTATGCGGGCGTATCGGCCTTGAACGGTTGTGTTGCCTGATCGGGCGCTATCGCAGGCAAGCCAGCTCCCACCTTTGACTGTGTTTGCAAATCAAAAGGTGGGAGCTGGCTTGCCTGCGATGAGGCCCGAAAGAGCAACAATAATTCAGGACTTGAGCGCTTTCTTCGGATAGATGTCATACCGGCTGGACTTGCCATCCAACGCATGGCTCGGTTTCGGCCCGTCAATGCACGGCGCCTTGCGCGGGCGCTTGACCACCACGCGGTGGCTGGCCAGGGCCAAGGCCGCCGCGAGTAAGGCTGGAGCATCCGGATCATCGCCCACCAAAGGGCGGAACAGGCGCATCTCCTTCTTCACCAGCGCCGTTTTCTCACGGTGCGGGAACATCGGGTCCAGGTAGATCACCTGCGGCGGCTCACCCTCCCAATTGCGCATCACCTCGATCGAGTTGCCCTTGAGCAAGTGCATGCGCGCCACAATCGGCGCCACTTCAAAGTCATCTGCGCCGCGGGCCAGGCCGTCTTCGAGCAAGGCGCCGATCAAAGGCTGCCGCTCGATCAGGCTCATCTCGCAGCCAAGGCTGGCCAGTACGAACGCGTCCTTGCCCAGGCCTGCCGTGGCGTCGAGCACCCGTGGGCGCACGCCCTGGGCCACGCCGACCGCCTTGGCGATCATCTGCCCGCTGCCACCGCCGTAGAGACGCCGATGCGCCGCGCCACCTTCGACAAAATCCACCCGCACCGGCCCCGGCGCGTCAGGCCCGAGCTGTTGCAATTGCAGGCCGTGTTCCCCGACCTGCAGGGAAAAGTCCGCCTCATCCAGTTGCAAAGGCAGGCCAAGCTGCGCGGCCCAGTGCTCGGCGCGGGCCTTGAAACCGTCGGCCAAAGCCTCGACCCGAATGCGGCTGGCCGCTGGTTGTTCGCTCATCAATCGCTACGCTCAAAAATATTAAGGATCGGCAAACGACGGCCGATAAAAACAACAGTCAGGTATTTTGCCAGAGCTGAGCGTCGACCGAGAAAAATGTCAGACATTCTTCCCCTAACCATCGGTGTACTGCCGACCCACAACCACTACGGCCTGCGCAATACTCAAGCGCTGGCCGGGGTGAGCCATGTGTGGCAGGACTTCTTCGCCCGGGCGTTGGCCGAGCAGCTTGGCGATACGCCGGGCGCGCTGGCGGCCAAAGCCCCGGCGCCGAGGGACCCGGCGGTAGAACCCAGCGAAGGCGCCGACCTGTTGTCGCAGATCCTCACCCAGCGTGAGTGCGACGTGCACGACACCGAGATCGCCCCACCGGAGCCGCTGTTCCTGCCCATCGCCGAATTTGAAACCGAGCTGCTGCCGCCGCCTGCCACGCCGTTCCCGGCAGAAGAAATCATCGCCCAGCAGCGCCAGCAAAACTTCGAAAGCGGCTGGGTCCGCCCGATTGTGCTCAATGCCGGCAACCCGCCGCCCGAGCCTGGCCCGGCGCCGCAACCCCAGCCGCTGCACCTGCCGATTGCCGAATTCGAACTGGACCTGCTGCCACCGCCTGCCACACCTTACCCGGTCGAGGAGCTGGTGGCGCAACAGAAGGCGCTGGACTTCGACTACCACTGGGCGCGCCCGCTGATCCTCAACAACCTGCGTTTGGCGGCCTGATTCAGTCTTTGAAAAAACCGTTGGCCTGGCTGAACGGCATCTTGCGTTCAGTGAAGGTAAAGGTGCCCAGTTCATACACCTCCTGCGCCGCCCGATAGAACTCGCCATACGCCGCCAGCGCCATGGCCGAGCCGACGCTGATACGGCGCACGCCCATCTCGCTCAACTGCGCCACGCTCAGGTTCAAGCCGCCGGACATCAGCACATTCACCGGTTTGGGCGCCACCGCCTTGACCACCGCGAGCACTTCCTCGGCACTGCGCAAGGCGGGAGCGTAGAGCACGTCGGCACCGGCTTCGGCGTAGGCTTGCAGGCGGCGAATGGTGTCAGGCAAATCCAGGCGGCCATGCAGAAGGTTTTCTGCACGGGCGGTGAGCGTAAAGGCAAATGGCAAGCTGCGGGCAGCGGCGACGGCGGCTTCCACGCGTTCCACCGACAGGTCAAACGGATAGATCGGGTCGACCGCGATGCCCGTGGCGTCTTCGATAGAGCCACCCACAATGCCGCTGGCCGCGGCGCGCAGGATGGTCTGGGCGCAGCCTTCGGGGGTGTCGCTGAAGCCGTTTTCCAGATCAGCCGCTACCGGCAGCGCAGTGGCCTGCACGATTGTCGAGGCATTGGCCAAGGTGTCTTCAAGGGATAATGCGCCTTCCGCATCCGGGCGCCCGAGGCTGAACGCAAAGCCCGCACTGGTGGTGGCCAACGCTTCGAAACCCAGGCTGGCGAGCATGATGGCGGAGCCGGCGTCCCACGGGTTGGGCATCACGAACGCGCGATCACGCTCATGCAAGGCCTTGAAGGTTTCGGCGCGAAGGGTTTGGGCATCCATGACTGACTCCTGTCGGAAAAAGGAGCCCTAGAGTAACCCCAGTTGCTCCGCTGCGGGTTCCCGATACAAGGTCGGCAGCGCTGGCAAACCCGGCAAGCGCAGCATCAACTGTTGGTGAAAACGCAGCGCCAGTTGCGCGGCGAGGCGGTTATCCGAGGTGTGCAGGAACACATAAGGCGTGCGCCCCTCTTCGATCCAGCCAGCAATTTTTTCCACCCACGGAATCAGGAATGGGTCATTGGCCTCCAGTTCCGGATGACCGATAAAGCGCACCTGGGGAAACTGAGTCAACGCCGCCGGCCGTGTTGGCACCTTGGGCTTTTTCGATTGGGCGTGCAACACGGCCGCAGAGGTTGAAGTGCAACTGAACAGCGCCCGCGGATCGAGGCAAATACGCTCGACGCCACGGTCGCGCAACAGGCGGTTGAGCCTGCGCTCGGCATCGCCCTTGGCGAAGAACTCCGGGTGGCGCACTTCCACGGCCAGCGGGCGCTCCAGGCCGTCAATAAAACCCGCCAGCTCGCCCAGGCGTTGCGGCGAAAAGCTCGCTGACAATTGCAGCCACAGCGGTGAAACCCGTTCACCCAAAGGGCTCATCAAGCCGACGAAGCTTTCTGCTGCCGGCAATTGCTCGCGCAAGTCGCCGCCGTGGCTGATGTCTCGCGGGAATTTGGCGGTGAAGCGAAAATCCTCAGGCATGATTTCAGCCCAGCGCTGCACCGTGGCGGCCGAGGGGCGGGCATAAAACGTGGTATTGCCTTCAACCGCGTTGAAGACCTGGGAATACAAAGCGAGGTAGTCGCCGGAGCGGGCATCGGCTGGGTACAGGTACTCGCGCCAGGCGTTTTCACTCCAGGACGGGCAGCCGATGTAGTAAGGCAGGCGCATCAGATGTGGATGTCGAGACCCAGCACTTCCATATCCCATTCGACAAAGCCGGCAGTGGTCAGGTAGCTGGCCAGCGCGGTGGCGACGCTTTTGCTCATGGAACGGGGGAAGACCATGTCTTGCTGACGGGCAGGAAGACCACTGATGCGTGCAGCGCCAGAACCCTGGGCACTGGGCTGCGACTCGGACTGAACCTCGATGAAGTCCGGCGAATCTTCGACGGACTCGTCTACCGTGACGTTCGCCTTGCGCGGCTTACGCTTGAGTGGGTAGGACTGTGAGGAAAAGCCGTCTATACGCATACATGCAGACTCGGTATCAATGATGGCAATTTAGCGGCACTTTCCGTGGTGCGCAAATGCTCTGGTGATAACTAGAACACATAATTTGTAAAAGGTTTACAAACAGGGGCAAATTCTGACGATTGGGGATTTTTGCATCAAATTGCCAGCATTTTTGACGTCAAATAATCCCGCGTTCGGCCTTGGTTTGCGCAACTTTATCGCGCAGATAAACCGGTGCAGCCTGGTCGGCCACAATCGCTTCACCGCGCTCGAAAGCGAAACGTGCGAGGGTCAGCAAGTCTTCGGCGTGGGGCAACATGGCCGCGTCCTGCCCCGCCAATTGCACGGGGATGCGCTCGGCATAACCCCAGCCGGTGCCGGCACCGAACCAATCGCCGCTGGCATCAGCAGGCAACACCGATGATTGCGGAGCCTGTACGGCTTCCACGCCCACCAGACGCATTTCGCCAGCAGTTTCGCGGTAGCAGCCCCAATACACTTCATCCATACGCGCATCAATCGCCGCCGCCACCTGCGTCGCGCCGTGTTCACGCAATGCACGCTGGGCCAATACCGCAAGGTTGGACACCGGCAGTACCGGGCGCTCCAGCGCAAAGGCCAGGCCCTGCACTACACCAATGGCGATACGCACACCCGTAAAGGCGCCTGGGCCACGGCCAAAAGCAATCGCATCCACGGCCGACAGCGTGGTGCCCGCCTCTTCCAGCAGTTGCTTGATCATTGGCAACAGCTTCTGCGCATGCAGACGCGGGATCACCTCGTAGTGGCTCGTTACCTTGCCATCGTGCAGCAAGGCGACGGAGCAAGCTTCAGTCGCGGTGTCCAGGGCCAGCAGGGTGCTCATCGGTGTAGGTGTCCAAGTCGAAAAAAAGTGCGCCAGTATAAACAACAACGGCCCGCAAGCGGGCCGTTGTACGCAAAGCCGATCGAAGGATCAGCTCAGGGCTTGCAACACCTTGGCGGTGATGGCTTCTACCGAACCCACGCCAGGGATGTGGCTGTACTTGGGCTTGCCTTGGGCAGCCGAAAGCTTCTGGTAGAAATCCACCAGCGGCTTGGTCTGTGAGTGATAGACCGACAGGCGATGACGCACGGTTTCTTCAGTGTCGTCCTTGCGCTGCACCAGGTCTTCCCCGGTCACGTCGTCTTTGCCTTCAACCTTTGGCGGGTTGTAGACGATGTGGTACACGCGGCCCGAGCCTTCGTGCACGCGACGGCCCGCAATACGCTGAACGATTTCTTCGTCTTCAACTGCGATTTCAACCACAGCGTCCAGTTCAACGCCGGCTTTCACCAAGGCTTGCGCCTGGGGAATGGTGCGTGGGAAACCGTCGAACAGAAAACCGTTCTTGCAATCTTCCTGGCTGATGCGTTCCTTGACCAGGTTGATGATCAGGTCATCGGAGACCAGGCCGCCGCTGTCCATTACGCTCTTGGCGATCAGGCCCAGTTCGGTGCCAGCCTTGACGGCAGCACGCAGCATGTCGCCGGTGGAGATTTGTGGAATGCCGAATTTTTCAGTGATGAACTTTGCCTGAGTACCTTTACCGGCCCCGGGAGCTCCCAGCAGAATGACGCGCATCGATGTGCTCCTCAATTTTTTATAGAGATGACGCTCGGATTCGCCGCGTGGGGCCAATCTCGTAAAAATGTGGGTCCTGGCCGATCAAACGGCCAAAGGCTGATCAAGATACACAGCGGGCTCTATCCATACAAGCCGCCAAAAGTCGCAAGAACCGCGCCCGGCATGCAGTCATAGGTAGGGTGTGCCTGAGTGCAACCCCGCCCCATAAACGCCGACCGCCCGTTTCCGGGCGGCCGTCGTTGTTTATCCGCAAGCCTTTGAGAACACGCACAAAACCTCAGCCAGTATTGCGCAAACCGGCGGCAATACCGGCCACAGACACCAGCAGCGCCTGTTCCAGAGGGCTGTCCTGCGCCGCCTCTTGCTGGCGCGAGCGCGCGAGTAATTCGGCCTGCAACAGGTGCAGCGGGTCGAGGTAAGTGTTGCGCAGGCGAATGAACTCAAGCGTGTCGGGGCTATGGGCCAGCAGTTGCGACTGGCCGGTCAGGCCAAGCACCACGTTGCATGCCTGCGACAATAGGTCGCGTAAGTGCGCACCCAATGGCAGCAGGTCCGGCTGCACCAAACGCTCGTCATACAGCCGCGCGATGTCGGCATCGGCCTTGGCCAGCACCATCTCCAGCATATCGATACGGGTGCGGAAGAACGGCCACTGCTCGCGCATCTGCCCCAGCAACTCGCCTTCGCCACGCTCCAGCGCCTTGCTTAATGCCGCTTCCCAGCCTAGCCAGGCGGGCAGCATCAGGCGGGTTTGGGTCCAGCCGAAGATCCACGGAATCGCGCGCAGGCTCTCGATACCACCCGCACGACGCTTGGCCGGGCGACTGCCCAATGGCAAGCGGCCCAGCTCCTGCTCGGGTGTGGACTGGCGGAAGTATTCGACGAATTGCGGATTTTCCCGCACCACGGCGCGATAAGCACTGACACCGTCTGCCGCCAATTCATCCATCAGATGGCGCCAGGCCGGCTCAGGTGGCGGCGGTGGCAACAATGTGGCTTCCAGCACGGCAGCCAGGTAAAGGTTGAGGTTCTGCTCGGCAATGTCCGGCAGGCCGAACTTGAAGCGGATCATCTCGCCTTGTTCGGTGGTACGGAAACGCCCCGCCACCGAGCCTGGCGGCTGCGACAGGATCGCCGCATGCGCCGGGCCGCCGCCACGGCCAACGGTGCCGCCACGACCGTGGAACAACAGCAACTCCACCTGTTGTTCGCGGCAGATATCCACCAGGCGTTCCTGGGCCCGGTACTGTGCCCAGGCTGCGGCGGTGGTGCCGGCGTCCTTGGCCGAGTCCGAATAGCCGATCATCACTTCCTGCGGGCCTTGCAAACGCGCGCGATAGCCCGGCAATTGCAGCAGGCGCTCCATCACCGGCCCGGCGTTATCCAGGTCGGCCAGGGTTTCAAACAGTGGCACCACGCGCATCGGCCGTTGCACGCCCGACTCTTTAAGCAGCAGTTGCACGGCCAGCACGTCCGACGCGGCACCGGCCATGGAAATCACATAAGAACCGAGCGATGCAGCCGGTGCGGCGGCGATTTCCTTGCAGGTGTTCAACACTTCGGCGGTGTCTGCCGACGGCTTGAAATAACCCGGCAGCAGCGGCCGGCGATTGGTCAGCTCTTTGCTGAGGAAGCTGATGCGCGCCTCTTCGTCCCAGTCTTCATAACGGCCCAGGCCCAGGTAATCGGTAATTTCGGTCATGGCCGCCGAGTGGCGGCTGGAATCCTGACGCACGTCCAGACGCACCAGGAACAAGCCGAAGGTCACGGCACGGCGCAGGCAATCGAGCAACGGGCCATCGGCGATCACGCCCATGCCGCACGCGTGCAGTGACTGATAGCACAGCTCCAGCGGGTCGAGCAGGTCGCGGTTGTTTTGCAGCACCTCGGCCGGCGCGGGCGTGCTGGCGGTTAGCGCGGTATGCGCCCATTGGCGCGTGGCGCGCAGGCGTTCGCGCAGTTGCTTGAGCACGGCACGGTAAGGTTCGACGCTATCCCCGACTTTGGCCTGCAACGCAGGGCTGGCCTGCTGCATCGACAGCTCGGAGGCCAAATGGTCGACATCGCGCAAATACAAGTCCGCTGCCATCCAGCGCGCCAGCAGCAACACTTCGCGGGTGACCGGCGCGGTGACATTCGGGTTGCCGTCCCGGTCGCCGCCCATCCACGAGGCAAAGCGAATCGGCGCCGCCTCAAGTGGCAGGCGCAGGCCGGTGGCGGCGTGCAATGCCTGGTCGGCCTTGCGCAAATAATTGGGAATGGCGTGCCACAGCGAATGCTCGATCACCGCAAAGCCCCACTTGGCTTCGTCCACTGGCGTGGGCCGGATGCGGCGGATCTCTTCGGTGTGCCAGGCTTCGGCGATCAGCCGCTGCAAGCGCTGGCGGATCTGCTCGCGCTCGGCGCCGGTGAGGTCGCGGTGATCCTGCAACGCCAGTTGTGCGGCAATCGCATCGTATTTCTGGATCAGGGTGCGACGCGCCACTTCGGTCGGGTGGGCGGTGAGCACCAGCTCGATGTCCAGGCGCGCCAGCTGGCGGGCCAGGGACTCATTGCTGTGCCCTTCGCTTTGCAGGCGGGCCAGCAACTCCGGTAACACGCGGGACTCGAAGGGCGCCGGCTGCGATTCATCGCGCCGATGGATCAGTTGGTATTGCTCGGCGATGTTGGCCAGGTTGAGGAACTGGTTGAACGCGCGTGCCACGGGCAGCAGTTCGTCTTCCTGCAACTGATTGAGGCGGGTACTCAACTCATCACCGGCACCGCGTCTATCAGCCTTGGCGCCTTTACGGATCTGCTCGATCTTGTCGAGAAAAGCATCGCCGTACTGCTCTCGAATGGTGTTGCCCAGCAGCTCACCCAGCAGGTGAACATCCTCACGCAAGCGTGCATCGATATCACTCATCAACCAATCTCCAGCCAGAAATCCGGGACGCGCAGGCCTTCCAGAGTGCCGCCCGCGTCAGTTTCTGACAAGACACTTTAAACCTTGCGACTTGCAGCTAGTCTCAACAGTGAGTCGTCGCGTTACCCACGCAGGCGGCTGGACACCCATCACCGCCTGCCATCGCGGGCTTATTGAGGTTGCCATGAAAATTCGAGAACTGGCCCAGCATTGGGAAGAGAACGCCAAGGGTCGCCTGACCAAAACCGAGTACGCGATCCACTTGGACGTCGAGTCGGCTGCGCGCCTGGCCGCCATCGCCGAGATGTACCCCAAGCGCAGCACCGAAGAATTGCTCGGCGAGCTGATCGGCGCGGCCCTTGAAGAGCTGGAAGCGAGCTTCCCCTACATCAAGGGCCAGCACGTGATCGCCACCGATGAAGAGGGTGACCCTTTGTATGAAGACGTCGGCCCTACTCCGCGCTTTCTGACCTTGTCACGCCGCTATCTGCATGATTTGTCTGCCGCCGCCGACAAACAGCAACACTGATAAACAGTCGATAACCCCCCGTTTAACCCCGGTATTCCGGGCCTCACAGAGGCTCGGCGTACCGCTGCGCAACGTAAAAGTTCAAACTTTTAAACGCTGACCAAACAGTCAGATATTTTTTTAGGCAAATCGCCATCTCCGCTGAACTTTTGAAAAAAGGCTCCGGTCACAACCAGTAAGCCATCACTTGGAACGGCCGTTTGAAAAGGGCATTTGGTGCTTTACCGCCGGGCCTGCAACCGCCAACCAATGAAGTGGATTTTGATTTTTCAGGAGTTATCCAATGGAGTTGAAGACGATGAAGACCAGCACTGCCAAATCCTCGTTTAACCATCTGCGCGGGCTGAAATTGGCCGCGCTGGCAATCGGCACCAGCTTCGTTCTGGCGGGCTGCGCCGGCAACCCGCCGACCGAGCAATACGCCGTGACCCAGTCCGCCGTAAACAGCGCAGTCAGCGCCGGCGGCACCGAGTACGCAGCGGTAGAAATGAAGTCGGCCCAGGACAAGCTCAAAGCTGCTGAACTGGCGATGCACGACAAGAACTACGACAAAGCGCGTCAACTGGCTGAACAAGCCGAGTGGGATGCCCGTGTCGCAGAGCGCAAGGCCCAGGCTGCCAAGGCTGACCAGGCTGTGAAGGATTCCCAGAAAGCTGTGCAGGAACTGCGTCAGGAAGGCATGCGCCCGGCTGTGATCAAACAGCAGTAAGCCGCCGCCACTGATTGCATTGCACCCGATATCGAATTGAAAGGACGACACGACTATGCGTAAACAATTGATGATCCCTGCCCTGCTGGCGATGAGCGTTGCTCTGGCGGCCTGCTCCACCCCGCCGAACCAGAACCTGGAAAACGCGCGGACCAACTTCTCGGCCCTGCAATCCAACCCGCAAGCCACCAAGGTAGCGGCGCTGGAAACCAAGGACGCGCAGGATTGGCTGGACAAGGCTGACAAAGCCTACCGCGACAAGGAAGACGAGAAGAAGGTCGACCAACTGGCCTACCTGACCAACCAGCGCGTTGAAGTGGCCAAAGACACCATCTCGCTGCGTGAATCCGAAGCCAAGCTGAAAAACGCGGGTGACGAACGTGCCAAGGCGCTGCTGCAAGCCCGTGATGCACAGATCAAGCAACTGCAAGACAGCTTGAACGCCAAGCAGACTGATCGCGGCACCCTGGTGACCTTCGGTGACGTGCTGTTCGCCACCAACAAGTCCGACCTGAAATCCAGCGGCCTGGTGAACATCACCAAACTGGCTCAGTTCCTGCGCGACAACCCGGACCGTAAAGTGATCGTCGAAGGCTACACCGACAGCACCGGTTCCGATTCGTACAACCAGAGCCTGTCCGAGCGCCGTGCCGCTTCGGTACAACGTGCACTGGCTCAACAAGGCGTGGATATTTCGCGCATCGTGACCCAGGGTTACGGCAAGGAATACCCGGTTGCCGACAACGGCAGCGTTTCGGGCCGTGCCATGAACCGCCGCGTTGAAGTGACCATCTCCAACGACAACCAGCCAGTCAAGCCACGCTCTTCCGTTGCTAACTGATTGATTGACGCTGTATAAAAAACCCACCTCACGGTGGGTTTTTTCTATCAGGCCTCGATTTTTCGGCCGGTATCCTCAGCCGGCATCATGGCCTCCATGCCTTGACGCCCGCCCATCAGCTTTTCAAGCATGTCTTGACCCATTTGGCCTTCACCACCTGAGCCTTCAGAACCGCCGCCACCGCCGCCCTGGGCGCCGCCGGCCGCCTTCGAGAGCATATCCATAAGCATCTTCATCGGGTCTGGTTTGTCTTTCCCACCTTTCTCAGCGCCCTTATCAGCGCATTGCTCGCCTTGAGCACCACCCTGCTCCAAACTTTCCTGGCCCCTGGCCATGCCCAACATTTTACCGATAGCACCAATGTCCATCATCACGCTCCAAAGTCCGTCATTCGTAAGTTAATCATCAGCAACACTGACGACTCATTCAGTGGCTTCTTACGCGATTCGGTTCCAGATATTTCCACGATGCGCAGTGGTGATAAAAAGCAGGCTACTCTTGCAGTTGCGGCGTTTCTTGGCCCATGCAACGCACGGCTTGTTTCTTATTGTTCACCAGCACACCGCTCAAGCCTTTCTGTTCGGTATCAAACATCACCAACACGCCATCGATGCATTGCGCCACCTGCGCAGCCGGGGTCAGCGAAACCTTATAATCCTCGCCCGGCACGGTCTTGAGCATAGTGAAGTCGCTGAGCAACAAGGCGTCTTCCGGCTTGGCGAAGTGCAGGTAGCCGTAGAACCACAGGCAGCCGACGGTGCCGATGATGGTGCCGATGCCGGTGAGGATCAGCGGGATCATGTTGCGTTCTTCGCTCATTGCGGGCTCTCTGATGAATCAACTTTAGGAATAGGGTAATTCGGGATCTCGCCCAGGCGGCGCAGGCCGTTGAAGTGCTGCGGGTCATCCAGATAGCGCAGCATCACGGTTTGCCAGGTCTTGTCGGCAAAGGTCTGCACATGGCCGCCACGGGTCAACTGCAACACCCTCGGTGGCGGCGCGGCCTGGTACAGGCGAATGCCGTTGGCCACCGGCACAATCGGGTCATCCAGGCTGTGGAACAGCAGCTTGGGCACGCCGGTGAGCTGGGGCATGGCATTGATCGCACTGTCGGCGTCAGGCACCAGCCACGACAGCGGTACCTGAAACGGCCATGTTAACCAGGAGGTGCTGAGGGCGAATTGTCCTACGTCACGATAACTGGCGGGCACGCCATCCAGCACCAGCGCCTTGAGCTGAGTTTGACGCTGCGGGTGTGCCGCCAGGTAATGCACCGCCAGCGCACCGCCCAGGCTCTGGCCCAACACAATCAGCGGCTGGCCTTGGGTTTCAGGGGCCTTGTCGATCCAGGCGAACGCCGCATCGATATCCTGATACACCGCCGGCAAGGACGGCTTGCCTTCAGACAGGCCGTAGCCGCGATAGTCCAGCAACAGCACTTGATAGCCCTGCTCCGGCAACCACCAACTGCCACCCAGGTGCCAGGCCAGGTTGCCGCCGTTGCCGTGCAGGTGCAGCACCGTGCCTTTGAGCGGCACACCGGGTTTGGCCGGCAGCCACCAGGCATGGAGTTTTACTCCATCGGCGGTGGTCAGGGTGATATCACGGTATTGCAGGTGGGCTTTTTCCGGCGTAAACGGCAGGCCGGGTTCGGGGTAGAACAGCAGTGAGCTGCAGCCGTTTAAAGTGAGTAGCAGGCAAAGAATGCCGAGGATTCTCATCCGTTGAAGCCTCGCTGATAGGTTGTACTCAGTTCTCAAGAACCAATGAGATCAAATGTGGGAGCTGGCTTGCCTGCGATAGCAGTCTTTCAGTTGAAACGACGGTGACTGATACACCGCTATCGCAGGCAAGCCGGCTCCCACATGTTTTAACCGGTTTCGTCAGGTGAATGGCCTAAAGGATATTCGAGTAATCCGCCTCGATCCGGTCCAGGCTCAGGTGGTTGAGGAAGTTGGAGAAGCACATCCACGCCGCCAGTGCGTTCATGTCGCGAAACTGTTCGGGCAAGTACTTGGGCGGCACGACCAGGCCTTCGTCGACCAGTTGGCGCAAGGTGCGCATGTCTTCCAGAGTGGTCTTGCCGCAGAACAACAGCGGCACTTGCTCCAGTTTGCCTTTGCGCACGGCCAGCTGGATGTAGTTGTAGACCATGATAAAGCCCTTGAGATAGGACAAATCCTTGGTAAACGGCAGGCCCGTCGGCGTCGAACCTCGGAACACGCGGCTGGCATTGCCGTAGCTTTCGGCCATTTCAAAGCCTTGCTCGCGGAAGAACTCAAACACCTGCAGGAAGTCGGCCCCCTCCTCGACCATATGGATGGCGCGGGTGCGGTTGGTCAGTTTGCGCAGGCGGCTGGGGTAGGAGGCAAAGGTGATGATCTCCATCAGAATCGCCAGGCCTTCCTGGGTCACCGTGGACGAGGGCGGCCCTTTGGACAGGAAGGTGCAGATCGGCTGGTTCTGGCCATTGAGTGTGGTGCCGACGTGCACCAGGCCTTCGTGCACTTCCAGCGCGCGCACATCACGCTCGTTGAACATCGCGTCGGCGCGGATCTTGATGTAGTCGGCGCCCGCCGCCGCATCGGCAACGATTCCGTCGGACTCGAACACGCGGATGGTCTCTTCGGCCTCACCGAACACCTTGTTCAAACGGGTTTGCAGCAAGGCCACCGCATGCTTGGCCGTGAGCGTCTTGGCTTCGTCCTTGAGGTCGCCCCGGCCGTCGATCTGGTTCAGGTAGTCGGACATCATCAGGCCCAGGTCGGCCAGCGTCGGGTCACCCGCGTGGAACGCGTCCGAGGCGGCGCCGTAGAGTTCCTGGGAAATCAGGCCGAAATCTTCGGTGCCCCGCGCTTCGAGCATGCGCACCACCATGCGGTACTCGCGGCACATGCGGCGCATGATCTGCCCCACCGGACTGAACTGGCCGAGACGGCGAGTAATGTCGCGCTCGATGTTCTGGAACTCCAGCTTCACCGCACTGGAGTCGAACGACAGCGGCCGGCCCAGATAGTAATCGCGGTCCACGGCCGGCATGGCCTTGCCCTTGGCCTTGAGAAAGCCCTGGCGAATGTTCTCGTCCCACTTCACGGCGTCGAGGACGCGAATCGGTGTTTGTGCCAGCACAATGCGATCGGACAAGGTGCGTATCGTCTGCTGGTAATCGTCCACCCGGTGCTTCCTCTTTAAACGTTATTTGCCCGCGCGCCGGTAGCGCACGGCTTCAACGAACACATCGGCATTGGCCGGGTCATCCAGATAGGCAAATACCTGGTCCATCGGGCTGTCGACCCGCACGCCCTCACCTTCGACGGTTTGCACGGTACTGCCGTGCAAGGCGTTTTGGCCTATGGCTTGATGGATCTGCTCAAGGTCGAGGTTGTAGACCACCCATTCACGCGTTTTGTCGCCCTCACCTTCAAAGTCGAAGCCGGCGAGGAAGTAATTGCCACCGAAAGCGGCCGGCAACGGCGCCGACAGGTACCAGCGGTTGCCATGGCGCGACACCGTAAACGGGTATTCATCGCGCTGGCCCGGTTTGGCTTTAGGGTAGCTTACGGCCTTGTAATGATGCTGATCGACACGGGTGATCTGCAGATTCAGCGGTTCGCCCCAGGCGTTTGTACTCGACCAGCGGCCGAGCAAGGCGTCGGGCGCCGCTTCAGGGGCCGGCAGCGGGTCCTTGAAGGTGACCAGGCAACCGCTGAGCAGCAGGAACGATATAGCGATTGCAATGACACGCCAGGCTTTCATCGAATACCCCATCAAGTGTGGGAGCTGGGCTAGACCGAGGCCAACACCAAATGCATGTAACGCTTGAGAATCTCAAGCATCTCATCGCTGGTCAGAGGCTCAGGGCCGCCAAGCAGGCCCTGATATTCCATCCGACCGATTATCGCCGTCAACACTCTGGCATCCTGTTGCGGCTCGCGGGAGCCCAATACCTGAAAAAACTGCCCGGTGCCCTGCAACAGAATCTGCTGATGGGAACGCACCAGCTCAGCCAGGCGCGGGTTGAGCAAGGCTTCCTGGCGAAAGGCCTGTTCGGCCATCAAGTGTTCGCGGCGGTTGGTCAGTTGGCGCATCACGTAGTCGGCGGTCAGCCGCGCAATATCATCAGCAAGCTGTGAGCGTGACTGCGGGCTGCCGTCGCCATAGGCGACCATTTCACGCAGCAGGCCTTCGTTGCGCACCCACAGCTTGCCCATGAACGCAGCGCTGCGCTCCACGTATTGGGCGAAAGTATCGGTGAGCAGGTCATCGATGTCCTTGAAGTAATAGGTGGTGGCCGACAACGGCACGCCGGCCTCTGCTGCCACCGCGCGATGGCGCACACCGCGTACACCATCGCGCACGACGATGCGCATGGCCGCATCGAGAATGTCTTGCCGGCGTTGCTCGCTGCCTCGGCGGCTGGCCTTGCGGCCCTGGTACTGGACACTATCAGCCACGGCAGCAGCAATGCCGGCGGCGCCTTCTTGAGCCATTACGCGGTTCACGACAGATCTTCCTTTAAAGGGCGCCGTTCTGTTGACGGCTGAATTCGCCACACAAAAAAGCCGCCTTATAAAAGGCGGCTTCGGATCTCGCTACGGTTACGCTTGTGGCCGCATGTGCGGGAACAAGATCACGTCGCGGATCGACGGCGAGTTGGTCAACAACATCACCAACCGGTCGATGCCGATACCTTCACCGGCAGTCGGCGGCATGCCGTACTCCAGGGCGCGCACGAAGTCGGCGTCGTAGTGCATCGCCTCGTCGTCACCGGCGTCCTTGTCGGCCACCTGGGCCATAAAGCGCTCGGCCTGGTCTTCCGCGTCGTTAAGCTCGGAGTAGGCGTTGGCAATTTCGCGGCCGCCGATGAACAGCTCGAAACGGTCGGTGACGTTCGGGTTGTCATCGTTGCGACGGGCCAGCGGCGACACTTCGAACGGGTACTGGGTAATGAAGTGCGGCTGTTCCAGCTTGTGCTCCACCAGTTCTTCGAAAATCATCACCTGCAATTTGCCCAGGCCTTCGAAGCCCAGCACCTTGGCGCCGGCTTTCCTGGCGATGGCGCGGGCCTTGTCGATGTCGGTCAGGTCGTCAGCGGTCAACTCAGGGTTGTACTTGAGGATCGAGTCGAACACCGACAGACGCACGAACGGCTCGCCGAAGTGGAACACCTTGTCGCCGTAAGGCACGTCGGTGCTGCCCAGCACCAACTGCGCCAGTTCGCGGAACAGTTCTTCGGTGAGGTCCATGTTGTCTTCGTAGTCGGCGTAGGCCTGGTAGAACTCCAGCATGGTGAATTCCGGGTTGTGACGGGTCGAGACACCTTCGTTACGGAAGTTGCGGTTGATCTCGAACACCTTCTCGAAGCCGCCAACCACCAGGCGCTTGAGGTACAGCTCCGGCGCGATACGCAGGAACATTTCCAGGTCCAGTGCGTTGTGGTGGGTTTCGAACGGCTTGGCCGCGGCACCACCAGGGATGGTTTGCAGCATCGGCGTTTCCACTTCGAGGAAGTCACGCTTCATCAGGAAGCTGCGGATGTGCGCAATCACTTGCGAACGCACGCGGAAGGTCTGGCGCACGTCTTCGTTGACGATCAGGTCAACGTAGCGCTGGCGGTAGCGCTGCTCGGTGTCGGTCAGACCGTGGTGCTTGTCCGGCAGCGGGCGCAGCGACTTGGTCAGCAGGCGCACGCTGGTCATTTCAACGTAAAGATCGCCCTTGCCGGAACGCGCCAGGGTGCCAACGGCTGCAATGATGTCGCCCATGTCCCAGGTTTTCACCGAGGCCAGGGTTTCTTCAGGCAGGGTTTTACGGTTGACGTACACCTGAATGCGACCGGTCATGTCCTGGATCACCATGAACGAGCCACGGTTGAGCATGATGCGACCCGCCACCTTGACCGGGATTGCAGCCTCTGCCAGCTCTTCCTTGGTCTTGTCCGCGTACTGTTTCTGCAAGGCATCGCAGTAGTTGTCACGGCGGAAGTCGTTCGGGAAGGCATTGCCCTTGGCGCGCTCGGCAGCAAGCTTTTCCTTGCGCAGGGCGATCAGGGAGTTTTCTTCCTGTTGCAGGGCTTGCGGGTCGAGTTGTTGGTCGCTCATGTCTTTAAATTTTCCATCAGGTTCGTTGTCCCCAGCCTTCGGCGGGGGATCGCGGGCAAGCCCGCTCCCACAGAGGGTGTTAGAGGCCGGATTTCAGGCTGGCTTCCAGGTATTCGTCGATATCACCGTCGAGCACCTTGTCGCAGTCGCTGCGTTCGATGTTCGTGCGCAGATCCTTGATCCGCGACGCATCAAGCACATACGAACGGATCTGGTGGCCCCAGCCGATATCCGACTTGGTATCTTCCAGCGCCTGGGACGCCGCATTGCGCTTCTGCATTTCCTGCTCGTACAACTTGGCCCGCAGCATTTTCATGGCGGTGTCCTTGTTGGCGTGCTGGGAACGTTCGTTCTGGCAGCTGACCACGGTGTTGGTCGGTACGTGGGTGATACGTACGGCCGAGTCGGTGGTGTTTACGTGCTGGCCACCGGCACCGGAGGAGCGGTAGGTGTCGATGCGCAGGTCGGCCGGGTTGATCTCGATTTCCACCTTGTCGTCGATCTCTGGCGAGACGAAAACGGCGGAGAACGAGGTATGGCGACGATTGCCGGAGTCGAACGGGCTCTTGCGCACCAGGCGGTGTACGCCGATCTCGGTCCGCAGCCAGCCAAAGGCGTATTCGCCCTTGATGTGCACGGTCGCGCCCTTGATACCGGCGACTTCACCGGCGGACAGTTCCATGATGGTGGCGTCGAAACCGCGTTTATCCGCCCAGCGCAGGTACATGCGCAGCAGGATGTTGGCCCAGTCCTGGGCCTCGGTGCCGCCGGAACCGGCCTGGATGTCCAGGTAGGCGTTGTTCGG
This sequence comes from Pseudomonas sp. 58 R 3, assembly GCF_900006605.1. Taxonomy (NCBI): domain Bacteria; kingdom Pseudomonadati; phylum Pseudomonadota; class Gammaproteobacteria; order Pseudomonadales; family Pseudomonadaceae; genus Pseudomonas; species Pseudomonas sp. 58 R 3. Next base: position 316,037 of record NZ_CVTT01000038.1, on the reverse strand, counting down.
GTCCATTTCGTGGCTGAACATGCGGCGGAATTCAAGCTTGGCGAGGTTTTCCTCGAGACGGGCCAGCTCGGCGACGACATCGCCCACTGCGCCTTCGTCGTTTTCTTCGACGGCCATGTCCAGCAGGTCGCGGCAATCGCCCAGACCGGTGTTCAACTCGTCGAGGGTGTCGACGATCTGCGCCAGCGCAGCGCGCTCGCGGCCCAGTTCCTGGGCGTATTCAGGTTTGTTCCAGACAGCCGGATCTTCAAGCTCGCGATTGACTTCGGTCAGACGCTCATGCTTTTGATCGTAGTCAAAGATACCCCCGAATAGTTTCGGAGCGCTCGGACAGGTCCTTGATGGTGTTAAGGATCGGGTTGATTTCCATGGCGGGCAGCACTCGTTGGCGAACTTTTGAAAGCCGACGAGTATAACGACAAACCGGGGCTAACGGCAGCCCGCTTGGCGAAAAGGCGGGGTTGTGCACGATCTCAAAGACAATGAAGAGTCAAATGTGGGAGCGGGCTTGCTCGCGAATGCGGTGTGTCAGGTGGTGAATCAGTCACTGACCCACCGCATTCGCGAGCAAGCCCGCTCCCACAGGGGGTCAGCGTCGTTGTCAATTACTCGATACCGACCTGATTGCGCCCATTATGCTTGGCCGTATACAACCCCTTGTCCGCCGCCATGATCAACTGCCGACAATCCGTGCCCTGCACCGGCGTCATGGTCGACAGGCCGATACTGATAGTCAGGCTCGCCCCTTCTGCCGGGGCAATGTGCGGGATTTTCAACCCGGCAACCGCCATGCGCAGTTTCTCGGCCACCAGGCGCGCGCCGCCCGGCGAGGTATTGGGCAATACCAGCGCAAACTCTTCACCGCCGTACCGCGCCGGCAAGTCCGAAGGCCGGCTACTGGCCTCACGGATGCTCGCGGCGACTTTGCGCAGGGCTTCATCACCTTCGACGTGGCCAAAGCTGTCGTTGTAGGTCTTGAAGAAGTCCACGTCGATCATCAATAACGACAGCTGGGTCTGGTCACGCATGGCACGGCGCCATTCCAGCTCCAGGTATTCGTCAAAATGGCGGCGGTTGGACAGCCCGGTGAGACCATCGGAGTTCATCAGCCGTTGCAACACCAGGTTGGTGTCCAGCAACTGCTGCTGGCTCACCCGCAGCGCGCGGTACGCCGCATCCCGTTGCAACAACGTCATGTACGAGCGTGAGTGATAGCGAATGCGCGCCACCAGCTCGATGTTATCCGGCAGCTTGACCAGGTAATCATTGGCCCCGGCCGAAAACGCCGCGCTCTTGATCAGCGGGTCTTCCTTGGTCGAAAGCACGATGATCGGGATATTCGCCGTGGCCGGGTGGTTGCGGTATTCGCGCACCAGTGTCAGGCCATCAAGACCTGGCATCACCAGGTCTTGCAGGATCACCGTCGGTTTGATGCGGATCGCCTGGGCGATCGCCTGATGCGGGTCGGCGCAAAAGTGAAAATCGATGTTTTCTTCGTGGGCCAGGCCACGCCGCACGGCTTCGCCGATCATGGCCTGGTCGTCGACCAGCAACACCATGGCAGCGTTTTCGTCGGTCTTGATGTCGTCGATCTGTAAATCATTCATGTGCAGTCACCTGAATTACTGTCCTGCAAGCCGGCACCGCGAGAGGTCTTGCTCATTTTGCAAATACCTCCAGCAATCGGGGCGCAATTCTGTCCAGTGGGCGAATTTCAACAGCAGCATCAATGGCCGCCGCCGCTTTGGGCATGCCATACACCGCACAGCTCTGCTGATCCTGAGCGATGGTCAAATAGCCTTGTTCACGCAATATCTTGAGGCCCTGGGCCCCATCGCGCCCCATACCGGTCAGGAGTACGCCGACGGCGTCACCGTTCCAGTGGCTGGCGACGCTCTCGAAAAACACGTCGATGGACGGCCGGTAAATCTCGTTCACCGGCTCCGCGGTATAGGCTAGCGTGCCATTTTTCAACAGGCGAATGTGGTGGTTGGTACCGGCCAGCAGCACCACGCCGCTTTGTGGCGGCTCGCCCTCTCGCGCCAGGCGCACCGGCAGGCCGGAGGCGCTGCTCAACCATTCGGCCATGCCGGCGGCGAACACCTGGTCCACATGCTGCACCAGCACAATGGCGGCGGGAAAATCGCGGGGCAAGCCCTTGAGCAGGATTTCCAGGGCGGCCGGGCCGCCCGCCGACGACCCAATCGCCACCAGGCTTTGACGTTTGCCGGGCGCGCGTGCAGGCGCGGTGTCGGCGCGTACGCGGCTGCCTCGCTGGCCGATCAGCCAGCCAATATTGAGGATTTTGCGCAGCAACGGCGCCGCCGCATCCTTGGGGTTGCCCACGCCCAGCGCCGGGGTGTCCACCACATCCAGGGCGCCATGGCCCATGGCTTCGAATACGCGACTCATATTTGCCTGGCGGTCGACGGTCACCAGCAGAATAGCGCATGGGGTCTCGGCCATGATCTGTCGCGTGGCCTCCACGCCGTCCATCACCGGCATGATCAGGTCCATAAGGATCAAGTCCGGGGTCAATTCGGCGCAGCGCTGTACGGCCTCCAGGCCATTGTTGGCCACCCACACCACCTGGTGCGCCGGCTCGAAGCTCAAGGCACGGCGCAGCGCCTCTACCGCCAGGGGCATGTCATTGACGATCGCAATCCTCATGCCCGGGCGCCCCCGATCAGCTCCATCACGGCATCCAGCAAGGCGTCGTCGTGGAAACTGGCTTTAGCCAGATAATAGTCGGCACCGGCGTCCAGTCCACGGCGCCGGTCTTCTTCGCGATCCTTGTACGACACCACCATCACCGGCAACGATTGCAGGCGACTATCACGGCGCAAGAGTGTGACCAATTCGATCCCGTCCATACGAGGCATATCAATGTCAGTGATCAGCAGGTCGAAGTCTTCGGAACGCAGTGCGTTCCAGCCATCCATGCCATCGACGGCGACCGCCACTTCATAACCACGATTAAGTAACAATTTACGTTGCAGCTCACGCACGGTGAGCGAGTCATCCACCACCAGCACGCGCTTGCGCGGTGCTTCGGTGGCCTGCTGGCTGCGCCGGGCGATACGCTCCAGGCGGCCAGTGTTGAGCAATTTATCCACCGACCGCAGCATGTCTTCGACGTCGACGATCAACACCACCGAGCCGTCATCCAGCAAAGCACCGGCGGAAATATCCTGGACCTTGCCCAAGCGGTCATCCAGCGGCAACACCACCAGGGTGCGTTCGCCGATAAAACGTTCCACCGCAATGCCATACACCGCATCGCGCTCGCGGATCACCACCACCTTCAGGGTTTCGTCATTGCTCTGCCCCGGCGGGCGCTGCAATAACTGGCTGGCGGCCACCAGGCCGACATGCCGGCCTTCGTGCCAGAAATGCTGGCGGCCTTCCAATTGCACGATGTCCTCCGGCGCCAGGTCGCACATCCGTTCGATATGCGCCAGCGGGAAGGCATAGGCTTCCTCGCCGACTTCCACCACCAGGCTACGCACCACCGACAAGGTCAACGGCACTTCCAGGTGGAAACGGCTGCCCTGCCCCGCCGTCTGTTCCAGCACCACCGCGCCGCGCAGTTGGCGGACCATGTGCTGCACCGCATCCAGGCCGACGCCGCGCCCGGACACTTCGGTGACCTTGTCGCGCAGGCTGAAGCCCGGCAGGAACAGGAAGGTCAGCAGCTCTTCTTCACTCAAGCGCAGCGCGGTTTCCAGCGGTGACAGATGCCGGTCGACGATAGTGCCGCGCAGGCGCTCCAGGTCGACGCCATTGCCGTCGTCGCTTAACTCCAGCACCAGCAAACCGGCCTGGTGGGAGGCGCGCAGGCGGATCAAGCCTTCGGCGGGTTTGCCCGCCAACACCCGCTGCTCGGGCATTTCAATGCCGTGGTCGACGGCATTGCGCAATAAGTGCGTGAGCGGCGCTTCGAGTTTTTCCAATACGTCGCGGTCGACCTGGGTCTTTTCCCCCTCGATCTCCAGGCGCACCTGCTTGCCGAGGCTGCGGCCAAGGTCGCGCACCATGCGCACCTGGCCGGCAAGCACATCGGCAAACGGCCGCATGCGGCAGGCCAGCGCGGTGTCATAAAGCACTTGGGCGCGCTGCCCGGCCTGCCAGCCGAACTCATCCAGCTCGGCGGTTTTATCCGCCAGCAACGCCTGGGCTTCACTCAACAGGCGGCGCGTGTCGGCCAGGGCTTCCTGGGCTTCCAGGCTCAAGTCCATGGCCTTGAGCTGGCCATCGAGCGTGTCCAGGGCGCGCGCACTGTTGCTTTGAATACGCTTGAGGCGTTGCAGGCTCACCAGGTAAGGCTTGAGCCGCTGGGTCTCGACCAGGGACTTGCTCGACAAGTCGAGCAGGCTGTTCAAGCGCTCGGCGGTGACACGCAGCACGCGCTCGCCGCCTTCGGTCATGCGTTTGTTCGGGCGCGGCAGGTCAGTGCTGACAGGCGGCGCGGGCTCAGGCGGCAACGGGTCAATCACCGGCGCAGGCGCAGGTTGCGCAGTGGCGACGGCAACCGGTGCGGCTTGGACGATCGGCTGCGACGGATCCAGCAGGCGTTCCATCAGCGCCACGTACCCGTCGATATCCGCCGGGCCGACGTTATTGCCCGGCGTGGCGATGCGCATCAGCAGGTCGGTGCCCTGCAGCAAGGCGTCGATATGTTCGGGTTGCAGATACAGACGGCTTTCCTGGGCGCTGACCAGGCAGTCCTCCATCACGTGGGCCACGCTGACCCCGGCGTCCACGCCGACAATCCGCGCCGCGCCTTTAAGCGAGTGCGCGGCGCGCATGCACGCCTCGAGCTGGTCGGCCTGGGTGGGGTTGCGCTCCAGGGCCAGCAGGCCCGCGCTCAGTACCTGGGTTTGTGCATCGGCTTCCAGGCTGAACAGTTCCAGCAGCGAGGCATCGCGCATCTGGTCGGGGGTCATGTGAGGCTCCGGGTCACGGCAGACAACAATTGCGCCTCGTCCAGCCAACGCAGGCTGCGGCCTTTCCACTGCAACACGCCTTGGGTGAAGCGCGCACTGGCCTGGGTGCCGGAGGCCGACGCGGCCTTCAAGGTGCGCTCATCGATGGCATGGATGCCGTCGACTTCGTCCACCGGCACCACCACCGGGCCGTCCTGGGCAGCAATAATCAACATGCGCGGCATCACGCGTGCGCCGGTAGTGACTGTGCCGGCAAGGTCCAGCCCCAGCAGCTCCACCAGTGACAGGCACGCCACCAGCGCGCCGCGCACATTCGCAACGCCCAGTAATGCGCGGGAACGCTGGTGCGGCAACGAATGAATCGGCTGCAGTGGCGCCACCTCCACCAGGCATCGGGTGGCAATGCCCAGCCACTCTTCACCCAGACGGAACATCAGAATCGAACGGGTGACGATGTCTTCGTCAACTTCCGCGACGGCATACGCCTGCCGGTCGCCCTGCTGCAACGCGTAACGGTCAAGCAGGCGCGTGGCGGCGGCGGAATACACCGAGCAGTTGCGGCAGTGGATATGCTCGGCGAGCAACGGGCAGGACTTGTCACCATGGATGCCGATGCGGTTCCAGCAGTCGTCGATGGCTTGGGTGTCGGCCAGGGTCAGGTCCAGGCCTGCGGTGTCGAGCGCATCAAGGTTATTCATCGTTTGGACTCACTGTCTGCCCGCTCGCTGCGCGCGGCCCGCGCCTGCAAGCGGCGCGCGCCCGCGCTGTCACCCTGGGACTCGAGCAATGCGGCCAGGTGCATCAAGGCCTGCGGGTGCTGCGGTTCCAGGTACAAGGCTTTGCGGTAATAACCCTGGGCTTCCAGGGCGCTGCCGGCCACGTCGCTGAGCAGCCCCAGCCAGTAAAACACCTGGGCGGCCGGCGGGTGGTGACTCAAATACTGTTCACACGCGGCACGGGCCTCGGCACTTTTGCCTTCGTTGGCCAGCGTGGCGATGCGGCTGAGCAAGTCGCCCGCATCGCTGTGCGGCGCCTTTATCGGCACTACTTGGGCGCTCACTGTGCTGAACGGGCGCGGCTTGGCGGGAATCGGCGCTGCGCTGCGCGGGGGGATGGGCAGGGGCACAAACACCGGTTCAGGCTTGACCGGCTCGGCATGCCGGCTGAATGCAAAGGATTGCGGCACGCCAATCGAACGCATGCCATGGCGCCCCAACAGGCTGCCCTCGGCGGGGCCGATAAACAGCACACCGTCTTCGTGGGTCAGGCGCTTGAGCACATCGAACACTTGCTTCTGGGTGGGCTGGTCGAAGTAGATCAGCAGGTTGCGGCAAAATACAAAATCGTAGCTGGGCTCATTCGCCAGCAACGCCGGGTCGAGCAAGTTGCCGACTTGCAGGCGCACTTGTTCGCGCACCCGCTCGGCGATGTGGAAACCGTCGGGCTGTTCGCTGAAGTGACGCTCGCGAAACTCGATATCACCGCCGCGAAAGGAGTTCTTGCCGTACACGCCACGCTTGGCGCGCTCCACCGACAGCGGGCTGACATCCAGCCCCAACACCTTGAACTGGTGCGGCGCCAGCCCGGCATCGAGCAAGGCCATGGCAATCGAATAAGGCTCTTCGCCCGTGGAGCATGGCAGGCTGAGAATACGCAGGGCGCGCATCTGCTTGATCGTCGCCAGGCGCTCCTTGGCCAAACGCGCCAGGGTGGCAAAGGACTCGGGGTAGCGGAAAAACCAGGTCTCGGGGACGATCACCGCTTCGATCAGCGCCTGCTGCTCATCATGGGAACTCTGCAAATGCTGCCAGTACTCTTGTGCGGTCTGCGCCTGCACGGTCTGGCTGCGCTGGCGTACGGCTCGCTCGATGATCGCCTCGCCTACCGAGGCGACGTCCAGGCCAATACGGTCCTTCAAGAAGGCAAAGAAGCGCGGGTCGTTACTCATAGGCTCAGCTCACTGGCAAACAGCAAGGCGCGCACGTCATCGGTGAGCAGGTCGGCGACGCCGATCCATTGCATCAAACCCAAGGCATCTTCACGCACCGGCCCCAGGTACGGCGCCTCGCGGTTAGCCAGGCCGTAAGGCTGGAATTCGGCCGGGTCGCAACGCAGGGTGTCGGTGGCCTGCTCCAGGATCAGCCCCAGCCAGCGCGCCTCGAGCCAGGGTTGCGGCTGGTAATTGACCAGCACCAGCCGGGTGCTGGTGCGCGCCTGGGCCGCTGTGCCGAAGGTCAACGCACACAGGTCGACGACGGGCACCAATGCGCCACGGTGAGCAAAGATCCCCGCCACCCACAATGGTGCATGGGCGATAGGTTTGAGCGGCAGGCGCGGCAACACCTCGGCCACTTCCGTGGCCTTGAGGGCGTAGCGTTCACCACCGATGCGGAACACCAGGAACAACGCCTTTTTCGCTGCCGGGACGGCGCCGCGTTTAGCCGCGAGGTCGCTCATCAGACTTTGAAACGCGATACGCCGCTGCGCAGACCGACCGCAACCTGGCTCAGTTCATCAATGGCAAAGCTGGCCTGGCGCAGGGATTCCACGGTCTGGCTGCTGGCATCGCCCAGTTGCACCAGCGCGTGGTTGATCTGCTCGGCGCCGGTGGCCTGGGCCTGCATGCCTTCGTTGACCATCAGCACCCGCGGCGCCAGGGCCTGTACCTGATGGATGATCTGCGACAGCTGCTCGCCCACTTGCTGCACTTCGAACATGCCGCGACGCACTTCTTCGGAGAACTTGTCCATGCCCATCACGCCCGCCGACACCGCCGACTGGATCTCGCGCACCATCTGCTCGATGTCGTAGGTGGCCACGGCGGTCTGGTCGGCCAGGCGGCGCACTTCGGTGGCCACCACGGCAAACCCGCGTCCGTACTCGCCGGCCTTCTCGGCTTCGATGGCGGCGTTGAGCGACAGCAGGTTGGTCTGGTCGGCCACCTTGACGATGGTCACCACCACTTGGTTGATGTTGCCGGCCTTCTCATTGAGGATCGCCAGCTTGGCGTTCACGAGGTCGGCGGCGCCCATCACCGAGTGCATGGTTTCTTCCATGCGCGCCAGGCCTTGCTGGCCGGAGCCGGCGGCGACCGAGGCCTGGTCGGCGGCGGTGGACACTTCGGTCATGGTGCGCACCAGGTCTTTGGACGTGGCGGCAATTTCCCGTGAGGTCGCGCCGATCTCGGTGGTGGTGGCCGCTGTTTCGGTGGCCGTGGCCTGTTGTTGCTTGGAGGTGGCGGCGATCTCGGTCACCGAGGTGGTCACCTGCACCGACGAACGCTGGGCCTGGGAGACCAGGGCGGTCAGCTCGGTCATCATGTCATTGAAGCCGGTTTCGACAGCGCCGAATTCGTCCTTGCGCTCCAGGTTCAAACGCTTGCTCAGGTCGCCGGTGCGCATGGTTTCGAGGATTTCGACGATGCGATTCATCGGCGCCATGATCGCGCGCATCAGCAGCAGGCCGCACAGGCCGGCAGCGAGGATGGCCACGGCCAGCGACACGAACATACTGATTTTCGCGGCGGATACTGCGTCATCGATCGCGTTGGTTGCGCGGTCGGCGACATTCTTGTTATCGGTGATGATGTCGTTGAGCTTCATGCGACCTGCGGTCCAGGTCGGCGTCAACTGGGTGTCGAATTCCTTGCGCGCGCCGGCCAGATCACCCCGTTGCAGGCTGTCGAGCACGACGGCGAGGCTCTTGTTATAGGCCTGGTGCAGCGCCTCGAACCGGTCGAACTGACTGCGATCCTCATCACCGCGGATGGTTTGTGCGTAATTGGCCATCTGCTGCACGACGCGGGCTTCGAAGGATTTGAAGTCGGCCTTGTCGGCGTCCGTCAACCCTTTGTCGTCGCGCAGGCCGATCAATTGCAGGGTATCGAGGTAACTGTCGACCCAGGCGCTGCGAATCATCGAACTGAGGTACACCCCAGGCACCGCGTCATCCCGAACCGAATTCTCACCCTCCTCGATTTTCAGCAACCGTGAATAAGAGACCACAACCATTAACAGCATGATGGCGATAATGACCGCAAAGCTTGCCAAGATCCGTTGGCGCAAGGTCCAGTTCTTCACAGTAATTCCTCGAAGGGCCAATCAAATGCCGAGGAGTATAGCTGAGCGGGTGCCCGCATTAATCAACAGGTTTTGATGTAGCGCTCACAGAACGCAAAAACACTGCGCAAGTGACGCAATGGGTCACGGGCTACGCTCCCACTCAGAGCGTGGGAGCGATCATTCCTGCGGTCAGAGCGTGGCTTGGCGTACCTGTTTTTCCAGCTCGGCCTTTAGGCCAGGCTCAAGTTTGAGTTGGCGGGCCAGCTCGTCCAGGTAGGCTTTTTCCATGAAGTTTTCTTCGTCCACCAGCATCACGCTGGCGATGTACATCTCGGCGGCCATTTCCGGGGTGCTCGCTGCCCGCGCCACGTCGGCGGGATCCAGAGGCTTGTTCAGCTCGGCGTGCAGCCAGCTTTGCAGTTCACGGTCGTTATCGAGCTTGGTAAATTCGCCTTCGATCAGGGCGCGTTCACGTTCGTCTACATGCCCGTCGGCTTTGGCGGCAGCGACCAGCGCCTTGAGAATGCCCTGGCTGTGTTGTTCGACCTGGGCCGGCGGCAGGCGGTCGATGGTTTGCGGCTCGCCTTGGGGTGCGCCGGCCTGCTGCGCCTGCCAGTTGCCGTAAGCCTTGTAGGCGATCACGCCAAGTGCCGCCAGCCCGCCATAGGTGAGCGCCTTGCCGCCGAATTTGCGCGCCTTTTTATTCCCCAGCAACAGCCCCATCGCTCCCGCCGCCAGGGCGCCGCCGCCAGCACCGCCGAGCAAACTGCCGAGCCCGCCGCCACCGAGCAAGCCGCCGAGGGCGCTTTTGTCGTCCGATTTGCGTTGCCCGCCGGCTTTGTTTTGCAACATGTCCTGGCCGGATTTGAGCAACTGATCGAGCAATCCACGGGTATTCATGCGTAGCCTCCAGACACTTGGGTTCGTAGGACCAATAGGCCCCCAGCGTAAAACTAAGTGCCAAAAAGCCGCGATCTAGAGTGCTTCCAGATGTAACGCCGACAGCACAAGCTGGAAACGTCTTGTTTCACATGCAACGCCATCACCCCGCCATCAATCAATTTTCCTTCTGCATCGAACCGCTTAAGCTATCCGGCGTCTGTTTATTGTCCGTTGCGTTTGGTCGAAGGCATGTCCGAACCGTTATTTCTGATCCGTTACGTGCCAGGAACGGCGCGGGATTTGCTCACGACAGGTTGTCTCTATGCACCGCAGGAATTTGCTTAAAGCGTCCATGGCCATTGCGGCTTACACCGGTTTGTCGGCCAGTGGCCTGCTGGCCGCGCAGGCCTGGGCCGGGAACCGTGCCGCCGATGGCAAGGCCGTGGCGTTCGACTTCGAAACGCTCAAGGCCCAGGCCAAGCAGCTCGCCGCCACCGCGTATAAAGACACCAAACAGGTGCTGCCGCCGACGCTGGCAACCATGACCCCACAGAATTTCAATGCCATTGGCTACGACGGCAACCATTCGCTGTGGAAGGAGCTGAACGGCCAGCTTGACGTGCAATTCTTCCACGTCGGCATGGGCTTCAAGACGCCGGTGCGCATGCACAGCGTCGACCCCAAGACCCGCGAAGCCCGCGAGGTGCATTTCCGCCCTTCGCTGTTCAACTATGCCAAGACCACGGTGGACACCAAACAGCTGACCGGCGACCTGGGGTTCTCCGGCTTCAAGCTGTTCAAGGCGCCGGAACTGGATCGCCATGACGTGCTGTCGTTTCTCGGCGCCAGCTACTTCCGTGCGGTGGACGCAACCGGCCAGTACGGCCTCTCCGCACGCGGCCTGGCGATCGATACCTACGCGAAAAAACGCGAAGAATTCCCCGATTTCACACAGTTCTGGTTCGAAACCCCAAGCAAGGACGCCACGCGCTTTGTGGTTTACGCCCTGCTCGACTCGCCGAGCGCCACTGGCGCTTACCGCTTCGACATCGACTGCCAGGCCAGCCAGGTGGTGATGGGCATCGACGCGCACATCAATGCGCGCACCGCCATCGAACAACTGGGCATCGCACCCATGACCAGCATGTTCAGCTGCGGTACCCACGAACGGCGGATGTGCGACACCATCCACCCGCAAATCCACGACTCGGACCGCCTGGCCATGTGGCGTGGCAACGGCGAGTGGATCTGCCGCCCACTGAACAACCCGGCCAAGCTGCAATTCAACGCCTTTGCCGACACCGACCCCAAAGGGTTCGGCCTGGTGCAGACCGACCATGAGTTCGCCAGCTACCAGGACACCGTGGACTGGTACAGCAAGCGCCCAAGCCTGTGGGTGGAACCGACCACCGCCTGGGGCGAAGGCTCGATCGACCTGCTGGAAATCCCCACCACCGGCGAAACCCTGGACAACATCGTGGCCTTCTGGACCCCGAAAAAGCCCGTGGCCGCCGGCGAATCACTCAACTATGGCTACAAGCTGTACTGGAGCGCGCTGCCGCCGGTAAGCACACCGCTGGCGCAAGTGGATGCCACCCGTTCCGGCATGGGCGGTTTTACCGAAGGCTGGGCACCGGGCGAACATTACCCCGACGTGTGGGCGCGCCGCTTCGCCGTGGATTTCAAGGGCGGCGGCCTGGATCGCCTGCCGGCCGGCACCGGGATCGAACCGGTGGTGACCTGCTCCCACGGCGAAGTCAAAGACTTCAGTGTGCTGGTGCTGGACAACATCAAGGGCTATCGCATTCTGTTCGACTGGTACCCGACCAGCGACAGCGTAGAGCCGGTGGAACTGCGGCTGTTTATCCGCACCCAGGACCGCACCTTGAGTGAAACCTGGCTGTATCAGTACTTCCCGCCGGCACCGGACCAGCGCAAGTACAGCTGAAACGCGCCAACAGAGCGTTCCCACGCGAGCGTGGGAACGCGCTTATGCCGGTTAAAACCGCGACACGCTCTTCATTGCGCCGATCAAGTAGCGCATCGCCACCTGATCGTTTTCGGTCAGGGCGCGATACTGCGCCAGCAACTCCACCTCATCCGAACTCAACCTTCGCCCCCGCAAGGACATCCGGCGACCCAAAAAAGACGCCACCGCACCCGCTACGCCATAAGACTTGGTCATGGACCGTTACTCCTGATATCAGTCAATTACTCCTGGTGCCCATTCCCAACGCTCATGAAGCGCAGTGGCTTCAAGGGCAAACAGCCTGACTCCCTGGGCCAGAAATCACACTTACCTTAAGCGTAGAAACAATCTGGTGACGTGTGGGATTTTTTTAGAGTATTCACTTAAAAAATTACTTCGGTAACAAATACCTACAACCCTTTCTCACGCAGCGGCGGCTAAAGGTGGATATCGTGAGGCTCTTGCGCATACGGCTGCGGGTCAGGCTTGCGTTAAACGTGGGTAACAAAAAACCCACCGAATTGGGTGGGTTTGTGGAACGCTGCGCGGGTTCAATCCCTCAGGTCAGACTCATGAATCGGCTGATCACGGTGGGTCGCCCGCTGGTACTGCGCAGGCCAGATGGCTTTGCGCCCGCCCAGGTCATCGTCGGCATGCAGCGGCCAGTAAGGGTCACGCAACAGCTCACGGGCGAGGAAGATGATGTCGGCCTGGCAGGTGCGCAGGATATGTTCGGCCTGGGCCGGTTCAGTGATCATGCCCACCGTGCCGGTGGCGATACCCGACTCTTTGCGCACGCGCTCGGCAAACCGCGTCTGGTAGCCGGGGCCGGTGGGAATCTCGGCGTTCGCGGCGGTGCCACCGGAGGACACGTCGATCAGGTCCACGCCCAGGTCTTTGAGGCGGCGCGCCAGCTCCACGGTTTCATCGGGGTTCCAGCCGTCTTCGACCCAATCGGTGGCCGACACCCGCACAAACAGCGGCAGCTCCTGGGGCCAGACGGCGCGCACGGCTTTGGTCACTTCGAGCACCAGGCGGATACGGTTTTCAAACGAGCCGCCGTAGTGGTCCTGACGCTGGTTGCTGATCGGCGAAAGGAATTGATGCAACAGGTAACCGTGAGCGGCGTGGATTTCCACCACTTCGAAACCGGCGGTCAGCGCACGCTTGGCGGCGGCGACAAAATCGGCAATCACCTGCTGTATCTGCCCTTCATCGAGTGGCTTGGGTTGCGTGTGGTTCGGGTCAAAGGCAATCGGCGAGGGCCCCACCGGCACCCAGCCGCCGTCTTCCGGCTTGACGCTGCCGTGCTTGCCGATCCACGGCCGGTGGGTGCTGGCCTTGCGCCCGGCATGCGCCAGCTGGATGCCCGCCACCGCGCCTTGGGCGGCAATAAAGCGCGTGATGCGTTGCAGCGGTTCGATCTGCGCGTCGTTCCACAGGCCCAGGTCCTGGGCGGTGATGCGGCCATCGGCGGTGACGGCGGTGGCTTCGGTAAAAATCAGCCCGGCGCCACCGACGGCGCGGCTGCCCAGGTGCACCAGGTGCCAGTCATTGGCCAGACCATCGTCGGACGAGTATTGGCACATCGGCGAGACGGCGATGCGGTTAAGCAGGGTCAATTGACGGAGGGTGTAGGGTTCGAGCAGCTGACTCATGGCGCACCTCTTCTGGGTTCTGTGGGCACTATTCAAACAGTGCTTAGAGCCTAGTCGACAACGCTGGATTGCACAGGGTTCAGAAAGGAAAGCGGGAGCCGAGGGCCGGCTCCCGTGTTGCAAGAGATTACATCTCGACCTGGGTGCCCAGCTCGATCACCCGGTTTACCGGGAGTTTGAAGAAGCGCAGGTTGCCGTTGGCGTTTTTCAACATGAATGCAAACAACGCTTCGCGCCAGCGCGCCATGCCTTTGATGCGCGAGGCGATCACGGTTTCGCGGCTGAGGAAGTAGGTGGTGCGCATCGGGCTGAAGTCCAGTTCGTCCAGATGGCACAGCTTCAGGGCTTCGGGCACGTCCGGCTCGTCGGCAAACCCGAAATGCAGGATGACCCGGAAGAAGCCTTCGCCGTAGGCATCGACCTCGAAACGCCGTGTGACCGGCACGCGAGGAATGTCCTCGTAGACCACCGTCAACAGCACCACCTGCTCGTGCAACACCTGGTTATGCAGCAGGTTGTGCAACAGCGCGTGGGGCACGGCGTCCGGCCGCGCGGTGAGAAACACCGCCGTACCCTGCACGCGGTGAGGCGGCTGCACGCGGATGCTGCTGATAAAGATCGGCAACGGCAGGCCGCCTTCGTCGAGGCGCTCGACCAGCAACTGCTTGCCGCGCTTCCAGGTGGTCATCAGCACGAACAGCACAATCCCCGCGAGCACCGGGAAGGCGCCGCCCTGGATGATCTTCGGCACGTTGGCGGCAAAATACAGGCCGTCCACCAACAGGCAGCAGACCAGCACCGGCACCGCCAGGATCGGTGGCCACTTCCATAGCAGCAGCATGACTGCCGACACCAGGATAGTGGTCATCAGCATGGTCCCGGTCACCGCCACGCCGTAGGCCGAGGCCAGTGCGTTGGAAGACTCGAAGCCAAGCACCAGCAGGATCACACCAACCATCAGCGACCAGTTCACCGCACCGATGTAGATCTGGCCCTGCTCGGCGCTGGAGGTGTGCTGGATGTGCATGCGTGGGATGTAACCCAGCTGGATCGCTTGACGCGTCAACGAGAACGCGCCGGAAATCACCGCCTGGGAGGCAATCACCGTGGCCAGGGTGGACAACACCACCAGCGGGATCAGCGCCCAGCTCGGCGCCAGCAGGTAGAACGGGTTGCGCGCGGCTTCCGGGTCGCCGAGCAGCATGGCGCCCTGGCCGAAATAATTAAGCACCAGCGCCGGCAACACCAGGATGAACCAGGCGCGGGCAATGGGTTTGCGGCCGAAGTGGCCCATGTCGGCATACAGCGCCTCGGCGCCGGTCAGTGCCAGCACCACGGCGCCGAGGATCGCCACGCCAATGCCTGGGTGGGCCTCGAAGAACCGCACGGCCCACATCGGGTTCATCGCGCTGAGCACTTCAGGGTGCAAGGTGATGCCATAGATCCCAAGGCCGCCCAGCACCAGGAACCAGGTGACCATCACCGGCCCGAACAGCTTGCCGATGCGGTCGGTGCCGTGTTTCTGGATCAGGAACAGCGCCACCAGCACCACCAGTGCAATCGGCACGACCCATTTTTCCAGGCCATCGAACGCCAATTCCAGGCCTTCAATGGCCGACAACACCGAAATCGCCGGGGTGATCATGCTGTCGCCATAGAACAGCGCCGCACCGCACAGCCCGCATACCACCAAAAAACTGCGCAGGCGCTTGCGCGTGCCTGCCGCCCGCCGTGCCAGTGCCGTCAGCGCCATGATGCCGCCCTCGCCCTGGTTGTCGGCGCGCAGCACGAACAGCATGTATTTGATCGATACGACCCAAATCAGCGACCAGAAGATCAGCGCCAGGATACCCAGCACGCCATCATGGTTGACCTGCACACCGTAACCACCGGTAAACACTTCTTTAAGGGTATAGAGCGGGCTGGTACCGATATCGCCGTAAACCACCCCGACCGCCGCCACCAGCATGCCAATCGGCTTTGCATTGGAATGCTCGGCACCTGCCGCCTGACTATTTGCCTGACCCATCAACCACTCCTGCCCTTTGACCTGAGGTCTTTTATAAACAACGCGCCTAAGCTGACCCTAGCATGCGCTGTTTTACTTCTCGTAACAGACGTTTTATTGACCCCGGGCTTTCACCCGTGTGCAACGGCGCGAAGCATAGCGCAGCACTCGTCGCATTTCCCCGTATAAAGCTGGTCAAGCGCGCTGCCCGTCGATAGAATTGCGCACTTTTTGATCAGAGGCGCACCAAGCGCCCGTCTACCGCCGTGTCGTGCCCGACTGGCGGCGTCATTCAATACCGAGGTTAGACATGTCCACCACCATCGCAAAAGCCAACCCCAAGGTCGGCTTTGTATCCCTGGGTTGCCCGAAGGCTCTGGTCGACTCCGAGCGCATCCTTACGCAACTGCGTATGGAAGGCTATGACGTTGTGTCCACCTATCAGGACGCCGACGTGGTGGTGGTCAACACCTGCGGCTTCATCGACTCGGCCAAGGCTGAGTCCCTGGAAGTGATCGGCGAAGCCATCAAGGAAAACGGCAAGGTCATCGTCACCGGCTGCATGGGCGTGGAAGAAGGCAATATCCGCAACGTGCACCCAAGCGTGCTGGCCGTGACCGGCCCGCAGCAGTACGAGCAGGTGGTCAATGCCGTTCACCAGGTGGTGCCGCCGCGTCAGGACCACAACCCGCTGATCGACCTGGTGCCGCCGCAAGGCATCAAGCTGACGCCGCGTCACTACGCGTATCTGAAGATTTCCGAAGGCTGCAACCACAGCTGCAGCTTCTGCATCATCCCGTCGATGCGCGGCAAGCTGGTCAGCCGCCCGGTGGGCGATGTACTCGACGAGGCCCAGCGCCTGGTCAAATCCGGCGTTAAAGAGCTGTTGGTGATCTCCCAGGACACCAGCGCCTATGGCGTCGACGTGAAATACCGCACCGGTTTCTGGAACGGCGCGCCGGTCAAAACCCGCATGACCGAACTGTGCGAAGCCTTGAGCAGCCTGGGCGTATGGGTGCGCCTGCACTATGTTTACCCGTACCCGCACGTCGACGAACTGATCCCGTTGATGGCCGCCGGCAAGATCCTGCCGTACCTGGACATCCCGTTCCAGCACGCCAGCCCGAAAGTCCTCAAGGCCATGAAACGCCCGGCCTTTGAAGACAAGACCCTGGCGCGCATCAAGAACTGGCGCGAGATCTGCCCGGAGCTGATCATCCGTTCGACCTTTATCGTCGGCTTCCCTGGCGAAACCGAAGAAGACTTCCAGTACCTGCTGGACTGGCTGACCGAAGCGCAGTTGGATCGCGTCGGTTGCTTCCAGTACTCGCCGGTCGAAGGCGCGCCGGCCAACCTGCTGGATGCGGCCATCGTGCCGGACGACGTCAAGCAGGAGCGTTGGGAGCGTTTCATGGCACACCAGCAGGCCATCAGCTCGGCGCGCCTGCAACTGCGCATCGGCAAGGAAATCGAAGTGCTGATCGACGAAGTCGACGAGCAAGGCGCAGTGGGCCGTTGCTTCTTCGACGCGCCGGAAATCGACGGTAACGTGTTTATCGACGATGCCAGCGGCTTGAAGCCGGGTGACAAGGTCTGGTGTACCGTGACGGATGCCGACGAGTACGACCTGTGGGCTGAAAAGCGCGACTAGCTCTGCGAACGCAAAGCGTCCGGCGAGGCATTCCCACGCAGAGCGTGGGAACGATCGGCGTGAAAAATTCAAAAAGCCTCGTGTCTGAACAAGATGGGGGGCTTTTTTAGGTCTATCGTTTGCCCATCAGCACCGATCATCGGCAAGGGGCAGCGGGCATGCGTCAGCATTCGGTTATCCACACACCTAAAACCAGCGACTACGCGCAATTGGCGCAAATCTGGGAAGACTCCGTGCGGGCGACCCATGATTTTTTGCCGGACAGCTACATCGTAGTGCTCAAAGAGCTGGTGCTGACGCGCTACCTGGACGCGGTGATGCTGATCTGCACCAAGGACGCGCGCCAGCGCATCACCGGGTTTGCCGGGGTGGCGGCGGGCAAGGTCGAGATGCTGTTTATCGACCCGCAATACCGTGGCCAGGGCTTGGGTCGGCAACTGCTGGGTTATGCGATCGAGCACCTGAATGCCGATGCGCTGGACGTTAATGAGCAAAACCCGCAGGCCCTGGGGTTTTACTTCAAGCAGGGTTTCGAGGTGATCGGACGTGCCGAGCATGATGGCCTTGGCCAGCCGTACCCGCTGCTGCATATGCGCTTGCGCCAACAGCAACGGCGCAGTGGCTGACAGCGCCAATGTGGGAGCGGGCTTGCTCGCGAAGGCAGTAGCACATTCAACCTGTCTGTTGACTGACACACCGCTTTCGCGAGCAAGCCCGCTCCCACATTTTGAACCGTGTACCAACCAATAAAGCCACCGTGCTGAAATGGGTCCGGGATTAACCGCGCCCACACAGGTACAATAGCCGCCCCCTTTTGCTACGGCCCTTGTCATGACTGACCCCATACGCCTCTCCAAACGCCTTATCGAACTGGTCGGTTGCTCCCGTCGGGAGGCTGAGCTGTTTATCGAAGGCGGCTGGGTCTCGGTGGACGGTGAAGTGATCGACGAACCGCAATTCAAGGTCACCACCCAGAAGGTCGAGCTGGACCCAGAGGCTAAAGCCACTGTGCCGGAACCGGTAACCATCCTGCTGCACGCCCCGGTGGGCGTGGATGTGGAAACGGCGATGGCCTCGATCAGCGCCGAGTCGCTGTCCGAAGAGCACCGTTTCAGCAAGCGCCCGCTCAAGGGCCATTTCCTGCGCCTGACCGCCAGTGCCGACCTGCAGGCCAAGGCCAGCGGCCTGCTGGTGTTTACCCAGGACTGGAAGATTCTGCGCAAGTTGACCGCCGATGCCGCCAAGATCGAGCAGGAATACGTGGTGGAGGTCGAGGGCGACATGGTTGCCCATGGCCTCAACCGCCTGAACCACGGCCTGACCTACAAAGGCAAAGAGCTGCCGGCCGTCAAAGCCAGCTGGCAGAACGAAAACCGCCTGCGCTTTGCGCTGAAAAACCCGCAGCCGGGCGTAATTGCCCTGTTTTGCGAGGCGGTCGGCCTGAAAGTCATCGCCATCCGTCGCATCCGCATTGGCGGCGTGTCCATCGGCAAAGTGCCGGTCGGCCAATGGCGTTACCTGTCCGGCAAAGAAAAGTTCTAAGCCGCTCCCCTTTTCCCGGCACCGGCAACTTTGCGCGGTGCCCTCAGTTGAATACCAGGATTGCCCACCATGATTCACAACGACGTATTGCGCAGCGTGCGCTACATGCTCGACATCAGCGACAACAAGATGGTCGAGATCATCAAGCTCGGCGGCATGGACGTCACCAAGGAAGACCTGCTGACCTACCTCAAGAAAGACGAGGAAGAAGGTTTTGTGTTCTGCCCGGACGACGTCATGGCGCACTTCCTTGATGGCCTGGTGATCTTCAAGCGTGGCAAGGACGACAGCCGTCCGCCGCAGCCGATCGAAACTCCGGTGACCAACAACATCATCCTCAAGAAGCTGCGCGTGGCCTTCGAACTCAAGGAAGACGACATGCACGCCATCCTCAAGGCGGCTGAGTTCCCGGTGTCCAAGCCTGAGCTGAGCGCGCTGTTCCGCAAGTTCGGCCACACCAACTACCGCACCTGTGGCGACCAGTTGCTGCGCAATTTCCTCAAGGGCCTGACTCTGCGGGTTCGTGCGTAAGCCATGAGCTACTCGGTCTCGCCTGTCGGCTTCGTGCGCTCCTGCTTCAAGGAGAAGTTCGCCATCCCGCGCCAGCCGCAGTTGGCGCCGGCCGCCCGTGGCGTGCTGGAGCTGGTGGCGCCGTTCGACCAGGGCGAGGCGGTGCAGGGCCTGGAGCAGGTCAGCCACGTGTGGCTGCTGTTTTTGTTCCACCAGGCCCTGGAAGACAAGCCGCGCCTCAAAGTGCGGCCGCCGCGCCTGGGCGGCAACGCCTCAATGGGTGTGTTTGCCACTCGCGCTACACACCGGCCCAATGGTATTGGCCAGTCGGTGGTGAAGCTGGACAAGGTCGAGCCAGGCCGCTTGTGGGTGTCCGGGATCGATTTGCTCGATGGCACGCCGGTGTTGGATATCAAGCCGTATGTGCCCTATGCCGACATCATCGACACCGCTACCAACAGCATCGCCAGCAGTGCGCCGCAACTGATTGCCGTGCAGTGGCTGAAGGCCGCCCTGTTGCAGGCGCAAGGCCATGCGCAGCGCCTTGAGGAGCCGCTGGTGGCGTTGATCGAGCAGTGTTTGGCCCAGGACCCACGGCCGGCGTATCAGACGCCAGGGCCTGAGCGTGAATACGGCGCGCAGTTCTGGGATGTGGATGTGCGCTGGCACTATCCAGAGGCGGGCATGATTTGTGTGCTTGAAGTGATTCCCGCCAGGTAAACGCCGAAAACAACTGTGGGAGCCAGCTCTCACACAAGCCGGCTCCCACATTTTTTTGAGCAGTGTTTACTTCTCGACGAACGCACGCTCGATCAAATAATCACCCGGCTCGCGCATGCGTGGCGAAACTTTCAGGCCGAAGCTGTTCAGCACTTCGCTGGTCTCGTCCAACATGCTCGGGCTGCCGCACAGCATGGCGCGGTCGTCCTCGGGGTTGATCGGCGGCAGGCCGATGTCGCTGAACAGCTTGCCGCTGCGCATCAGGTCAGTCAGGCGGCCTTCGTTTTCGAACGGCTCGCGGGTCACGGTCGGGTAGTAGATCAACTTGTCACGCAGCGCCTCGCCGAAGAATTCGTTCTGCGGCAGGTGCTCGGTGATGAATTCGCGGTAAGCGACTTCGTTGACGTAACGCACGCCGTGGCACAGGATCACTTTTTCGAAGCGCTCGTAGGTTTCCGGGTCCTGGATCACGCTCATGAACGGCGCCAGACCGGTACCGGTGCTGAGCAGGTACAGATGTTTGCCCGGCTTCAAATCGTCAAGCACCAGGGTGCCTGTCGGTTTTTTGCTGATGATGATCTCGTCGCCTTCCTTCAAGTGCTGCAATTGGGAAGTCAGCGGGCCATCGGGCACCTTGATGCTGAAGAACTCCAGATGCTCTTCCCAGTTCGGGCTGGCAATGGAGTACGCGCGCATGAGTGGGCGGCCGTTGGGCTGTTGCAGGCCGATCATCACGAACTGACCGTTCTCGAAGCGCAGGCCCGGATCGCGGGTGCACTTGAAGCTGAACAGCGTGTCGTTCCAGTGATGAACACTGAGGACACGTTCGTGGTTCATGTTGCTCATGTACGGGGAACTCCTGGAAATGGGTCTGCGCCAACGATGAGATGCGCAATTGCACAGCATTCTAATGGCGGCGACAATATCTGTTAACTGGATTATTAAGATAAGGGTTATCGGTTATATCGATATGCGATTTACTCTACGTCAACTGCAAGTCTTCGTCGCCGTCGCCCAGCAGGAAAGCGTCTCACGCGCTGCTGGCCTTCTGGCCTTATCTCAATCCGCCGCCAGCACCTCGATCACCGAGCTGGAGCGTCAATCCAGCTGCCAATTATTCGACCGCGCGGGCAAACGCCTGAGCCTCAACGCCCTCGGCCATCAGCTATTGCCCCAGGCCGTGGCCCTGCTCGACCAGGCCAAGGAGATCGAAGACCTGCTCAACGGCAAGTCCGGCTTTGGCTCCCTGGCGGTCGGCGCCACCCTGACCATCGGCAACTACCTGGCGACCCTGCTGATCGGCAGCTTCATGCAGCAGCACCCTGAGAGCCAGGTGAAGCTGCATGTGCAGAATACTGCCAATATCGTGCACCAAGTGGCGCATTACGAAATTGACCTGGGTCTAATCGAAGGTGACTGCAGCCACCCGGACATCGAGGTACAAACCTGGGTCGAGGATGAGCTGGTGGTGTTCTGTGCGCCGCAGCATCCCTTGGCCAAGCGCGGTGTGGCGACCATGGAAGAGCTGACCCATGAAGCATGGATCCTGCGCGAACAGGGCTCGGGCACGCGCCTGACCTTTGACCAGGCCATGCGCCATCACCGCAGCGCGCTGAATATCCGCCTGGAGCTGGAACACACCGAGGCGATCAAGCGTGCAGTGGAGTCAGGGTTGGGAATTGGCTGTATTTCCCGGCTGGCGCTACGCGATGCGTTCCGGCGTGGCAGTTTGGTGCCGGTGGAAACCCCGGACCTGGACCTGGCCCGGCAGTTTTATTTCATCTGGCATAAACAGAAGTACCAGACCTCGGCGATGCGCGAGTTTCTGGAACTGTGCCGCGCCTTCACCGCCGGGGTTCAGCGCAGCGACGAGATCGTGCTGCCAAACATTGCCTGAGGCTTAGATCAGGATCACGGCCCACACCAGGGTGATCATGGTCAGCGCTACGAATTGCGCGGCGCTGCCCATGTCCTTGGCGTTTTTCGACAGCGGGTGGCGGTCGAGGGAAATCCGGTCGATGGCCGCTTCCACTGCCGAGTTGAGCAACTCAACGATCAAGGCCAGCAAGCAGACCGCGATGAGCAAGGCGCGCTCGACCCGACTGACGTGCAGGAAGAAGCTCAACGGGATCAGGATCACGTTAAGCAACACCAACTGACGGAATGCCGCCTCGCCGGTGAATGCTGCGCGCAGGCCATCCAGGGAATAGCCACCTGCGTTGAAGATACGTTTGATACCGGTTTGACCCTTGAAAGGCGACATAGATGTAGGCAACTGAACCAAAGAAGTGGGGAAACTAGATCACGCAAAGTCAAAAAAGCGTGAATCGGGCACAGCTTAATGCTGCGAAATTGACTCAAGTTGTTGCAGGAGCAGCGCCGCCTGAGTGCGAGTGCGCACGCCGAGCTTGCGGAAGATCGCCGTCACGTGGGCCTTGATGGTCGCTTCCGACACACTCAACTCATAGGCAATCTGCTTGTTCAACAAGCCTTCGCAGACCATGGTCAACACCCGAAATTGCTGAGGCGTCAGGCTGGCAAGGCCATCACGGGCGGCTTTGGCTTCGTCGGACACGTTGATTTCTTCAAACGCTTGCGGCGGCCACGACACATCGCCGTCCAGCACCTTGCGCACGGCGTTCTGGATATCTTCCATGGCGCTCGACTTGGGAATGAACCCGCTGGCACCAAACTCCTTGGAGCGCACCACCACATCGGCGTCTTCCTGGGCCGAGACCATGACTACCGGGATCTGCGGGTACTGCCCGCGCAACAGCACCAGCCCCGAGAAACCGTAGGCACCCGGCATGTTCAGGTCGAGCAGCACCAGGTCCCAGTCGGACTTTTCGTTGAGGCGGGTTTCCAGTTCGGCAATGCTGGCCACTTCGACCAGGTTCACGTCAGGGCCAAGGCCCAAGGTAACGGCCTGATGCAGCGCACTGCGAAACAGCGGATGGTCATCGGCTATCAGGATTTCGTATGTGGCCATTGATTAAATGATCCTGTTTTTTATGGGAGCCCTGATGGGTTCAGGGTTCGCCAGTACACAAGGCAACAGCCAGGCAGCCATCGCCACAGGGCACACTCAGCATCAAAAACACCTGAAACGATACTGAAAAGTCACGGTTACGCCCCAATCGGCGCCCAGCATGCCCAGCGTAGCCTAGGGGGTCAAGCACTACGCCCGTGGGCATTTTAGCCGGTTGCGGGTTTGCGGTGCCATCATGCAAACGTCGTCTGGTTATACCGCGGGGATATAAGGCGCAAGTCGCGTGTGCACGCTGTCCGCAGGGTCGACCGGCAATTGGAATTTAGCGGCCAGGTAATGCGTGCTGAACACATCGAGGTAGGCGTCCAGCACTTCACTGGCCGCTGCGTCGCCGGCCAGTTCCAGGCACAGCGCGGCCACTTCGGCGGTACAGAAATGATCATCGCGCTTGGACCGGCGCAGCTTGTAGCGTGACAGTTGCTCAGGCGCCAGGCTCAACACCGGCAAGTGTTCCAGGTATGGGCTTTTGCGGAACATCTTGCGCGCCTCGCTCCAGGTGCCATCCAGCAGAATGAACAGCGGGCGTTTGCCGTCTTGCACCCTCACCTCACTGCACACTCGCTCAGGCACCACGAATTCGCCCGGAAACACGATATACGGTTGCCATTGCGGGTCGGCTAACAAGCTCAGCAACTCAGGGGCCACTTCTGTGCGTGACCAGGCGAACGCGGTGGTGTCGTCGATCACATCGGCGATCAGCCAGCCGGTGTTGCTGGGCTTCATCGGTTCCACGTCATGCATCAACAGGCACATGGCCGAGCGGGCCTGCACTGTCGGGCGCCAGGCGCACAGGCAGTACTCGGGAATCACCCGGCAACCGGGGCAACGTTCGGCACGCGAACCCCGGTTGAGAAACGGCCGGACGGCGCGCGCCAGGCGCTGGGTACGCAAGCGGGAGACGGCGTGGCTCATCGGGCGCACCGCGAGCAGAGGTCAATCGACACAGAAAAAACTCGAACAAGACTAAGTGGCCGCAGTTTACCAGCGATACGCCTGGCTGTAGTGGCAAGCGGTCCCCTATAATTGCGCGCCACTGAACGCACAGCGCAGTGGCTGGTCTATGCACCAGTAACCGAATCAGGAGAGTTTCATGCTGCGTTCCATGCTGCGCCTTGTTGCCCCATCCGTCGCCCTTGCGCTGGTCCTGCCCCTGGGCGCCCACGCGGCGTCGTTGCTGGAGGCCCAAATGAACAGGAAGCTGCAAAGCGTCGCGGCCGAGAGCAACAAAGACCTGCCTCGGGAAATCGACGCAAAGACCCTGGAAGTGGCCTACACCGTTGAAGGCATGCAACTGATTGATCACCTCAGTGTGCTACCTGACCGTGCCGAACAGATGCGCGCCAACCCCAAGGCTGTGTATTTCCAGCTGGGTCAGAGCGTATGCCTGAACAAAGGCTATCGCGAGCTGATGGCCAAGGGCGCCGTGATGCGTTATGAAATCACCGAGAACAAGACCAACCGCCCGGTAGCATCGGTCAAGTTTGTGGAAGCCGATTGCCCGGCACCGGCGGCCGCCAAGAAGAAAAAGTAAACCGCTGCTCGATCTCTGTGCGCGACTGTCCGGTGGCGCACACCTCCCCCGCTGCATTTGCCCGGCAACGACTAAACTGCGTGATGAGTGACCAATAAGCGGTTGCCAGCCATGGGTTTTTCGGCTCATCATCAAGCCATCCCGGCAGCCCATCTACTGCGTTTTTCACGCCGTTCTGTAACATTCTCAGGGCAAAAGAGGGTTGCCCTCCTGCGACTTGCAGTGCAAAGGTTTCCAAATCACAAGGAACATACAGAGCCCGTTTTGCCGCCTGGCGAACACCGTGCAACGCCAAGGGCGTGCAGCGACACATGCAGTGTCGTGGCCGCGGACGAATCTCTCGCCGATGGCCCAGGTTCTGTGAAGAAGGAGAAGTTGAATGCCTTACGAACCGAATGACCGCCTGCTCCGTCATTTTGAAGCAAACGGCGCTGACCTCACCCAGCAGGTCGACGCACAACTCCAGCTGGTCGCTCCCAACAGCCCGAACATCCCTCTTTATCGCGACATGATCCTCACCGTGCTGCGCATGGCGCAGGACGACCGCAACCGCTGGAACGCCAAAATCACCTTGCAGGCGATCCGCGAGTTGGAGAATGCCTTCCGCGTACTGGAACAGTTCAAGGGCCGCCGTAAGGTGACCGTATTCGGCTCGGCACGCACGCCGCTCGAAAGCCCGTTATACGCCCTGGCCCGGGAAGTCGGGGCACTGCTGGCACAATCGGACCTGATGGTGATCACCGGCGGCGGCGGCGGCATCATGGCTGCCGCCCACGAAGGGGCTGGCCTGGAGCACAGCCTGGGTTTCAACATCACGCTGCCCTTTGAACAGCACGCCAACCCGACCATTGATGGCACTGACAACCTGCTGTCTTTCCACTTTTTCTTCACTCGCAAGCTGTTCTTCGTCAAGGAAGCCGACGCGCTGGTGCTGTGCCCAGGCGGTTTCGGCACCCTGGATGAAGCGCTGGAAGTCCTGACCCTGATCCAGACCGGCAAGAGCCCGCTGGTGCCGGTGGTGCTGCTGGATGCCCCCGGTGGCGGTTTCTGGCAAGGCGCGCTGGACTTTATCCGCAACCAGCTCGAGGCCAATCGCTATATCCTGCCCACCGACCTCAAGCTGGTTCGCCTGGTCTACAGCGCTGAAGAAGCGGTGGCGGAAATCAACCAGTTCTATGCCAACTTCCACTCCACCCGTTGGTTGAAGCGTGAGTTTGTGGTGCGCATGAACCACCGGCTCAGTGAACGGGCCTTGGCCCACTTGCAGACAGAGTTCGCCAGCCTGCGCCTGAGTGGTGAGTTTCAACAGCTTGCTTACACTGGCGAGGAACACGATGAGCCCAGGTTCAGCCATTTGACCCGCCTGGTGTTCAACTTCAATGGCCGTGATCAGGGCCGCCTGCGGGAATTGGTGGACTACATCAATTTGCCGGAGAACTGGGCCCAGGCTCAGGGGAAGACGCAGCAGCGGGTGGCGCCGGAGCCGGCGTGATTTTTTAGGCAAAAAAAAAGGCCCACTACTGTCGTAGTGGGCCTTTTGTTTTACCGAGATCTGGCATCTCAGCAGCCAACACAATCCGATGTGGGAGCTGGCTCGCCTGCGATAGCGGTTTGCAAGCTAGCTTATAGGTTGCTGACCCACTGCTATCGCAGGCAAGCCAGCTCCCACATTCAGATTTTTACCAGCCTGAAGACTTAATCGTCCATGTCTCGGCCGCTGAGCAACCGACTGATCATGTCCATCGAAAACCCGCGATAACTCAGGAAGCGACCTTGCTTTGCACGCTCCCTGGCATCAATCGGCAAATGGCCGGCAAACTTGCGCCGCCAGGTATCTTCCAACTGCGACTGCCAACTGATACCGCACTCACGCAGGGCAAGGTCGATATCGGCACGTTGCAGGCCACGCTGGCTCAGCTCTTCACGAATTCGCGCTGGGCCGTAGCCGGAGCGCGCGCGGTAGGAGACAAAGCTTTCAAGGTAACGGGCTTCGGAAAGCAGCCCTTCTTCCGTCAAACGGTCCAGGGCTGTTTCGATCATCTCGGGCTCTGCACCGCGCTGACGCAGTTTACGCGTCAGCTCGACTCGACCATGCTCGCGGCGAGCGAGCAGGTCCATCGCGGTGCGCCGAACGGCGACGAGTGTATCCAGTACCACAGTCATCGTTTGCTTCAGA
Source organism: Pseudomonas sp. 58 R 3 (assembly GCF_900006605.1). Classification (NCBI taxonomy): domain Bacteria; kingdom Pseudomonadati; phylum Pseudomonadota; class Gammaproteobacteria; order Pseudomonadales; family Pseudomonadaceae; genus Pseudomonas; species Pseudomonas sp. 58 R 3. The sequence continues at coordinate 289,334 of NZ_CVTT01000038.1, read as the reverse complement.
TATCAGTGTCAGCTTCTTCCACTTCTTCAACCGGCTCGCGGTTGGCAGCAGCTTTCACGTCCGGCGCTGGGGTCAGCAGCTTGTCGCGAATCTGCTTCTCAAGCGTGGCAGCGATATCCGGGTTGTCCGCCAGGAACTTGGCCGAGTTGGCCTTGCCCTGACCGATCTTGCTGCCGTTGTAGGCATACCAGGCACCGGACTTCTCGACGAAACCGTGCAGTACGCCCAGGTCGATCATCTCGCCGTTCAGGTAGATACCCTTGCCGTAGAGAATCTGGAACTCTGCCTGACGGAACGGCGGAGCCACCTTGTTCTTCACGACTTTAACGCGGGTTTCGCTACCCACCACCTCATCACCTTCCTTCACCGCGCCGGTACGGCGGATATCCAGACGGACCGAAGCATAGAACTTCAGCGCGTTACCACCGGTGGTGGTTTCCGGGCTGCCGAACATCACGCCGATCTTCATGCGGATCTGGTTGATGAAGATCACCAGGCAGTTGGCGTTCTTGATGTTACCGGTGATTTTACGCAGCGCCTGGGACATCAGACGGGCTTGCAGGCCCACGTGCATGTCGCCCATTTCGCCTTCGATTTCAGCTTTCGGTACCAGGGCAGCCACGGAGTCGACCACGATCACGTCGATGGCGTTGGAGCGCACCAGCATGTCGGTGATTTCCAGGGCTTGCTCACCGGTGTCCGGCTGGGAAACCAGCAGGTCGTCAACGTTGACGCCCAGCTTGCCGGCGTATTCAGGGTCCAGGGCGTGCTCGGCGTCGACGAACGCACAGGTGGCGCCCATTTTTTGCGCCTGAGCAATCACCGACAGGGTCAGGGTGGTTTTACCGGAAGATTCAGGGCCGTAGATTTCAACGATACGGCCTTTTGGCAGGCCGCCAATGCCGAGTGCGATGTCAAGACCCAGAGAGCCAGTGGAAATAGCCGGGATCGCCTGACGGTCGTGATCGCCCATACGCATTACGGCACCCTTGCCGAATTGACGTTCGATCTGACCCAGGGCCGCAGCCAAGGCTTTCTTCTTGTTGTCGTCCATTAAAGTCCTCACGTAATCAATAAGGCCTGACGGCCAACACCTGTATAAGTAGACAGTATTGTTCCACAAAGATCCGGGATCGCCTACCCCTGATTTTCGATTTCTGCTGCAGCTCGTCGCAACAAGCCCTCCAGCGCGGCCTTTACCGTTTGTCGGCGGACCTCGTCGCGGTTACCGGGGAAGTGCGCCAGCTCGGCCGTCACCTCGTCGCCCACGCCGAACGCCAGCCATACGGTGCCCACCGGTTTGTCCGGCGAACCGCCATCCGGCCCCGCGACACCGCTGACCGCCACGGCAAAGCGCGACAGGCTTTTTTCCTGCGCACCGCGCACCATCGCTTCCACCACTTCCTGGCTGACGGCGCCGACCTTGGCGAACAACGCCTCCGGCACGCCCAGCTGGCGGGTCTTCTGCCGGTTGGAGTAAGTGACATACCCGGCCTCAAACCACGCCGAACTGCCCGGAATACGCGTGATGGCTTCGGCGATACCGCCACCGGTGCACGACTCGGCAGTGGTGACGTGGGCATTGAGCACCTGCAAACGGCGACCCAGATCAGCGGCCAGTTGAGTGATTTCCTTCACGGTCGTCTCCAGGAATGGGCGGGGGTTTGCCTACCCTACAGGAGCCTATCGGCCATGCAAGTTACAGAGTGCATCAAGACGCTAACGGCCGACGACGCGCACGCCACCTCAGGAAACGCCCAGCACCGCCTTCGCCCGTGCCCATAGTTGCAAACGCTCGTCCAGCCCGTTCAGCCCGCCATTGATGCGCCGGGTAACGGTGGTGAACTGGTCTTTGTCGGCGAGTTCATTCAAACCATTGCTCTGCCAGAACCAGGCAGCGGACTCACACGCCCATTGCGGCCGCTCCAGCAGTTGCGGTTGCTGCAACAGACGGTCGTCGCCAAACAACGCTTGGCTGCAGGCGAGGTAATTGCGCAGCCCCGTGATCTGGATAAGCCCCCTGCCCCGGTACTTCTGGCCATCGCCGTCGGCCTCGGGGGTGTTGCCCAAACGCGCCGCCAGGGTGCCGGTGTCGTATTTGCTCAGGTATTGATCGCTGCCCAGTTCTCGCACATAGAGCAACTGGCCGGATTCGTGGCCGATTTGGGCAAGAAATGCGGCCATGCGCTCAGGTGTGATGATTTGGTGGTGTGACATGGCGGCGTTTAACGCAGAAATGAAAACGCCGGCTTTAAGCCGTGAGCGTGGTAAGACTTTAACTAACTGTTGCTCGGACAGGACCATGTTGCCCTCCTCGGCGCTTCGAAATGAAGATCGAGCTTTGAGTGCCGCACGAACTCAGGCGTATTTTTCATTCAGTGCATACAAGATCGCGCAGGTTTCGCAATCCAGCACTCCATCAGGGTTTTCAGGCCGAAAGTGCAGTTGAAAAGCCCGTACCAGCGCACTGAAAAAACCATCAGAAATGGGCGTTTCAATGCCATAGCCATAGCGGGAAAACGCCTGAACCACTTGGTCACGCTCAGGAATTTCGCCACTGAATTGCTGGAGGTATTTGTCTTTGACTGAATCCTCGTACCAGGCGCCGATACCTGCCTGCGCAAGGTCTTTCCAGGGAAGCTTGGGGCCGGGGTCTGATTTGCGACCGACCGCAATATCGGAATGGCCTACCACGTTTTTCGGCGACATGTCCGGGTAACGTTGCAGGATGTTCCTCGCCAATTGCTTGAGGGCTCTGATTTGCGAAGCCTGGTAGTCAGGGAACGTGAAAACGCCGTCGACATCCGTGGCCTGGTTAACAATCTCGATACCGATAGAGGTGTCGTTCAACCCTGAACGACCGGCCCACTGGCTGACACCTGCGTGCCACGCACGGTCCTCTTCCGCCACCAGACTGAAAATCTTCTGCCCTTTGAAGCCCGCCGCAATGTAGCTCGGATCGATTGGATCCGGGATCAGATAATGCGCACTTGCAGCCCCGGTGGTCAGCGATTTGACCGAGCCAGAAAAGTCCAACGCGGTGTAGTGCAACACCAGGAAACGTACACGTTTGCCGTAAGGTTTAAGCGTGCGATAAGTGTTGTAGTCAATCGTAAACATAGAGCCTCCCTTTTTCCTATCCATCCTTTAGCTATTACGCAGCACACGCGCCTTGAATTAACCGCACGCAAATGCTGCGACCTGCCGCTCTCAGAGACGATGAAGTTCAATATAGTGCTCATGTGTATTCACCTATGGAGTCGAATGACTTGTCGCGGAAGATTCCGCTTTCATGTCGCTCAAAGGCGATTGCTCGAGGCTCGCGGGTTTCACATGACTCAACGTCCCGCATCGGGAACATTTGATCTGGAGCTCTGTAAACCCACCCGTGCGGGCGAGAAGTCTTTTGCAGTTACCGCATCTGAATTCTTTCAACACCTGCAAATTCCTTTTGCTGAATTACCCTTTCCGTGGGCAATAAAAAACCCGACACAATCGCCGGGTTTGTTAGCTGATTTTACTCAGTTGTCAGGATGCTCGCTCGCTACTGAATCAGCGGCGTCCACATCCGACATATCCTCTTCGAGAGGTGCATCGTCGTCAGGCGGCAGCGGGATCTTGTCCTCATCACGCCTTGGGTCATGCCCTGTCTCGTTATCAGTGCCGCGTGTGACTTCCTGCTGAGAAATATTGCCTGGCGCATTCTTATCGATGTCCATGCTGACTCTCCTTCTTTATGCTCGGGATATCCGCGCTTGAACATGGGAGGCTGGCAGGTCATGGTCAGTGCCAATCAACGGACGAACGGCTTAAGGCAAACGTCCCCGTTCAATGGCGAGGCCTGGAATTAACGATTGGTAGGTCCGAAGGTGAGCCCTTTCAGGAACCAGCGCTGCTCTGGTGTAATCGAGTCGGCCTGTTTTGCATTTTCGATTTCGGTAGCACCGATCTGCGCGTAGTAGGCGCATGCAATGCCGTCGACCACCATAAATGGCTTCGCCTCTTCGAGACTTCTGAGCAGCATGCTGATCCTCCAGACACGAAAAGCCCCAGCGAATGCCGAGGCCCTGAATAGGTCCCTCATCAGCGTGACAAGTCAGAGGCTCTGAGGGCTTGGGGAAAATCAGGCAATAAAAAGCCCAGCGCGACGGCTGGGCTCTATTACGCAAGGAGCTAGAAGATCATGGAGTCCAGTAAGCAATCTTGCCGCCTGCACCAACAGCGATAAAATTGCCGTTGCCGTAGGCGACGCTCCGGATATCGGTTCCTGCGAAAGTGTTGGCTTGCTGAACCCAGCCGATCCCATCCTCGGAAACGGCTGTCTTGCCGCCGTCGCCGACAGCTACATACTTGCCATTACCGTAAGCAATGTCGCGGATGATGGTTCCACCGAAACTGGTATCTGCAACAGCAGTCCAGTTAAGCCCATCGGGTGAATATGCCATCTTGCCATCCGCACCAACGATAAACATTTTCCCGTTGCAAAGCTTCATGGAAAGGATGGTGCTAGTGCCGAAGGTGCTGGTTACGGTCGAGAATGATTGCGGATTACCCGTCGCCATCTTCACAGCGCTAAGCAGCTTCCCATTCGATCCCGCAACCAACACGAAAACGCCAATGACGTTGACGCAGTACACAGTCTCGTCAGAAGTGAAGGTCGTAGTGCGCTCCACCTGGCCTGACCAATCGCCATAACGGGAAAAGACTTTACCGTTAGACCCAACCAGTATCCAGGTCGCGTCGCTGCCGGAAATTGGCTGATAATACACAATGCCTTGCAAGTCTCCGGACGCGCGAACAGTTGCCGTAATGTTTGTCCAAGCCCTTTCAGGGCGTGCTGTGCTGCCGTAGGCCACATTGCCGGATTGAGAAACGGCTTGAAGCTGTGTCCCAAGACCGTTCCAGTACAGGTCATTGAGGACCTTTGCGCTATCAGAGGTGACGACGTCCTTAAGCTTGGTCCACGCTGTACCAGTTGCGTTTCCGCTGACAAGCTGAGTGGTTGTTGGAAGACCGTTGCCACCAGCCGCATAAAACTTGCCGTCCCCAAAAACCACGCGCCTAAGCATGCCGGTGTTATCCACCGGTTGCACCTGGGTCCAAAGATCTTGCAAGGTTTGAGACGCTGAGTTTGCGTTTTCCATTTTAAACTCCGTTACTGAGCTGATTTAAGTTCAGGCCTCTATATTGGGCGTATGGCGCTCATGGGCGATGGCTCGAGGCGCGTGGCCTTCACATGGTTCAACGTCCCGCAACGGGAACATTTGATCTGGAGTTCTGTAACCTCACCTATTCGAGCAAGGAGTTTTTTGCAGTTTCCGCATCGAAGCTCTCTCAACATAAGTTCCTCCAACATCAGTGAACGGCTGCTTCGAATGACTTACCTGTTCACGCCGACAACCCATTCGCTGTAATCGAACTGCGATACCCAGTCACCGGATCGCCAACATGCACCACCTGTTTCATCGACCACTGGCCCTGCATATACGAAGGCCAGGTTTCATCCAGCACCAGCAAGCCCTCAGCGGCCAGCAGCGGGTTGCCAGGGCAATCGATCACCAGTTTCAAGCCTTCGCGTCCCACGCGACGCAGTTCGCCTTCAGCCACGGCACGCGCCTCGGCTTGGTTCTGGCAGCGCTGACGCAAGGTTTTGAACGGGGCCACCCCCACCTCGACTACCTGCTGTTTGCCACCTGCGGCATCCCACCAGGTCACGCGGCTGCCCATGTATTTGGAGCGAGACGTTTCGTCGAGCTTGGCAGTGATGAAGGCCTGGTCACCGGGGCGATTGTCCTGGGTCACGGACAGCTTCACCTGCGGTAATAATTGCCCGGAAAGTGATTTGACCTGCCCCGCTTCGGCCAGCACATACAACTCGTTGATCGGTTTGGTAACCGCGCTGTAGCGTTTGGCAAGGCGGGTGATGAATGCCATGTCGCTTTCATTGGACTGGTCGATATGGGCAATCGCAATGCCTTCCAGCGCCGGGGCCACACGCGGTGAAAAACCGTGGCGACTGACCAGTTGGCGAAACAGTGCGCCCAGCGTGGTTGGCCCGTAACTGGCCGACCGTCGCTGGCGATAACCGCTGGCATCGAGCATGCTGAAAGGCGCGGCAGTCGCCAAGATCATCAAGCGCATGGGAAACAGCACGGGCGTGCGCTGAGTGATCACAAACTCGCCTTTTTCCACCAGCGCCGACTCCTGAAAACCCACACGCAAACCGATCTTGCCGCTCAGGCTGGGCAAACCTTCCAGCCCCTCGATATTGAGGGTCAACTCCAGCCGGTCAGACTCGATACCTGCGGCGTCGGTATGGCTCCAATGCATCAGGCGTTGATTAAGCAGCGCGGCATTAGCGCCATAAAACTCCACGATCGGCGTAAATCCCTGTGCCATGTCGCCTCCTTAATCCCACGCCAGAACAGGCCGCACAGCAGCCGGCCGCGCTTGCATTTCCGGCACGATGACCCACACGCCAGCCGGCAGCACCGGACCGTATTCGGCCAGTAAGGGGTTCAGACGCCAAAGGGTTTCTTCCGCCGCGTCATCGCAACGGCCCAATTCGCGGTAGAGCAACAGGTTGACCGAATCACCGGCAATACTTCGCACTCTACGCATTGACGAATTCCTCCAGTTCCATAGTCCAGGCCATGACCATGGCAGTGCCATCATCGATCACGTTACTCTGGGTTTCCATTACCGAATTGATCCGCCACAGGCCCCAGTTGCGGCCGATGCCATCGACCAGCGGCAAGGGTACACGCGCATTTTGCAGCGCACGCAGTTCATCCAGGCGCTGCATGCCGATGGCGTACATCGCTGTGCCGGTGAACGTGAGCTTCTCCAGCTTCTGGCCGCTTTGCCGTGACTGGGGCTTGCTGGCAATGATCGCCAGGTCACTCCAGCCGCCGTCAGTGGTACGCACCAGCCCGGAATAGGCAAAGCCTCGGGACAAACCAAAAATAAAGTCGCCGAGGACCATTTGTTGTCGCATCAATCACCTCCTGAAGGGTCAGCCAGTGCCGCGTTGCGCCGAATGCCAAGGGTGTCGGTGACCATTGGCATGCACTGAAATTGCAGGGCCTGGATCACCTGATTGACGACTTGCTGGGCATCGGCGGGGTTGACGCCGGTGATCTGGATGCTCGGGGCAAGGGTGACTTGCACGTTGTCCGTGCGCGCGGCATTGAGCTCTTTGCTCACCGCACCAGGCGCGGGCAGGCGATCATTTGCGCTGAACAATTTCTCGCCAAGCCAGGTGCCCGCCTCACTGCCGAGCAGGCCGCCAATTGCGCCACCGACGGCGGTGCCGACACCGGGGAAAATCAGCGTGCCGATGGCGGCACCGGCGGAGGCGCCGGCCCAGGCGCCACCGGCCGCGGTGAGGCCTGCACCGACAGCTTTGGCGTCACCGTTACGTACGCCCTGCACCACGTCCATAGCGGTGTCGACGTACCTCAGTGGGCCGAGGCGGCGGGCGGCGGACGACTCCAGCTTTGCCAACGCTCCCGATAACCCGGCCGTCAGGCCTTTGGACGTGCCACGCGCCACGGTCCGGTTTGCCGCAGGCGCCGCATAGGCAGTAAACGAACTCACCGGAGACCGGGTAGAGGCTTGCGCCGCTCGCTTGCTGTCGAACGCAAGCAGTGGTTGACCCATGACATTGACCGGGAGCGAGACCTTGGCAACAGGGGCGGAACCTTGCGATTTGATATCGGCCGACGTTCTGACCAGGCTGGTTTTAACCTCGCGTGAACTGGATTGTCGGGTCTTCTTGCGCGCGCCGCGCGGCTTGCTTGCAGTGCCCTTGGGCCGCGCTTTGTCTTTCTTTCTGGTGGTCTCGCCAACGCTTTCAGGCATCTGCGCGGCGGCTGTTTCAAGTGGGCCACGAATATCCGCTGGCAGCGCTCCCGTGCAGCAGCACTCCTTGCCTTTGCCCGCATCCTTGTCTTTGCCTTTGTCTTCTTTAAGCCACTTGGCGGCGGTCGGGAAACGGTCGGCCACCGCATCCAGCGCGCGGCCGGAAATCCTGTCCTTGGCCTTGTCCCACAAACCGCTGAGCACTTCCTTACCGACGAACTTGGCGGCATCCGCGCCTAGCTCAAGGCCTTGGTCGGTCCAGGAGCGGGGAACGGGCTCAGGCTTCACCGGCTCGCCCGTGGCGGTTGCGGTGCTGGCATGGGTGGACTGGGTTGCCAGCGAACTTCCGGTAATAAACAGTGTGCTGGTGAGCGTCTCCAACGCCTCGCGCAAACGGACCTGCTCTTGTGTCAGCGTGTTGATGTCCACACTGACGGTAACCAACGCCGAGGTCAGCTCAGGCTGCGGCGCAGGCTGGGGCACCGAATCCAGGCTGACAGGCGCGGCAAGGTCTGCACTAAAAGGTGCCAGCACACTGCCGAGGTCCGCATCGCCAAGCAGCCACAGCTTGTCTTCCTGGGCGAGCCGCGTTCCAAATTGACTCTGTTGCATCCCGCTTACTCCTGTTTAACGCCAAGGCGAGTGATCGCAATGTCGTAGCGGCGCAATGCTTTGCCGGCGTCCCAGTCGAGGATCTCCGCCTCATTGACCGAGTAAATCAGCGGCACCACATCGAGGATTACTTCGATGTCGCGCTGCGAAAGAAGTCCGCCGGTTGATTTAAAAAATCGTCGATGCGCTCCTGCAGTTGCGTCCAGTCGGGCACGGTCAGGCCGGCGAGATCGGGGATCATCAAACCGGTGCAATGAGCGGTGATGAACTCGGCGCGTTCTTTGTGGGTGGCGAGTTTTTTCATCACTTTGGTGGCGCGCAGGGCCGGCATTTCCAGAGGCAGTTCGGTGAGGCTGCGACCGGCCGCGTCGAGGGCCAGCAACAGCTGGACAGGCTGGTCGTGGGATGCTTCGTCAGGCTGATCCAGGAAGAACGACGCCGGGCGTGTCGACATGTCATGTACGTACTGAGCGATGCTCACGTAGTCCGGGCGCTTGAGCTGATCGAGTTCTTTTTCCGACAGGCCGGTGGCGAGTTTCGCCAGTTCAAAAAACTGGTCGTCCTCGTCATCACCGGCCCGGGCCAGCGCGGCTTTTTGCGCGGCGTAGAACAGCGGTTTGAGTTGAATCTGCCGGATCGTCGCGCCAGTGTCGGCGGTGATCGGAGACAGCAGAATGTGCAGCGGTGGCATCCAGGCCATGGGGCAATTCCTTGGTGAGAAAGTATCTGCAAGACAACACCGGTCCATGTGGGAGCGGGCTTGCTCACGAATGCGGTCTATCAGTCACACATATATTGACTGACACTCCGTATTCGCGAGCAAGCCCGCTCCCACACTGACAGTGTCCACTTCAGGTGCAGTGAAGGCTTACGGCATCAGCACCGCACGGCGCGCATCGCCGAGAATATCGACGCCGTTGAGTACGAACTTCTGGGTGCGCACGTCGATGTCGATCACCGGAATGCCATTTTCCAGGCGGTTGTAGGTGCGGCAGGACAGCTCCAGGGTGGTGGTGACCTTGTCGCCCATCTTCAGCTTCGCCTCGGCCAGGGATTTCAATTTGCCGCCGACGGTGTGGTAGGTGAAGTAGGTTTTGCCGTCCTGGTCTTGTCCGGCTTCACGCACGTTGAGCAGGATGTCGTCACCCAGGCGCACGCCCAGGGCCAACATGATTTCCGGGCCGGCACCTTGCAGCACCAACGTGGCGCCGAGCACCTTGCCGCTCTTGGCCATTTCTTCGGCGATGAAGCGCCCGCCGGACATGGGCTCCATGTCGAACTCGATCTTTGGTGGGGTGAACTCCTCGACCGTCGCGGACAACGGCAGGCCTTGAAGGGTGGCCGCAATGGCCTGTCTTACACGGTTGGTAAACATTAGAGAACGTCCTCCAGGAACTGCTCGATGATTTCATCGCGGGCATTGAGTTGATAAATCATGTGTTCGTTCGGCGCGTAGCGGCCGTAGTCGATAACGATGAACCAGGTGCCGTTCTTGTACTTCTCGACACTGTTCAATTCCGGATGCAGGTACACGCTGCCGCCGGGAATGGTTTCATCGGCGACCAGGGTTTGCAGCCAGTCGTTGATGCGCTTGACCTCCTGGTCCATGAACGACTTGGTGAGGTTCTTGGCCATGGCCTTCTGGCCGGCCTTGACCAGCTTGCGGCTGATGGCATCTTCCAGGCCGACGTAGCTGATGAACTTGCCGGTGATGGAGCGGTTACCCAGCAGCGAAAAACCGCCGAGGATAGTGCGCGCGTAGTAGCTCACGCCGTAACGGTTGAGCAGGTCGCCTTCGGTGGAGGTGTCGAGGATGTTGTACTCGACCACGCGGGAAACGTCCTCGGCGAAGGTCACCTGGTTACCAGGGCTTTCCCATTGCTTGACCTTGGCCAACGCGGCGATGGCCAACGAGGATGGCGCCAGGAACACGTTTTTCTTGGCTGCCTTGGAATACACCGACGGCAGGTTGTGCACCAGCAGGCAACGGTCGAAGCCGAGGTCGGCACCGCCCAGTTCGCCGCTGTAGGTCACCTGGTCAGCGACCGAGACGTCCTTGCCGTCCAGCACCACACGGGCTTTGATGCGCTTGCCGAAAGCCGCGAACTCACCGGCCACGGCCTTGGTGCCGGTGAAGCCTGGCGCGCCGATGATGGTCAGGTCTTCCGGGACGCTGCTCAAAGCCGCCAGGCCCAGCTTGCGGCCGGTGGTTGGCTCATTGCCGCCGATCACGTTATTGACGGTGTCGGCCGGGGTTGCGCCCTCCTCCACGATCACCACATACACCGGCACCTTCACCACTTTGAGGATCTGGTACACCGCCTGAAACAGCGTGCCCGATTCGGCGCCGGTAGGGTCCAGCAGCGCCTGAGTAGTGAAGCTGTTGATGCGAAACGGCGCGTTTTTCGGAATCGACGCGTGGGCATTCGGCGCGGTGCCGACCAGGCCGATAACGTTGTCACCCAGGCCACCCATGGCCTCGGGGGATTCGGTGGCATTCACAGTGATGCCGTTGTGCTCGAAGTTCAAAACCTCAGCCATGATCAGTCAGCCTTCTTGGGGGTGGAGTTGAGGACGCTGGTCAATTCCAGACGGCCGGCGGTGCGCAGGGCGGATGCTTCGACGTCAAGCAGTTCCAGCTCCTCGCCGGCGGTGGACCAATGGCCACCTCCGGTGGGGAATGGGATGAGGACGGTGTAGGTTTGGCGGTTGGCCATAGGTGGATCTCCGGGCATAAAAAAAACCGCAGGGCGGTTTTAGTGGGTTATCAATAAGTGAGCGCGAGAAAAGAAAACGCCCCGTCTGTGCGAGGCGTTTACTTAAGTGAGGTGGTCAGCCAAGCAGGGCTAGTTGGACGGTGATCAGCTAAAGGAAACTCGGCTCCTTGCGGCCAGTCACGTAGCTTGCGTCGGTAAAGTTGCAGTTCAGCGTATTGCACGTCGTTGAGTGTAGCCATTTCGCCAAGTTCTAACTCGTCCCGATGCCTTGACACGATCGAGTCAGTCCAGGATAGCCGCACATCCCGCCACGTCCGCTCTACTGATTCAAGCAACTCATCACTCAGTGGCGGCGGGTCAATCAAAATAGGAAAACCATCAGCGTCAGCACCTATTCTTTTAGGACTGACCGCTAGTTCGGCAAGTATCGATTGCCACTGGATCAATGGCAGCTCAACTGCGTCGTCAGGAATATCGTCGCCGTTGATAGTCGGCAAGTAGGCGCCGAGCGTACTCGGGCTAAACAGGATTTTTTCTGTCATTTTAAACTCCAATAGCCCGCCAGTAGATACTCCAAACACCAGGTGAACCCGAGACGCCTTCTTGAATTCTTAAGGTTACCCCCTGCTTTGTTGCACTACCGCCAACACAAATAACAATTGCACCTGCCCCGCCCACATGAGTTGCCACAATATTGCGCATCGCCCCGGGAAAGGAGACAGGGAAAGTGACATAGAGATTTCCAGAGGCATCGCTTACTCCATAGCCCCATTGTTCAATAAGGCCAGATGGTTTCCTCTCAAAGCCATTTTCCCCCGTACTGGCAGAGAATTGGGCTGAGTATTTCAGCGCTGCGGTACCATAGACACACCACACACCCCACTCTTTAACGAAGGAAGCGCTCTCGCCAGCAGCCATTGTTATCGAGCTAAGATAAGCACCTTGTGGACTAATCTGCTGGCCTGACTTACTGGCCACAACAACGGTGCCGTTACTTCGACAGTGCATCGCAATAACCGAACCATCTGGCACATCGGCGATATCCGGCAAGGTCACCGTATAGCCAGAGTTCCCCCCCAAACCACAGGCGAAACCCACGTCCTCAACGGTAAATTGCGTCGCGGCAGTAATATTACGAATACCGATGAAACTGCCTCCGGCCTGTTTGACAAACTCGGTCGTTGCCAACGCCTTACTGTTGTCAAATCGTGCAGGAGTATTCGCCGAAGGGCCAATAAATACCGGCGACCTGAGTGGTGCAAAACCAAACGTTATGTTCTGAAAGACCAGCGAAGTGCTACCGGCAACAATCGAACCGTCGGTAATCAGCTGCCAAATCGTATCAGCGAGCGTTGCACCCTGCTCAACCGTCACCGTCATCGCAGGTGTCATTTTGGTGCTGGAATCCGCATCTTTAGCCCGAACCCACGCAGTGTTCGTCACAACATAAAGCCCGTTATCTTTCGCAACCAACTGGTTTTTGACAAGAACCCGGTCCCCCGCAACAACAGCCACACCATCAATTGTTTGCGCTGCACTCAAGGAGATGTTTGCCGTGGTCGCCACGCGAACCGACTGCTTGGCATCAAGCTTGGCCAACTCATCAGCCACATAACCCGTCACCCAAGCTCGAGTTGCCTTGACCACGGTGTCATCAATCAACAACGTCACCAACGACGCATTACTGGTCTCAAAAATCGACCGAATATAAAACTCTTTCCCCGAGCCGGACGTTGCCAACACCGGCTTGAACGACTCCGGGTATTTAACGATGGCGTACAAAACCCCGGTATCCGTCCAAAGCCCGGCCTCACGTACATACCAGCCACCCACCTCGGGTGGAATAGTCACTTCAGCCAGCAACCAGCTCGGATTTTTTTCATCCTGAAACAACGCATTCAATGGCCCGCGCCACACTTCACGTTTCAGCGCTTTTGCGCTGGCATCGGGGTTGTAGACAGCGCCATTGCCATCACCGACCGAGATTTGCGCGAGTTTGATAGGTACACCAGCAGCCTTGCAGGCAGTTTCATAAGCAATCCCTGCGTTGGTCAGCAGGGTATAAAAGTCGGCCATTTAGGACCCCTGTGGATAGATAGTGACGGTTTCGACGCTGTAGAACCCGGCTGCCAAAAAAGCCATGCCGGACGCTTCAAGCCCCTCGATAACAATCGGATAGATAGTGGTCAGTTCACCGCAGACAGTCGCCGCGCCGATGGAATGGCTGCCAAATGCGCTTAAGCCGACCGTGACGGTGAAAATGTCGCGCTCGCTTTTGGCGTCCGCCAAACGTCGATCCAGCCGTGCGTCGATCTCTTCGCTATAGGGCAACTCGGAGTACGCCCGGAGAGAAAAGCTGTAGGGTTTGCCTCGCGGTGTTTGTTCGTACCAGGCCCGCACCTCGGGGATTAGCTGTAAGCCTTTGGCCGCGTTCTCGAGTGCTTTACGGGTGCCCGCTTGTCGAGCGGTTGGCCAAGCGAGCTTTACCGTTGCACGCTTTTCCGCCTCGGCTGCGATGGAACTCCATTCGCTTACGCCTCGATCAGCCGCGAGATAGGGTAAAAAATCCAGTGGTGTTTGCGTCGGGTTCATCAGTTCGGGAAATGGCGGCGTTACTCGCTCAAGTAACCGTCCAAAGCCTTGGTCCAACGCCTTTTCCAATTGCGAACTGTTAGCGGGCAATAGGCTCGGTTTTCGCTCACTCATAGCGTGCGCACCTCCACCTCAACACCTGTGCAATACGGGGCCTGGAAGGCGTTGCTGATAATGGGTTCGAGCGGCTCAACGATCTGTAACTGCGCGGCACCGGCGCTGTGAATCGCGTAGTCGATCCAACTGGGGTCTACCCGCCCTTCGAGGCGATGACAGGACTCTGCGTAATCTTGCAGCAGTTTCTGCGCCGCTACCTGAGTGAGCCCCGAGTCCGGACCGGCATTGATCTTCGCGACCACACGGATTTTGTAACGCAGGATTTGCGCACCTTGCACGCTGACCAGATCCGTCTCCGGTCGCACATCCGGCCGTGCGAAATGGCGGCGAACCCCGTCAAGCAAATCCGCAGAGGGCGTGCCGTCGCCTTCGCGAGAAAGCACCGTGACCATCACTTCGCCGGGCGCTGTTCGACGCGCGTTGCCGTCCTTGACCTGCGCGGCATAACCGCCGGGATCAAAGGTGTAGCTGACCGTCACCACACCGGGCGTCGCGCTTTGCACCTTCGCCGACGGCCGTTCACCCAGGGTAAAAACCTCTCGCCGATACTGCATGCGCGAGCCCGCTGCCGGGGCATGGGGTGCCAGGTAATAACGCAAGCGAGCGTCGTCGTCACTCTCCAACGTCGGCGGTACCGGCGGAAACGCCGCCGGGTCGCCGGGGTCGAGTACTTGGCGTTCCAGGCCCATGTCCGCCAGGCGTGCATCCAGGTTGCTGCCGGTGGCCCACCACGCCAGCATCTGCTTGATACGGGCATTGTATTTGCGTTCGTGGGTTTGCAGCCTTACACAGAAGGCTTCCAGGGCCAGGGTCAGCAACTCGCTTTCGTTGTCGAGGCTGACCTTGAGTTTGGCCGCGCTTTGCGGTGCTCGGGTGGCGACGTAATCGACCACAAACGCCTTGAATTCGGCCAGCAGCGGCTCGAACTCATCCACCGCAATGATGGCCGGTTCCGCCAGTTGGTTCTGGCCGGGGATCAGCATGCTCATGTCACGACCTCGAAGGTTTGTTGGCGGTTTTTCCAGGTGCCGGCGAAGCGCAACAGCAGGCCGGCGCCCTGGCGGGTGGCGACGATGACCTGGGGTTGAAAATCGCCGATGCCGTTGTGGCTGTTGTAGAACGCCTGCGCGGCGTGGCTTTGGGCGAGGATCAGCAGGTCGTCGCCGAGGTTCTGGCCAAGCAGTTGCGGGATCAGCGAGCCGTACAGCGGGCGTTTCTGCCGAGTGCCCACGGGGGTGGTCAGCGCTCGGGTGGCGCGCTGCACGAATTGCAGCCAGTCATCGACGGCTGCCCCGGTGTTTCGATCGATGCCGAGCATGGGATGTCCTTATCGTGGGCTGATGACGCGCCCTTGGTGGTCCACCAGCGGGCCGCTGAAGTGCGCGCCGCCAGCGTCCAGTACCAGGCGGGTGCCGCCGATTTGCAGGGTGATGTTTTGGGCGCTCATGACCAAGCTGGCGGCACCGACCTTGACGTCTACCTGTTCGCGCGAACCGCTGAACGTGGTGGGGCCGTTGACCCAATTGAACATGTGGCTGGCGTCGTCATAGTCGCTTTGGGTGCCGTCCTGATGGCGCCTTCGGGTCAATGTGGCAACGCTGGAGACGGGCGGAAATTGACTACTGTTGAGGCCGAACAAGGCCACAGACTGCCCACCGCCTTCGCCGCCGCCGTAGTTGAGCAACAGGCATTGTTCGCCCACGGACGGGATGCGCGTTTCGGTTTGCGAACCCGCGCTGGGGTTGAAAAAACGGATGGCCGGCGTGACTAAATCACCGTGGCTGACCTTGCAGGTATTGCTGGCGGCATCGACCGACTGACACGTGCCAATCCGACAAAAACTTTCGGCGCGTCGATACAGGTCTTCAAGTTGGGTTTCCATCTCCGCCAGGCGTTCGACAATCGGCCCCAGTTGCATGCGTAACAGCGCGTCGAACATGGGCTACTCCGCCAGTGGTTTGTATTGGTCGGGATCGTCGATGTTCGACACTTCCCAGGTGCGGGCAAACAGCGGCTGGCCGGTAGGATCTGTGAGTAATACCGGCCCGATGTAGAGGGTTTGGGTGAAGGAAACAGTCCAGGTGTCGTAGTCCGTTTCAGCGGTTGTTGAAGCAACCGGAGCGGCGACGATATTTATCGGCAAATCACACTGGGCCAAGGGCAGGCCCCAACGGTTATCCAGCACTTGGTCCATTAGCTGGCTGGCCAGGTCGCAGGCATCAAACGGCAGTGCACCCGGCGCCACCATGGCCCTGAGAGAAACGGTCAGGGCGTGCGCCTTGCGCCCTTCGCGAGAACGAATGCCCGGGCCATTGCCTTCGACCGTGATCAACACGCCGGTTTTATCCAAGGCGCCCTGAAAATCCTGGTGATTGCCGACCTTCACGTCGGGGAAGGCCGCGTGCAGCGCCGCGCCGATGGCGAGGGGCAGTTGGGAGGGTTTTTCGATAAGGATCATAGTAAGTAGCGTCCTTGCAACGGTTACTGCGGGTCTTGGCCGGAGCCTTGGTTGACCCCGATGCGCTTGGCCGCCCAGCGTTCATAAAGGCCGATGGCGACGTCGGCACCGGCCATTGCGGTGAGGCAACCAATGGCGCCGGCGGTCCAGATCGACATGCCGGCGGCGTAGCACAGCATCAAGGCTGAAACGCCGCAGACCATGCAGGCCCCGGAGCGTAAAGCCAGGCGGCGAATCAGCGACCAGCCACGTGCGCCTTCCTTGTCGGCGCGCCACATTTCGCCGGAGACCCCGCCGATCACTGCCAATACGATGACCAGCCAGATAGGCATTTCCGCTAACGCTTGTTGTTCATTTGTCATGTCGCGCCTCCTGGCTGAGCACTCAATAGTCCATTTTTCATTTACACATGCTTCGATAGGTCGGCATTCCAAAAAGCCCGGTTGCCCGGGCTTTTCAGTAATGATGTCCTCGAACGTTCGGCGCTACTGGCGCGGTACGGTTCTTTCCTCAATGTTTTTCCGACCACGATCCCTGTCTGCCGGATAACTGCTTCTGGTGCTTTACGCTGCACACCCGGGTCAGTTGCCAACCCTCTGAACCGTTAAGGCCGGTTCATCGCTGCCTGTTTTTTTAAAGCGGTGTAACTAAAGAGCGTCGGCATCCTTGCCGGTGTTGCCTGGCATCCCTGCCATCGCTTCGATGGCGTCCTTGCCGATGTTGCGTGCCGTCCTTGTCACTTTCCTTGGCGGCATCCTTGCCGCCTCCACCACCGTGTTGGCTGGCTTGAGATGGAGAATATGCATGTATGCATATACAGTCAATGCACAAACGCATTTATTTTCACTAAGCTAATGCATCAGTGCATTGAGAGCCTGATAGGCCAGGGGTTTACCGGTTTTTTAAGGCCGAAAAAAAACCCGCACATGGGCGGGCTTTGTCTTACGTAAGGAGGTTAACGGGCGTACATGCCCCACCAGAACACATGGCCGAGGATGCTGATTTGCTCATCCTGAATCTCCTGGAAGCTGTAGTCCTCGTCCGGGTGCTCATCGCGATTAAAACTGCGCAGGCGAATCCCGGAAGGCAGGCGATAGAGCTGTTTCACCCGCAATTGGCCATTGTGATTGATGGCATACAAATCGCCATCGACGATGTCGCCAATGCCGCTCTTGCCCGCATTCACCCCGACCGTCGCACCATCGCGCAGCACCGGCAACATACTGTTGCCGCGCACCGTCACGCATTTGGCCTGGTCGAACTGCACACCGTTGTGGCGAAGGCTGCGCTTGCCGAACCGCAGGCTGGCCTTCTCGCTTTCCTCGATGACGAATCTTCCTGATCCAGCAGCCAATTCAACCTCGCGCAGAAAGGGGATCGACACCTCGTCATCATTAACGGGCGTGTCGTCGTCCCACAGGCTTATGTCCTTGAGTTCCGAATGCATCGGGTCGCGCCCGTCCTCGCGCCCAGCGCCCAACGCCGCGCGCCCGCGCAGGTGGTCGGTGCTGACGCGGAAGTACTCGGCGATGCGCGAGATGTGCTTGTCCGACGGATCAACGATCTTGCCGCTGAGGATCCGCGAGAGTGTGGATTGAGGCACGCCGGTACGCCGGTGAAGCTCCGTGGGGGAGATCCGGTCGCGGTCCAGCAGCTCTCTTAAGACGGTTGAAACGTTGCGTTTTTGCATAACGGCGATAGTGCCGGGAGTTTTTGGGGTTGGCAAATGCTAAATTGCATAATTTATGCAGTAGCACAAAATTCAACCTCCGTCCGGCTACATTCGGCAGCCAGCAAATCCTATGTAGGTTTCACGACCGTACCGCAAGCAAAAAAGGACGGCGCACTTATTTTCAATGACAAAAATTTCCCTCTCGTGTTTCGACAACGATGAATGGACAACCTACACCCACAGTTGCACCCACCCCACCATCACGCTAACCTCCCCCGGTCGCTGCAAATTCAGCGACCGGGTGTGAGAACCCGAGCAAATCAAGGCGCAAAGCGCCCAAGAACCCTATCGCGGCGTTTTTTTTCGTCTGCGGTATCGTTTTATGGTGGCTGTGCGTGGGAGACCTTCGGGTCTACCGGTTGCCTTGATTGCCGGTTTCTCACCCTGCGCACAGCTGCCACCCAAACCTGTGAGAAGGTTCGTGGCAGTTCCTCAAATCAAGGAACTTTCACTTATGTGCTTCTACGTTTATTGCATCAAAAGGTGTCACCTTTCTCGGCTCATTTCCTCCGTCCTCGGAGGTGTTTTATGAGCACTGCGCAAGATCTAACCACCCTAGGCGTCACACCCTTCTCCTTCCACTCCGACCAACCGCTATTTCGCGTCAACAGCGGCGTCTCCCTGCACGAAGCCTTGCACCACGCCTCCGACCTCCTCCACGTCGCCAAGCAACTCGCCGAAGACGCAGCGATGACCAAGGAAACGGACCGTTACGCCTGGGCGTCTCATTACTTGCAGGAGATGGTCAAGGCGGTGGTTGATGATGTGGTGAAGGTGTTGGATTCGCCCGGCAACCTTCAGTAAATCGGGCGACAGTAAAAATGGGCGGCGCTTATATAAAGGCGCTGCCCTTTTTGTGTTTTACCTGGCCGTTTGCGACCTGCGAAGGGCCGACTTCACGTGTTAACCTTGCGCCCATCGCAACAAATGCTGGGCCAAGCGCCCAATGCCGATCAGTTAAGCGACTACGATTGGGCACGATGTTGAGCTTTAGAACTTCAGCGATGCGCGGGCTGCGGCCTGCAGGTACAGCGCGGCGATCCCTTCGCAGCCTCGCTAAGGCTCGACAGCTCCCACATTCGGCCTGCGTCGGTGGAAAGTACGCGCTCCGCCACTGATCGACACTGGACCAAGCGTGCCCTTTGCCCCATCACTTTCAACGAATTTGCTAACTATCTGATGAGTAAAAACACCTCCGATCTGTCTTCCCACACTCCAATGATGCAGCAGTACTGGCGCCTGAAAAACCAGCACCCTGATCAGTTGATGTTCTATCGCATGGGCGACTTCTACGAGATCTTCTACGAAGACGCGAAAAAGGCCGCCAAGCTGCTGGACATCACCCTGACCGCGCGCGGGCAGTCGGCGGGGCAGTCGATTCCGATGTGTGGGATTCCTTACCATTCGTTGGAAGGCTACCTGGTCAAGCTGGTGAAGCTCGGCGAGTCGGTGGTGATCTGTGAGCAGATCGGCGATCCGGCCACCAGCAAAGGGCCGGTGGAACGTCAGGTAGTGCGCATTATTACGCCGGGCACGGTGAGTGATGAGGCGTTGCTGGATGAGCGTCGTGACAACCTGATCGCTGCGGTGTTGGGCGATGAGCGTTTGTTCGGCCTGTCGGTGCTGGATATCACCAGCGGCAATTTCAGCGTGCTGGAGATCAAGGGTTGGGAGAACCTGCTGGCGGAGTTGGAGCGCATCAATCCGGTGGAGTTGTTGATTCCGGATGATTGGCCCAAGGATTTACCGGCGGAAAAGCGCCGTGGGACCAAGCGTCGTGCGCCGTGGGATTTTGAGCGCGACACGGCGCTGAAAAGTCTGTGCCAGCAGTTCTCGGTGCAGGACCTTAAAGGCTTCGGCTGCGAAACCCTGACCCTGGCCATCGGCGCCGCCGGTTGCTTGCTCAGCTATGCCAAGGAAACCCAGCGCACCGCCCTGCCGCATTTGCGCAGCCTGCGCCATGAACGCCTGGATGACACTGTGGTGCTCGATGGCGCCAGCCGTCGCAACCTGGAGCTGGACACCAACCTGGCCGGTGGCCGTGACAACACGCTGCAGTCGGTGGTCGACCGTTGCCAGACCGCCATGGGCAGCCGCTTGTTGACCCGCTGGTTGAACCGTCCGCTGCGCGACCTGACCGTGCTGCAAGCGCGCCAGACATCAATTACTTGCCTGCTGGATCGCTATCGTTTTGAGAACCTGCAGCCGCAGCTCAAGGAAATCGGCGATATCGAGCGCATCCTGGCGCGGATCGGCCTGCGCAATGCGCGGCCACGTGACCTGGCGCGCCTGCGCGATGCCTTGAGCGCGCTGCCGCAGCTGCAAATGGCGATGACCGAGCTGGACACGCCGCACCTGCAACAACTCGCCGTCACGGCCGGCACTTACCCGGACCTCGCGGCGCTGCTGGAAAAAGCCATTATCGACAACCCGCCGGCGATCATTCGTGACGGCGGTGTGCTTAAAACCGGTTACGACAGCGAGCTGGACGAGCTGCAGTCCCTGAGCGAAAACGCCGGGCAGTTCCTGATTGACCTGGAAGCCCGCGAAAAAGCCCGCACCGGCCTGGCCAACTTGAAGGTCGGCTACAACCGCGTACACGGCTACTTTATTGAGTTGCCGAGCAAGCAGGCCGAGTCGGCGCCGATTGATTATCAGCGTCGCCAAACCCTCAAAGGCGCCGAGCGTTTCATTACGCCGGAGCTTAAAGAGTTCGAAGACAAGGCCCTGTCGGCCAAGAGCCGTGCCCTGGCGCGCGAAAAGATGCTGTATGAAGCGTTGCTCGAAGATTTGATCAGCCGCCTGGCGCCGCTGCAAGACACCGCCGCCGCCCTGGCGGAACTGGATGTGCTGAGCAACCTGGCCGAGCGTGCGCTGAACCTTGACCTGAACTGCCCGCGTTTTGTCAGTGAGCCATGCATGCGTATCGTGCAGGGGCGTCACCCGGTGGTGGAGCAGGTGCTGACCACGCCGTTCGTGGCCAACGACCTGTCGCTGGATGACGACACGCGCATGCTGGTGATCACCGGTCCCAACATGGGTGGTAAATCCACCTACATGCGCCAGACCGCATTGATCGTGTTACTGGCGCACATCGGCAGCTTTGTGCCGGCAGCCAGTTGCGAGTTGTCGCTGGTGGACCGCATCTTCACCCGGATCGGTTCCAGTGATGACCTGGCCGGTGGGCGTTCGACCTTTATGGTGGAAATGAGCGAAACCGCCAACATCCTGCACAACGCCACCGAACGCAGCCTGGTGCTGATGGACGAAGTGGGGCGCGGCACCAGCACCTTCGATGGTCTGTCGCTGGCGTGGGCGGCGGCCGAGCGTTTGGCGCATTTGCGCGCCTATACGCTGTTCGCCACGCACTATTTCGAACTGACGGTATTGCCGGAAAGCGAGCCGCTGGTGGCCAACGTGCATCTCAATGCCACTGAGCACAACGAGCGCATCGTGTTCCTGCACCACGTGCTGCCGGGGCCGGCGAGCCAGAGTTACGGCTTGGCCGTGGCGCAGTTGGCGGGGGTGCCCGCGCAAGTCATCACCCGCGCCCGTGAACACTTGAGCCGTCTGGAAGAAACCGCCCTGCCCCACGAGATTCCCGTGGCGAGCCAGGCCAAAGCCAGCAGCAAACCCAGCGCGCCGCACCAGAGTGATATGTTCGCCAGCCTGCCCCATCCGGTGCTGGATGAGCTGGCAAAGCTTGACCTGGACGGCTTGACGCCGCGTAAAGCGCTCGAAATGTTATATGCACTGCAAGTTCGGATATAACGCACAGGCTTGCAAGCTGGTAGACTCTCGCGCGGTTTGGGATGCTGCGGGTTATTAGCCTGGCCTGCAGACTATCGCTCCCGAACCTCGCGAGCCCTGCCACACAGGGTTTCGCTGCCGCCGCCTGAGGAGAAAATTAGAAATGACCTTCGTCGTTACCGACAACTGCATCAAGTGCAAGTACACCGACTGCGTCGAAGTGTGTCCGGTGGACTGCTTCTACGAAGGCCCGAACTTCCTGGTTATCCACCCGGATGAGTGCATTGACTGCGCCCTGTGTGAACCAGAGTGCCCGGCCAATGCGATCTTCTCCGAAGATGAAATCCCGGCGGGTATGGAAAACTTTATCGAATTGAACCAGGAGTTGGCTGACATTTGGCCAAACATCACAGAGCGTAAAGATGCGCTGCCAGACGCTAAAGAGTGGGATGGCAAGCCAGGCAAGATCGCCGATCTGGAACGCTGATCAACTTGCTGCATCGAAAAGGCCCCTTGCGGGCCTTTTTGCGTTTGCGGGTGGTCGGTTTCACTTTTCTGCAGGCAAAAAAAAGGGGCGGTATGACCCGCCCACATTTTTTCCCTAGTCCCTGTATTCCTTTTCATCATCCTGATGAATCGCTTCCTGCGACGTTCCTTCAACCATCGTTCCTTGATGGCTGTGCCAATCCGTGGACACAGGGCTGATCTTAGAGAGTTCCGAGGGAAGTTCAACGGGATCCAACTGATCGGCTGACAGACTTGAACGCTCATTCAAGTATAAATATTTGTTATTTTTCAAAAGGATAGAAAAATCTTTCGCCGTTTCGAGATGGACATGCCTGGTAAAAAAACCAAACACTTACGAGAAAGTAAGCAAATGCTTACACGCGCAATTGCGTAAACGCATGATTCGCAACCGTTGACTGATCGGCAGGCATAAAAAAGCCCCGACAATGCCGAGGCTGTTTTCCTTCAGCAGGCTCAGTCGTCGCTGACGGTGATGGTCGGCATTGCCGGTGCCGCGGCTTCCTGCAGGACGATCCGCGCGCCCACATGACGGGCCAGTTCCTGATACACCATAGCAATCGGCCCATCAGGCTCGGCGGCCACGGTGGGCTTGCCGCCGTCGGCCTGCTCACGAATTTCCATCGCCAGCGGCAACGACGCCAGCAACTCAACCCCGTATTGGGTCGCCAACTTCTCGCCGCCGCCCTCGCCGAACAAATGCTCGGCGTGGCCGCAGTTGGAGCAGATGTGTACCGCCATGTTTTCAACAACGCCCAGCACCGGGATGTTGACCTTGCGGAACATCTCCACACCTTTTCTGGCATCCAGCAGCGCCAGGTCCTGAGGCGTGGTCACGATCACCGAACCGGCCACCGGCACCTTTTGCGCCAGGGTCAGCTGGATATCGCCGGTGCCTGGCGGCATGTCGATCACCAGGTAATCGAGGTCGCCCCAAGCGGTCTGGGTAACCAGTTGCAGCAAGGCGCCGGAAACCATCGGCCCGCGCCAGACCATCGGTGTGTTGTCGTCGGTGAGGAACGCCATGGACATAACTTCCACGCCCAGCGACTCAATTGGCACAAACCACTTCTGGTCCTTGACCTTGGGCCGCGTGCCTTCGGCGATGCCGAACATCACGCCCTGGCTTGGGCCGTAGATATCAGCGTCGAGGATGCCCACGCGTGCACCTTCTCGGGCCAGCGCCAGCGCCAGGTTGGCGGCGGTGGTGGATTTACCCACGCCGCCCTTGCCGGAGGCCACCGCGATAACATTCTTGACGTTGGCCAGGCCCGGGATCTGCGCCTGGGCCTTGTGCGCGGCGATCACGCACTGGATGTCGACCTTGGCCGAACGCACGCCGTCCAGGCCTTCAATGGCCATTTGCAGCATCTGCGCCCAACCACTCTTGAACAAACCGGCGGCATAGCCCAGTTCCAACTGGACCGACACCTGGTCGCCCTGGACCTCGATGGCTCGCACGCAGCCGGCACTGACCGGGTCCTGGTTCAAATAAGGGTCGGTGTACTGGCGAAGAACGGCTTCCACCGCTGCGCGATTGACGGCGCTCATGGGCTACTCCCGAAAAAAGACTGACTGAAACAGGCGGCTATCCTAACCGTTCCGGCCGCCCAGCGGCATGCTTTCGAGGCCTGGGAAGATTCAGAAACAGCACCACGGGGTGAAATATATTTCCCGGCGCTTTATAGTGGCCGACCTCCGTTTCATCAAGTAGCCGAGCCCCATGTCCGAGCCACGCAAGATCCTCGTCACCAGCGCCCTGCCCTATGCCAATGGTTCCATCCATCTTGGCCATATGCTTGAGTACATCCAGACCGATATGTGGGTGCGCTTCCAGAAGCATCGCGGCAACCAATGCATTTATGTCTGCGCGGACGACGCCCACGGTTCGGCCATCATGTTGCGCGCCGAGAAGGAAGGCATCACCCCGGAACAACTGATCGCCAATGTGCAGGCTGAACACAGCGCCGACTTTGCCGAGTTCCTGGTGGACTTCGACAACTTCCACTCGACCCACTCCGAAGAAAACCGCGAGCTGTCGAGCCAGATCTACCTGCGCCTGAAAGAAGCCGGGCACATCGACCAGCGTTCGGTGACCCAGTATTTCGACCCGGAAAAGAAAATGTTCCTGGCCGACCGCTTCATCAAGGGCACTTGCCCTAAATGCGGCACCGAAGACCAGTACGGCGACAACTGCGAAAAATGTGGTGCGACCTATGCACCGACTGACTTGAAGAACCCGAAGTCGGCAATCTCCGGCGCCACTCCGGTGCTCAAGGATTCCCAGCACTTCTTCTTCAAGCTCCCGGATTTCCAGCAGATGCTGCAAACCTGGACCCGCAGCGGCACCTTGCAGGACGCCGTGGCCAATAAACTCTCCGAATGGCTCGACAGCGGCCTGCAGCAGTGGGACATCTCCCGCGATGCGCCGTACTTCGGCTTCGAGATCCCGGGCGAGCCGGGCAAGTACTTCTATGTGTGGCTGGACGCGCCGATTGGCTACATGGCCAGCTTCAAGAACCTCTGCGACCGCACGCCGGAGCTGGACTTCGATGCGTACTGGGCCAAGGATTCCACCGCCGAGCTGTACCACTTCATCGGCAAGGACATCGTCAACTTCCACGCGCTGTTCTGGCCGGCCATGCTCGAAGGCTCGGGCTATCGCAAGCCGACCGGCATCGCCGTGCACGGCTACCTGACGGTCAATGGCCAGAAAATGTCCAAATCCCGTGGCACCTTTATCAAGGCGCGCACTTACCTGGACCACCTGTCGCCGGAATACCTGCGCTACTACTACGCCGCCAAGCTTGGCCGTGGCGTCGACGACCTGGACCTGAACCTGGAAGACTTCGTGCAGAAGGTCAACTCGGACCTGGTCGGTAAAGTGGTCAATATCGCCAGCCGTTGCGCCGGGTTTATCCACAAGGGCAATGCCGGTGTGCTGGTGGCTGAAAACGCCGCACCGGAGCTGACCGAAGCCTTCCTGGCCGCCGCGCCCAGCATTGCCGATGCCTATGAAGCCCGCGACTTCGCCCGCGCCATGCGCGAGATCATGGGCCTGGCCGACCGCGCCAACGCCTGCATCGCCGACAAGGCGCCGTGGTCGCTGAACAAGCAGGAAGGCAAGCAGGCGGAGGTCCAGGCGATCTGCGCCACGGGCGTCAACCTGTTCCGTCAGTTGGTGATTTTCCTCAAGCCGGTGCTGCCATTGCTGGCCGCTGATGCCGAGGCGTTCCTCAACGTCGCGCCGCTGAACTGGAACGACCACGCCACCCTGCTCAGCAATCATCAGTTGAACGAGTTCAAGCCGTTGATGACGCGTATCGACCCGGTGAAAGTCCAGGCCATGACCGATGCATCGAAAGAAGACCTGGTCGCCAGCCAGACCGACACCGGTTCGGCTGCGCCCGCCGGTAACGGTGAGCTGGCCAAGGATCCGATTTCGGCGGAAATCGACTTCGACACCTTCGCCGCCGTGGATTTGCGCGTTGCGCTGATCGTCAAGGCCGAGGCCGTAGAAGGTGCCGACAAGCTGCTGCGCCTGACCCTGGACCTGGGTGGCGAGCAACGTAACGTGTTCTCCGGCATCAAGAGCGCCTACCCGGACCCGTCCAAGCTCGACGGCCGCCTGACCATGATGATCGCCAACCTCAAGCCACGCAAAATGAAGTTCGGTATCTCCGAAGGCATGGTGATGGCAGCGGGCCCTGGCGGCGAAGAGATCTACCTGTTGAGCCCTGACAGCGGCGCCAAGCCGGGTCAGCGTATCAAGTAAGCCTGCAAAACAGCCCTGTCGTTTCGGCGACAGGGCTTTTCAGCTAGTCCCCTTTTCCAGCTTGCCGGATAATCAGCCTCTGTTTGTTTAACCGGCATGCCAATGATCACCCCATGACTCTGATTCAACGTATCGACGCGCTGCTGCCGCAGACCCAATGCGGTAAATGCGGGCATCCGGGTTGCAAGCCTTACGCCGAGGGCATCGCCCAGGGCGAGGCGATCAACAAGTGCCCGCCCGGTGGGCAGGAAACCATTGCGGGCCTGGCCCACCTGTTGCGCGTGCCGGTGTTGGAACTGGACGCCAGTCGCGGTGAAGCCCCGGCCCAGGTGGCCTACATTCGCGAAGCCGAGTGCATTGGCTGCACCAAGTGCATCCAGGCGTGCCCGGTGGATGCGATTGTCGGCGCGGCCAAGTTGATGCACACCGTGATCATGGATGAATGCACCGGCTGCGACCTGTGTGTTGCGCCCTGCCCTGTGGACTGCATCGAAATGCGCCCGGCGACCGCTGTGCTGGCGATTGTCGGCGGCCTGGCCAGCAATGATCGGCAATATCAGGCACGCGCCCTCAAGCGCGACCGCGCGCGGCGGCGCTTTGAACAACGCAATGCGCGGCTGCAACGCGAGGAGGCGCATAAGCTCGCCGAGCGCCTGGCGCGGGCTAACCGTTCGGCACCGCCGGCTGCCCCCGTTGCAGCCGATGACACCCAAGCGGCCCGGGATACAGCGGTCAAGAAAGCCAAAATCGCCGTTGCCATGAGCCGTGCCCAACTGCATAAATCCCTCAAGGCATTTGGACATCCACCGACCTTTGAGCAGCAATCGCAGTTGATCGTGCTGCAACAGCAGTTCGAAGCGGCGGAGCAGGCGCTGGCCGCCCTGGAAGTACATGGCACGCCGGCGCCAGCAGTTGCGCCCAGTAACAGCGCCGACCTCAAGCGCGCTAAAATCCAACTGGCCATGCGTCGCGCAGAATTGCACAAAGCCCAGAATCTAAACGCCGACCCGGAGCAATTGGCCGAGGCGCAAAGCAAACTCGATGACGCACAACGCCAAGTGGATGCTCATAACAGCGCTTAAACCGAAAATAAACCCTGCTGTGTGTATGGCTACAATCCCGCTGATCGCCTGCAAGGAACCACCCGCCCCATGAATGCCGCAAAACGCCTGGAAATTTTCCGCAGGTTTCACGAAGACAATCCGGAACCCAAGACCGAGCTGGCCTACTCGTCGCCGTTCGAGTTGCTGATCGCGGTGATCCTGTCGGCACAATCCACCGACGTTGGCGTCAATAAGGCTACGGCCAAGTTGTACCCGGTGGCCAATACGCCAGCCGCCATTTACGCCCTGGGTGTGGACGGTTTGTCGGAATACATCAAAACCATCGGCCTGTACAACAGCAAGGCCAAGAACGTCATTGAGACCTGCCGCCTGTTGGTTGAATTGCACGGCAGTGAAGTACCGCAAACCCGCGAAGCTCTGGAGGCACTTCCGGGCGTAGGCCGCAAAACCGCTAACGTGGTGCTCAATACCGCGTTCCGGCAACTGACCATGGCAGTGGACACGCATATTTTCCGCGTCAGCAACCGCACCGGCATCGCGCGTGGCAAGAACGTGGTCGAGGTCGAAAAGCAGTTGATGAAGTTTGTACCCAAGCCTTATCTGCTCGACTCCCACCACTGGCTGATCCTGCACGGGCGCTACGTATGCCAGGCCCGCAAGCCTCGCTGCGGAAGTTGCCGGATCGAAGACCTGTGCGAATACAAGGACAAAACCTCGGACGATTGAGGGTTCATTGGTTTTCTCGATCAGTCGATTGAAAAAATCTTTTTTACCCGTTCGTGGATTATCGTTATAAGGAGCGCCAACGGCAGTCTTAGCCTGGAGTTAACCTTATGAGCACTGGCAAAGAACAACTGGATGTAGAAGACGATCTCGTTGAAGTGGCGGATGACGAAGGGGACGCCCCTGTGGCAGAGGTGGCCAAGACCAATTTGAGCAAACGCCGCACTATCGACAACCTGCTGGAAGAGCGACGCTTGCAAAAACAACTGGCCGATTACGACTTCGACCTCTGATCGATGCGCTGACGGCCGGAAGCCTCCCTGACGGAGGCTTTTTTTTGCCGGTTATTCGGGTTTTAGGGCACAACCGCACCCGCGTCTACACAAGGCCGTTGCGCTGGGCCAGCTCGATCAGGTCGACGAGGGAGCGTGCATTGAGCTTGAGTAACAGCCGGGTCTTGTAGGTGCTGACGGTTTTGTTGCTCAGGAACATGCCATCGGCGATTTCCTTGTTGGTTTTGCCTCGGGCCAGTTGCTGCAGCACCATCATCTCGCGACCCGACAGGCGTTCAACCATGTCCGCCTCGCTGGCATTGCCCATGGTCGAGCGTACCGAGTTGAGCGCCTGGTTGGGGAAATAGCTGTAGCCGGAGAGCACCGCCTTGATGGCGCTCAACAACTCGGTCAGGTCCTGTTGCTTGCACACGTAGCCCGCCGCCCCCGCCTGCATGCAGCGCATGGAAAAATGGCCGGGCGCCTGGGATGTCAGCACCAGCACCTTGACGGGCGCGGACTGCTTGGTAGACGCCAGGCGACAGATAACTTCCAGGCCATCGAGCTTGGGTATCCCGATATCCAGTATGACAATGTCCGGCATATGTTCCCGTGCAAGTTGCAACGCATCAACGCCGTTATCAGTCTCGGCAACGACTTCATAACCATGACGTTCCATTAGCATGCGCACAGCAAGACGAATGACGGGATGATCATCCACGATCAGCACTTTATTCATGAGAAAGTCCAATTTCGCTGTTCGAATTATTTAGAGCAAGCACAATAGCCTAGTCGTTTCCTAGTTGGCATAGCGCTCCCCCCCAAGCAACAGCAAGCAGAGACCCAACCCACAACGATATAGGAATTAACCTACAAAAAAACACAAACTCAGGTGCATCCGGTTTTATGGAGCCCTTCAGAACTTTCCGGGGCCGTACATATTTTGAGTGAAATATGCACCGCAGAACGGGTGCAAGGTAAATGTACCGCACATGACTTTCAGGAAATACCCCTTGCTTGTGGTAGCAAGGCCAGTGAGCAGTGGCAAAAAAATCAACTGTTTTAGTTCCATTCAACATAGCTATTTACATCCTTATTTCCTACAGAAGTTTCAGCGGCCTACATACTCGCCTTACTTAGGTAGTGAATTTTCCGTCAGATATAGTTCCTATGCAGGTGTAAAAAATTCATTCGACCGTACGGAAATAAACACACCGGCGCGGAAAAGACCCTGTTCAACTTCAATATTCAACAAACCTTAAACAGCCACGCACCGTTTAAACATCAGCGCGCATTTAAAGTCGTCTATCTTTATAATAGGCAGGCAAAAAAAATGGCCCCTTGAACAAGGGGCCATTTTTTACAACGAAGGCAGCACTCAGAACAGCTTGCGACCCTTGTTGGCGGCGATGCGCATACGCAACGCGTTCAGCTTGATGAAGCCTGCGGCGTCCGCCTGATTGTAAGCACCGCCGTCTTCTTCGAAGGTGGCGATGTTGGCGTCGAACAGCGACTCATCAGACTTGCGACCGGTGACGATCACGTTGCCCTTGTACAGCTTCAGGCGCACAACGCCGTTCACGTGGACCTGGGAGGCGTCGATCATCTGTTGCAGCATCAGACGCTCCGGGCTCCACCAGTAACCGGTGTAGATCAGGCTGGCGTATTTGGGCATCAGCTCGTCTTTGAGGTGAGCCACTTCGCGGTCCAGGGTGATGGACTCAATGGCGCGGTGGGCGCGCAGCATGATGGTGCCACCTGGGGTTTCGTAGCAGCCACGGGACTTCATGCCCACGTAACGGTTCTCGACGATGTCGAGACGGCCGATACCGTGTTCGCCACCGATACGGTTCAGGGTCGCCAGCACGGTGGCCGGGGTCATTTCGACGCCGTCCAGTGCCACGATGTCGCCGTTGCGGTAGGTCAGTTCCAGGTACTGGGCCTTGTCTGGAGCGTTCTCCGGGGAGACGGTCCATTTCCACATGTCTTCTTCGTGCTCGGTCCAGGTGTCTTCCAGCACGCCGCCTTCATAGGAGATGTGCAGCAAGTTGGCGTCCATCGAGTACGGGGACTTCTTCTTGCCGTGACGCTCGATCGGGATTGCATGCTTTTCAGCGTAATCCATCAGCTTTTCACGGGACAGCAGGTCCCATTCACGCCACGGTGCAATCACTTTCACGCCTGGCTTGAGGGCGTAGGCGCCGAGTTCGAAACGCACCTGGTCGTTGCCCTTGCCGGTAGCGCCATGGGAAATGGCGTCGGCGCCGGTTTCGTTGGCGATTTCGATCAGGCGTTTGGCGATCAGCGGGCGTGCGATGGAAGTACCCAGCAGGTACTCGCCTTCGTAGACAGTGTTGGCGCGAAACATCGGGAAGACGAAATCGCGGACGAATTCTTCGCGCAGGTCGTCAATGTAGATCTCTTTCACGCCCATGGCTTGCGCCTTGGCACGTGCAGGTTCGACCTCTTCGCCCTGACCCAGGTCAGCGGTGAAGGTCACCACTTCACAGTTATAAGTATCCTGCAGCCACTTGAGGATCACCGAAGTGTCCAGGCCGCCGGAATACGCGAGAACGACCTTGTTTACGTCGGCCATGCCATCACTCCACGGGGTTGTACGGAAAGCCGTCGATTCTACCGACCAAAACCGTGAATTTACAGGGGCGCGACAGCAAATGAAGATAAAGCGACAGATTATGTCGAGCGGGCGACCGATGGTCGCACCTTATGAGGTGTGTGCCGCGCTGCTCGGGCCAGTGGCCTGGGGCGCCGGTTTCGCGGGGGTAGCCACGCGTTCGAGCTGAATATTCACGCGACGATTGCGGGCGCGGTTGGCGGCATTGGTATTGGGCGCCAGTGGGTAACTTTCACCGTGAAAGCGCATCGTGATCTGCGATTCCTGGATGCCATTGGCCTTGAAGTAGTCCATCACCGCCAGGGCACGACGGCGCGAGACGTCACGGTTGGTCAGGCGGTTGCCGCTGTTGTCGGAATGCCCATTGAGCTCGACGTGGTTAACCGTCGGGTCGGCTTTCATGAACGCGAGAATCACATCCAGCTTCTTTTTGGCAGCGGCGTCCAACTCGATACCGCCACCGGGGAAGCCGACTTCAGTCTGTTTGACCTGATCGTAATTCATCGGCAACAGCTTGGTGGTGCACAGTTGATAGTCGTTGAAGGCCTTGTTGAATTTCACCGGCAACAGGCGGACTTCCGAGTAGCCGCCCTCACGCCCGTAATGCCGCACGGTGGGGCTGCGCCCTTCGAGCAAGCCGGTGAACAAACGCCCGGCCTGGGCCTGGGAGCTGTTGAACAGCACATCACCACTGCCGACACGCACCGCACCGAGGTTGATATCGCCACGGCCCGGCTGCCAGGGAGCAGCCGCCGCCAACAAGGTCGCCGAGCCCGCCCCGAGCGCGCCGCTGTAGGCTTTGAGGCGAAATGTGGCCTGCTCGCCGGCCCGGCGCACGAACTCACCCGAGCCGAAATCGGTGATCGGCTGGGTCAGGCGGCACTCGAACTGGTCGCCTTCCACCTTCCACTCAATGTTCTCCAGACGTGTCTGGAATGTGAGTGCCATCGCAGGCAGGCTGGCGAACACACTGAGCAGGGCTAGATAATGCTGGCGCACGGGAGGCTCCACTGGTTTCTACAACACTTCAAAGCGTCATACGTCGTTAAGGCATACCCAGGGATATCGGACACGTGCGGCAAAACTTGATAGCGAGTGCCTGCAAGAGTCTTTTCCGGTAGCATTCCCACCAGATTGACCCGCCTGGAATCCCCAATGTCCGACCGCCTGACCCTGCTGCGTCCCGACGACTGGCATATTCATCTTCGCGATGGTGCTGCGTTACCCCAAACCGTGGCCGATGTAGCGCGCACGTTTGGCCGCGCGATTATCATGCCTAACCTGGTACCTCCGGTGCGTAATGCCGAGCAAGCCGATGCCTATCGCCAGCGTATCCTCGCTGCGCGCCCGGCCGGCAGCCGCTTCGAACCGTTGATGGTGCTCTACCTCACCGACCGCACCCAGCCTGCCGAGATTCGCGAGGCCAAGGCCAGCGGTTTTGTGTACGCCGCCAAGCTGTACCCGGCGGGCGCGACCACCAACTCCGACTCCGGCGTGACCAGTATCGACAAGATCCTGCCGGCGATCGAAGCCATGGCTGAAGTCGGCATGCCGCTGCTGATCCACGGTGAAGTCACCCGTGGCGATGTGGATGTGTTTGATCGTGAAAAGATCTTCATCGACGAGCATATGCGCCGTGTGGTCGAGCTGTTCCCGACCCTCAAGGTCGTGTTCGAACACATCACCACCGCCGACGCCGTGCAGTTCGTCAACGAGGCTTCGGCCAATGTGGGCGCGACCATCACCGCGCATCACCTGCTCTATAACCGCAACCACATGCTGGTGGGCGGGATTCGGCCGCACTTCTATTGCCTGCCGATCCTCAAACGCAACACCCACCAGGTGGCCCTGCTGGACGCCGCCACCAGCGGCAGCCCGAAGTTCTTCCTCGGCACCGACTCGGCGCCCCACGCCCAGCACGCCAAAGAAGCGGCATGCGGCTGTGCCGGTTGCTACACCGCGTATGCCGCCATCGAGCTGTATGCCGAAGCGTTTGAACAGCGCAACGCCCTGGACAAGCTCGAGGCGTTCGCCAGCCTCAACGGCCCGCGTTTCTACGGCCTGCCGGCGAATACCGACCGCATTACCCTGGTTCGTGAAGACTGGACCGCCCCTGCCAGCCTGCCGTTTGGCGAGCTGACTGTTATCCCGCTGCGCGCCGGTGAAACACTGCGCTGGCGCCTGCTGGAGGAAAGCAAGTGAGTGAAGACCATTACGACGACGAACACGAGCACAGTGGTGGCGGCTCCCGCCACCCGATGGCCGAGCGGTTTCGCGGCTATCTGCCGGTTGTCATCGACGTAGAAACCGGTGGTTTCAACTGCGCCACCGACGCGTTGCTGGAAATCGCCGCTACCACCATCGGCATGGACGAGCAGGGTTTTGTGTTCCCGGAACACACCCATTTCTTCCGTGTGGAGCCGTTTGAAGGCGCGAATATCGAAGCTGCAGCCCTTGAATTCACCGGGATCAAGCTCGATCACCCGCTGCGCATGGCGGTGAGTGAAGAAGCGGCGCTCACCGATATCTTCCGTGGTGTGCGCAAAGCGTTGAAGGCCAATGGCTGCAAACGCGCGATCCTGGTGGGTCACAACAGCAGCTTCGACCTGGGCTTCCTGAATGCTGCCGTGACGCGCTTGGACATGAAGCGCAACCCGTTTCACCCATTTTCCAGCTTCGACACCGCCACGCTTGCGGGCCTGGCTTACGGCCAGACCGTGCTGGCGAAGGCCTGCCAGGCAGCGGGTATCGACTTTGACGGTCGTGAGGCCCACTCGGCCCGCTACGACACCGAGAAGACCGCCGAGCTGTTCTGCGGCATCGTCAACCGCTGGAAACAGATGGGCGGCTGGGAAGACTTCAACGACTGAAGTTGAACCCCGCGCATAAAAAAACCGGCCTTCTCAGGCCGGTTTTTTTTGCTTCGAACCTGGCTTACAGCTTGCCGGCGTTCTCGGTCAGGTAAGCCGCAACGCCTTCTGGCGAAGCGTTCATGCCTTTGTCGCCTTTTTTCCAGTTGGCAGGGCAGACTTCGCCGTGCTCTTCGTGGAATTGCAGGGCGTCGACCAGACGGATCAGCTCTTCCATGTTACGGCCCAGCGGCAGGTCGTTGATGATCTGCGAGCGCACAACGCCCTTGTCATCAATCAGGAACGCGCCACGGAACGCCACGCCGCCTTCGGACTCAACGTCGTAGGCCTTGGCAATGTCGTGCTTCATGTCGGCAGCCATGGTGTATTTGACTTTGCCGATGCCGCCATCATTGATGGCGGTGTTGCGCCAGGCGTTGTGGGTGAAATGGGAGTCGATGGAAACGGCGACCACTTCAACGTTGCGCGCCTTGAAATCGTCCATGCGGTGGTCCAGAGCGATCAGCTCCGACGGGCACACGAAGGTGAAGTCCAGCGGGTAGAAGAACACCAGGCCGTATTTGCCTTTGATGGCTTCAGACAGTTTAAAGCTGTCAACGATTTCGCCATTGCCGAGCACGGCAGGTACGTCGAAATCCGGGGCTTGTTTGCCGACGAGTACGCTCATTGGGTATCTCCTGATGTAAGGGTGACGATTGAAGTAAAAGGACCGACCCAAGTCTGGCGCAGTTAAGCGACAGGCCTGTGACGCGGTCACGCTTCGTGAAGACCGACCATCATACACTGAAAAAACCGTTCGTCAGCGCGCCGCAGGGACCTGGCAAAACCCTGCGAATCTACTTTGACAATCATTCTCGTTAACATTAAGATCCATCGCACTTAAGCCTTAAACCCGCGATGGTTCTCCCTTATGTATGTCTGCCTCTGCACTGGCGTCACCGACGGACAAATCCGCGAAGCAATCTATGAAGGTTGCTGCAGCTACAAGGAAGTACGTGAAACCACCGGCGTTGCCAGCCAGTGCGGTAAATGTGCTTGCCTCGCCAAGCAAGTGGTACGGGAAACCCTGACGCAGCTGCAAACAGCCCAGGCCGCGCTCCCCTACTCAGCAGAATTTATACACGCTTAAATAGGCGTGTTTTGAAGAACCGGACTTAGAGTCCGGTTTTTTTATGCCTGTAATTCAATTAGTTAGCGCCAAGACGCGGAACACAAACATTCTTATTCCGATTAATTTTCATTTATTATTCAATAACTTAGGTTTGACACTAGAGATTTCGCCGCTCAAACTCCGCCTTATACACAGCTATTACAGGGCAGGACCCCAGTCATGAAAGGCGACATCTCAGTCATCCAGCAACTCAACAAAATCCTTGCCAATGAACTGGTCGCGATCAATCAGTACTTTCTGCATGCGCGCATGTATGACGATTGGGGCCTGGAAAAGCTCGGCAAGCGTGAATACAAAGAATCGATCAAGGCCATGAAGGACGCAGACGCGCTGATCAAGCGCATCCTGTTCCTGGAAGGCCTGCCGAACGTACAGGACCTGGGCAAGCTGAACATCGGCGAGCACACCCAGGAGATGATCAGCAGCGACCTGAAGTTCGAGCAGAAGAGCCACAGCGACCTCAAGGCCGCCATCGCTCACTGCGAAACCAAAGGCGACTTCGGCAGCCGTGAGCTGCTGGAAGATATCCTGGAAGATCAGGAAGAACATATCGACTGGCTGGAAACCCAGCTGGGCTTGATCGTTAAAGTCAGCCTGGAAAACTACCTGCAATCGCAGATGGGTGAATAAGCGCTGAAGATCTTTCCCACTTGAGCATGGTGACGCAGAGCGTCACAGGATGCATTCCCACGCGGAGCGTGGGAACGATCACAAAAAAGCCCCGCTCTCTTTCGAGAAGCGGGGCTTTTTATTGCATTCGGATCAAGCGTCAGTCTTGGCCGCCGCATTTGCCGCTGCGTCTTTGATCAGCGCTTGCAACGAACCATCAGCTGCCATTTCAGTGATGATATCGCTACCGCCGACCAGTTCACCGGCCACCCACAGTTGCGGGAAAGTCGGCCAGTTGGCGTACTTCGGCAGGTTGGCGCGGATTTCCGGGTTTTGCAGGATATCCACGTAAGCGAATTTCTCGCCGCACGCCATGATGGCCTGGGAAGCCTTCGCGGAGAAACCGCACTGAGGAGCGTTCGGGGCGCCCTTCATGTAAAGCAGAATGGTGTTATTGGCAATCTGCTCTTTGATCGTTTCGATGATATCCATGGAACACCTCGGCTGGAACTTTGCGACTCACAGGTCGGCACGGTGGCGCATTGTAACGCAAAATTCCAGCGCGGTGCTCGGGCCTTATGCGGCGGCCACCTGCACCGGGACGCCATTGAGCGCGGCGTTCCCAGACAATTCGTCCAATTGCCGCTCGTCGGTCAGGTCATTGGCACTGGCCCCAGGCTGCTCACTGGCGATGGTCATGCGCACGCCTGGGCGACCGTGCCCCCAGCCGTGAGGCAGGCTGACCACGCCGGGCATCATGTCCAGGCTCGCCACCACTTCCACTTCAATCTCGCCAATACGTGAGCTGACGCGCACCCACTGCCCATCGCTCAATTGTCGGCTGGCCAGGTCGTCGGGGTGCATATGCAGTTGATGGCGCGGCTTGCCCTTCACCAGGCGGTGATAGTTATGCATCCAGGAATTGTTGCTGCGCACATGCCGACGGCCGATCAGTAACAATTCATTGACCATCGGCACCGGCTGCGCGGCAAACCGCGCCAGGTCCGCCAGGATCACCGCAGGCGCCGCCTGCACGTGGCCGTCGGCGGTTTTCAAGCGTGCGGCCAGATTAGGCTTGAGCGGCCCCAGGTCCACGCCATGGGGATGATCGGCGAGCATGGCCACCGACAGTTTGTGCTCGGAAGCATCGCCATAGACCCCGGCGCGCAAGCCAAAGTCGATCATCTGCGCCGGTGCCATGGTCGGCTTGAGCGCAACACCGGTGTGCGCAGCGAAGGCCTTGGCCAAACCGACAAAGATCTCCCAGTCATGCAACGCGCCGGCAGGCTTGGGCAGGATCGCGCGATTGAAGCGGGTGACGTTACGCACCGCAAACATATTGAATGTGGTGTCGTAGTGATCGTTTTCCAGCGCCGAGGTGGACGGCAGGATCAGGTCGGCATAGCGCGTGGTTTCGTTGATATACAGGTCGACGCTGACCATGAACTCCAAACCGTCCAGGGCTTTCTCCAGTTGGCGGCCGTTAGGCGTGGACAGCACCGGGTTTCCGGCCACCGTCACCAGGGCGCGGATCTGCCCCTCGCCTTCAGTGAGCATCTCTTCGGCCAGGGCCGAAACGGGCAACTCACCACCGTACTCCGGCCGCCCGGACACCCGGCTTTGCCAGCGATTGAAGTGCCCACCGCCAGTGGAGGCCACCAGGTCTACTGCCGGCGTGGTGCAGAGGGCGCCGCCGACACGGTCGAGGTTGCCCGTGACCAGATTGATCAATTGCACCAGCCAATGGCACAGCGTGCCGAAGGCCTGGGTCGATACGCCCATGCGCCCGTAGCACACGGCCTTGTCCGCCGCCGCAAAGTCCCGCGCCAACTGGCGGATCTGCTCGGCAGGCACCGCACACTGGCGGCTCATGGCTTCAGCGGTAAACCCGGCAATCGCCTGGCGCACAGCCTCCAGGCCAGCAATCGGCAAATGGCTGTCGCGGGTCAGGTTTTCGCTGAACAAGGTGTTGAGCAGCCCGAACAACAGCGCGGCGTCGCCACCGGGGCGCACGAACACATGCTGATCGGCAATCGCTGCCGTCTCGCTGCGTCGGGGGTCAACCACCACCACTTTGCCGCCACGCGCCTGGATGGCCTTGAGGCGTTTTTCCACATCGGGCACGGTCATGATGCTGCCGTTGGACGCCAGCGGGTTGCCGCCCAGGATCAGCATGAAGTCGGTGTGGTCGATGTCCGGAATCGGCAGCAACAAGCCATGGCCGTACATCAGGTGGCTGGTGAGGTGATGGGGCAACTGGTCCACCGAGGTGGCGGAATACCGATTGCGCGTCTTCAGCAGGCCAAGGAAGTAGTTGCTGTGCGTCATCAACCCATAGTTATGCACGCTGGGGTTGCCCTGATACACCGCCACCGCGTTCTGCCCGTGCCGGGCCTGAATGCCTGCGAGGCGTTCGGCCACCAGCGCAAAGGCCTCGTCCCATGGGATCGGCTGCCAGTCGCTGCCCACGCGCAGCATGGGCTGGTGCAAACGGTCCGGGTCGTTCTGGATGTCTTGCAGCGCCACGGCTTTTGGGCAAATGTGTCCGCGGCTGAACGTATCCAGCGGGTCGCCCTTGATGGAAGTGATCGCCAGGCTGCCGTCGTCCGCCTGGGTGGTTTCCAGGGTCAGACCACAGATGGCTTCACACAGATGGCAGGCACGGTGGTGGAGAGTCTTGGTCATGGCCAGTCTCTTTATTGGGCTTTGGCCCAACTATGGCCCGACAACCGGACGCGCACCAGCAACGTTCGCCGCGTGAATCAAAGGGCATAGGCCAGACCGTGAGCAAATGTTTCAAAACTTGCTACAGCACCGCTGAAACCGACGCAGCCTGGCCCGAGCCCGCCCCCACACATTGCAAAAGGTCTCGGCGCCAGTGTACAAATGGGGCGCTGCTGTCAGGAATCAGTCTTCAAAAGCGCCCCGGCGCCCCTCTTGAACACCCTTAAAAACCGTAGCCCTATTGGTAAGACGCGACATTTAATTATAAGATCGCGCCTTCCCCTATTTCGTCGCCCCGTGCGGCTTTCGCCGCAGGTCTCGCCCGTTGTCACAATAAACAAGGCTTTGAGTATCTGCGGTCTGTTGCAAAAAGGTAGTTAATG
The DNA here is from genome assembly GCF_900006605.1 of Pseudomonas sp. 58 R 3. Taxonomy (NCBI): domain Bacteria; kingdom Pseudomonadati; phylum Pseudomonadota; class Gammaproteobacteria; order Pseudomonadales; family Pseudomonadaceae; genus Pseudomonas; species Pseudomonas sp. 58 R 3. The sequence goes on along the minus strand of NZ_CVTT01000038.1, from coordinate 250,742 downwards.
ATGAGCGCAAGGCACTTTCTCTCCCTGATGGATTGCACGCCCGAAGAGCTGGTCAGCGTGATCCGTCGAGGCATTGAGCTTAAAGACCTGCGTAACCGCGGCGTACTGTTCGAGCCTTTGAAAAACCGTGTGCTCGGGATGATTTTCGAGAAGTCGTCGACCCGCACCCGCGTGTCGTTCGAAGCCGGCATGATCCAGCTGGGTGGCCAAGCCATCTTCCTGTCCTCGCGTGACACCCAACTGGGCCGTGGCGAGCCGATTGCCGACGCCGCCCGCGTGATGTCGCGCATGCTCGATGCGGTGATGATCCGTACTTTTGCCCACAGCACCGTGACCGAGTTTTCCGCCAACTCGCGGGTACCGGTGATCAACGGCCTGTCCGATGACCTGCACCCGTGCCAGTTGCTGGCCGACATGCAAACCTTCCTTGAGCACCGTGGTTCGATTCAGGGCAAGACCGTGGCCTGGATCGGCGACGGCAACAACATGTGCAACAGCTATATAGAAGCGGCGATCCAGTTCGACTTCCAACTGCGCGTTGCCTGCCCCGAAGGCTACGAGCCGGATGCACGCTTCCTGGCCCAGGCCGGTGATCGCGTGACCCTGGTGCGCGACCCGCGTGACGCGGTCATCGGCGCGCACCTGGTGAGCACCGACGTATGGACCTCCATGGGCCAGGAAGACGAAACCGCCAAGCGCCTGGCGCTGTTCGCGCCGTTCCAGGTGACCCGCGCCCTGCTCGACCTGGCCGCGCCGGACGTGCTGTTCATGCACTGCCTGCCCGCGCACCGTGGCGAAGAAATCAGCCTCGACCTGCTCGACGATGAGCGCTCGGTGGCGTGGGACCAGGCCGAGAACCGCCTGCACGCGCAAAAGGCGCTGCTCGAATTCCTCGTCCCGCCGTCGTACCACCACGCATGAGCCAGCCATTACTGCTGAACCTGCGCAATCTGGCATGCGGCTATCAAGATCAACGCGTGGTGCAGAACCTCAATCTGCACCTCAACGCCGGTGACATCGGCTGCCTGCTGGGCTCCTCAGGTTGCGGCAAAACCACGACCTTGCGGGCGATTGCCGGGTTTGAGCCGGTGCATGAAGGTGAGATCAGCCTGGCCGGTGAAGTAATCTCCAGCGCCGGGTTCACCCTGGCGCCGGAGAAACGTCGCATTGGCATGGTGTTCCAGGACTACGCGCTGTTTCCGCATTTGAGCGTGGCCGACAACATCGCCTTCGGCATTCGCAAGCACCCGCAAAAAGACCGCGTGGTCGGCGAACTGCTGGAACTGGTCAACCTGAAAAACCTCGGCAAACGCTTCCCACACGAGCTTTCCGGCGGCCAGCAACAACGCGTCGCCCTCGCCCGCGCGCTGGCGCCGGAGCCGCAACTGTTGCTGCTCGACGAACCCTTCTCCAACCTCGATGGCGAACTGCGGCGCAAGCTCAGCCATGAGGTGCGCGACATTCTCAAGGCGCGTGGCACCAGTGCGATTCTGGTCACCCATGACCAGGAAGAAGCCTTCGCCGTGAGTGATCAGGTGGGGGTATTCAAGGAAGGCCGCCTTGAGCAGTGGGACACGCCCTACAACCTCTACCACGAACCGCAGACGCCTTATGTCGCCAGCTTTATCGGCCAGGGTTACTTTATTCGCGGGCAACTGAGTTCGCCGGAATCGGTGAGTACCGAACTGGGTGACTTGCGTGGCAATCGTGCTTATACCTGGCCAACCGGTGGCGCGGTGGACGTTCTGCTACGCCCGGATGACATTGTTTATGCGCCGGACAGCGCGCTGAAAGCGCGAATTGTCGGTAAGACGTTCCTTGGCGCTTCGACCTTGTACCGCCTGCAACTGCCGACCGGCGCACAGCTGGAGTCGATTTTCCCCAGCCATGCAGACCATCAGGTCGGTGCGCAGGTGGGGATTCGGGTGGCGGCGGAGCATCTGGTGTTGTTTCAGGCATCGGGCAGCACGGCGGCGCAGATTCCTCAAGTTGAATCCGGCGTTCGCCGCTACAGCCCGGCTCACTGAGCAACTGACGAAACCGGGTAAAAAATGTGGGAGCGGGCTTGCTCGCGAATGCGGTGTGTCAGCTGACAGATTCATTACTGAACCACCGCATCGCGAGCAAGCCCGCTCCCACATTGGATCTCAAAAGCTTCAAAATATGAGTTTCAGCCCCGCCCAATCGGCGCAAATTTGGCCTGGGTGTGCTCGGCCAGCACCGCTGCAGCCAGTTCCACTTCCAACCCCCTTCTGCCGGCACTCACATGAATCGTCGCAAACTGTTGCGCGGTCTCATCGATAAAGGTGCGCAAACGCTTCTTCTGCCCTAAAGGGCTGATGCCACCCAACAGGTAGCCGGTAGAACGCTGCGCCGCGACCGGATCGGCCATCTCGGCTTTTTTAACCCCGGCCGCATGGGCCAGCGCCTTCAAGTCCAGACTTCCGACGACCGGCACCACCGCCACCAACAACTCACCTTTCTCACTGCTGGCCAGCAAGGTCTTGAACACCTGCGCCGGATCAAGACCCAATTTTTCCGCGGCCTCCAGGCCATAAGACGCGGCCTTGGGGTCGTGCTCGTAACTGTGGATGCGATGTTCGGCGCGAACTTTTTTCAACAGGTCCAGTGCGGGGGTCATGTCTACTCCTGGCGCAGCAAAAAGATCGCCAATTCTAGGCCAAGCCCGCACAAAACGCTCTAGTGCGACCCTCCTGCTGTGAACACTTGCAGCCTCCCCCGTGATCATTCACCAGACCAATAGTTCGAAAATGACCAATGGTTCACTTTCGACCTTTGACAGCGGTCATTCTTGTCTATATTTTTTCGTTTCCGAATACTGTAGGAATAGTGCTCCAGTGTTCCAGCGGGAAGCCGCAGTCAGGATGGGGATCCTGATTACGGTGAAAATCGCGCAATCGTCCGTTGAGGCTATGCGCCAACAAGAACAACAATCGAGGTTTGCCATGACTACTGCTCTTCAACAGCCTTCACTTTCGAGCCAATGCATGGCCGAGTTCCTGGGGACTGCGCTTCTGATCTTCTTCGGTACAGGATGTGTCGCTGCGCTCAAGGTCGCGGGTGCCAGCTTCGGGCTGTGGGAAATCAGTATTATCTGGGGCATCGGCGTGAGCATGGCGATCTACCTCACCGCCGGTATTTCCGGGGCGCATCTCAACCCGGCCGTGAGTATCGCCCTGTGCATCTTTGCCGATTTTGAAAAACGCAAACTGCCTTTCTATATCCTCGCGCAAATCGCTGGCGCCTTCTGCTCGGCGGCGCTGGTTTACACGCTGTACAGCAACCTCTTTTTCGATTACGAACAAACTCACCATATGGTGCGCGGCTCCCAGGCCAGCCTGGAATTGGCGTCGGTGTTCTCCACCTACCCGCATGCCTTGCTGAGCACGGCCCAGGCATTCCTCGTGGAAATGGTCATCACCGCCATCCTGATGGGCGTGATCATGGCCCTGACCGACGATAACAACGGCCTGCCCCGCGGCCCGTTGGCCCCACTGCTGATCGGCCTGCTGATTGCGGTAATCGGCAGCGCCATGGGCCCGCTGACCGGCTTTGCGATGAACCCGGCGCGGGATTTCGGCCCCAAGCTGATGACCTTTTTCGCCGGCTGGGGTGAAATGGCCTTTACTGGCGGCCGCGATATTCCTTACTTCCTGGTACCGATTTTCGCGCCGATTGTCGGCGCCTGCCTCGGCGCAGCGGCGTACCGCGGGCTGATTGCCCGCCACCTGCCAAGCGCCGCACCTGCTATAGCTGAAGAAACACCTGACACGGCTGTCAACGGCAAGACTCGTATTTCCTGAAAGCGCCGGCCTGGTGCCCCTGCCCTTCGCGGCCCAGGCTTATTTCCGACTTCCTTATTTCGTCCAAGGCAATTGACATGACCGACATTCAGAATAAGAACTACATCATTGCCCTCGATCAGGGCACTACCAGTTCGCGGGCGATCATCTTCGACCGGGACGCCAACGTGGTCTGCACCGCCCAGCGTGAATTCGCTCAGCATTACCCGCAAGCCGGCTGGGTCGAACATGACCCGATGGAAATTTTCGCCACCCAGAGCGCGGTAATGGTTGAAGCCCTGGCACAAGCCGGCCTGCACCATGACCAGGTCGCCGCCATCGGTATCACCAACCAGCGTGAAACCACCGTGGTCTGGGACAAGATCACCGGCCGCCCGATCTACAACGCGATCGTGTGGCAGTGCCGCCGCAGCACCGAGATCTGCCAGCAGCTCAAGCGCGACGGCCACGAGCAATACATCAGCGACACCACCGGCCTGGTGACCGACCCGTACTTCTCCGGCACCAAGCTCAAGTGGATCCTCGACAACGTCGAAGGCAGCCGCGAGCGTGCGCGCAACGGCGAACTGCTGTTCGGTACCGTCGACAGCTGGCTGATCTGGAAATTTACCGGCGGCAAAACCCACGTCACCGACTACACCAACGCCTCGCGCACCATGCTCTTCAACATCCACACCCTGGAGTGGGATGCGAAGATGCTGGAGATCCTCGACGTGCCGCGCGAAATGCTGCCGGAAGTGAAGTCCTCCTCGGAAATCTACGGCCGTACCAAAAGCGGCATCGCCATCGGCGGGATTGCCGGTGACCAGCAAGCGGCGCTGTTCGGCCAGATGTGCGTGGAAGCCGGCCAGGCCAAGAACACTTACGGCACCGGTTGCTTCCTGCTGATGAACACCGGCGACAAAGCCGTGAAATCCAAGCACGGCATGCTCACCACCATCGCTTGCGGCCCACGTGGCGAAGTGGCTTACGCCCTCGAAGGCGCGGTCTTCAACGGTGGCTCCACCGTGCAATGGCTGCGTGACGAGCTGAAAATCATCGCCGACGCCACCGACACCGAATACTTCGCCGGCAAGGTCAAGGACAGCAACGGCGTGTACCTGGTGCCCGCCTTCACCGGCCTGGGCGCCCCGTACTGGGACCCGTATGCCCGTGGCGCGCTGTTCGGCCTGACCCGTGGCGTGCGTGTGGACCACATTATTCGTGCCGCCCTGGAGTCGATTGCCTACCAGACCCGCGACGTGCTGGACGCCATGCAACAGGACTCGGGCGAACGCCTCAAAGCCCTGCGTGTGGACGGCGGCGCGGTGGCCAACAACTTCCTGATGCAGTTCCAGGCCGACATCCTCGGCACCCAGGTCGAGCGCCCGCAAATGCGCGAGACCACGGCACTTGGCGCCGCGTACCTGGCAGGCCTGGCCTGCGGTTTCTGGGGCAGCCTGGACGAACTGCGTGGCAAGGCCGTGATCGAGCGCGAATTCGAACCACAGCTTGATGAAGCCGCCAAAGAGAAGCTCTACGCCGGCTGGCAAAAAGCAGTCAGCCGCACCCGCGACTGGGAACCGCACGAAGGCGCTGAATAAGCCAACCGCCGGACCCATATCGGGTTGTAACTGGCGGGGAGTCGATTGCTGCGGCATCATGGGCCACTTTTGTATGGCAGCCCAAAGGACGCCCCATGAATCTGCCTCCCCGCCAACAACAAATCCTCGAACTGGTGCGCGAACGCGGCTATGTCAGTATCGAGGAGATGGCGCAGCTATTCGTTGTCACCCCGCAAACCATCCGCCGCGATATCAACCAGCTGGCGGACGCCAATCTGCTGCGCCGCTACCACGGCGGCGCGGCCTATGACTCCAGTGTCGAAAACACCGCGTACGCCATGCGGGCCGACCAGATGCGTGACGAAAAACAACGCATCGGCGAAGCGATTGCCGCGCAAATCCCTGACCACGCCTCGCTGTTTATCAATATCGGCACCACCACCGAGTCCATCGCCCGTGCGCTGCTCAATCACAACCACCTGAAAATCATCACCAACAACCTCAACGTCGCGACCATGCTCAGTGCCAAGGACGACTTCGATGTGCTGTTGACCGGCGGCAACGTGCGCCGTGACGGCGGTGTGGTGGGCCAGGCGAGTGTCGACTTTATCAACCAGTTCAAGGTCGACTTTGCCTTGGTGGGCATCAGCGGCATTGATGAAGACGGCAGCCTGCTGGACTTCGATTATCAGGAAGTCAGGGTTTCCCAGGCGATCATCGCCAATGCACGCCAGGTGATTCTGGCGGCGGACTCAAGCAAATTCGGGCGCAATGCCATGATTCGCTTGGGGCCGATCAGTCTGGTGGACTGCCTGGTGACCGATCAGCAGCCAGTGCCGGCACTTGTTCAGTTATTGAATCAGCATAAGGTTCGGTTGGAAGTGGTTTAGCGCCTGCACTGGCGCCTTCGCGAGCAAGCCCGCTCCCACAGTTAACCGCATTCTCATGCTGGAACTCGGTCAACTGTGGGAGCGGGCTTGCTCGCGAAGGCGATTTAACCAGCCCCCCTTCTATTGAGCCTTCCCCCGGCTCATGTTCACAATTCTTCCTTTCCCCACCCTTCGATGAGTTTTTTCAATCGAAGTCAGGTGGCTGCGCGCGCGTTTATCAGCTACCATTTTCGCAAATGAACATTAATGTTCGAATTCCAAGACGAAAAGATCGCGAGGCTAGCCGATGAACCTTTCCACCTTGCCTGCTCCACCGCTTGCCGAAGTCTATGATGTCGCCGTAATTGGCGGCGGGATCAATGGCGTCGGCATTGCAGCAGACGCAGCCGGGCGCGGTTTGTCGGTATTCCTTTGCGAAAAGGACGACTTGGCCAGCCACACCTCTTCGGCCAGCAGCAAGCTGATCCACGGTGGCCTGCGCTACCTCGAACATTACGAATTCCGCCTGGTGCGCGAGGCGCTGGCCGAACGTGAAGTGCTGCTGGCCAAGGCCCCGCACATTGTCAAGCAGATGCGCTTTGTCTTGCCGCACCGCCCGCACCTGCGCCCGGCGTGGATGATTCGCGCGGGCCTGTTCCTGTACGACCACTTGGGCAAGCGTGAAAAACTCGCCGGTTCCAAGAGCCTCAAGTTCGGCCCCGACAGCCCGCTGAAAAGCGAAATCACCAAAGGCTTCGAATACTCCGACTGCTGGGTCGATGACGCACGTCTAGTCGTGCTCAACGCCATGGCCGCCCGCGAAAAAGGCGCGCATATCCACACCCAGACCCGTTGCGTCAGCGCACATCGCAGCAACGGCATGTGGGAAATGAACATGGAGCGCGCCGATGGCAGCCTGTTCTCGATCCGCGCCCGCGCCTTGGTGAATGCCGCCGGCCCGTGGGTCGCCAAGTTCATCAAGGAAGACCTGAAGCTGGACTCGCCTTACGGCATCCGCCTGATTCAGGGCAGCCACTTGATCGTGCCGAAACTTTACGAAGGTGCGCATGCGCACATTCTGCAGAACGAAGACCAGCGCATCGTCTTCACTATTCCGTACCTGAACCACCTGACCATCATCGGCACCACCGACCGTGAGTACACTGGCGATCCGGCGAAGGTTGCGATTACCGAAGGTGAAACCGACTACATGCTCAACGTGGTCAACGCGCACTTCAAGAAGCAGCTGAGTCGCGACGACATCGTGCACACCTACTCCGGCGTGCGCCCGCTGTGCAACGACGAATCGGACAACCCGTCGGCCATCACCCGCGACTACACCCTGTCACTGTCTGGCGGTAAGGGTGAAGCGCCGATCCTGTCGGTGTTCGGTGGCAAGTTGACCACCTACCGCAAGCTGGCCGAGTCGGCGATGGCGCAACTGGCGCCGTTTTTCACGCAGATGCGCCCAAGCTGGACTGCCACGGCGAGCCTGCCGGGCGGCGAAGACATGACCACGCCAGAAGCCCTGGCCGAAGCGATTCGCGCCAAGTTCGACTGGGTACCCAGCGAGATCGCACGCCGTTGGTCCACCACGTACGGCAGCCGTACCTGGCGCTTGCTCGAAGGTGTGCAATCGTTGGCTGACTTGGGCGAGCACCTGGGTGGCGGCCTGTACACCCGCGAAGTCGATTACCTGTGCGCCGAAGAATGGGTGACGCAACCGCACGATGTGCTGTGGCGCCGCACCAAGCTGGGCTTGTTCACCACACCGCAAGAGCAGGACAACCTGCAGCGTTACCTGTCCAAGGTTGAGCAAAACCGCGCAAAGATTGAAGCGGCCTGATCGCAGGCCGTAACCAGAAGCCCCTGCACCGCAAGGTCCAGGGGCTTTTTTATGTCGCGAGTGCCAGGCGCTGATAACGCAGGCCCATGTCTCGAATCGCGCTGGACGCCGCGCTCAGCAGCACCGGATAAGCCGCCTGCAGAAACCCCTGCGTCGCCGTCGCCAGCGCACGCTCAAGCCATACGCAAGCCTGGGCTTCATCGCCCTCTGCCACCAACTCCGCAGCATGGTTGTACTGCCCGCGAAAATCTCCGGCCTCGGCCGAGCGCTGATACCACGCTTTGGCCAGGCGCAGATCCTTGGGCACCACCACACCTTCATGGTGGAAACGCCCCAGCAGGTTCATCGACTTGGCGTGGCCCTTATCCGCCGCCTGCGCAAACAGCGCATACGCCGCGCCCAGGTCACGCTCCACACCGCGCCCGCAGGTGAGCAATTGCGCGTAGTTGTACAACCCCCAATCCAGGCCCAGGTCGGCGGCGTGTCGGTAATGCTGCGCGGCATCCGCCAGATCGATGGCGCAGCCCCAGCCATTCTCCAGGCAGCGCCCGATCATGTTGATCGCCATGGGGTGGCGCTGGCGTGCGGCGATGCGAAACCAGGTCAGCGCCAGCGCCTCATCCTTCTGCACGCCACGGCCGTCGAGCAACAACTGCGCCAGTGCTGCCTGCGCGTCGGCATCGCCCAGTTGCGCGGTATGCATGACCCAACGTGCATAGGCGCGTGGGTTTTTACCGATATTCGACGGATCGCTCTGCATGGCAGCCCTGTATTGCGATCGAGAACCGCAAAAGTTTCATGAATTATTTCGTTACAAACTATTACATTTGAGATCCTTTATCAATTACGATCGCCTCTCACTTTCACTCACACGAGAATAATCAATGGCTACCGGGATCAGTTCTGCCCCCCTTTCATCGCGGCATTTGCTCGCGTCGGCGGTGGGTTTGGCAGTGGCTGCGCAGGGAGGATTCAGTTATGCGGTGGAGACTGCAGCAGATGACGGCACGGGCGTAATCCAGCTCGGCGCGACCAGTATCGAAGGTCAGGCGCCGAGCCAGAGCACTTACAACCCCGCCGCTCCCTCATCCCCCAAGTACACCGAGTTGCTGCGCGATACGCCGCAGACCATCACGGTGGTGCCCAAGGAAGTCATCCATGACCAGAACCTGCTGACCCTGCGCGATGTGCTCAGCACCGTGCCCGGCATCACCTTTGGTGCCGGCGAAGGCGGCAGCGGTTATGGCGACAGCATCAACCTGCGCGGCTTCTCGGCCAGCGGCGACATCTACGTCGACGGCGTGCGCGACAGCGCGCAATACAGCCGCACCGACCCGTTTAACCTGGAACAGGTCGAAGTGGTCAGCGGCGCAAGCTCGGTGTACTCGGGTTCCGGTGCAGTCGGCGGCACCATCAACCTGGTGACCAAGCAACCTGAGCTGCGCGATAAAACCACGATCAGCGCCGGTATCGGCACCGACAGCTACAAGCGCCTCACCCTGGACACCAACCAGCAACTCAACGACACCACCGCCTTCAGGTTGAACCTGATGGCCCATGGTAACGACGTGCCGGGCCGCGATTATGAAGATTACTCGCGCTGGGGCATCGCGCCCTCTATTGCCTTCGGCCTGGGCACGCCAACCCGCGTCACCGTCAGTTATGAGCATCAGAAAGACGACAACACGCCGCAATACGGCATCCCGATCTACAACGGCAAACCGATGCCGGGCGTGGGCTGGAGCGACTACTACGGCTACCACAACATCAATGACCAGCAAATCACCTCGGACGCGTTCAGCCTGAAGCTTGAGCACGACTTCAACGACGCCGTCTCGGTGCGCAACTTCACCCGCGTCGAGCGCGTGCGCCAAGACCTGCGCGCCTCCGGCCCCGAAGGCGCCCAGGCCGGCTGCCTCGCCACCGGCACCCAGATCACCGGCGCCCCGTGCACGGGCGGGCTCAAACCCGGCTACTTCCAGCCAAGCGGCGGCTCGCTGGGTAACGAGCGCAACACCCAAAACAAGATGTTCACCAACCAGACTGACGTGACCAGCCACTTCAGCACCGGTTTCGTCGAGCACACATTGGTCACCGGCATCGCCATCAGCCGCGAGGAATACGAGGCGGACACCGGCAAATGGCTGACCAACGCCAACGGCAGCACCCTCGTGCCGCCACCGGTCAGCTTCAGCGACCCGAACTCGGAATGGAACGGCCCGGTCAACTTCACCCGTGCCGCGCATATCGACGGTGCGCTTAACAACCGCGCCGCCTATGCCTTCGACACGCTCAAACTCAGCCCGCAATGGGAAATCAACGGCGGCCTGCGCTACGAGCACAACGCCGGCAGTTCGGTGACCAACGCCTACTCCAGCACCGGCGTGGAAACCCCTGGCGGGCGTTTCGGCCAAGCGGATGACCTGACGTCCTATCGCCTGGCGCTGGTGTACAAGCCGGCCGAAAACGGCAGCATCTACATTGCCTACGGCAACAGCAAGACGCCGTCCCAGGCCAGCGTGAACGGCAGTTGTTACACCCCGGCCAAGAACAACACGGCGGCCATCAACAACTGTAATGTCTCGCCGGAAACCGCGGTCAGCTACGAAATCGGCACCAAGTGGGACTTCTTCGACAACGCCCTGTCGATCACTGGCGCAGTCTTTCGCAATGACCGCACCAACTACAAAGTCGCCAGCAATGACCCAACCAACCTGAGCGGAACGCAATCGCTCGACGGTAAGGCACGTGCGGACGGCGTTGCATTGGGTCTGAGCGGCGCGATCACGGACAAATGGAAGGTCTTCGCCAACTACACCTACCTCGACACCCGCGTGCTGCGCAGCGCCAGCGACTTCACCCTGGCAAGTACCGGCTTCGACGCGCAGAAAGGTGAACCGCTACCGTTCACGCCAAAACACGCGGCCAGCCTGTGGACGGTGTACGACCTGCCGTATGACTTCCAAGTGGGCTACGGCATCACCGCGCAATCCAGGCAGTACCTGGTCAGCGCCGCCGGGGCACCGACTGCGCCTGGCTACGCGGTACAGCGTGCGATGCTCGGGTATAAGGTCAATAAACAGCTGAACCTGCAGTTGAACGTCAACAACCTGTTCGACAAGCAATACCTGACGCGCATCCGCAACAACGGTTGGGCCGTGCCGGGTGATGGGCGTGCGGCGGTGGTGTCGGCGGACTACACCTTCTAAGAGCGGATCTCGGTCAAAAATGTGGGAGCGGGCTTGCTCGCGAATGCGGTGGATCAGTTAAAGCTGTATTGACTGACACTGCGCATTCGCGAGCAAGCCCGCTCCCACATTTGGATCTCCATCTATCCGCATCAAGCATTCGGTTTTCCGAACGCCAAACCCCACCCTATTCGGTTTGCCGGACCGAAGCGTTACAAATCCCTCGTAACACAAAGTTAATCTCCTTATAAATCAACCAAATAACCTTTTATTTCCGGTATGGCACGACTCATGCTCTACACTCCCTGACGATTGCCTGAGGCGCCTTAGGAGCCGTCATGGGCAGTCGCAGTACAAAGAGAGCCACTTAGCAGGCTTCATAAAAAAAACAAATGTCGAGGAAGTATTGATGCGCATCGTTCCCCATATCCTGGGCGCAGCTATCGCTGCTGCTCTGATCAGCACTCCAGTTTTCGCCGCCGAACTCACCGGCACACTGAAGAAAATCAACGACTCCGGCACCATCACCCTCGCTCACCGCGACAGCTCCATTCCGTTTTCCTACATCGCTGATGGCTCGGGCAAACCCGTGGGCTACTCCCACGATGTTCAGTTGGCTGTGGTAGAAGCCCTGAAAAAAGACCTGAACAAGCCCGACCTGAAGACCAAGTACAACCTGGTGACTTCGCAGACTCGTATCCCGCTGATCCAGAACGGCACTGCGGACCTTGAGTGCGGCTCCACCACCAACAACGCCGAACGCGCCCAGCAAGTTGATTTCACCGTCAACATCTTCGAAATCGGCACCCGTCTGCTGGTCAAGAAGGACAAGGATGGCAAGCCGTCCTACGCTGACTTTGCCGACCTGAAAGGCAAAAACGTCGTGACCACCGCCGGCACCACGTCCGAGCGCATCATCAAAGCGATGAACGCCGACAAGCAGATGGGCATGAACGTCATCTCCGCCAAAGACCACGGCGAATCCTTCCAGATGCTCGAAAGCGGCCGTGCCGTTGCGTTCATGATGGACGACGCCCTGCTGGCCGGCGAAGAAGCCAAGGCCAAGAAGCCGGACGACTGGGTCATCACCGGTACTCCGCAGTCCTTCGAAGCCTACGCGTGCATGGTGCGTAAAGACGACCCGGCCTTCAAGAAAGCCGTGGATGACGCCATCGTCGCCCTGTACAAATCCGGCGAGATCAACAAGATCTACAGCAAGTGGTTCGAGAGCCCGATCCCACCAAAAGGCCTGAACCTGAACTTCCCGATGAGCGAAAAGGTTAAGGAGCTGATCGCTAACCCAAGCGACAAGCCAGCCCCCGACGTAAAAATCTGATACCTGACTAAGCTTATGTCCTGAGGGAGCCAACCCTCCCTCAGGCGTCTGTTACTACCTGCTGGCTTTAATGTGGAACACTCGACCTGGCGGTTTTCGAGCCGATCGCGTGTGCCTGGCGTTCACCGTCAGGCGGGAAAGGATCTTCCCCAAGCAGGTGCTTGTACATCGATCGATCTCGAGGGGAGACCCTAATGAATTACAACTGGGACTGGGGCGTGTTCTTCAAGTCCACGGGCGTTGGCAGCGAGACTTATCTCGACTGGTACATCGCCGGTTTGGGCTGGACCATCGCCATCGCTGTCGTGGCATGGATCATTGCCTTGTTGCTTGGCTCCATTCTGGGCGTCATGCGCACCGTGCCAAACCGTCTCGTAGCGGGCATCGCGACCTGCTACGTGGAACTGTTTCGTAACGTGCCGCTGCTGGTGCAGTTGTTTATCTGGTACTTCCTGGTGCCCGATATGCTGCCGCAGAACCTGCAGGACTGGTACAAACAAGACCTCAACCCGACCACCTCGGCCTACCTGAGCGTTGTCGTGTGCCTGGGCCTGTTCACCGCCGCCCGTGTGTGCGAACAAGTGCGTACCGGCATCCAGGCGCTGCCACGTGGCCAGGAAGCTGCGGCGCGTGCCATGGGCTTCAAGCTGCCGCAGATCTACTGGAACGTGCTGCTGCCCCAGGCCTACCGCATCATCATTCCGCCGCTTACCTCGGAATTCCTCAACGTGTTCAAGAACTCCTCCGTGGCGTCCTTGATCGGCTTGATGGAACTGCTGGCGCAAACCAAACAGACCGCCGAGTTCTCGGCCAACCTGTTTGAAGCCTTCACCCTGGCCACGTTGATCTACTTCACCTTGAACATGAGCCTGATGTTGCTGATGCGCGTGATCGAGAAGAAAGTCGCGGTGCCCGGCCTGATCTCCGTGGGGGGTAAATAATGGACTTCGATTTCAGCGGTATCATCCCCGCCATCCCGGGCCTGTGGAACGGCATGGTCATGACCTTGCAGTTGATGGTCATGGGCGTGGTCGGCGGCATTGCGCTGGGTACGGTCCTGGCGCTGATGCGCCTGTCGTCCAGCAAACTGCTGTCACGCCTGGCCGGCGCCTACGTGAACTACTTCCGCTCGATCCCGCTGCTGCTGGTGATCACCTGGTTCTACCTGGCGGTGCCGTTCGTGTTGCGCTGGATCACCGGCGAAGACACCCCGATCGGTGCGTTCACCTCCTGCGTCGTGGCCTTCATGATGTTCGAAGCCGCGTACTTCTGTGAAATCGTGCGGGCCGGCGTGCAGTCGATTCCCAAGGGCCAGATGGGCGCAGCCCAGGCGATGGGCATGACGTATGGCCAGACCATGCGCCTGATCATCCTGCCCCAGGCGTTCCGCAAGATGACCCCGTTGCTGCTGCAACAGTCGATCATCCTGTTCCAGGACACCTCGCTGGTCTACACCGTGGGCCTGGTGGACTTCCTCAACTCCGCCCGCTCCAACGGCGACATCATCGGCCGCTCCAATGAGTTCCTGATCTTTGCCGGTGTCGTCTACTTCATCATCAGCTTTTCCGCCTCGCTGCTGGTCAAGCGTCTGCAAAAAAGGTTTGCCGTATGATCTCTATCAAGAACATCAACAAGTGGTATGGCGACTTCCAGGTGCTGACCGATTGCAGCACTGATGTCAAAAAAGGCGAAGTGATCGTGGTGTGCGGCCCATCGGGTTCGGGCAAATCCACCCTGATCAAGTGCGTCAACGCGCTGGAACCGTTCCAGAAGGGCGACATCGTGGTCGACGGCACCTCCATCGCCGACCCGAAGACCAACCTGCCCAAACTGCGCTCGCGCGTGGGCATGGTGTTCCAGCACTTCGAGCTGTTCCCGCACCTGACCATCACCGAAAACCTGACCATCGCGCAGATCAAGGTGCTGGGCCGCAGCAAGGAAGAAGCCACCAAAAAAGGTCTGCAACTGCTTGACCGTGTGGGCCTGTCGGCACACGCCCACAAGCATCCGGGCCAGCTCTCCGGCGGCCAGCAACAGCGTGTGGCCATTGCCCGCGCCCTGGCCATGGACCCGATCGTCATGCTGTTCGACGAACCGACCTCGGCACTCGACCCGGAAATGGTCAACGAAGTGCTCGACGTGATGGTGCAACTGGCCCACGAAGGCATGACCATGATGTGCGTGACCCACGAAATGGGCTTCGCGCGCAAAGTGGCCGACCGTGTGATCTTCATGGACGCCGGCAAGATCATCGAAGACTGCCCGAAAGAAGAGTTCTTCGGCGACATCAGCGCCCGCTCCGAACGCGCGCAGCACTTCCTTGAGAAAATCCTGCAGCACTAAGCCCTACATAGCTCCCACATTGGACCGAGCAGGCCGGCAAGCTCTGGTTGACCCAAGGCATCTGTGATGAAATGCGACCCCAACCAATTTCGCGCCGCACCGCCATCACTTGCCGTGAAACCTCGTCTGATTCGCCAACTGTTCCTGCCGCCGTTGATCATCGCCCTGATGATCGGCCTGGGTTACATCGGCTTCTGGGTCAGTGAGTACTATGGCATCCGCACCCTCAGCGACAACGGCGAGCGCCAGCTCGAACTGCATGCCCGCACCGTCGAAAGCGAGCTGAGCAAATACACCTACCTGCCCAGCCTGCTGGAGCTGGAATCCAGCGTCTCCAGGCTGCTGGCCGACCCGAGCCAGGAAACCCGGCAAACGGTCAACGGTTACCTCGAAGGCCTGAACCGACGCAGTCGCAGTCGGGCCATCTACGTGATGGACACCACCGGCCGCGTGCTGGCCACCAGTAACTGGCGCGATGCCGACAGTTACCAGGGTGAAGACCTGTCCTTCCGTGCCTATTTCCAAAATGCCGTGCGCGGCCAGCCCGGCCGTTTCTATGGCATTGGCAGCACCAACGGCGAACCCGGTTACTACCTGGCCCACGGCCTCGAAGAGCATGGCAAGATCATCGGCGTGGCCGTAGTCAAAGTGCGCCTTGAAGCCCTCGAAGAACGCTGGCAACGCGCGCGTCTTGAAGCCTTTGTGAGCGACGAAAACGGCATCATCATCCTTTCCAGCGACCCGGCCCGGCGCCTCAAGGCCGTGCGCCCGCTGAGCGATGACACCAAGGAACGCCTGGCCCACAGCCTGCAATATTACTGGGCAACCTTGAACGAGCTGGAGCCGTTGGCCCGCGAGCGTCTCAACGAAGGCTCCGAGAAACTCACCTTCCCGGCCAACAGCGAAGTGGTCAACGACGAGCGTGAAGTCAGCTACCTGGCCCAGACCCGCCCGCTCAGCGACACGCCGTGGAACTTCACCCTGCTGACCCCGCTTAACGACCTGCGCCGCGCCGCGATCAATCAGGGCATTCTGGTGGCGGTCGCCTTTGGCCTGGTCGCGTTCCTGCTGATCGCCTGGAACGAGCGGCGCAAAGTCATCGCCACCCGCCTCGCTGCGCGCGAAGCCTTGCAGGAAGCCAACAGCCAGCTGGAACGACGGATTGCCGAACGCACCGCCGACCTGCGCGCCAGCAACGAACGGCTCAAGGGCCAGATCCGTGAACGCCGCCAGGCCGAAGAAACCCTGCGTCGCGCCCAGGACGAACTGGTGCAGGCCGGCAAGCTGGCCGCCATCGGCCAGATGTCGACCAGCATTGCCCATGAATTGAACCAGCCGCTGGCGGCATTGCGCACGCTGTCGGGCAACACGGTGCGCTTCCTCGAACGTGGCGCCCTCGACACCGCCAGCGCCAACCTCAAGACCATCAACGAGCTGATCGACCGTATGGGCCGCATCACCGCCAGCCTGCGCTCGTTTGCCCGGCGCGGTGATGACCAGGGCGAAGCCAACCTGGGCAAAGCCGTGGACGCCGCCTTCCAGGTGCTGGGCGCGCGCCTGGACGGCTTGCCATTGACCGTGCACCGCGACTTCGCCCCCGCCCGGCTGCAGATCGACCAGACCCGCCTGGAGCAGATCCTGGTCAACCTGATCGGCAACGCGCTCGATGCGATGCAAGCTCAGCCGACCCCCGAACTATGGTTGGACGGCCAGGGCACCGACGGTAAATACCGTCTGCACGTGCGCGACAATGGCCACGGTATCGACCCCGAAGCGCGCAAACATTTATTCGAACCGTTCTTCACCACCAAACCCGGCGAACAAGGCCTGGGCCTGGGCCTGACCCTCTCCGCCAGCCTGGCGGCGGCCACCGGCGGCAACCTCGCCGTGGAACACCCGGCCAGTGGTGGTACTGCCTTTGTCTTGTGCCTGCCGTTGGTGGGCACCCAAAAAGCTGAGTCGACATGATGAGTACCGATCCTAAAGACCTCACCGTTCTGATCGTCGAAGACGACCCCCATGTGCTGCTCGGCTGCCAGCAAGCGCTGGCGCTGGAAGACATTCACAGCGTGGGCGTGGGCAGTGCCGAGGAAGCGCTCAAGCGCATCGGCGAGAACTTTGCCGGCATCGTCATCAGCGACATTCGCCTGCCAGGCATCGACGGCCTGGAGCTGCTGACCCGCCTCAAGGCCCTGGATAAAAGCCTGCCGGTGGTGCTGATCACCGGCCATGGCGATATCTCGATGGCAGTCGGCGCCATGCGTAACGGCGCCTACGACTTCATGGAAAAACCCTTCTCCCCCGAACGCCTGGTCGATGTGGCGCGCCGCGCCCTTGAGCAACGTGGGCTGGCACGGGAAGTCTGGTCGCTGCGCCGCCAACTGGCCGAGCGCGACTCGCTGGAAGGCCGCATCATCGGCCGCTCGCCCGCCATGCAGAACCTGCGCGAGCTGATCGCCAACGTCGCTGACACCTCGGCCAACGTGCTGATCGAAGGCGAAACCGGCACCGGCAAGGAACTGGTCGCGCGTTGCTTGCACGATTTCAGCCGGCGCCACGACCACCAGTTCGTTGCCCTGAACTGCGGCGGCCTGCCGGAGAACCTGTTCGAAAGCGAAATATTCGGTCACGAAGCCAACGCCTTTACCGGCGCGGGCAAGCGGCGTATCGGCAAGATCGAACACGCCCATGAGGGCACGCTGTTCCTCGACGAAGTGGAAAGCATGCCAATCAACCTGCAGATCAAGCTGCTGCGCGTGTTGCAGGAACGCACCCTGGAACGCCTGGGCTCCAACCAGAGCGTGGCGGTGGATTGCCGGGTGATTGCCGCGACCAAATCCGACCTTGACGAGCTGAGCCGCGCCAGCCAGTTCCGCAGCGACCTGTACTACCGCCTTAATGTGGTGACCCTGGAATTACCACCGCTGCGCGAGCGCCGCGAAGACATTCTGCAGTTGTTCGAACACTTCCTGCAGCAGTCCTCCTTGCGTTTTGACCGCAGTGTGCCGGAGCTGGACAACCAGACCGTATCGACCCTGATGAGCCACGACTGGCCAGGCAACGTGCGTGAACTGCGCAACGTCGCCGAACGCTTTGCGCTGGGCTTGCCGGCCTTCAAGAAAAGCGGCGCCGGCAGCAGCAATCACGGCCTGGCCTTTACCGAAGCGGTGGAAGCCTTCGAGCGCAACCTGCTCAACGATGCCCTGCAACGCAGCGGCGGCAACCTCACCCAGGCGAGCCTGGAACTGGGCATGGCCAAGACCACGCTGTTCGACAAGGTCAAGAAATACGGGTTGAGCCACTGATGGACTTACTACTGAAAGCCGCCCTGGGCGCGGCGGTGGTGCTGATCCTGGCGGCGCTGGCGAAGACCAAAAACTACTACATCGCAGGGCTGGTGCCGCTGTTTCCGACCTTTGCGCTGATCGCGCATTACATCGTCGGCAAGGGCCGTTCGCTGGACGACCTGAAGACCACCATCCTGTTTGGGATGTGGTCGATCATTCCGTATTTTGTGTATTTGGCGACACTGTACGTGATGGTCGACCGCATGCGCCTGGAGGCGTCACTCGCCGTGGCGGCGGTGGCGTGGCTGATGGCGGCGACCGTGCTGGTGAGCGTGTGGGTACGCATCCACGCCTGACACACCTCAACCTGATCGTTCCCACGCTCCGCGTGGGAATGCCGCTTGTGACGCTCTGCGTCACGCTTCGGGACGCGGAGCGTCCAGGGCTGCGTTCCCACGCAGAGCGTGGGAACGATCGGCATCAAACACTTTCAGCGGATGATCTTCTCGACCTGAATCCCCAGCTTCTTCAGCCGATACCAGAAGCTGCGCTCGGAAATCCCGATCTTCGCCGCCGCCGCAGCCTGCACGCCATTGCTCTCGTTCAGCGCCGCCATGATGTAGGTTTTCTCAACCTCAGCCAGCGCCGCATCCAGGTCGGCAGGCACGCCCGGTGTGTCGCCCAGCAGCGCCGTAACGCCGTCCTCGGCAGGCTTGGACGCAAACAGGTAAGCCGGCAGGTCGATGTCTTCGATCACCGGCGAAGCCGCCACGATGGTCGCCCGCTCTACACAGTTTTGCAGCTCACGGATATTGCCCGGCCAGTGGTAAGCCGCCATCGCCTGCAATGCCTCGGGGCTGAAGCCGGTGATGCGTTTGCCCGCAGTAGCACTCAGGGTCTGGGCGAAGTGGCGAGCCAGGGGCACGATGTCTTCGGCGCGCTCGCGCAGGGCCGGCAACGGGATTGGGAATACATTGAGGCGGTAATACAGGTCTTCGCGAAACTCTTTATTGGCCACCGCATCCAGCAGGTTTTTGTTGGTGGCGGCGATCACACGCACATCCACCTTGCGCTCGCGGGGGTCGCCCACCGGCTCGATCACGCGCTCCTGCAAGGCCCGCAGGATCTTGGCCTGCAACGCCAACGGCATGTCGCCCACTTCATCCAGAAACAAAGTGCCCTGGTCGGCCTGCATAAAGCGCCCTACCCGGTCGGCCACGGCGCCGGTAAAGGCGCCTTTGCGATGGCCGAACATCTCGCTTTCCAGCAAGCCTTCGGGAATGGCCGCGCAGTTGACCGCCACGAACGGTTTGTCGGCGCGGCTGCCATGTTTGTGAATCGCTCGCGCGACCATTTCCTTGCCGGTGCCGCTCTCGCCGGTCAGCAGGATGGTGGCGTTGCTGTCGCGTACCGAATCGACCGCGTGCAGCACCTGGCGAAACGCCGGGCTGTCGCCCACCAGGCTGTCGAACTGCGCATGGTGATCCAGCTCGGCGCGCAGGCGTGCGTTGTCGCGCATAATGTCGCGAAACTGCAAAGCCTTGGCCACAGTGATGTCCAGCTCGTCGATATCGAACGGCTTGGCAATGTAGTCATAGGCGCCGTTGCGCATCGACTGCACGGCGTTTTTTACCGTGCTGTAGGCGGTCATCACGATCACCGGCAACTCCGGGAAGCGCACTTTTATCTCGGCCAGCAGCGCCGGCCCGTCCATGCCCGGCATGCGCCAGTCGCTGATCACCAGGTCGATGTCTTCCTGCTCCAGCACCTTGAGCGCGTGCAGGCCGTTGCCGGCGGTAAACACCTGGATGCCATTCTGGCTCAAGGCCGATGACAGCAAGTCGCAGAGCTTGGGCTCGTCGTCGACTACCAATACGTTATGCGTCATGAACTTCCTCATCGTCGCCGTCGTCTTCGCCATGGGCCGGAATGTACAGGCTGAAGGTGGCGCCGGCATCTTTCTCACTGGCACATTCGATGCTGCCGTCGTGACTTTCCATGATCGAATAGACTTTAGCCAGCCCCAGGCCCGTGCCCGAGGCCTTGGTGGTGACGAATGGTGTGAAGATGCGCTCGATCATATCGGCCGGAATGCCTTGGCCGGTGTCGGCGATGCTGATCACCGTATTGCCGTCCACGCTGCGAATGCCCAAGGTCAGGCGCCCGCCGCCGGGCATCGCGTCGATGGCGTTGAGGATCAGGTTCAGGCACGCCTGCTTGAGTTGCTTGGCATCGGCATAGATCGTCGCGCCGGGCGACTGGTCATCGATGTGCGAATCGATGTTATGGGTGGCCAGTTCCGGGCTGCAAAAGCCGAGGATTTCTTCCACCACCGGGCGCGCCGCCTGCAACACACGCAGGGGCGGATTGGGCTTGGCGAAATCCAGAAACTCGGTGATCAGGTCGTTGATGCGGCTGACTTCGCTGATCACGTATTCCAGGTGGCGCTTGTCGGTGTCCGGCAGGTCAACTCGGCGGTGCAACAATTGGGTGGCGGTCTTGATGATGCCCAACGGGTTGCGAATCTCGTGGGCCAGGCCCATGGCGACCTCGCCCAACGCATGCAGCCGGTCACGACGGCGCAGTTGAGCTTCAAGGTGATGCAACTCGCCCAGGCGCTCGGTCATGTGGTTGAAGGTGCTGCTCAGTTGCGCCAGCTCATCGCCGCCGGTGACCAACACGCGATGCTCGTAATTGCCCGAGATCACCGCGTCAACGCCCTGGGATAAATCGCGCAGCGGTTTGGTCAGGCGGCGTGACACCAGGACCCCTGCGCCCAGGGACAACGCCGAACTCAGCAGGAATATCAGCACGAACAGGTTGCTCTGGTTCACCAGCCCCACCAGGCTGGTGTGACGCAACAGGCCGCTGAAGATCACGCCTTGCAGTTCGCCGGAGTCATTGAAGATCGGCCAGTACAAACCGCTGTAGTTATTGGTGAACTGCTCGCTCGGCTGCTTGGTGGCGCGCATGGCGGTTTCGACATTCTTCGGGATGCGCGAAGGGTGGTTTTCAAAACGCTGGGTCGAGAATATCTCGGAAAACCCTTGGGGGTTGGCCAGGTACAGGCGCAGGTCGAGGGAATGCACATCGGCCACGCTGGTGAGGAAACTGCTGTCCAGGTACGTGGCCACCAGCAGCAGGTAATCGACGCCCTCCTGGGTGGTTTCGAATGTGGAGACCACCAGGCCTGTGGTCACGCCGGCCACTTGCACGGTCTGCAATACCGCGTTGCTGGTCAGGTTGATCTGCTTGACCACATCGTCGGCGGCGGTGCTGAACACCACTTTATGGTCACTCACGCGAATCAGCGCGACCACATCGATATCGGTGGCGTCGGCGATGTCGGCGGTCAGGCGGTCATGCTTGGCCGCTTGCTTGCTCGACGGCGGCGCGGTGTAGCGCAGGAACAGTTTGGCCATACGCGCGTTGTCATGCAGGATGTCGCCGATTTCGTCCTTGACGATCTTGGTCGATTCTTGCAGCCAGATGCGCACGTTGCTGTCGAAAATCTGCGACAAGGTGGTCGCCGCCAGTTCGGCCGCGATCATGGTCGGGATAACGCTGACCAGCCAGAACGCCAGCACCAGCTTGCGCTGGACGCTCCAACGCGAAATGGCAAAGGGGCGGGCTTTTTGGCGGGTCTTGGTGATCATCAGGTTTCGCTTATCGCAGCAGCCATGGCAGGGTCGGATCGATCCGGTCTTATATACATTTTCACGAGCTTGAGCACGCTGTTGACCAGCCGGTTACGGTGACGGAAGAACATGCTGTTGCCCCGGAACTCACAGCCCAGGCGCAGCTTACTGGCATAACCCTCCTGTCCGCACTCGTACAGCGGGATCTTGTGTGCAATACAGTAGTCGACATTGGTCAACCAATAGCGAAAGTACAAACTGTATTCACGGGTGAATTCACGGTCATGCCCGAAAAACTTATCGACCAGGCGGTGCTCGTCCAACAGCACCAGGTTGAACGCTACCAGCCGCTCATCCACCCAGTAAAGAGCACAGACCGCACGCCCTTGCAGCCGTTCCAGGATGCCGGTGAAGTAACTCGCCGGCAGGCGTTCGAACTGCAAATCGGCGCGGCTGAGCGTGTCTTCGTACAGGCGCATCACCTCAGGCAACACATCATCAATCCTGTGCCGCCACTCGACCCGTGGGCCTGGCGCGCGCAACTTGCGGCGCAGGTCTTTGCGGGTCGCCTTGCACAGCGAGCCGAGGTAGGCGTCCACCGAGCCGTAAGGCACCGTCAGCCAGCCACTGGGCAAGCTTGGCATGCTCTGAAAGCCCGCCTGGCGGCAATTGTCTGCCCAGTCGAGGTCATTGGTCGGCACGTCTTTGACCGCCACCAGGCCAATCCCGAAGGTATCGGCGTCCTGGCGGGCCGCCTCCAGCAAGTGCTTGATCAGCAGCGGGCGCTGCTCCTGGTGCACGTGACTGGCGATACCCGCGTCGCAACGCTCGGCCACCGGCGAACCGATGGCGTACAACTGCAAGCGCAAAACACCCGGGCACAGTCGCTCCAGGCGCTCGGTAAAGCGCTTGCCGGCGCCCGACACCGTGGTGTCGAGGCGATAATAAGTGATGAACGCGGGGGCAACGGCCACCAGCGTTTCATCGTCGTAGACGGCCAGGTAACGCCACTTGAAATCATCGATCGCGGCGTTTTCCACGGCGACGTAAAAATCCCAATCCTCCAGGGCTGCGGGAAAGCAGTCATTCCAGGCGCAACGCGGGATGGCCCGGATAGTCGAGAAGGCTTGGGCGGTAATCACGTCTAGTCCTTAGGCTGATGCCCGCTGTCGATAATCCACGGGTGCCTGTACAGCCGGGGCGGCGTGTTGCTCGACAAATTCTGCACTCAACTCGATCACCCGGCGGTATTGCAGGTCGACGGTGATCATGTGGTAGCAGTTATCCAGCAGAATCTTGGTCACCGGGCCACCGAGGTGGCGTTCCACGTAATCGGCGTTCCAGCGGCTGGTGATGTCGTCCTCGATGGAGTGCAACACCAGCGCCGGTACCTTGATCTCGGGCATGCGCTTTTTGACCACGGCGTTCATGCGGTGCAACTCGCGCACCGTGATGCCTTCCATGGTCAGCAAACCGGCCTCGCTGCTTTCGCCTTCCTTCATCTGACGCTCAACGATCGCCCGCAGGCGCTCGTTCTTGATGCCGTAAGGCGGCTTCTCTTCGAAGCGGCAGATGTGCACGCCGAACGGGATCTTCATCAGCAACGGCGTCAAAAACGCCAGCTTGTTAATGCTCCAGCCGTCGTACTTCAAGGTGGTCGAATACATCAACAGCCCGGCCACTTGCCCTGGGTGCTCGGCGGCCACATACATGGACATCACCGCGCCCATGGACAAGCCACCGACAAACACCTGTTCGTGGCGCTGCTTGACCTGCGCAAAGGTCTTGCGCACGCCTTCGTACCAGTCCAGCCAGCCGGTGGCCTGCAGGTCGCTGTTATCGCCGCAGTGCCCAGCCAGTGTGGGCACGTACACCGTGCAGTTACCGGCTTTGGCCAGGCCTTTGGCGACCTGGCGCAATTCCGTCGGGGTGCCGGTCAGGCCGTGGATCAACAGGATCCCGACCGGACCTTCACCGAGAACGAAGCCGGCATCACCTTCACCGAGGTCGATCCCGATGCTTTTTAACTCAGGAGCATTCACCGCTTGGTCGCTCGCACCAGCAACTGCTCAAGGAGTTTCAGGCCCAGGTCGATTTCCGGGTAGCTGATTTCCAGGGACGGTGCCAGGGTGATCACGTTTTTGTAGTAGCCGCCCACGTCGAGGATCAGGCCGAGTTTCTGGCCATCCACGATCATGTCGCCCTTCATGCCTTCTTCGACCATGTAGTCCAGGGTCGCCTTGTCCGGCGTGAAGCCATCCGGGCCGCAGATTTCGCAGCGCAGGGCCAGGCCCAGGCCGTCGACGTCGCCGATGATCGGGAAACGTTTCTGCAGGTCTTGCAGGCCTTCCAGGAAGTATTTGCCCTTGGCCATAACCATCGCGCCGTAGTCGACTTCGCTGGTCATCTTGAACATTTCCAGGCCTACCGCCGTACCCAGTGGGTTGGAGGCGAAGGTGGAGTGGGTCGAACCTGGCGGGAACACCTTCGGGTTGATCAACTCTTCACGGGCCCAGATGCCGCCCAGCGGGTTGAGGCCGTTGGTCAGCGCCTTACCGAAGACGATCACGTCCGGCTGCACGTCGAAGTGCTCGATCGACCACAGTTTGCCGGTGCGGTAGAAGCCCATCTGGATTTCGTCGGACACCATCAGGATGCCGTGCTGATCCAGCACTTGCTTCAATTCGCGGTAGAAGTTCATCGGCGGGATCACGTAGCCGCCGGTGCCCTGGATCGGCTCGACGTAGAACGCTGCGTATTCGCACTGGTTGGTTTTAGGGTCCCAGACGCCGTTGTATTCGGTCTCGAACAGACGCGCGAATTGCTGCACGCAGTGGCTGCCGTACTCTTCTTTGGTCATGCCTTTAGGGCCGCGGAAGTGGTACGGGAACGGGATGAAGTTGGCGCGCTCGCCAAAGTGGCCGTAGCGGCGACGGTAGCGGAAGCTCGAGGTGATCGACGAAGCGCCGAGGGTACGGCCGTGGTAACCGCCTTCGAAGGCGAACATCAGGCTCTTGCCGTTGGAGGCGTTACGCACCACTTTCAACGAGTCTTCGATCGACTGCGAACCGCCGACGTTGAAGTGCACGCGACCGTCGAGGCCGAATTTGTTCTTGGCGTCGACTGCGATCATTTCCGACAGCTCGATTTTGCCTTTGTGCAGGTACTGGCTGGCGATTTGCGGCAGGGTATCGATCTGCTGTTTCAGCGCGTTGTTCAGGCGCGGGTTGGCGTAGCCGAAGTTAACGGCCGAGTACCACATTTGCAGGTCGAGGTAGGCCTGGTCTTCGGTGTCCCACACGTAGGAGCCTTCGCAACGGCTGAAAATACGCGGCGGCTCGATGTAGTGAACGGTGTCGCCGTAGGAGCAGTATTTGGCTTCTTTATCCAGAAGAATCTGGTCTTCGGCGGTAGCGATACGAATATCAGACATGGTGGAAGAGTTCCTGATTTTCAACAGAGAGGTCGGCGGCAAAGGCGCCGGAGTTAGCGGCGATGCCTTGTGGCAAAGCGGTCAGCAATGCGGGCAGTTCGGCAAAGGTGTCGAAGCGCGCATGGGGAATATTGTTGGCTTCGCAGTACTTGGCGAGACTGCCTTTGGCGAAGACGAAGTCGGCGGTTGAAGCCACGCACATGTCGGACTTGCCGTCGCCGATCACCAGCACGCGCTTGTTGCGCGGCGTGGATTTGCACTTGCAGTTGCCGGAGGCGGCGCGGCAGGCATCGCTGGAGTACGGGAAGTCGATGCGCCAGCTGTTCTGGTCGACCTGGCGCAGGCGGTTGGCAAGGATCGGCAGCAAGGTCACGTAGTTGCGCGACAGGATGCGCGCGATGCCTTGCTCGATGCCGTCGCTGACCACTTCGATGGTCGCGCCCAGGCCCATGACGTGATCGACGAAGTCCGGGAAGTCCGGGTCGATCTCAACGCTGTCGAAGTACGCCAGCAGTTCAGCCGGGGTGGCTTTGATCAGCGCCAGTTGACGGCTCAGGCATTCGCGGGAACCGATATGCCCATCCAGCCATTCCTGTTCGATGGTTTCCCACTCAGGGCCGGCGAAGCGCTGGAGGACGTTGTCGATGACGTCGGTGGGGGTGATGGTCCCGTCGAAGTCGCACACGATATGCCACTGGATCATTGCGTTTACCTGGAAGAGGAGCGCTCTGTGCGCTTGTGCCAGAGGTATTGCAGAGACTGTGCCAACTGGCCAAAGCCCAGCGGGGCTGGGGTTTTGGTCGCTATGCAGGGCGATTTGTGTCGCAGGAGCTACAATTTTTGTAGCTTGCTACAAACAAGATGAGTGCTTGCGTCAGGG
This sequence comes from Pseudomonas sp. 58 R 3, assembly GCF_900006605.1. Lineage (NCBI taxonomy): Bacteria > Pseudomonadati > Pseudomonadota > Gammaproteobacteria > Pseudomonadales > Pseudomonadaceae > Pseudomonas > Pseudomonas sp. 58 R 3. The sequence continues at coordinate 224,554 of NZ_CVTT01000038.1, read as the reverse complement.
AGGCGCTTCGCGCGTGAATGCGCGCAAGTTCAGATAAGGAAACGCTCCATGTTCAAGGTTACTTCTGCTGTATTCGCCGGCTTGCTGGGGCTGTGGGGCTTTTCCAGCTCGGTATTGGCCGAAGGCATCACCGGCGAAGTCGGCGCAGGCGTCAGCTACCAGCCCCACGACCCGACAGGCAGCCGCTACGAAACCCGGCCGATTCCCTACTTCGATCTGGACTGGGGCAATGTGAGCCTGGGCACCGACGATGGCCTGACCTGGAGCGCACTCAATACCCACGGTTTCACCGCCGGCCCGTATATCAATTACTTGCCGGGGCGCACGGCCGATCGCTCGCTGCGTGGCTTGCGGGATGTGCCGGACATGGCCGAAGTCGGGGGTTTCATCCAGTACGCACCGGCCGAGTTCTGGCGCGTGTACGCCCAGGTCGGCCAGGCCGTCGGCGGCCCGCGTGATCAGAGTGGTGTGTTGGGCAAGGTCGGTGGCGAACTGGGCTACCCGCTGGGCGGCGGCATTATCGGCAGCACCGGCCTGATGGCGCATTTTGCCGATGCGCGCCAGACCCAGGCGTTTTTTGGCGTTGACGATAAAGAGTCAGCGGCGTCCGGCATTCGCGCCTATAACGCCAGCGCGGGTTTTCAGAACCTGACGCTGACCCAGAGTTTCGAGTTCCCGCTGGCGACCCATTGGTCGCTGTTGACCAGCGCCAGTTGGACACACCTGGTGGGTTCAGCGGCCAACAGCAGCATCGTCAAGGAGACCGGCAACGTGAACCAGGGCCAGGTGCAGTCGGCGATCAGCTACAAGTTTGACTGAGCCATTGATCGTTCCCACGCTCTGCGTGGGAAGGCATTCTGTGACGCTCTGCGTCACGACTTCAAGAGCAGGACGCGGAGCGTCCGGGGCGGCATTCCCACGCAGAGCGTGGGAACGATCATCAGGCCCTGGCTTCCTGGATGATCTGGCGAATCGCACCCACAAAGGCCTCCGCCGGTTGCCCACCGCTGACCGCATACTGGTCGTTGAACACGATGGTGGGGACTGAAGTCACACCGCGTGAAATCCACAATTCTTCCTGCTCACGGACTTCAGCAGCGTATTCGTCGGACGCCAGAATCTGCGCCGCACGCTGGATATCCAGCCCGACACTCTCGGCGATGATCGCCAGCGTCGCGTGGTCGGACGGGTCTTTCCCATCACTGAAATACGCCTTGAACAGCGCTTCCTTGAGGTTGTATTGCAACCCTTCAAGCCCCGCCCAATGCAGCAGCCGGTGCGCATCAAAGGTGTTGTAGATGCGGCTCTGCCCGTCCGTGCGAAAGGCAAAGCCCAGCGCCGCGCCCATGTCGCGGATACGCGCACGGTTGGCCTGGGATTGCTCGGCGGTGGAGCCGTACTTTTCAGTGATGTGCTCGACGATGTTCTGCCCTTCGGCGGGCATCTTCGGGTTCAGCTCGAACGGCTGGAAATGAATCTCGGCCTGCACCTCGCTGCCCAGTTGGTCGAGGGCTTCGGTCAGGCCGCGCAGGCCGATGATGCACCAGGGGCAAGACACGTCGCTGACGAAATCGATTTTCAGGGGAGTACTCATGGCAGGCAACCTCGCTGGCAGTATTAATGCGCCGTAAAGGTTGCACGATACACCAACTTCACAGCAGCTTCGAAGGCTCGCCCAGGTCAATCTGCGCCCAATGCGCGGCATCCTCACGATGGGCTTTGAGGTACGGCAGCACTGCCGTCAGCAGCGGCGCCTTGAAGGCTTCCTGGAAACGGTGGGCCATGCCCGGTATGAGCTTCAGCTGGCTGCCCTGGATATGCGCAGCCAGGTGTACACCGTGCATCACCGGCAACAACGGGTCGGCGGTGCCGTGCACCACCAGGGTCGGCACGCGCAACTGGTTAAGCAAAGGCACGCGGCTCGGCTCGGCCAGAATCGCCATGATCTGGCGCTTCACGCCGTCCGGGTTGAAGGCGCGGTCGTAGGACAGCGCAGCCTGATGCAGCAGCGCCTGGCGATCATCTTTCACGTTGGGGCTGCCCAGGGCGGCAAGTAAATCGGCTTGCTGTTCCAACGCCACTTCACGGTTCGGCGCACTGCGCCGCGACAGCAACTGCACCAACGCGGCGTTGGGCGCCGGCAGGCCTTCGGCGCCGGAGCTGGTCATCACCAGGGTCAGGCTTTCGACCCGCTGCGGCGCCATGGCTGCCAGATGCTGGGCGATCATGCCGCCCATGCTTGCGCCCAGCACGTGGAATTGCTGGACCTGCAGCGCGTCCATCAAGCCCAATGCATCGTCGGCCATGTCGGTCAGCGTGTACGGCGCCGCCACCGGCAAACCGAGCTTGTAGCGCAGCACTTCGAACGTCAGGTTGGCGCTGGCGGATGCCTGGCGCCAGGTGGACAGGCCAACGTCACGGTTGTCGTAGCGGATCACCCGAAAACCCTGTTCACACAAGGCCACCACCACTTCATCCGGCCAGTGGATCAACTGCCCGCCCAGGCCCATGACCAGCAGCAACGCAGGGTCGGACGCTCGGCCGATACTCTGATAGGCGATGCTGACTTTTTCCAGGTCGACCGTTTGGGTCGGGACATTGACATCACATCGAGAAGCCGCAAAGGACGGCAGGCCGAACAATAGAGCGGCCAGTAAACACCACACGCGCATGAAAAACACCGAAACGCAGAACCCCAGTAGAGCGCGAGTCTGATGAAGTTTGTTCAAGCGCGCTGCCACAGTTGCGTGACAGTTTGATGAAGTACGCCCAACGGTCATGGTCGACATAAATGGGAACATGAGACAAACTCACGCTATCTCTCCTCATCACAAATTATCTTCATGGAGCGCCCGTGCTCGAAATCCGCCACCTCAAGACCCTGCACGCGTTGCGCGAAGCCGACAGCCTGGTTGAAGCCGCCGAACGCCTGCACCTGACGCAATCGGCGCTGTCCCACCAGTTCAAGGAGCTGGAAGAGCGCCTGGGCATGCCGCTGTTCGTGCGCAAGACCAAGCCGCTGCGCTTCACCAGCGCTGGCCTGCGCCTGCTGCAACTGGCCGACGCCACCCTGCCCTTGCTGCGCGGCGCCGAACGCGACATCGCGCGCCTGGCCGGTGGTACCGCCGGTCGTTTGCACATGGCCATCGAGTGCCACAGCTGCTTCCAGTGGCTGATGCCGACCATCGACCAGTTCCGCGATGCCTGGCCAGAGGTTGAACTGGACCTGGCCTCAGGTTTTGCCTTCGCGCCGCTGCCGGCCCTGGCCCGTGGCGACCTGGACCTGGTGGTGACCTCCGACCCGCTGGAACTGCCGGGCATCACCTATGTGCCCTTGTTTACCTACGAAGCCATGTTGGCCGTGGCCAACCAGCATGCGCTGGCGAACAAGTCGTATATCGTGCCGCAAGACTTGCTCAGCGAAACCCTGATCACCTACCCGGTTGAGCGCGACCGCCTGGACATTTTCACGCGGTTCCTGGAACCCGCTGACGTGGAACCGGCCCAGGTGCGCACCTCGGAGCTCACGGTGATGATGATGCAGTTGGTCGCCAGCGGCCGCGGCGTGTGCGGCATGCCGCATTGGGCGCTGCATGAATACAGCTCGCGTGGGTATGTGAAGGCCAAGCGTTTGGGCGAGAAGGGCTTGTTTGCGACGTTATATGCGGGGATTCGTGCGGACATGCTGGACGCGCCGTATATGCGCGACTTCTTGCTGACCGCCAAGGACACCTCGTTTTCGACCCTGGATGGTGTCAGCGCCGTGCGGTAATCCCGCATAAATGACGACTCTAATGTGGGAGCTGGCTTGCCTGCGATGCGGATGACTCGGCCTGCCTGGTACACCGAGGTGATGCCATCGCAGGCAAGCCAGCTCCCACACAGAATTGGGTTTCTCTATAGAGTTTCAGTCGGCTTTGAGTTCGCGCCACATGTGGATCTTGTCGAAGTACTCGATGCCCACCCGTACCGCCAATGGCTCCAGGCCGTACTGGATAAAGCCGCAGCGCTGGTACAACGCGAATGCGGCGTCGTTGCCCGCGGTGACGGTCAGTTGGATCAGTTTGACGCCGGGCTGGCGGCGCGCGCCATCGAGCGCCGCCTGCACCAACTGACGGCCCAGGCCCTTGCACTGATAAGCCTCGGTCACGTACATGCCGAACAGCGTGACTTTGTGCCGGGCCTTTTCCCGAGGTTCGAAGGCCAGGCCGACAATGCCGGCCAGCGTTTGCCCTTCGAAAGCGCCGTGCACCTGATCCAACGGGCTCTGTAGGCGCTTTTCCCACCAGTTCAACGGCATCCGTGCGCGCTCCGCCACGCTGGAGGTAAACGCCTGGGGATAGGCGCCATAGGCCTCCAGCATCAACGCCCGATAAGCTTCGGCGTCATTCGCCCCCAGTGTGCGGATCAGCATGCAGCGAGCGACGCGCGATAAAACGGCAGGATCCAATCGCGAGTCAACGGCGCCAGGTGCAAACCACCCTCACCGGCCGGGTCGATCCAGCGCACTTCTTCGATTTCAGCGGCGGGGCTCACCGGCGAATCGATATGCACCTGGAACAGCTCAGCCTCCACGGTGAAGCCCGGCTCGTTGGCTGCCGGGGCCGAAAAATGGCCCAGGTAGACAGCCTCAGCCGGGTCGATGCGCAGGTTCAGTTCCTCGTACAGCTCACGGGCCAGCGCCTCGGCGGGTTGCTCACCGGCATCGATCTTGCCGCCCGGTTGCATGAACGCCTGGGTGCCACGTTTGCGCACCAGCAGGGTTTGGCCGTCGCGGCCGATCAGCAGGGCGGCGGCGATTCGAATAGTGGAAATGCTCATGAAAGAATCGGTGTCTCTTCAGGTTGTTTGATAAACACGCTGTATTTCGCGCCTTCCATCGCCTCGAACGCGATCAGCTTGTCCACCAGCGGCAGGTTCAATACCTTGCCGGCGTTCAGCAACAGCATGCCGTTATCGGCATTGAGGTTGCGGGCCAGCACCATGCCGGCTTCCAGCTCTCGGGTGGAGAGGACCTTGACGTTGGGGTCGCCCAGGGTCACATCGCTGAGGAAGGCCGCGCAGGCCTGCACGAAGTCTTCCACCAGTTCCGGATCGTAAAGGCGCCCGGCGTACTTGCGGATATACAGCAACGCTTCGTCGCTGTTCAGATGCCGTTCAAGGATCAAGCCTTTTTGCAGTTCGATGAAGTCCACCGCCAGTTTAAGCAGGCGCGAGCCGGGCGGGATCGCATCGCCCTTGAGGTGATCGGGAAACCCCGTGCCGTCCCAACGCTCCTGGTGATGGCGAATGATCCGCGCCGCATCCTTCATGGGTTCGAGGGTCATCAGCAGCGATTCGCTCTGGGTCGGGTACTCGCGGTACAGGCCACGGTCGGTGCTGTGCAGCTTGTCCGACGGCGCAACCATCATGCTGTCGCTCCAACTCAGCTTACCGATGTTATACAGCGCAGCGGCCATGGTCAGGTCGCGGGTGCTGGCTTCGTCGATGGACTGGGCCGCGCAGTAGACCCGCACCAGTTCGATCAAGGCGCGGTTGGTCTGTTTGTCCTTGGGCAAGCGCAGGTTGGCCAACAGCGAAAACACTTCGGTACCGGTCACGTAGCTGCGCTTGAGCTCGTCGTAGGCCAGATCGAGCATGTCGGCGGTCTGTTGCAGCTCGCTGGTTCGGGCTGCCACGCGTTTTTCCAGGTTGGCGTTCAACACCTTGAGCTGATCGTTCTGCTCATGGGCCAGGCGCTCCAGGCGCTGATGCTCCAGGGCCTGGCGCAACACCAGCGGCAGTTCTTCGTCATTCCAGGGTTTACTGATGTAACGGTGAATCTGCCCTTCGTTGATCGCCTTGATGATCGTCGCGAGGTCAGCATAGCCGGTCAACAGGATGCGGCTGGTAGCCGGGTACAGCCGGTGCACTTCAGCCAGCAACTGCGCGCCGTCCATGCCGGGCATGCGGGCGTCGCTCATCACCAGGTCGATGGGCTGGGCCGCCATGATCTCCAGGGCCTGGGCGCCGCTGCCGGCGAGCACGACATTGAAAGGGTGGCCGCGCAACAGCCGGCGCAGGCTGTTGAGGATCGATTCTTCATCGTCAACCAGCAGAATCGTGGGTGGGGTCGCGAGTTGTTCATCCATGGTTACTGCGCCTTGAAAATAAACGAAATTGAGCGGAATTGAACCCTGATATCCCGCCGCGTTTCTGCGCTTGATGCACGCATCCACGCAGCTGATTTGACGCCAATTGGCCGTCGATATCAAGGGAACTCAACTATGCTGTCTCAACCGGTACGTCCATCCTCCCGGACATCAAACCAAGGAAGGAAGCGTTATGCCATCGAACCTGCTGCCAGTACAGAGTGCGCCATGAACCCGGACTCAGGGCGGGCCAACCGGCGCATTCTGATCGTGGATGACACCGCCTCTATCCACGAAGATTTTCGCAAGATTCTGTGCGCCAACCCCCACGATGCCCCCTCACTGGACAGCCTGGAAGAAGCCCTGTTCGGCACTGAGGTGCCGGTGCGCCAGACGTTTTTGCTCGATTCGGCCTATCAGGGCCAGGAGGCCCTTGCCCTGGTGAACAAGGCCCTGGCGGACGGTGCGCCCTACGCCATGGCGTTTATCGACATGCGTATGCCACCCGGCTGGGATGGTCTGCACACCATCGAACAGTTGTGGAGCGTCGACCCCAACCTGCAGATTGCCCTGTGCACCGCCTATTCCGATTACTCCTTTGAGGCCATCGAAGCGCGGTTGAAGTACAACGACCAGTTACTGATCCTGAAAAAACCCTTTGACCACCTGGAAATCCGCCAGATGGCCAGCGCCCTGACCTGGAAATGGCAGCTAGCCCAAGACGTCGCCCTCAAGGTGCGGAGCCTGGAGCGCACCATTGAAGAACGCGTGCAGGAACTGCTCAAGGTTTCGCACCTGCTGCAATACGACGCGCTCACGCAGTTGCCCAACAGCGCCTTGCTGGGTGACCGCCTGACCCAGGCCATCGCCCTGGGCCGACGGCATGACACACAACTGGCGGTGATATTTATCGGGCTGGACCGCTTCAAGCGCATCAACAATGCCTTGGGGTATCCGGTGGGCGACGAGGTACTCCAGCAGGTCAGCCAGAGCCTGGTGGCGACGGTACGAGGCTCGGATTCAGTGTTTCGCTACGTGGCCGATGAGTTTGTGATTCTGCTCAACGATATCCAGCACCCGCAACAAACCCAGCATATTGCGCAAAAGTTGCTCACGGCCGTGCGCGCAACCCGCCACCTCGCCGGGCACGACCTGAGCGTCACCGCCAGCCTCGGCATCAGTATTTACCCCAATGACAGCCGCACCGCGGTGGAACTGATCAAACAGGCCGAAACCGCCATGCACACCAGCAAGGAGCGCGGCCCGGGTGACTTCAGCTTTTACACCCAGACCATGAACCTGCGCGCGCAACACCAGCAGGGCCTGGAAAGTGCGATCCGCCAGGCCCTGGAGCATGACGAGTTTGTGCTGCACTACCAGCCGAAACTGGAATTGAAAACCGGCAAAATCGTCGGTGCTGAAGCTTTGATACGTTGGTTTGAGCCGCGCTCGGGATGGATCAGCCCGTCTGAGTTCATTCCGGTGGCCGAAGACAGTGGGCTGATAGTGCCCTTGACCCAGTGGGTGCTGCGCCAGGCCTGCGAGCAAGGGCAAGCGTGGCGCGCCATGGGCTTGAGCCCGGTGCGCATCTCGGTGAACGTCTCGGCCATCGACTTTCGCCAGCGGGACTTTACCGACAACCTGGCCGAGATACTGACACAGACCGGCCTGCCGCCTGCCCAGCTGGAGTTGGAAATCACCGAAAGCGTGTTAATGCAGAATGTCGACGACACCGTCGCCACCTTGAACACCATCAAGGCCATGGGCGTGCGTCTGGCCCTGGATGACTTCGGCACCGGTTACTCCAGCCTCAGCTACCTGCGGCGCTTTTCCATCGATGTGCTGAAAATCGACCAATCTTTCGTGCACGGCATGAGCGTAAATAGCCAGGACGCCCAACTGATCAGCGCTATCATCGCAATGGGTAAAAGTCTGAACCTGAGCATCGTTGCCGAAGGCGTGGAGACCCGCGAACAACTGAACTTCCTGCAAGCTCAGCGGTGCGAAGAAGGCCAGGGTTTTCTATTCAGCAAAGCCGTGCCCCCAAAGGATTTTGCGCAGTTGATGCAAGCCGGTCACCCTGCCCTGATGCCCGATCAATAGCCGATTGCAAGGAGTGCTCGCTTGAACGAAGTATCAACCCAAGGGCTCATCTTCACCTTATGGTTAAGCGCGAGTCTGCCACTGGCGGCCGCACCGCTGGACGAGGCACTCAAACCCTTGCCGGACGTGCCGATGCTGGACCCGGCCAAAGTCGAACTGGGCCGGCAACTGTTCAATGAGCCGCGCCTGTCAGCCAACAACACGCTGTCCTGCGCCAGTTGCCATCGCCTGGAGTCCGGCGGCGCCGACGACAAGGCGTTTTCGATCGGTTTTGACGGCAAACCGGTAGAGTTCAACACCCCATCGGTGTTCAACGCCAGCCTGAATTTCAAACAGTTCTGGAATGGCCGTGTCGACACGCTGGAGGCGCAAGTCGAACACGTGGTCATCAGCCCGACAGAAATGGGCAGCGACTGGAAAACCGTGGTGCAGAACCTCGCAGCCGTGCCCGCCTACCGGAACGCATTCCAGCGGACCTATCCCGATGGCGTCACTGCAGCCAATGTGCAAAACGCCCTGGCCACTTATGAGCGCACGCTGCTCACGCCCGACTCGCGATTTGACCAATACTTGAAGGGCAATACAGAGATCCTGACCCTCAAGGAAAAGTACGGCTACCAGCATTTCAAAGATTACGGCTGTATCGCCTGCCATCAGGGTGTGAACATCGGCGGCAACATGTTTCAAAAATTCGGCGTGATGGATGACTACTTCCAGGCCCGCGGCAACCCGGTCGAGTCGGACCTGGGGCGTTACCTGTTGACCAAGGATGAAGAGGACCGCTATGTGTTCAAGGTACCCAGCCTGCGCAATGTGGCGGTCACCGCGCCCTACTTTCACGACGCTTCGGCCAAAACCCTGGAAGAGGCCGTGGACGTAATGTTCAAATATCAACTGGGGCGCACTCCGACCCAGGAAGACAAGGACCTGATCATCCTGTTTCTCAAGACCCTGACTGGCCAATGGGCGGGCAAGCCGTTATGAGCCGACTGTCCCGCCGCCGTACCAGCCAGCTGTTGCTGGGGTTGATGACCCTGCTGCTGGCCTCGACCCTGATCTTTTTGTACCTCATGTCCTCCCGCGACCAAACGGCCAGCTACACCCAGTCACGGGACCTGATCCGCCAGCTCCAGCAACTCAATGCGCAATGGGACAGCGAAGTACTCAAGGCCCGGGTCTCGATTACCCACAACTACGATCCGCTGGTGACACCGCTTACCGAAATGACGCGCATATGGGCCGAACTGGGCAGCCGCGACACCTACCACCACACCGCCGACCTGACCGGTTGGCACGCCACCCAGCAAGCGTATCAAGCCGCCATCCAGGAAAAGGCACGGCTGGTAGACCAGTTCAAATCCCACAATGCGGTGCTGCGCAACTCGCTGGCGTTTCTGCCGACCGCTGAAGACGATATCCAGGCCCAGTTCAGTCGTATTGACGATGGAGGTCGGCTGCAACTGCAAAGCGTGGCCACCGACACCTACGACCTGCTGCTCAGCAGCCTGGAGTTCGCCCAGGTCACCAGTGACGATCGCGCCGCCGATATTCTGGTGGGCCTGGGCAAGCTGAAAGTCAACAAGGAGCGCCTGCCCAGTGAATTCCAGGCCCCGGTCGTGATCCTCAGCAACCATATTTCGCTGATCCTGCGCGAGCAGCCGGTGGTCAACAGCCTCCTCGAACGAATTGCCACAGTGCCCGTGGCCGAGCGCCTGGATGACTTGACCACCCACCTCAATCAGGACCAGCAGGCGGCCGACCTCATTGATCATCAATACCACCGCTACCTGTTGATTTTCTCAACCCTGCTGGTGGTGTTGCTGCTGTACCTGGCGGTACGCCTGTTGCGCAGTTTCGCCGAGATCAACCGGATCAATCGTGCCTTGCAGGCCGCCAACGAAACCCTGGAACACAGGGTGGAGCGGCGCACGCAACAGCTCAAGGACGCCCAGAGCGAGCTGATGGACAGCGCCCGCCAGGCGGGCATGGCGGAAATCGCCACGAACGTGCTGCACAACGTTGGCAACGTGCTCAACAGCGTGAACATTTCCGCCGACCTGGTGGCGCGCCAATTGCGCAACAGCAAGGTCCAGGGCCTGGGCAAAGCCATGCAACTGATCAACGCGCATCAGGCCGACCTGGGCACCTTCCTCAACGAGGATGAAAAGGGCAAATTGCTGCCGGGCTACCTGAACCAGTTGGTCGAAGCGATTGCACTCGAACAGCAAGGCATGAGCGAGGAACTGACGCAACTGAGCAAAAGCGTTGACCACATCAAGGACATCGTCTCGACCCAGCAATCCTATGCCGGCGCCTCCACACTGCTCGAACCCGTCAACATCAGCGCGTTGATGGAAGACGCCCTGCGCATGAACGCCGGCGCTTTAAGCCGTCATCACGTCACGGTGGTCAAGGAGTACGCCCAAGTACCGGAGATTCTGGGCGACAAACACCGACTGCTGCTGATTATGGTCAACCTGATCAGCAACGCCAAGTACGCCATGTCCAACCTCAGTGACCGTCCACGGCAAATGACCCTGACCGTGCAACCGGCGGCTGACGAGACCCTGAAAATCAGTGTAAAGGACGATGGCGAAGGCATACCCGCCGAGAACATGACCCGGATATTCACCCACGGTTTCACCACTCGCAAAGAAGGCCACGGTTTCGGCCTGCACAGCTGTGCCCTGGCCGCCGTGGAAATGCACGGCCAACTCAGCGCTCACAGTGATGGGACAGGCCTTGGCGCAGTGTTTACCCTGACGATTCCTCTCACCCTTGCCGGAACTGCCCCATGAACCAGCCTCCCAACCGGCGCATTCTGCTGATTGATGACACACCGTCAATTCATGAAGATTTTCGCAAGATTCTGATGCCGAGCGTGGCTTCCAACCCCGCACTGGATGACCTGGAGTCAGCGCTGTTCGGCGACACCGCCACGCCTCAGGCTCAGGCATTCGACCTGCATTCGGCGTACGGTGGCGAAGAAGGCCTGGGTTTGCTGACCACGGCCATGGCAGAACAACGGCCCTACGCGCTGGCTTTTGTGGACATGCGCATGCCCCAGGGCTGGGACGGCGCGAAGACCATCGAGGCATTGTGGAAGGTCGACCCCGACCTGCAAGTGGTGGTGTGCACCGCGTACTCGGATTACTCCTGGGAGGACCTGCTCTTTCGCCTGCACGCCCATGACCGTTTGCTGATCCTGAAAAAACCCTTCGACAACATTGAAGTCCAGCAAATGGCCAACACCCTGGCCAACAAGTGGGACATGGCCCGACGCGCCGCCTTGCAAACCTTGCACCTGGAACAGCTGGTGGAACAACGTACCCAGGCGCTGCAACTGGAAATCGACGAGCGCAAGCACTTGGAAAGCCAGCTGGTGCAGTCGGAAAAGCTCGCTTCGCTGGGTCAGCTTGCCGCCGGTGTCGCCCATGAGATCAACAACCCGGTAGGCTTCATTTCGTCCAACCTCAACACCCTTGATGGCTACTTTAACCAGCTGCAACAGATGCTTGAAGCTTATCGAAACAATGAGGAAATAATCGCATCGCAACCACAGCGCGACCAGCTAAAGGCCTTGCGCACTACGTTGGAGCTGGACTTTCTCAAGGAGGACATCCCGATCCTGATCCGCGAATCCAAGGATGGCATTGGCCGCGTGGTGCAAATCGTCAAAGACCTGAAAAATTTTTCGCGGGTGGACAACGACCAGACCTGGCAATTCTCCAACCTGCAACAAGGCATTGATTCGACGCTGAACATCGTCGCCAGCGAACTCAAGTACAAGGCTGATGTGGTCAAGCACTACATGCCGCTGCCGGACATCGAGTGCCTGGCGTCGCAGCTCAATCAAGTGGTGATGAATCTGGTGATCAACGCCGCGCAAGCCATGGGCCCGGAACGCGGCACCATTACCATCAGCAATGGTGTGGAAGGCGAGAACATCTGGCTGGAAGTGGCGGATGACGGCTGTGGGATTGCGCCGCAAACCGTGCAGAAAATTTTCGACCCCTTCTTCACCACCAAACCCGTCGGCGAAGGCACCGGCTTGGGGTTGTCACTGTCCTACGGCATCGTCAAGAAACACCGGGGCACAATCTCGGTCAGCAGTGAGTTGGGCAAGGGCACAACCTTTCGGGTGGTGCTGCCGATTCGGCAAACGGCGGCGTAGGGCACGCCGCCGAGTCAGGGTTATGCATCCGCCTTTTTCGGGCTGGACCCAAACGAAGCGAAACGCTTGTTGAACCCGGCAATCCGGCCTTCGACCTGGGTCTTGCGCTGCTGGCCGGTGTAGATCGGGTGCGAGGCGCTGGACACATCGAGCGGGATGTACGGGTAAGTGTTGCCGTCGCTGTGTGTATGGGTGCGGTCGCTGTCGGCGGTGGAGCCGATCAGGAAGAACACGTCGGCGGCGGTGTCGTGGAACAGCACGGTACGGTAGTCGGGATGGATACCAGCTTTCATAAGGCCTCCGGGGCGTCTGGGTGCAATTTAAGTGTTATACAGTAACACAAATCATGCACCCAAACGAGAACCGATTGCAATAAGAATAGGCCGGCCGCTTCTATGCCGCTTCCTGAAAGTCCATTTCCGGCGGTTGCTTTGAGAAACCGCGTGTGAGGAAGCCCAGGTAAACCACGCCAATCGCCAACCACACCGCGCCCAGGTAAATCGCCAGTTGATCGAGGCTGATCATCAGCCACAGGTCCGCCAACAGGCCGATGGTCGGGAAGATCAGAAACAGGATCACCTCACGCACACCGCGCGCTTTGGCGCCGATCCAGTAGTGAAAGATCACCGACAGGTTCACCAGGCTGAACGCCAGGAACGCACCGAAGTTAATGAACGAAGTGGAGGTGGTCACGTCAAGCTTCAACGCCAGCAAGGCCACCAGCGCACACAACAGGATGCTGTTGACCGGCGTGCCGAAGCGCGCATGCAAGGTGCCGAAGAATGACTTGGGCAACACGCCGTCACGGCCCATGGCAAATAACAGGCGCGAACCGCTGGCCTGGGCCGACAGCCCCGAGGCGAACTGGCCGACGATCAGCCCGATCAGGAAGATCGACACAAACAGGTCACCGCCCAGGTTGCGGGCAATCTCATAGGCCGCCGAGTCCACATCGGCAAACTCAAACGACGGGTGGGCGATCTGCACGAAGTACGACACCCCCACGAAGATCAGCCCGCCGATCAAGGTGATCAGCATGATCGCCCGTGGGATGGTGCGGCGTGGGTCGCGGGTTTCTTCGGTGAGGGTACTGACCGCGTCAAAACCCAGGAACGAATAACAGGCGATGGCCGCGCCGCTCATGATCAGCGGCATGTGCATCTGGCCGTTGAAAAAGGGTGCAAGCGTCCACAGTGGCTTGCTCGCGTCACCGCCGATGTAGTGGATGCACAGCGCCACGAATGCGATCAGCACCAGAAACTGCACCAGCATCAGCAGCGCGTTGATGCCGTTGGCGAGTTTCAAGCCGATGATATTGATTGCCGTGGTGATGCCGATAAACGCCAGCACCCACACCCACTGCGGCACCGTCGGGAACGCCGAATGCAGGTACGCAGCGCCGATCAGCCAGATGGCCATGGGCAGGAACAGGTAGTCGAGCAACACCGCCCAACCGGCGATAAAACCCAGCTTGGGGCTGATGGCCTTGCGCACATAGCTGTAGGCGGAACCGGCCACGGGGAAGGCCTGGGCCATGCGCCCGTAGCTCATGGCGGTAAAGAACATCGCCACCAGCGCCGCAAGATACGCGGCCGGCACCATGCCGCCGGTGGATTGCGCGAGGATGCCGAAGGTGCCAAGCACAATGATCGGCGTCATATAGGCGATGCCAAACAGCACCACCGACCCTAACGACAGGGTGCGTTGCAAACGAGCCATGAGCGATTCTCCGCTGAATTATTAGATTTATGGCAGAACTGAAGTCGGTGAAGCGCAAACTATTTTTATGATTGATCGTTCCCACGCTCCGCGTGGGAATACAGCCCAGGACGCTCTGCGTCGGCTCTTGAACGTCGTGACGCAGAGCGTCACCGCAGGCATTCCCACGCAGAGCGTGGGAACGATCATCAGTGCCGGGGGATCAGGAGTTCGCGCGTGCCATCGCCGTGCTCAATCACCTCGCCGGGCAATTTCAAGCGCTGGTCATCCAGGTAGCGGTAGTCCTTGCGAGCTGCCACCAACTGGTCGAGATCCAGCTCGACGGCGAATTGCCCTTCCTCACGCCCCGCTTCAAACAGCAAGGTGCCGATCGGGCTGACCAGCGCGCTGCCGCCGGCGAACAACAGGTCGCCGTCGCCTTCTTCGACCCGGTTGACCATCAGCGCAAACGCCTGGTTTTCCTGGGCGCGGGCCATGATTGCGGTGCGATGCGTGGGGCCATACGGGTCCATGTTGCCGTTGGTGACGATCAGCAGTTCGGCGCCCAACTGCGCCAGGGCGCGGGCGGTTTCCGGGAACTCGATGTCGTAGCAGATCAGCAGGCCGACGCGCACGCCGTTCCACAGGCAGGTGGCGTAACGATCTCCGGCGGTGAACACGCCACGATCCGAAGCCCACAGGTGGGTCTTGCGATAACGCAGGGCGATGCCTTCGGGGGTGATCAGCAAGGTGGTGTTATAGAACTGGCCATCGTCGTGCTCGGCCATGCCGATAACCACGGCAATATTGCGCGCACGGGCCGCCTGGATAACCGCGTGTACGGTGGGGCCGTCTACCGGTTCGGCGATCGCGGCGACGGTCTCGGCCGACGGGAAGCCCATTAAGTGGGTTTCCGGGAAGACGATCAGTTGCGTGTCGGCGGCGCACGCAGCAATGGCCGCCAAGGCGCGCTCAAGGTTGTAAGCTGTAGCGTTATCGCGGCCTGCCAATTGGGCAATTTCGACCTTCATGGGTATTCCTTGTTCTTTATCCGTGCCGCAGTATGCGCAGCCAACACCGGCCAGGGAATTACGCGGCCGGGGTAACCCGATAGGGGTAGATTGATGAGCATGACGCTGCAAGACATCGCCTGGCACCGTTCGGTGGGGCAAATGATAGACGCCCTGGACCAGCCCAACTTCTGGACCCAACTGGTGCGGCTGTTGGACCAGTACGTGCCGTCCGACAGTTGGGTCGCCTTGCTGTTCAGCAATGAGCACCGCCCGCTGGTGTTCGCCGAATGCCCAGGTGCCGACGGCGCGCCGGACCCTCTGTTCCAGGACTACCTCAACGGCCTGTACCTGCTTGACCCGTTCTACATCGCCAGCCGCGAACACCCGCGCACCGGCCTGTTGCGCCTGGCGGAAGTGGCACCGGAGCATTTCGAGCTGACCGAGTACTACCAGCGCTACTTTCGCCTGAACGTGGTGGCCGATGAAATCCAGTTCAATTGCCACCTGCCGGACGGGCGCACCCTGTGCCTGTCGCTGGGCTCAAAACAGCGTTTTGACCCAGAGCAAATTGCCCTGCTGTCACTGATCCAGCCTTGGGTGTTGAGCCTGCTGCGCCAGCGCCTGCCCCATGAACTGAACCAGGTGAGCGCGCCGCAGCCGCCGATTCAAAAGGATGATTGGGGCGCTCAACTCACCGCCCGCGAGCTGGATGTGGGCCGCTTGATGCTCAGCGGTTGCTCCAGCAAGGAGATCGCCCGTAAGCTGGAAATCTCTGTTGAAACCGTGAAAGTCCATAAGAAACACATGTACAGCAAGCTGGGGATCAAATCCCAGTCGGAGCTGTTCTCGATCTTTCTTCAGGCGCAAAACGCCTAGCCGATGAGTCCGAACCCAAGGAAACCCGTATGAGCCTGTCGTTATTAAGCCGTTACGCCTTCTTTGCCGTGTGCGTCATTTTTACCCTCGCCAGCCTCCCTTTTATCGAACATGAGTGGCTGTGGCCCATCACCGTGGTCACCGGCGTCCTCAGCCTGATCGGCCTTTTCGACCTGCTGCAAAGCCCCCACGCGGTACGCCGCAACTACCCGATCCTGGGCAATATCCGTTACCTGGTGGAAGCCATCCGCCCGGAGATCCGCCAGTACCTGCTCGAATCCGACAGCGACGCCCTGCCCTTTTCCCGCGCTCAGCGCTCGCTGGTCTACTCGCGCGCCAAGAACGAAACCGCCGACAAACCCTTCGGCACCCTGATCGACGTGTACCAGTCGGGCTTTGAGTTTATCGGCCATTCCATGCGCCCGGCGCCGCTCAGCGACCCCAGCGCCTTTCGCGTGATGGTCGGCGGCCCGCAGTGCACCCAACCCTACTCGGCCTCGGTGTTCAACATCTCGGCCATGAGCTTCGGCTCGTTGAGCGCCAATGCGATTCGTGCCCTCAACCAAGGCGCCAGGCTCGGCAACTTTGCCCATGACACCGGCGAAGGCAGCATCAGCCCCTACCACCGCGAAAACGGCGGCGACCTGACCTGGGAACTGGGCAGCGGTTACTTCGGCTGCCGCACCAGCGACGGCCGTTTCGACCCGGAACGTTTTGCCGTGCAGGCACAGAACCCGCAAGTGCGCATGATCGAAATCAAGATGAGCCAGGGCGCCAAACCCGGCCATGGCGGCATCCTGCCCAAGCACAAAGTCACCCAGGAAATCGCCGAGACGCGCGGCATCATGATGGGCGAGGACTGCATCTCGCCGTCGCGCCACAGCGCGTTTTCCACACCGGTCGAGATGATGCAGTTCATCGCGCAACTGCGTGAACTGTCCGGCGGCAAACCGGTGGGCTTCAAGTTTTGCCTGGGCCACCCATGGGAATTCATGGGCATCGCCAAGGCCATGCTCGAAACCGGCATTCTCCCGGACTTTATCGTGGTCGACGGCAAGGAAGGTGGCACCGGCGCCGCGCCGGTGGAGTTCACCGACCATATCGGCGTGCCGCTGCGTGAAGGCCTGCTGTTTGTGCACAACACCCTGGTGGGCTTGAACCTGCGCGACAAGATCAAGCTGGGCGCCAGCGGCAAAATCGTCAGCGCCTTCGATATCGCCAGCGTGCTGGCCATCGGCGCGGACTGGGCCAACTCGGCGCGCGGCTTTATGTTCGCCATCGGCTGCATCCAGTCGCAAAGCTGCCACACCAACAAATGCCCGACGGGCGTGGCTACACAAGACCCGCTGCGCCAGCGTGCGCTGGTGGTGCCCGACAAAGCCCAGCGCGTGTTCAATTTCCACCGCAACACGCTGCACGCCCTGGCGGAAATGCTCGCCGCCGCCGGCCTGGATCATCCGTCGCAGTTGTCGGCCAAGCATTTGGTGCGGCGCATGTCGGCGACCGAAATCAAACTGTTCTCGCAGCTGCATGTGTTCCTCAAACCCGGCGAGTTGCTCACCGGCGAGGTGAACGGCGAGTTCTATTCGCGCATGTGGCAGATGGCGCGGGCGGACAGTTTTGAGCCGCATGAAGTCGCCGCTGCGTAAATATTCGAACACTCTTGACCGCTGAACCGGACCACCGACGGCATCGTTGAAACAAGGAGCTTCACATGCCGTTATTCGACTTCAGCGCCATTGCCGCACAACTGCCCGACAGCTGGAAATCCACGCGCCTGGGCCAGGTCGGCCCTGCGCGGATCAAGGTGTTGCGTATGGATGAGCAAGCTTATGAAGAGGAAACCCATGACTACAATGAGGGGTTGCTGGTGATCGACGGTCAGTTGCACTTGAGCGTCGGTGATCAGCAGATTCGGGTGAGCGCCGGGCAGATGTACCTTGTGGAAGCAGGGGTTGCACATGCCGTGGTTGCAGGGAGCCATGGCACGTTGGTAATAATGGATATCTAGAGACGAGTCCAAACTTGGAGTCGACAACAGAGTTTATTTACGCTTGAAGTGATAGCGGCATAAACACTGACGATGCCCATTTGCGGCGCCTACGCCCAGGCTCATTTTTCGTTGATTTGCAGCGTGTAGTCCTCCGGATCCAGGATTTCCTTGAATAGGATAAAACCGCCTTGGTCCGTCAGGTCGATCGAATAGAATTTTCTGTCCACTACTCGGCGGTAATGCTTGCCTGATGCAACGGCAGCTTCATAAACAGCGCGATCACCCTCCACCACATTATTGATACCCAGCCTTGTCATAAACTGTGGATGCAGCAACGTATTCGAACCGCTCAAGATAAATCTTAGCGTCGGCATATAGGTCATTGCCGCATGCCCTCGTGGAAGCCAATTACCAGCCGTGCGCGGGCCAATATAATATAATATTTTAGCCGCACTAAGCTGCTCATCAGCAACTATATCGTAAGCAATGTACTGCGCAACGGCCGACTCCAACTCTTTCTTGGCAATCAACACCTGCCCATAGGCATAGCAAAATGAAAACATAAGCAAAACCGGTATCACCAGCAGTAACTTTAGCACCTCCCACACCCGTTCCAAGACATCGTAGACGAGCAAAAACAACAACATCAACAGTGCAGAAAAACCAATATAATTCCTCGCATCCTGATTGGTTTCGGTTACAAACAGCATTGCTCCAGGCACACACAACAGCAATACCCCGATCGAGCTTATGAACCCAACCAACAAAACGCCCTTGCCCAACTGACCGCCCACTAAAGTGGGTATGTTTTTCAGCCAAAAAACAAACCCAACCATTGCAGTGATCACCAAAATTACAAAAATACCAATATTCCAAGTGTTGACCAACGCGTAAACACTGTCCATGGCAAACACAAACCTCTCGCTCACTACACCCAACCATCGTGAGTCAAAGGGGAGGCTGTTGCCGCGACTGCTCGTAACAAGCTGATGAGCTGTGAAGTAATAGATCAACCCGCCCCCCAACAATTGCAAACCGCGCTCGCCCCACATTATTAGAATTTTCTTCACTTCGACCCTATTTCTTACACTCCATAGAAATTCGATACAGCAAAGTCCGACGAACAAGGTGATCGTCAGCTGATACAACGCTAGCGATACAGCAATTAACAGGGCCGCCAACAGCCCGCGCACAAGCGCTTGTCTCTGCATACAAGTGATTGCATAGATAACAGCCACCACTGCCAACATCATACCGGGGCCGTCATACTGATAGGTAATGTTACCCAAAAAAAACGGGTTACAGATAATTGGCAATATAACCAGACAAGCAAAGATATCCGGCCGTGAGAAATACCAGAAGGTTAGACGTGTCATAGCCAACGCCATGACGAAGGTGGCAATTAATAACGGCAAGGGAAATATATTGGTAGTGCCTCCTGTAAACGTTAAAAACTTATGCAGCACCTCCAGCAAAATTCGACCCTGATCTCTCCAACTCGCCCCTTCCAACAACAATGCACGCCAACTATCATCGACATAGGCATAGTCGGCACGAATAATAGGATAGACATAGACTAATGACACCACACAGAAAAAAACCAGTACCTGCTTCTTAGTTAATACCTGCTTAGCCCACATTATGCATGCCCTCCTTTATGGGTTCACGTATAACTTCCTTCACCACATACCTCGGCCGATGCTTGGCCTCCATATAAATCCGCCCCACATACTCCCCCAATATCCCAATCCCAATCAGTTGCACCCCGCCCAAAAACAAAATCGCGGTCATCAATGACGGATACCCCGGCACGTCATTGCCGAACAACACTTTGTCGACGATCAAAAAACCCGCATACACCAACGCCACCAGCGAAATACACCCACCGATATAACTCCACAGCCGCAGTGGCAAGGTGCTGAACGAAGTGATGCCGTCCAGCGCCAGGTTCCAGAGTTTCCAGGCGTTGAACTTGCTCTGGCCTATGGCGCGCGGGGCGCGGTCGTATTCGACGATGGCCACGGTAAAGCCGGCCCAGGACAACACGCCTTTCATGAACAGTTGCTGCTCGGGCAGGGCCTTGATCACGTCGACTACCTTGCGGTCCATCAGCCGAAAGTCGCCGACGTTTTCCTCGATGTGGGTGTAGGCGATGCGGTTGAGCAGGTGGTAGAACAGCGAAGCAGTGTGGCGCTTGAGGTAACCGTCACTGGCACGGTTACGGCGTTTGGCCAACACCACATCGGCGCCGTTTTGCCATTCGGCAAGCAATCGCGGAACGACCTCGACCGGGTCTTGCAAGTCCACGTCCATGGGCACCACCGCGTCACCCGTGGCGTACTCCAACCCGGCGAACAAGGCGGCTTCCTTGCCGAAGTTGCGCGAGAAGTTGATCAACATCACGTCGCGGTCAGCCATGGCGAGCGCGTGGACCCGTTCGGCGGTACGGTCAGTGCTGCCGTCGTTGATAAACACAATCTCGACCGTATGGTTGCGCAACAAAGGCTCCTGCCGCGCCGCGCGGTAAAACCCATCCACGGCCTGCTCCTCGTTGTACAGCGGCACCACCAACGAGACCCTCATTGGTCACGCTCGCGAAACACCACCCAGCGCGACAGTAGAAACCCGCACACCAGGCTGACCAGCGAAAACACCAGCACGGTGACCATGCCCGGCACGCCCCAGCGATCGGCCAGCCCGCCCACCACCAGGCTCAAGCCGCCCATGCACAGCATGAACAGCCCATAACGCGGCAATGAGGGCGGTATGGAAAAGGTGTAAAGCGCATTCATATAAAAGGACAGCGATGCCGCCGCCGCGAAGGCAAGAAAATTGCTCGCCGCCTGGCTCATCTCAAACGCGGTCCTGAACACAAAAAACAGTTGCCAATGGACCACCG
This sequence comes from Pseudomonas sp. 58 R 3, assembly GCF_900006605.1. Lineage (NCBI taxonomy): Bacteria > Pseudomonadati > Pseudomonadota > Gammaproteobacteria > Pseudomonadales > Pseudomonadaceae > Pseudomonas > Pseudomonas sp. 58 R 3. The sequence goes on along the minus strand of NZ_CVTT01000038.1, from coordinate 203,667 downwards.
TATTGGCGATACCAATGACCGTGTAGCTGGAGAATCCCTTCCATACTCGGCGCATAAAGTTGTCCTGTGGCGGGTGGCCCAGCAAGCCACGGCGCGCCCACAGCGTCTACTGTCAAAGTTGACAGGTAGCCCGCCCGCCACACTGAGACATTCCGTAATACCCAGCCTTTGCAATTGCTTACAAATACCGCCAACCTGCGCCCGCCCGACGTGCGGCGTGTGACAACACGCGCATTCGCCTGTCATGACTTAAACCCCAGCTCAAGAGCCCGCTGCCATGCTGAACGGACGCGACCCGCGCATCGATTTTTTTCGGGGCCTGGCGTTGATCTTCATTTTCTGGGATCACGTGCCCCACAACCCACTCGGCCAGATCACCCTGCGCAATTTCGGCTTCAGCGATGCCGCTGAAGTGTTTGTATTCCTTGCCGGTTATGCCTCAGTGCTGGCCTATGGCAAGGTCTTGCAACGCGAAGGCTACTGGATGGCCTGCCTGAAGATCCTGCGACGCACCTGGGTGCTTTACGTGGTGCATATCTTCTTGCTGGCGATGCTGATGGGCATCGTGTTCTTCGCCAACAGCCATGTGGAAACCCGCGACCTGGTGCAGGAGATGGGCCTGACGCACTTTGTCACCCAACCACAGCAAGCGTTGGTGGATGAATTGCTGCTGCGCTTCAAGCCCAACCTGATGGACCCGTTGCCCTTGTATATCGTGCTGCTGGCCGGCCTGCCGCTGGTGTTGCCGCTGCTCTTGCGCAAAACCTGGTGGGTGGTGGCGGGGTCGATGACGGTGTACCTGCTGGCGCCACACCTGGGTTGGAACCTGGCAGCGATTGCCGACGGGGTGTGGTACTTCAACCCGGTTACCTGGCAGTTCCTGTTCGTGCTGGGCGGCGCGGCGGCGATTCATGGGCAACAACCCCGAACGCAGGACCTTCGGCCACTGCTGCGGCAGCCGTTGTTCATCATGGCAGCGACCTACGCATTGATGGCCGGCGTGATCACGATCGGCTGGCGCTGGCCCGAGGTGCATGACGCGTTGATGCCGCACGCGCTCAGCGAACTGTTGTACCCGATCAGCAAGACCGACCTGTCGCCGGTGCGTCTGCTGCATTTTTTGGCCTTGGCCTATGTCACCGCCAAACTGTTGCCGGGGCGTGCCTGGACGCACAACTGGCTGGCACAGCAGACCTGCCGGATGGGCCGCTTTTCGCTGGAAGTGTTCTGCCTTGGCGTGTTGTTGGCGCCGTTGGCGGACATGGTCAACGCCATGGCCGGCGATGCCTTTGCCATGCAAATTTTTACCGCGCTCGTGGGCGCTGGCTTGATGGCGATATTGGGCGCCTGGCTGGAGTTCAACAAACGGCTGGACCAATCGACACGCATGGCCGCCGCCTGAAAACAAAAAGCCCCGATAAGGGGCTTTTTGTTGTGCGCCAGGCCGTCAGGCTACGGAGCGTGCCGCCGCATTGGTCGGCTGCAACTTGAACACGTAATACAGCACGGTCAGCAGCACCAGAAACGCAGGCCCCACATACAGCGCCACCCGCGTATCCGGGAAGTACGCCATCAGGCCCACCACCAGCACCAGGAACGCCAGCGCCAGGTAGGAACTGACCGGGTACAGCCACATGCGGTACTTGAGGCCCGCCGCTTCGGCCGGGCTCAGGCCTTTGCGGAACTTGAGCTGGGCCAGCAGGATCATCAGCCAGGTCCAGATCGCACCAAAGGTGGCGATGGAGGTCACCCAGACAAATACCTGGTCAGGCACCAGGTAGTTGAGCAGCACGCCCAGCAGCAGGGCAAAGATCGACAGCAGCAGCGCCTTGCGCGGTACGCCATTGCTGGAGGTGGTACCGAAAGCCGCCGGCGCCTGGCCGTTCTGCGCCAGGCTGTAAAGCATGCGCCCGGTGCTGAAGATACCGCCGTTGCAGGACGACAGCGCGGCGGTGATCACCACGAAATTGATGATGCCTGCAGCGGTCTTGATGCCCAAACGTTCAAAGGTCATCACGAACGGGCTGCCCTGGGTGCCGATTTCATTCCACGGGTAGATCGACAGGATCACGAACAGTGCACCGACGTAGAACAGCAGAATGCGCCAGAACACCGAGCCGATGGCGCTGGGGATAGTCTTCTGTGGGTTGCGTGCTTCACCGGCGGTGAGGCCGATCATCTCGACGCCCAGGTAGGCGAACATCACCATCTGCAAGGACATCAACACGCCCTGTACGCCATTGGGCATGAAGCCGCCGTGAGCCCACAGGTTGGAAATACCCAAGGCTACGCCGTCGTTACCGAAGCCGAAGGCAATGATGCCGACGCCGCCGATCACCATGGCAATGATCGTGACGATCTTGATCAGCGCGAACCAGAATTCAAATTCACCAAAGGCTTTGACGGCGATCAGGTTGATGGTGCCCATGCTGATCAGTGCCGCCAGGGCCCAGATCCAGCGCGGCGTGTCGGGGAACCAGACGCCCATGTACACCGCCACGGCGGTGATTTCCGCCACGCAGGTCACCAGCCACAGGAACCAGTAGTTCCACCCGGTGAGAAAGCCTGCCAACGGCCCAAGATAATCCTGGGCATAGCGGCTGAACGAACCGGCCACGGGGTTGTGTACCGCCATTTCACCGAGGGCGCGCATGATCACCAGAATGGCCAGGCCACCGATGATGTAAGAGAGCATGATCGCCGGGCCGGCCATCTCGATGGCCTTGGCCGAGCCGAGGAACAGGCCCACACCGATGCAGGCGCCAAGCGCCATCAGGCGAATATGCCGTTCACCGAGTTCGCGTTTGAGCGGTCCGCCTTGAGCGGTCTCGCCAGGGGGCAGTGGTTTGCCGACAGGCATAGGGATACAACCTCATCTTGTTATTGGATTAAGCCACCGAGCCTGTGATGCAGCGGCGTGTGCGCCGTTACACCGGCCTGACCGGGCCTGCCTCGTGGGCAAACCCGCCTGGCGGACGTAAGCGGCCAGGTCAGCGGGGCGTCAGTATAAAAAGCTAGCGATAGGATATTTCACTCTATAAACACAGAAATTTGGCGATATGACCCGTAAAAAAGTCCTTGGGCGGGGGAAGTACCAAGCCTCTAGACCGGCCTTCCCAGGGTAAAACGGCGCGGAGTATTGCATAACCTGTTACGGGCTGGGCGCGCTCATCCACCGCAGGCGTGAGCGAACGCACACCAGCAATCAATCAACACTAAAGAACAAGCGCCTGGCCAACGGCCTCGAAATGCTCGTCCTTTCAATCTCCAGGGTGAGCTGTACACGGCCGGTCTGGCCGGTGCGAATCCGCGCGAATGCCTGGGCTTCGGCCTGGGCCTGGGCCTGCCGGCCAAGGCGTTGCTGTTCAGGGCTCTTGAGGTGCGCGGCGGTGTAGTGATCTGCCGGGCCCTGGCGGTTTTCATAGTGAAAATGCGCGTAGCACAGTGGCTGTCCAGTGAGTGTGTCCGTCACCACGTACACCTGCATAAAGTCCCGGGGCTTGTCGCTGGCAGGCACACGCCCGTCCTCGCGAATGATGCGGACCTCATTGAGCCCATACAGGAAGTCCACATCTTCGGCTCGATTCAACTTCAGTTTGCTCGCTCGCACGCGGGCCTCCACCCCAGCGGCGTCCAGGCGTGCCGCGGCGGCCCGCAGGTCGCTGGCGCGGACCCTGGCATTGTTCAACTGAGTGGCCGCCAGCCGTGACAGGTTCAGGCTGCGTAATTTCTTATCAATATCCGCGGCAACCATCCGTCGACTGTTGGCTTGTGCCGTCAGCAGCGCTTGCAGAGATGAAGGCTCGCATTGGCTGGACAACGCCTGCACCTTGAGAATCGCGATATCCACATCCGCCAGCAAACGCTGGCCCTTGTTCAGCAACGCGCCCAATTGTGGGTTGGCCGTGCGCCGGGGCGGTGGCTCAACCGGCTCCCACAAACCGTCTTCGGCCTCGGTGAAGGTGGCGAGCACATTGCCTTTGTCATCCACCAGTTCCGCCGTACCGGCCGGCGTTTTGACGCGAGCCACATAAACATCGCGATTACGGGTGCGGATAATCTTTTTGACCCGCGCACCTGCTGCGCCGGGCGGCCTGGGTTGCCGGGCGCCAGGCATGGGTGCCAGCAGATCAGCCAGTTGCCCATCGACTTGCTGGTGCAGGTCGGCCAGCAGTGCCTGCAGCTTTTCCAGGTTGGGCAAGTCAAAGGTGTCCGGTGCCATGGCCCGCCAGAACCGAATATGGTCGTCGGTTACCGCGTAGACATGACTGAGGCTTTTAAGCAGTTCGATACGTTCCTCAGTGGAGACGCTCAGGTATTCCAACTCGGCCAGGGAGCGGCTGGCCCAACGCGCACGATTGATCACCTGGTTCAAGCTGTCAAAAAATTCCGCTTCCAGAGGCGGGCCTTCAATGTCGATGGTAATGCCCCACAGGGTGGTGACTTGCAACGATTGCAAATCCAGAATCGAGGGGCGCAGCGGCAGCTGTGCCTCCAGCGCGCGGGCTTTGTCACGGCCCAGGCGCGGTACGCTGCGCAACTGCTCCATATAGCTGTTCTCCCGCCTGCGACTGTGGATCGCAGACGCTTCGGCGGCCACCTGGTCGCGCATGTTTTTTTCCAGGTCGGCATGCGCCTGACGGTTAAGGTCAGAGCCGGCTTCTTCGTCAGTTTCGTCTTGCAGCACATCCAATAAAGGTTTGATCCGCTGGTTGATCCGGATCATGCGCTCACGGGTATCGGCGTCCATCAGTCGCAGGGTGAGAATCAGCGACTCGAGTATTTCACACAGATTTTCCTCGTAATGGGGACGGGGCTTGATCGCGCGCAGGCGCATCAGCAGTTGCAATTCCTTCTCGGAAAACTCGACTTTATTGCGCAGTTCCTGGCGGTAACGTGCCTGAAGTTTGGCAAGCTGTTCTGAGCTAATCTTGTCTTTAGATTCACTCACCAAGTTGCGCGCCACTTGCATGGCGACGCCAGCTTTGGCGCGCGACCGGCCAGCTTCACGGTACTGCTCCTCAAGCTGGGGCAGTGAAAGCTCCAGTGCCTGCAACTGGGCTTGCATCGCCGCATCGGCATTGCCGCCGGCCAAGCGCAAGCGCCCATCAAAATCCCAGTGCCCCTCCCCCAACGGCTTGAGCCACGGCCCTTTCTGAGTACCATCGGCGCTGATCACCCGCAGCGCGTCTGACTCATCCACCACCCGGTACCGATGGCCACGCACCAGGGCATGCCATTGCGGCGGCGAATACGCGGTATCACGCAGCAAGCCACGGCGCGGGCCGCTTTGTTCGGCGTTGTCCCAGCCACCTGAAAAAGCCCCCAGGCTCAAGGCGCGGGCGCGCGTATGTTGCGCGGCGGTCAGGGTGTCGCGGGCATTGCTCCAACGGGTTGGCGAGCTGAACGCTGCGGGCGGGGCACTGCGTGCAGGCACCGTGGCGACCGCCTTGGCGCTGGCCAGGGGGGCGAACACCGGATGCTCCAGCTGCAATGGCTGCAAAGGATCATGGGGCGTGGCTTGATGGGCGAGGACGACCATCAGATTGCTCAACACGTCCATGACTGCCTTGCTCCTGAGCTGGTCATCATTGCTGGCCAGGTCTTGAATATCCTGTTGCAGGCTGTCCATCACTTGCACCAGCCAACCGCCGAGTTGCAAGGGGCCGCCGGCATACGGCAACACCGTGCCAAACAGCAGCCACCCGATCTCTTTGAGCTTTACCCAGCGCTGTTCCGCATTCGACACCGATTGCCGGTCAGCCAGGGACACCAGCGCCTGGGCCGTGCCCTCGAAGATCAGGCTGCAGGCGTCTTCACTGCCCGGTTGTTTGCTGAGCTGGGCCGGAGCAGGCTTCTCGTACAGCGTAAATTCATCACCGGATAAAAAACGGCGGATATGCGGTGCAAGGAAACCGCCGTTGGCGTACACCGCCTGGCGCGCCGGGGCGATCCACGTCAGCACGTCGTCCTGCAGCGGGCCGTTAGCCTTGATGGCGTCAAACAAAGCCTTGATCGACTCGAACCCTTGCAACATCGGATTGAGCAAGGGCCGGTAGAGCAGATGAACGCCAGTGTCCCCGGTACTGGGCCCGATGATGAAGTGATTGGTAACCACATCCTGCGTAGCCTCAGGCGAGGCCTTGAATGCCAGCGGCCACAACGTCATCGCCTGGCCCTGCACCTTGCGCTCGGCAAGGCCGGCTTGCAACGCAGCCTGTACGCGGTCGACCCCTTCCTGAGTCAGGCCGTGCTCGCCTTTGAGTTTCAGTTCCAGCGCCAGCATCGGCAGTTGCACCCGTAACTGACGTGTGAACAACCCTGAGCGACGACTGCGTTCCAACGGGTCATCCAGCAGTTTTTTCTTCAACAGATCCGGGTAGGCCTGGCCCACATCGGCTTTTTCCACACAACCTTGAAGCAGGCTATAGGTCAACCACTCGGGGGCCTGGGCACCCTTGAGGGTGATCGCGGTGACGGTGTGCGGCAAGCCGGCCAGGTTTTCCAGGGCCAGCTCGGTCAGGCTCACTGTGACCGGGTCGACTTCACCGGCGACAAAGCCCCCGGAAACCGGAATTGCCGCGGCGATCACGCGGTTGAAGGTCAACTGGACGTCGGCGGGTCGCACTGTTTTAGTGGCGGGTTCGGCTTGCAGGCAAGTGCGCAAGGCCCGGTCGGCAAACACCTGGATCGAATCGATCCCCTCCAAAAATTGTTGCCCGCCATTGTGCTCGCGGGCCAGCACCAACGCTTGGAACAGACGCGCATAGGCGATGCTGTCTTCACGGCTGGCATGGGCCAGCCATAAAGGCAGCACCTCACGCAGCTTCTGCTGGCCCGTACTCAGGTGCGCGACAAACCAGCGATGGGGGTTGGTAATATGCCTGAGCAGCGTTTGGTGCTGCCCAGGCGCGAGCGGCAGGTTACGGTCGATGCTATCAATCTCTCGCAGTTGCAATGCCAGGTAACTGGCGGCCAGGGCATCGAACGGATCGCTTTCCACTTCCTGGGTAAACCACTGTTCAGTGCCTGCGTCTTCAGGCACATAGGCCGGTAACAGCGCCGCCACATCGTCGATGCTGCCCAACGGATGAATACCGCTGGCCGGGCTGAACAGCAACGTCCGTTGCCCGTGGCTGAGGATCAGCAACGGCAACATCAGCGGCGTCGCGCCGGCCAGGAACACCGCCTGTACACGCAACGCCTCACCGTGGGCGCTCCACTCGCGGTCGGGCCGCGTCGGGTGCAGCAGGGTTTTGGGGAACAGCTGGGCAAAGCCTTCGTCGTTGAAACCGGGTGGTTTGCCGGCGTCGTAAAGCAACGTCAGCAGATCATCCGACAGGTAGCCCCACCGCGTCATCTCCACCGGCAACGCCTCACGCCACCAGGCTTGCAAGCGCTGTGCATACGCCCCCAACAACCCGGCACCGCAACGATTGAGCAGCGGCTCCAGCTCGCTGAGGGTCGGGCCACCGGCCACAAACACCTCACGCGCGCGCTGGACGACAACGTGATAGTCCGCCACCAACAGCAAGGGTTTGCTGCCGGCCAAGCGTTGCAGCACCCACTCGGGCAAAGACCGGTAGGCCAGCGTGTCGTCCTCGTCCGTCGGGGTGCCGATGTAAATCAAGCCAACCTGCCATTTTCCCGCGCCCAAGTGCTCGTCCAAATAAGCCTGGGCACTGTCGTGCGCGACCGTGAGCAGGCTCGGCGGCTCGCTGAACAAGGTTTGGATTTGCTCAATGGTGGTTTGGCGCGGCGAGTCTGAAGCGGTGTCGGAAAGGGTCATGGCAGAGCTCAATGATGGCTTAAATCACGAAAGCTACCCGCTGCCATCCTGACGGCGCGGTAGTTATCTACCCTCCCGTCTGACGCGTCGAGCTTTAGCGCTCTACAAACTTCGTAGTGCTGTCAATCAGCGTCTACGCTTCAGACAAGTCCGATCAATCTGTAAGAATGGTCAATCGACTATGGGCGCACTGTGGCAAACCGATTCGCACCAGGCTCAAACTGACAGCCCGTCAGCCCCGCCGCAGGCAAAAAAACTCAAACCCGCCCAGTCGTGGCGCCGGCTGTACTGGTTGATTCTGTTGATGGCCCTGATTGCCCTGGGGTTTGCCGCCACCCGTGAAATGCACACTGCCCACTGGCAAGCCCGCACATTCAGCCAGTGGGCGGCCCAACTGACCTACACAATGGGGCCCGGCGCCAGCGATGCCATTGTGTACCCCGGCGACGGTCCGTTCGACCGGCGCCTGGGCTACAGCGTCCTGGGTGAGTTCCTGCCGCGCCTGTTCAAGCGCAACTACCTGATCGAATCCCAGGCGCGCTTTTCCGATGCGCTGATGGACTACAGCCGCCATGGTCTGTTCATTCCCTATGCCGAAAAGCTGCAAGCCGGCTTGACCATCACCGACTGCCGCGCCGCACCGCTGTATCAATTCAACTATCCGCCTCAGCTGTACAAACACTTCAACGAGGTGCCGGCGCTGATGGTCCACAGCCTGCTGTTCATTGAAAACCGCCAACTGCTCGACCCTGACCCGCCCCAGGCGAACCCCGCCGTGGACTGGCCGCGCTTTGCCAAGGCTGCCTGGTCGCAAGTCGCCCGACAGTTGCACCTGCCAGGGCAATCGGCGGGCGGCAGTACCCTGGCGACGCAACTGGAAAAATACCGTCACTCGCCGGACGGCCTGACCCTGTCAGGCAACGAAAAAATCCGCCAGATGCTCTCCGCCAGCTTACGCGCCTACCAACACGGGCCTGATACCCTCGCCGCACGGCAAAACGTGGTGCGCGACTACCTCAACAGCGTGCCCCTCTCGGCGGTCCCTGGGCACGGCGAAGTGCATGGCATCGCCGAGGGGTTGCGGGTGTGGTACGGCGCCGACTTTGCCCAGGTCAACCGGGCCCTGGACGACACCGCGCAAACCCCGGCCAGCCTCGCGGCGCGCGGCCTGGCGTTGCGCCAAGTGCTCTCGCTGATCATCGCCCAGCGCCGCCCCTCCTATTACTTGACCAAGGGCCGTGACGACCTGACGCAACTGACCGACAGTCACTTGCGGTTGCTGGCGCAGAACGCCGTGGTACCGCCCCAGCTGTTGACGGCGGCGTTGACAAGCAAGGTCAGCTACCGTGATTGGCAGCAGCAGCCAACCCTGCAGAAAGTCGAGACCAACAAAGGTATCAGCGCCGCACGCAGCCGCCTGGCCGCCCTGCTCGATCGTCCGTTGTACGACCTGGACCGGCTGGACCTGTCGGCCACCAGTACCTTGCACGGCGAGTTGCAAGAACAGGTCAGCGCCTACCTCAAACGCCTTGCCGCCCCTGACTATGCCGCCCAGGTCGGGTTGCTGGGCGAACGCTTGCTCACTGCGGCGAGCACGCCGCAGGTGCGCTACAGCTTCACCTTGTTCGAGCGCACCACCGACGGCGCACGCGTACGGGTGCAGACCGACAACACAGACCAACCCTTCGACATCAACAACGGCAGCAAACTGGAACTGGGCTCCACCGCCAAGCTGCGGGTGCTTACCACTTACCTGCAAATCGTCGCCGAACTTCATGAGCGCTACGGCACCTCAACAGCCGCGGCATTGAAAAAAATCGAGGTCCCGGAGCAGGACCGCATCAGCCGTTGGGCCGTCGATTACCTGCTGAAAAATCCCGGCAAACCCCTGGCCGACATGCTCGACGCTGCGCTTAACCGCACCTATTCGGCAAGCCCTGGCGAAAGCTTTTTCACCGGCGGTGGCCTGCACCGATTCCATAACTTTCGCAACGAAGACAACGGCCGCAACCCGACCCTGCGCGACGCCCTGCGCGAGTCGATCAACCTGCCATTTATCCGCCTGATGCGCGATCTGGTGCGCTACACCACCTACACCGGCGCCAGCAACAGTGCGCAATTGCTCAAGGACGACAACGAGCCACGTCGCCAGGAATACCTGGCGCAATTTGCCGACCGTGAAGGCACCACGTTCCTGCTCAAGTTCTGGAAGAAGTACCACAAGAAAGACACCCAGGCGCGCCTGGAAACCTTCCTCGACAGCCTGCACCCCACGGCGATTCGCCTGGCCGCGATCCACCGGTATTTGCTGCCCGAGGCCAGCCGCGACAGCTTCAACAGCTTCGTTCGCGCACGCCTGGCCGGCACCAAGGACCTGCAGAGGCTGACCGACAAGCGCCTCGATGCGCTCTATGACAGCTACGGCCCCGGCGCCTACGACCTGCCCGATCAGGGCTATATCGCCAAGGTTCACCCGCTGGACCTGTGGTTGCTGGGCTATCTGATCAACCACCCGGAGGCGACGTTCAGCGAAATCGTCAAGGCCAGCCAGTTCGAACGCCAGGAGGTCTATAGCTGGCTGTTCAAGAGCCGTCATCAGAGTGCGCGTGACAGCCGCATCCGCACCATGCTGGAGGTCGAGGCGTTCCTGGATATTCAGCAGCGCTGGCAGGCGGTGGGCTACCCGTTCGACCACCTGGTGCCGTCGCTGGCCACCGCGATTGGCAGCTCGGGCGATCGCCCCGCAGCCCTCGCCGAACTGATGGGCATCATCCTCAACGACGGCGTGCGCAGCAAAGTGGTGCGCATCGACAGCCTGCACTTTGGCGCCGATACACCTTACGAAACCCGCGTGGTCAACAGCCCCGATGCAGGTAAACGGGTGATGCCGTCCGAGGTCGCTACCGCGTTGCGCGGCGCGTTATCGCAAGTGGTGGACGCAGGCACGGCCAAGCGTGTTTCCGGCAGTTTCGTGCAGGCCGACGGCACGCCGATGGCCATGGGCGGCAAGACCGGCACCGGCGACAACCGCATCGAAGCGATGGGCGCCGGCGGCCGGGTGATCAGCTCCAAAGCGATCAACCGCACTGCCACGTTCGTGTTCTACATCGGCGAGCGCCACTTCGGCACCCTCACCGCCTTTGTGCCAGGCAGTTCGGCGCAAAACTTCAAGTTCACCTCGGCACTGCCGGTGCAGGTGCTCAAAGGCATGGCACCGATATTGACCCCTTACCTGCAAGACGGCAGTCAGAGCGCATGCCTGGCTCGATGACGTCACCAGGGTGGTATTGAGCTATTGCTTAGCCCTGATTTATTGACCTCGAATGCCCGTTTTCCCAGGCCTTTCGTTTGACTTTTCAACCTTATTTTCAAGCAGTCAGCTGAATAGAATCGATAGCCTTTAAAGGACTATTCAGGTTGAAAGAAATGCCCATTTTGCTCCCCCCTGCCACGACGGACAGTTATCAGGGCCGTCATATCGAACACCTCAAAAATGCCCTGCCCGACTGGCTCAAAGACACAACCCAGGTGCGCATTAACGCATTGAAAAGCGCAACCTTGCCCAGCGCCCCCCCTTATCCGCAGGCCCCCAGCAAAGACCACCAACAGCTCAAGCAGGTCATTGCCGAGCATCGACGGGCACAAAACACCCTGGATAAACGCCTGGGGAATATCAATGATCTCTATGCCTTTGCCGAGCCGTTGCTCAAAGCCGCTTTGCTGACTGGCTACGGCGACATTGACGTCAAGAACACCTACCTGCGCCTCTATAGCGACGCCGCTCTGGCTTGGTGGACGATCAACGTCAAACAGGGCGTGCAAAGTAAAACCCTGTCGTTGCTGGACGCCGCCCTGGGTAACTTTTGCGCAGACGACCGCTTCGTGGACTTTGCCTTTCTCAGCGCGCAAGACTCGCGCGGTCAACAGGACATCCTGCATTTCCCCCATCGCCGCACGGGTGTGCGCCTCAACGCAGACACCTTCAAGAACATCTGCAGAAACCTGGACATCGGCGCTCGTTACCAGGCCAGCCTCCGATGGCGCCTGGGGTTCGATAACCCACCCGTCGCGGCCGCCGTGCGCGATGAGGCTATCACCACCCACAAGGCCGCCCTCAAGGGCGCTGCCCACCTGGCGCAACTCAAAGGCGACCTGCGCGCCGATGCGCTGGAGACGCTGCGGGGCCTGATCGACGGAGACGCCGATGTGCGTCTCGATGGCCTGCCCATCAACAGCTACAACCTGAGCGTGCTGGATTGCCCACTGACCGGCATCCTGCTGTTCATGGCAAAACCCACCAATGGCCGGCTCATTGCGTATGTACCAGGCGACCCTGAACACCCCGTCAAGGAATACCCCGACCCCATCGCTTTTGTACGAGAACTGACCCGCCAGTTGAAGGGCAGCCCCGCGCAGCCCACAGGCACCTACCAGCCGTTCTTCAGCCACTTTGTTCCCCATCAATTGCGTGGCCAATTTTTCGCACAACTCAATGCGCGACTAAGCCAGAAGGCCGAACAGCCCACGCTGCAATTTCGCCTGCAGGACATCACCGAGGATTATCAAAACCGTTCGGACGACCCGGCCGACAACACCCTGTGGCGTTACCTGTACCGCGTGCAACTGAACAAGATCGTCAATGACGCCAGGGACATGGCAGTGTCCACCGCCTACGTCGATCACTTGGCCCGCTGGGCCTGGTGGGATAACTTGCAACAGGTGCTGTCGGACTTGCTGAATGTCGGCCTGCTGCTGATCACCCCCTTCGTGCCGTTGGTGGGAGAGCTGATGCTGGCCTACACAGCCTATCAAGTGCTCGATGACGTGTTTGAAGGCATTGTCGATTGGTCTGAGGGCCAGCGCACAGAGGCTGCGCAACATTTGCTGGACGTGGCGCAGAACCTGATCCAGGCCGGGCTCTTTGCCGGAGCGGGAACGTTGGGTGAAGTCATCCAACTCCAGCGCTCACCGTTCGTCGACGGCCTGCATCCGGTGCGGGTACTCAACGGCCAAGTCAAGTTATGGAACCCCGACCTGCGACCTTACGCGCGACAGGACCATGGCCTGCCTGTCGACTCGCAGCCCTCCCCGTCGGGTCTGCATCAGCATCATGGCAAGCATCTGCTGGCACTGGACGGCCAACACTATGAAGTGTTGCCTGACGCAGATACCGGCGAGCATCGGATCAACCACCCAACACGAGCGGATGCCTATCGCCCACAGGTATTTCTCAACGGCGACGGTGCGATATTGCACGAAGCGGAACAGCCGCAGACCTGGGACAGCACCACCCTGATGCGTCGCCTGGGCCATCGGGTCGAAGGTTTCACCGATCAGCAACTGGAGCACATGCGTCAGGCCAGCGGCACTGAAGAGGCCGTGCTGCGTGCCATGCACCTGTACCACGAACCCCTGCCGCCACTATTGGCGGGCACCCTCAGGCGCTTCGAAGCTCAGGCTTACCCGGCAATCGCCAGCGAAAAAATCCGAACCGGCCGGCCGCTGGCATTGGCCCCTTCATCAGACTGGTTTATACAAACCGTTACCGAGTTGGACGGCTGGCCCTCTGATAAAGCCATTGAGGTGTTCCTCAACCCTGACCTGTCTGGGCACAGCATCAAAGTCGGCAACCCTGATGCAGCGCCGGGTAATACCTTGCCCCTCAGTTTTGACCAAATGATGTCAGGTCAATTGCCCGAGCATGTCCTGGGCTTTCTCGACGAAGCGGCAACCCGCCAGCTTCTGGGCGGCGACATCGCTCAATCGCAACGGGTGCAGCACCTGCGAAATCAACTGGCAGATCACGTGTTGCGCTGGCGCCGGGATTTCACCGACAACGTGTACCAGCAGGTGTGGGAGATGACGGACGATCCGCAGCACTTGCTGGTGCGCCAATCTTTCCCACACCTGGATATGGCCCTGCAGACGCGCCTGCTCAGTACCGCCAGCAGCACAGAGCACGCAACCATGGCAGAGCAACGCCTGCCGCTGCGCCTGCATAATCAGGCCCGGGAACTGGACGTGGCCGCGCAGTCGGTACAGGCTTTCGAAGGGTTTTACGCGGCGGCGCCCTTGCCGGTTGCCACCGAACGGATGGTCCTGAACACCCTTAAGGTGCATAGCGACAGCTTTGCCGACCTGCACCTTCAAATCCGCGCGCAGACGCCCACCGGGACCTTGCGCTGCGAGGCCGGACCTGTCGATGCGACGGCCCGACGAATTCTGGTACCGACCCTGCGTGGCTACGACCTGTTTGATCAAGCGGGTACGTGGCTGTCCTCCCACACGGACCTGTTTGAGGCGATCCTCTGCACGTTACCTGCCGATAAAGCCCAGGCACTGGGCTACCAACCCGGCCAAGGCGCTCCGTTCAAACAGTGGTTGATGAACCAACTCGCGTCATTGGCCGAGCGCCGCGTGGTGCTGGCCGAGCCACCGACCTACCGCCGGGCCGACCGGGAAACCGTGCAACTGCTGGGCGGCGCGGGAGTGAGTCGCTGCGCCGAGCCCCCCGTCGAGACCTCGGATCAAGATGTACGGCAAACCTTGCAGCTGCTGTTTCCCACACTCAATGAACAGCGCATGGAGCTTTTTATCGACAGCGTCCCCTCTCAACAACTGCGCAGTCTGCTCCATGAACTGGTCGACGAAAAACAACGCCTGCATGTCGAGCTGCAAACCTGGAAAGACAGCCCGACGGGGCAGGCCAGAGGCAGTCAGGAGGACCGGGCGGAACGCTCCAGGAGAAGGCATCTAGCCACTGCCGTGGAGAGATGCTGGGGCGACCGATTTGCAGAACACACCGATGCCTACGGCCATATTCAGAGCGGTGCCCGACTGGACCTGCACGGCCGGCCTTTGCCATCGACACTGCCTCGACTGACGGCCAATTTTGAACATGTGACAGGCCTGAACCTGAGCAATACCGAATTCAGCCCAGCACACAGAGACTTTCTTAAACACTTCCCAACTTTGCGCAGCCTGGACCTGCACGCCAACAAACTCACGGATCTTCCCCCGGCACTGGTGCACATGCGCCGGCTCAAAGAGCTCGACTTGAGCGGCAATGACCTGACGTTCAGCGCCGACGATATACGCAGCCTGAAGAAAGCCCGCCGCCTGGAACGCCTTGAGCTGGGCAACAACCCGTTGGTACTCTCACCCGACATCAGCCTGATGCCTGCTCTGCGCCACCTGGGCTTGAGCCGCACGGCCATCACCGAGTGGCCACGTGGCCTGTTTGCCCACCACCGCGCTGACGACTTTGTGCTCAATCTGCGCGCAAACCCTATCGACACGCTACCGAACGCCACTGCAGGCACTCCCAACGCCCGTGTGATTGCGCGCACACGCCTGGATCGAAACGCACTTACGGTCGAGGCGCTTACCCGTTACGAACACTACCGAACCGCTGCCGGCCTGGACCCCAACCGCCTCTACGAACCCATGGGCTACAGCGACCCATGGCTGCTGGAGGCTGACGTTCAAACCCGCCCCATCGCAAAGCACGTGTGGAATGCGGTTGAACAGGAACATGGCTCCCAAGGCTTTTTCGAAGTGATTCGCCACCTCGAGCCCCCAGATTTTTTTGAACAGGGCGAGGACAGCCTGCGCTACGCCAACAACCGCAGGGCCATGACGCAAAGGGTATGGCGACTGATACGCGCCGCCCATGAAGACAACCCGTTGCGCGAACGACTGTTCAAGATCTCCAGTTTTCCAGGCCTGTGCGCCGACGCCGGCGCGCAGATTTTCAATGAGATGGGAATTGAGGTCATGGCCAGCGAAGCCTTGCGTTATTCCCAAAACGCCGCCGAATGTGAAGAAAAACTCGTCACCTTGGCCAAAGGCAGTGCCCGTCTCAAGCTGCTGGGCAAGGTGGTGGGCGAAGACATCGCTCAACGCGTGCGACCGGCGGCCGAAGGCGGGCTGGGACAACGGTTCAGGTCGGATGTACGCAATGGCGAGCCTGGAGAGGTCGATGAAGTGGATGTGCACCTTGCCTACCAGACCGATCTTGCGGCCAGGCTGGATTTACCCTGGATTTCCAGCCACATGGTGTACCGCGCAACGGCCAACGTCAGCGAGGAGCAAATCAACCACGCGTACACCCAGGTGCTGGCGCTGAGCGAAGGCGACGGGCTCGTCAATCAAATGTTGCTTGAGCCCTACTGGGAACAGTACCTGCGCGACAGTCACGATCAGGCCTACCGCGACAACGAACAGCTGTATTCCACACGTTTTCTGCAGCTCGATGACCTGCAAACCGCGCAGGCACAGTGGGCGCGAGCAGACGAACTGACAGCGGAAAAAAAAGCCCTGCTGCGTGACACATTGCGCACGCTGGGCGAAGCGCTCCAAGCCCCGGACAGTGTGGTATTTGCCGACGAGCCCATGTCCGATGAGGTGTACAACGGGCTGCTCAACGATCTGGGATACAAAGAAAAGGAATGGATGCGCCAACTGACCCGCCAGGCCCTCGCCCGTGATACGGGGCGCAGCAACCGCGCTTCGTAAGTGAGCACACGGCATGGCGGCGGTTGAACCCAGCCTTGCACGCCCAAACCCAGCGACCCGGCGCCTTGCCAGCCGAGCTGTCGGCGCCGCAAACACTGAACACCGACCCCACCGCAGGCTGGAACAATGACACCGCCTTCGAGCTGAAACAGGCGTTCGATCAAGGCGCCGGGAAATCAAACAGCAGGTGCACCGTGCCGTAATACTCGCCGCCCTTGTAGCCGTCCTCCGGTTCAATGGCGGTTATTTCCAGCTCGGCGCGCCGCCCGGCACGTGCCTCATCGGCACTGAGTACCAGGGTTGAATCCAGGGTCAAGGGCACCCGATTGAACTGCACCTGCAAATCGATGCGGTTGCGGCCACTCAACAGGTAGGGCGTGTCGCCCAGGCGCGCCGCCACGCCGCCATTGATGTTTTTCACATCGAAATTCTTGCGCAGGCGGCCCAGCCGGGCCGTCGCCAGGTCCCAGGCCAGCACTTGGTCGTGGCCCATCCAATCGGGTTCGGAGGGCAGCACATAGGCTTCATGGATCGGGATGGTGACCGACACATCAAAGCTTTGGCGTTCCTGGAACGCCTGCGCGCGATCGCCCACCAGCAAGGGCGCCATCAGTACTGCCAGTACCGTCAGTTGCTTGAACATAGTCATCACCCGTTACTGTTGACCGTCATCGGTTTTTTGCTACGGCCCTCGATCATCTGGAAGCTGAATTGGCGTTCGGGCTTTTTCTCGAACACCAGTTGGCGACCGGGCAGGATGTGGTGCTTGGTGGTGGCTTCACAGTCGGTTTTTTTCGCCACTGCACAGTCGCGGAACTCATCAAGCACCACCACGCTGTTGCCCGCATTGCGCAGGGTGTATTGGCTGGCGGTCTCGTTGATCTGCGTGTCGAAGCGGGTGTCTTGCGGGCGCACGAAAAACACCGTGCCGTAGCCGGCCATGACGTTGACCCCGGCCGCCAGTGCGTCCTTGTACTCGGCACGTTCTTGATCGGTAACGGCAAAGTCATCTTCCTTTTCCGGCACCACCGGAATGAAACGCACGCGGAAATAGCGCTCGCGGTCGCGCTGGCCCATATACAGCAAGCGCGTGCCCTGGCGCCCGCCGGCCGGCACGATCAGGCGTGCGGGGCTGGCCATCAGGCCGTCGCGGTTGGTGGTGCTGCCTTTGGCGTCGGTCATCGACGCAACGGGCACTTCCCTGGAGGTGCCGTCAGCGTTGTAGACGATCTCCAACACGTTGACCTTGATGAAGGCGGTGCTGGTGCCGCCGTTGTACACGCGCTTGAGGTAGGAACTGCGATCGCCTTCGAGGTAGTCGTAGACCACGCCGACATTGATTGCCGGCCCCGCATAAACCGCCAACGACACCAGCCACAGCCCCATCGATAACACTGCATGTTTCATGTTTGATTACGCCTTGATAATTGAACGTCGCCCACTGTTCATGAGCGGCGGATGCCACCTAGACTTCCGAATCCCAGATCACCGTGACCAGGCCCGAATAAGTGCTGCCCGGCTGCTCGAGCATGCTTTTCACATCCTCTCGCTCGACCTCAAAATGCAGGGTGCCGGGGCGGTTGTTCACGTAGTGCTGGGCCTGGAACAGCTCGGTACCCGAGCCGTCCAGCCGCAGAGGCAACTTGTTTACCGCCTGGCCGTATTGGTCGTTCAAACCAAAGGGCAGGCTGACGGCCACCTGCAACGGCACTTCATCCCCCGCGCCATTGCGCAAGCCGCAGGTGTTGCCAATCGCCAAACCACATTCGAGCTTCATCTTGAAACGCCCGCTGGCGAAGATGTTGAAGGTCTGGTCGCGGAACAAACGTGAAGGCTGGCGCCCACGATTGAGCCAGGCCTGCCAGCCGCCTTCGGGCAATAGCTCAACACGGTTGCCGCCGGGTGGAAGGGTCACCGTGAGGATGTGTTCGACTTGCAAGGTGAAGTTGAAGGTGGCGATGTTGTCATCGGGGATCATGATGTCGCCGAAATCGAAGTCAGCCCCCGGCCCCATGGTGTAACTCAGGGTGCCTCGGTACTCGCCGGCCGTCATGGTCAGCGGGTTGGGGGTTTTGAGCTCGTAGCCATATTCCAGGTGGTGGTATTTCATGAAGGGTATGTGCATACCCGCCGTCACACTGCACGCCCCGGCGTTTTCGGGCACGATCCAGAAAAACAGGGCAAACGTGTTCCCCGCCGCGAGGTAGTTGATCGGCTGACACGGTGGTGCTCCGTTCCTCCAGGGTGTTGCCCAGTCCTGCCCCGGCTTGCCCCAGGCCGAAACGCCCGGTGGGTAGGCCACCTGCCAATTGGCGCCGATACCCGCGATACGCATCTGGACTGTCGCCTGTTCCCCGGTTTCTGTGTGGGTCACGGGCACATCTCGCCAGCTCGAAGGCATCTTGAAATAAGCGCCCTGGCGCGGGTTATCGGGGTTCGCCGGGACCGGCCCGTTCGACGCGGCCTGGAAGTTGTTGTTACGAATACTGAAGATATTCAGCGCTTCGCACTTGGCCGGCACATGCCACGGGCACAAGCCACTTTGCGGCGTAGTGTTCTTGAACTTGTTGCTCATCGGGTTTGTAGGGTCGGGGCGAAACACTGCCGTGATCTCCTCGACGAAGGCGTGCGCCGACAGGCTCATGCCGCCCAGCGCCAGTGCCAATGCACACAGCCCCAAGCCTTTTACAGTTGCGTTAATCAAGGTCATACAATCCTGTCCATGCCATCAACCAGCGGTTTGGGGGGTGTGGGCCGCTTCTGCGAGCGTGTCCTTGGTGCAGCGCAAATCGCCGATCATCAGCACATCGCTTTCGCTTGGCGCATTGGCCGGGTCCAGACGGAACTGGCAGAGCAACTGGTTCTGGTAGCGCACTTGCAACGTCGGTGAGCTGGCGCTCATTTCCATCGAGAAGAACCCGTCCACTTCGCTGACCCCGCGGCTGGCGTGGTTGATCACGTGATGGCCCCTAAGCGGCGCGCCGTGTTCGTCCAGCAAGCGGCCGAGCACACTGACGGTTTTCATCACGGTGATTTTTTGGTAGTCGACGCCGCCCTTGTTCAGGTGATAACTGGCGCGGGCCGGTTGAATACTCGCCGCAGGCGGGTGATTGCCTTCGAAGTCGAAGCTCACGCTGCTGCTCTTGTAAGCCGAGACCGGCACGTAGTTGCGCCCCGGCCGCAGGAGCGCTCCGCCGCCGCCGAGGTCATCGGCGCGCAGGGCGATTTCGTCGAGGTCGGTTTCCACGTCGATGATCATGCCCGCACCGTTGCCCTGATATTGGCTGCTCAGCAGCATCTGGCCGGCGCCGGCAACGAAGGTGCTGTTGAGGTTCAAGCCGCCGCTCAGGTCGCCATTGAACGAGCTGCGTTGCACGAAGCCGTCACCGCTGACTGCGTCCGTGTTGAAGTTGGCCATGCCCGACAGGCCGACGCCATAGGTGTCGGTGATCGCCGTGGCCGAGACGCTTTGCAGCAAATGATCGGTGAGGTCCTGACGCAAAGTCACCGAAGCGTTGTTGTCGCGCCCGCCATCCCGGGCAGTACGGGTGCCGATGCTGCCGGAGATCTGTCGGCCTTCGGTGCCCAGGTTGACGCTGACGCTCACGTCTACGCCGCGGTTGCGGGCGTCGTTGGTACCGGCGCTGCCAGGCCGGTCGAACACCGAGAAGCGCCAGTTGGCGTCACTGCCGAACAGGTTGTCGTGACGGCTCCAACCCAGGTCGATGCCGGTACCCTCCACATTGCCTTCACTGTGGGACAGGCGCATGTTCAGGGTGTTTTTCGCATCCAGCCGGTGGTTGACCGACAACGCCGTGTTGCTGGCCTCGCCGACGAAGGTGTTACGCCGCAGGCGTGTGCCGTCAGGCAGGGTCTCGTAGGTGTCGCGGGTATCCAGCCAGCTGCGGTTATGGCTGAACACCAGGTTGGTCGCCCCCAAGGTATACAGCCCTTGCAGGTCCATGCCGGTCCCGTGTTCCTGGGTCTGGTAGAGGTTGGCGTACACGCTGGTGTTGTTGGCCACCGTCCAGTCCGCCGAGCCGCCATATTGGAGTTGTTCGCGGACCTGACGGGCCGACAGGCCGAGAATCACCCGAGGGTGCACCAGGTAGTTGAGCGACGCACCGGCGGTCATCGCGCCGGAGGCTTGTTCGTCCCAGTTACTGAACAACCGGGTTTCGCGCCCGGCGAACACGTTATAGCGCCAGCGGTCTTCGGCGTTGCGCCAGTTGCTGGGTTTGTAGACCAGCTCCTGGGTGGTGCTGGTGGTGAGGCCGTCTTCCACCAGGCGCACTTCTACTTCATAAATACCGCCGGGCAAGGGCCGGGTGTCGAGGGTTTGCAGGCCGGCGGAAACCGCCTGGGTATTGATCAACAGGCCGTTGCGGTAAATCTCCACCGCTGCCTGGCGGTTGGCGGTGACATAGATCGGGTACACGCTGGGCTTGGCGTTATTGATGGCCAGGCTGTCGGAGCTGCCATACATCAGGCCCAACGCGGTGTCGGGGCTGGCGCCGAAGCTGCGCAACTGGCGGGTCAGGCCATCGGAATTGGGGGTGAAGTGGCCCAGGCGGAAAAACTGCCCTTCGAGTTCACGCTGGGTGTACAGCTCGTGGATCGCATGGCGCATGGGCTCGTCATCGCCGCTCTGGCGCGCCAACTGCAGGTTGAACACCTGGCTCCAATTGCCCAGGCTGGAGCTGGCTTGCAAGCCATAACGTCCGCCGAGGCTGTCCGCCTGGCCGCCGTTGAGGTTGAGCTGGTTGTTGATGATCAACCCAAGGCTGCCACCTTCAGGCTGCTCATAAAAACGCGGGATGCCACTGCTCAGTTCAACGTCTTGCGTGAGGATCGACAGCTGGGAGCTTTCCAGGTTGTAGTGGGCCGAGAGCATTTTTTCGGGGCAGGACTGGGTGCAAGCGCCCAACGCCACGCCTTTTTCCAGCAGCGCTTGCCAGGTGTCTCGGGTGGCGGCCGGGACTTTACTGTCAGCGGTGTCGGTAAATTCAAGCAAGGTGACACGATCATCGCGAGACAAAACAATCAGCGCCTCGCCCAGCAATTGCTGGTCAAGGTCCACGCGCACCGCCAACGGCACGTCGAAAAAGTGATCGGTAAACCCAGCAGGCAGCCCTTGCGCCTGGGTAATCAGGCTGCCGGGGGTGGAAGCGCCGGAAAAGGCAGGCGCAGCCAGGGCACTCGTACACATCGACAGCGCAAGCGCAGCCGCGATAGGCGTCATCGGGAACATGAACGGAACACTCTGAATGCCAAAAAACGGGGAAGGAAAACCAGGCCGGCAGACCGAGGAGGGAAATCAGCCGACCTGAAAACAAACGCCCGGGGTTATCGGGTATTTTTTGGCATCAAAGCGTTGGCAATACTGCGTCGAATACCACCGGCATTACGGCGGTGTAGGAACCACGCTGGGTCGCCGAAGGCTTGGCCGCGCTGATGCGCATCACGGCGCCGATACCTGGGGTGGAGTCGGCCTCGTTGACCACTTCCTGCGGTGCGCCGGTGAGCGTCACGCCATTGAGGGTGGTGGTCAGCGGGATGTTCTGCGCAGCATCACCGTTGAACAGTACGGCCGGGCCGCCTTCGATGTAGGCGTGGACCGAGCCGTTGGTGTTCTTGATGTCGTAGATGGCACTCAGGGGCGCCAGCTCACCGCTGACCAGGTTGTAGCTCATGGTTTCGTCACGGCCCCAGTTCGGGTCACGCGGCTGGGCGTGGAACACGGTGGTCGGGATGTTTGCCTTGAGGTTGACGGTATGGCTGGCTTCCCCGGCAGCAAAAGCTGCAACCGAGGAAGACAGCGCCAGAACAGCCAGGGGAACGGCAACAGCAAACTTCTTGAACATGGCATTTACCTGTAGTTAGCAACATTGATTGATTCATTGCCGAGCAAATACTCGACAACGAATAGCGCGCAGTAAGCGGGTTGAGCCAACAACGCCAAACAATGATCAACTTAACTAAACAACCGGTATGCAGGCTGCTTCGCCTAGCTTCGTAGCCACAGGAAACAGGGGTCGCGGGAAAAAGATGGCATTTTGCCAAAACTTTAAAAGTTACCGTAGGAGAAGGACTACGTGATTAAAAATCCAACTATGGAATGGGCCGTAAGAATCAGGCTACACGAAGTTATACTGCCGGAAAATTAAGGCGTACACGGCAAAACCGAGTAGTTAACCTAATTAAAGTTATAACTCTAAACTTATGAATCGTCTATACAACCTATCCGATTTTGGGCAGCCACCTCTTCACACACGGACCAGGGGCGACCGTTGGTCGCCGCGTGCTTTCGCCGCCCCAAGATATATCTTAAGTTATATCTAAATGTGAAAGAGGATAGAAAAATGCGACACGAGCATCGCAGCGAATTTGAAAAACGCGGTGGCCGCGGCCCTCGGGTATTTGCCCCTGGCGACCTGAAGCTGCTGCTACCGGCCTTGATCGCCGAACAGCCCTGCCATGGCTATGACCTGATCCGCCAGATCGAAAGCCTGTTCGACGGCGCCTACAGCCCCAGCCCCGGTGTGATCTACCCCACGCTGACCTTTCTGGAAGAAAGCGAGTTGATCAGCGGCGACGCCGAGAGTGGAAAAAAACGTTACACAATCACCGACGCCGGTCGTCTCTTCTTAAGCGAGCAAGCCGTTGCCCTGGAAGGCGTGCGCATGCGCATTGATGTCAGCAAGCGCTCGCTGCGTGGCCATGACCGCCCACCGGAAATCCACGAAGCGGTGCATAACCTGCGCCACGCCTTGCATTCGCACCACGGGCGCTGGAGCCCGGAAGAAATCGTTCGTGTCGCGGCGCTGCTCAACGGCACCGCCCAAGCCATCGCCGACGGGAAAGACCAATGAATACTCAAGCTATCCATCGCGTTACCCACGAAATCAAACGCCGCCGCCTCGAAGTACTGCGGGTGGTCGACATCACCCCACGCATGCGTCGCGTCACCTTGGGCGGGCCGGAACTGGCAGGTTTTATCAGCCTGGGCAGTGACGACCACATCAAGCTGCTGTTCCCGCAAAACGCCGCCGAGCAGGCCGCGCTGGAAAGCCCGACGTTCAACATCAAGGGCGACGGCCCGCAACCGGCCATGCGCGACTACACGCCACGGCGCTACGACCTGAGCATTGGCGAACTGGATATCGACTTCGTGCTGCACGGTGATGGCCCTGCCTCGACCTGGGCCGATCAGGTGCAGGTCGGCCAGCACCTGTACATCGGTGGGCCGCGTGGCTCGATGATCGTGCCGGACATCTTCGACAGCTACTTGCTGATCGGTGATGAAACCGCGATCCCGGCCATCGCCCGTCGCCTGGAAGAATTACCGGCCGGGCGCAAGGTGTTGGCGGTGATTGAAATCGCCAATAGCGCCGAACAGCAGCCACTGAACAGCGCCGCCGATGTAGAGGTGATTTGGGTGGTGCGCGGCCAGGACGACCTGCTTGAGACTGTGCGCAGCCTGAGCCTGCCGGGCGGTTCACTGTTCAGCTTTGTCGCGACGGAAACCAAGCTGTCGCGCCAGGTGCGCCGCGTGTTGCTGGACACGCACCAGGTCAATGAGGAGTTCCTCAAGGCCGTGGGTTACTGGCGTGCCGAGGGCAGCGAAGAAGAGTAATGCCCTCAAGCCCACTGAAGATCCAATGTGGGAGCTGGCAAGCCAGCTCCCACATTTTTACGCTGCCCGTTTAAGAACTTTGTCCAACCCCACCACCGCCGACGCAATCCCAACAAACCCCGCCAAAATCCCCCCGGCATTCACAAACACCTGTGGATAACCGAGGCTGTCCACATCGATGAACGGGTACTGATACTGCCCCAGCAAATGCCCGCGCAGCAGCGCATACGCGAAGTACACCAGTGGGTAGATCACCCACCCGCCAATGTGCTTGAAACGCAACGTGCCCTTGGGCACACAGCGCCACCAATAGATCACAAACAGCACCGGCATCACGTCGTGCAGCAATTCGTCGGCGATAAATTGAAAGCCGGTGGGGCTCCACAAATGCCGCAGCAACAGGTTGTAGGCCAGGCTCACGACCACGATGCTCGCGGCAATACCGCCAGTGACAGCGGGTGCCAGGAAGAAGCGCTTTGCCGCCGACTCGCGATTGACCAGCGCATAGCTCAACACCACGACCACCAGGGTGTTGGTCAGCACCGTGAAGAAACTGAAAAAGTTGATCAGCCCGCCCAACAGGCTCGCGCCGGCCTCCCAGCGTGAATAGAAAATCAGGTATTGCTGAATCGCCAGCCCTGTCCAGCCGGCCAGCGCCGCCGTGGCCACGTACCGCTTCATGGCCTCAATCCAGCGGACGTTTGGTACGCATCAGCTTGACGTACAAGCCTTCGACCTTCTCCCGCGCCCACGGTGTTTTGCGCAGGAAGGTCAGGCTCGACTTGATGCTGGGGTCGCTCTTGAAACAGCGCACATCGATGCGTTCGGCCAGACCACTCCATTCGTAGTGCTCCACCAACGTGGTGAGCACGTGCTGCAGGGTCACGCCGTGAAGTGGGTCGTTGCTTGTCGCGGTCATGCCAGGCCTTTTGCAAAATGAGGAAACACAGCCGCGCACCTTAGCCGACAGGGCGTAGCGGTGGAAGCACTGCATTGAATATAGCCCCTGGGAAAAAGTTCCCCTTTTCAGGCAAAAAAGAGATGTTATATTGTAACGATACTTATCAAAGCCGATACCGTTTTAAGCCTTCTCTTTTCTGTGCCTTTACCAAGGAATGTTTGATGTCCCTCTCCTCTCTGTGGCGCTTGACCCCGCTTGCCGCCGCCCTGTTGATCGGCTCCGAAGCCCACGCCCTGGAACTGCAACCCCAAGTCATTACCGGCAACCCCCTGGGCGGCGCACAACTCGCCTCGCCCACCACGGTGCTCGAGGGCGACGACCTGACCCTGCAACAAAAAGGCAGCCTCGGCGAAACCCTGAACAAGCAGCCTGGCGTGTCGTCGTCGTACTTCGGCCCAGGCGCCAGCCGCCCGATCATTCGTGGCCAGGATGGCGACCGTATTCGCGTGCTGCGCAACGGCGTGGGCGCGCTGGATGCCTCGTCGCTGTCCTATGACCACGCCGTGCCACTGGACCCGATCAACGTCGACCGCATCGAAATCGTACGTGGCCCGGCGGCGCTGTTGTACGGCGGCAGCGCCATCGGCGGCGTGGTCAACACCTTCGACAACCGCATTCCCACCGAAGCCATCGAAGGCATCCACGGCGCCGGTGAACTGCGTTACGGCGGCGCCGACACCACCCGCAGCAGCGCGGGCAAACTGGAAGCCGGCAACGGCACCTTCGCCTTGCACCTGGACGCAAATGCGCGGGAATTCAACGACCTCAAAATCCCCGGCCAGGCCCGCAGCCGCCATGCCCCCGAGACCGAAGACGGCCCCGGCAAAAATGGCCGGCTGGGCAACAGCGACGGGCGCCAGGATGGCGGCGCGGTCGGCGGTTCCTACACCTGGGACGACGGTTATGCCGGGCTGTCTTACAGCAACTACGACAGCAACTACGGCTCACCCGCTGAACAAGACGTACGCATCCGCATGAAGCAGGATCACTACGCCTTTGCGTCCGAGATCCGCAACCTGCAAGGCCCGTTTACCTCGGTGAAACTCGACGCGGGCTACACCGATTACGAGCACCGTGAAATCGAAGGCGGCGAAACCGGCACGACCTTCAAGAACAAGGGCTATGAAGCCCGCGTCGAAGCGCGCCACCAGCCGCTCGGCCCGTTTGATGGCGTGGTCGGCGCCCAAGTGACGCGCAATGAGTTCTCGGCCCTGGGCGAAGAAGCCTTTGTGCCGCAGACCGACACCAACGCCGGCGCGCTGTTTATCCTCGAAGAAATGCAGGCCACCGAGCGCCTCAAGCTCAGCCTTGGCGGGCGTGTGGAGCATACCAATGTCGACCCGAACGCCAAGGGCAATGCGCGCTTTGCCGGCGCCGATAAATCCACTGACTTTACCGCCGGCAGCCTGTCGTCCGGCGCGGTGTACAGCCTTACGCCGGTGTGGTCACTGGCCGCGACACTGGGCTACACCGAGCGCGCGCCAACCTTCTACGAGCTGTATGCCAACGGTGCCCATGTCGCCACCGGCACTTACGAGTTGGGTGATGCCAACCTCAAGAAAGAAAAAGCCGTGTCCAGCGACCTGGCACTGCGCTTTGACAATGGCACGCACAAGGGCAGTTTCGGCGTGTTCTATAGCCGCTTCTCCAACTACATCGGCTTGCTGGGCACAGGCCGCACGCTGAACGATGAAGGTGAAGAAGACGCGGGCGGTATCCCGCAATACAAATACTCCGGCGTGCGTGCACGTTTCGCCGGCTTTGAAGCCCAGGATCACTGGAAACTCGGCGAAGGCGCCTACGGCAAGTTCGCCCTGGAGCTGTCGGGCGATTACACCCGCGCCACCAACCTGGACACTGGCGAAGCCTTGCCACGTATTGCGCCGCTGCGCTTGAACAGCGGCTTGCTGTGGGAGCTGGACCGCTGGCAGGCGCGGATCGACGTGGAACACGCGGCGGGCCAAGGGCGTGTGCCGGATAACGAAAGCGGCACCGACGGCTACACCACCTTGGGCGCCAGCGCCGGTTACCACTTCAATGTGGGCGGCAGCCAGTGGCTGGCATTCGTCAATGGCGAAAACCTCACCAACCAGACCGTGCGTTATGCCAGTTCGATCCTGCGCGATATCGCCCCGGCACCGGGCAGAAGCGTGCAATTCGGCGTGCGCACCACCTTCTAAACAGCAGCGCAAATCCCGTGTGGCAGCCGGCTCCTGTGGGAGCCGGGCTTGCCCGCGATAGCAGCACCGCGGTTTTCCAGTGGTACTGCGGTGATGCTATCGCAGGCAAGCCAGCTCCCACACAAGCTTGGCTTTACAGGCATTCCTGCAGCGACGTTCTGTCACTGTTACCAGATCTGAAATGATGCATCTCTCTAATTACGCTTTCTCAAAACGAGAAGGCGCTTTATCCTTGCCGCAACAAACTGAAACGTTTCACGCCTGCGGTCGATCCCATCTTGTCGAATTTCCCCTGCCTTAAAGACAGCGCTGTCTTAAACCGACCCGCGCGTGGGATTCAATCGCCCGCCTGTGGATAACCGACTTATCCCCAGAAAAACTCAAATTAACGCTGAACCAAGCCCGCGCCGAATCGTCATCTACAGTGAAGCACGGGGTTACATAATTCCAACGTAACGGAGAAACACACTATGAGCACTGATGGTGCCTCAAGCCCAAGCCGCCTGCTGCCCAGGCTGCTAGGCGTCTTGCTGCTGATCATGGGGCTGGCCTTGCTGGCTGGCGGCGTCAAGCTGAGCATGCTCGGCGGGTCGCTGTACTACCTGCTGGCCGGTATCGGAATCGCGCTGACCGGCCTTCTGCTGCTGGCTACCCGCCGCGCAGCACTGGGCCTGTACGCGCTGGTGCTGTTTGCCAGTACCGTGTGGGCACTGTGGGAAGTCGGCCTGGATTGGTGGCAATTGGTGCCGCGCCTGGCCCTGCTGTTCGCCTTGGGCATCGTCATGCTGCTGCCGTGGTTTCGCCGTCCGTTGCTGCGCGGCCAACCCGCGCCGCTGGGCACGGGCGCGCTGAGCGTAGCCGTGGTGCTGGCGGGCGCTGCCGCCCTGGCCAGCCAGTTCACCAACCCCGGTGAGATGGTCAAGACCGGCCAACTGGAGCGCGACGCCGCGCCAGGCATGGCCAGCGCTGCACCGACACAGGCCGATGGCGACTGGAATTCCTATGGCCGCTCGGCCTTCGGTGATCGTTACTCGCCACTGGCGCAGATCACCCCGGAAAACGCCCACAAGTTGGTGCCGGCGTGGACCTTCCGTACCGGTGACATCCCAGGCCCAGGCGATCCCGGTGAAACCACCGCAGAAAACACCCCGCTGAAAGTCAACGGCATGCTCTATGTGTGCACGCCGCACAGCCAGGTGATTGCCCTGGACCCGGACACCGGCAAGGAAATCTGGCGTTTCGACCCGAAGATCAGC
This sequence comes from Pseudomonas sp. 58 R 3, assembly GCF_900006605.1. NCBI lineage: Bacteria > Pseudomonadati > Pseudomonadota > Gammaproteobacteria > Pseudomonadales > Pseudomonadaceae > Pseudomonas > Pseudomonas sp. 58 R 3. The sequence goes on along the minus strand of NZ_CVTT01000038.1, from coordinate 175,328 downwards.
AGCCAGGGTGCCGCGAACTTCAAAGGTTGGGCGCACATGACCTGCCGTGGCGTGTCGTATCACGATGACGCCGTCTACGCTTCCGAACAAAGCCCGACCGGCAGCGCCAGCGCTGCCCCTGTCAGCGCCGTCTGCCCGAAACGCATTTTCGTACCGACTGCCGACACCCGTCTGATCGCCCTGAACGCCGACACCGGCAAGATGTGCGAAGACTTCGGTGATAAAGGCCAGGTCGACCTGCGTGCCAACATCGGCAGCTTCGCCCCCGGCGGTTACTACTCCACTTCGCCACCGGCCGTGACCAAGAACCTGGTCGTGATCGGCGGTCACGTGACCGACAACGTCTCCACCGACGAGCCTAGCGGCGTGATCCGTGCGTTCGACGTGCACACCGGCAAACTGGTGTGGAACTGGGACAGCGGCAACCCGGACGACACCACCCCGTTGGCCGAGGGCAAGACTTACACCCGCAACTCGCCGAACATGTGGTCCATGTTCAGCGTCGATGAAAAACTCGGCATGCTCTACCTGCCGATGGGCAACCAGATGCCTGACCAATACGGCGGCGACCGTACCGAAGATTCGGAAAAATACAGCGCCGGCCTGACCGCTCTGGACATCGACAGCGGCCACGTGAAGTGGACCTTCCAGTTCACTCACCATGACCTGTGGGACATGGACGTGGGCGGCCAGCCTTCGCTGATCGACATCAAGACCGCTGACGGCGTCAAGCAAGCAGTCATGGCCTCGACCAAGCAAGGCAGCATCTACGTGCTGGACCGCAGCAACGGCAAGCCGGTGGTGCCGATCAACGAAATCCCTGTACCGCAAGGCGCAGTGGCCGGTGATCACACCTCGCCGACCCAGCCGAAGTCCGACCTCAACTTCATGCCGCCGCCGTTGAAAGAACGCGACATGTGGGGCGTAACGCCGTTTGACCAGATGCTGTGCCGTATCGATTTCAAATCCATGCGCTACGACGGCCCATTCACCCCGCCATCGCTGCAAGGCTCGATCGTTTACCCGGGCAACTTCGGCGTGTTCGACTGGGGCGGTATCTCGGTTGATCCGGTGCGTCAGATTGCTTTCGTGAACCCGAGCTACATGGCGTTCAAATCGAAACTGATCCCGGCCGCCGAGATTGCCAAGCAAGGCCCGCGCGTCAGCGAAACCGAAGGCGTGCAGCCGAACAAAGGTGCGCCGTACGGCGTGATCCTCGAAGCACTGCTGTCGCCTTTGGGCCTGCCGTGCCAGGCACCGGCATGGGGTTATGTGGCGGCGGTCGATCTGACCAATCATCAGACCCTCTGGATGCACAAGAACGGCACCGTGCGTGATAGCTCGCCGGTTCCGATCCCGCTGACCATGGGCGTGCCTAGCCTGGGCGGTACATTCACCACCGCCGGCGGCGTCGCGTTCCTCAGCGGCACCCTCGACCAGTACCTGCGTGCCTATGACGTTAAAAACGGCAAGCAACTGTGGGAAGGCCGCCTGCCAGCAGGCGCGCAGACCACACCGATGACCTACACCGGCAAGGACGGCAAGCAATACGTGCTGGTCATGGCCGGCGGTCACGGCTCGCTGGGCACCAAGCAGGGTGACTATGTGATGGCGTTCAAACTGCCGGATTAAGCTGAACCGGCGGTAAAACAAAGGCGGCTACCTTCACGGGTAGCCGCCTTTTTTGTGCCCTGTGAGGCGCCAATGTGGGAGCTGGCTTGCCTGCGAATGAGGTCTTTGAGTTAGTGCATCAGGTGACTGATACACCGCTATCGCAGGCAAGCCAGCTCCCACAGGAATGCCTCATAGCACCACCCGCTCGCGGCGCATCCACCTCTCAAACGCCATGGCATTCAACGGCCGACTGATCAGGTACCCCTGCGCCGTGTCGCACTTCCACTGCCTGAGCAACTTCAGACTGGGCTCGAATTCCACCCCTTCAGCCACCACCCTGAGCCCCAGGTTGTGGCTCATTTCGATGGTCGAACGCACGATCACGCCGTCGCCACTGGCGCTGTCGAGGTTGCGGATAAACGACTGGTCGATCTTCAATTCCTGCACCGGCAAACGCTGCAATTGCGCCAGCGATGAATAGCCAGTGCCGAAGTCATCCACCGACAGGCTGATGCCGCAGCCACGCAGTTGTTCCAGCACACTGAGGGCCTGTTGCGGGTTATGCATGATCGCGCTTTCGGTGATCTCGAAGATCAACTGCTCAGCCGCCACGTCGTATTGCATCAACAAGGCCGTGACGCGAACGGCCAAGTCATCATCGGCCAGGTCGTCCACCGAAATATTCACCGACAGCTGAATGGGCAAACCGCGCTGCGACCACTCGGCCATTTGCCGGATGGCTTCCTCGATCGCCCACAAGGTCAGGCTGCCCATGCTGCCGGTGCGCTCGGCCAGTGGGATAAATTCGGTGGGCGAGACCTGGCCCAGGGTCGGGTGCTGCCAGCGCAACAAGGCTTCAGCCTGGCGCACATGGCCGTGTTTGAGGTCGAGCTTGGGCTGGTAACACAGGAACAATTCGCCCTCGACCACCGCCCGGCGCAGGTCGCGGATCAGGGTGATCTGGCGCTGGTGTGCAAGGTCGCGGTCTTGCTGGTAGATCTGCAAATGCCCCGGCAGGCTCGCCGCATCATGCCGGGCAATGGCCGCACGGCTGATCAACTCTTCGACCTGCTGGCCGTCGGCGGGGTACGCGGCAATGCCGATGCTGACTTCATGGCGCACCTCGTCATTGCCGATGCGCTGTGGCTCAGTGAGCAGCCCGTAAAGGCGGTCGGCGCGGGCCACGGCGCGGTCGATTTCGGTGTTTTCCAGCAACAGCAAAAACTCACTGCCGGCGATGCGCGCCGCAGTGTCGCTGGCCAACAGGCTCATGGACAGGCAGCGGCTGGCCTCACGCAGCATCGCTTCGACGCCCTGAGGGCCGAACCCTTCGTTGATCACCCGGTAGTTTTCGATCCCCAGGTACAGCAACACCACCGGCCGCCGCGCACTGATCGCACTGCCCAGGCGCTCCATGGCCAGGGCGCGGTTGGGCAAGCCGGTGAGCGGATCATGCAGGGCGTTATGCGCCAATTGCCGTTCGCGCACAGCGATGCCGCTTTGCATGGCGTTGAAGGCGCGGGCCAGCAAGCCGAATTCATCGTGGCTGCGCACCCGCACCGGCGTGCGGTAGTCACCGGCACCAATGCGTTCAGCGGCTTCCACCAGGGCAGTGAGCGGGCGCGACACACGTCGCGCCAAAACCAATGCGGCCACCAGCGACACCAACAGCACCGCCAGGGCGATGCCGAGGAACTGCCGGTCCAGCGGCGCAAAGGATTCCAGCGCATGGTCCAGCGGGCTTTGCAGCAACACGCGCACTTGATCGCCATCGCCGGTGTTGGCCAGCGGCAGCACCTGGCTCAGTACACGCTGCCCGTGGAACCCATTGATCTGCGCCTCGGGGTTGGGGTGGGCGTCGCGCATCAGGCTGATGACGGTGTCTTGATAGGCCTCAGGCTGAGTGCTGAACAACTGGCCGACGCGGCCGTCCTGCTCACTGAGGAACGACACTTCAAGGTTGCTCATGGAGCGCAGTTCATTGGCGAACAGCTTGTCCATGGGCAAGCCCATGACCACACGGGCGATAGGCTGCGGGTCGAGCACTTGGTCCTGCACCAGTAAATAGGGCTGGCCGTCCATGGCGACGATGAGCATTTGCTGGCCACTGCGCCGCGCATGACGCAGGGCCTGTGCATAAGGAAACACCGCGCCCTGCACCAACACCGGCAAGGTGCTGACCATCACCTTGCCATCCAGGCCAAGCACAAACACCTCGGTGGAGTGGATCCCGGTGCCATGCCGGCGCAACGCCGCCAGAATCGAATCGGCCTTGGCGTCGATCACCGCTTGTTTGAAAGGACCGTCCACGGTCAGCCAGTCCAACCCGTATTGCAGGCGGCGCCCGCGCAGGTCCAACAGGCGTTCAAAGACTTGGATGCCCGTGCTGAGCTGAACCTGGGCCTGGTTTTCCACGGCGCGGGTGGTGGCAACCTTGACCGCAAAGTAAGTGGCCGCCACCACCACCAGCAACAACAGCGCCAGCACCCCGGCGATACGGGTCTGGAACGTGTGGCGCCACCGCATGGCCGACCCCTGCGGCTGCGTTCGCCTCTCTGTGCCGCTGGGTCCCTTGGTCATACGCATCCCTGGCGAAGCTGATCTGACGTCAAAAAAACATCCATTTAAATTGAATAGTTGTTTTAAGCAGATTAGCTGGGACTTGGGATAAGTACACCCAATTGGGACGGGGACTTTAACGCCATTTTATTGGCGGAACAGGCGCGTCAAGCGTGGGACGCGGAGCGTCCGAGGCTGCATTCCCACGCGGAGCGTGGGAACGATCCGGCTTAAACGCTGCGGGCGCGCATAAAGTCGCCCCAGCGGCGCACCAGGTAGTTGTGCTCATCCATCACCGAGTTCCACACCGCGATATGCCCCATGCGTTGCTCGTAGGAGCCGCCATCACGCACCTCACCGATGTCGATCAACGGCAACCCGTCACTGCCAAGCAACTCCTCGCGGGCCGGCAGGCCGGCGTACCAGTAATCCCACTCGGCACTGCTCAAATGGTCGCGGGTGCGCGCCGGGTTGCCGATGTAGTAACCCTGGCGGGCCATCATCGCGCCCGGCCAGCCGGACAACCACCAATTGAGATAGGCATACGCCGCATCCAGCACCGGGCCCTGGGCATGACGCGACAACGACAAGCCGCCAAACCAGGCGCGATAGCCTTCACGCGGCACCGCCAAGCGGTACTTCACACCCGCACGGTGCAGGCGCATCAAGGTCGGCGACCACAGGCTCTGGATATCGATGCTCGGGCTGAGCATCAACTGCGCGGCTTCTTCATCATCGGACCAGAACGCGGCGAAGTGCCCTTCCTTCTGCTTGCGCACCAGGATGTCGGCCAGCACATCGATCTCTTCGATGCTCATGTTGCCGATGTCCTTGAACCGCGCCAGCCCCGCGCCCTGCACGGCCAACGCTGCATCCAGCGCGCCAATCGCCGCGTCACTTTGCAACGCGGTACGCGCGCGCCAGGCCGGGTCGAGCAGCCAGCCCCAGCTTTCATTGCCGTGGCTGAAGCCGTCGGGCAAACGCTCGGGACGGTAGGCAAAACTGTCGGCATTGTGGGTCAGCGGCAGCATGCTGATGCGCTCGGTCACTGTGCTGCCGAGGCTGCCGTCGTGCTGCACGAACAGGCGCTCACTGGGCACGCTGCCGCTGCCCAGGCGGTCGCTGGCCGACAGCCGGCCGCGCTTGGGCAGGTCGTTGATCTCATGCCACAACGCAATACGCCGTGTGTCGATGGGCTGGATCGCCCGCGCCGGCCACACGAAGTCGACGTTGTGGAACCACTGGTCGTACAGGTCGTAACTTTCGGGTTGCATCACCGCAATGCGCTGGGCCTGCGCTACATCGTGTACCTGGTACACCAGGCGGATGCCCAGCTCCTGTTCGGCGCGCACGCGCAGGCATTCCAGCAAGGTCACGGACGTACCAAGGACACGCAATGTGATCATGCCGCAAACCGCCGTGAGAACACCTCAAACGAGCGTCGCAACAGCGCCGGGTCGAGGCCACGCAGGATAAACACCAGGCGTGACTGGCGATCGGTGCCAGGCCATGCAGGCAAATGCACCGGAGCATGCAGGCAATGCTGCACGCCATGAATGACGATAGGGGCGGAGCTGGCGTTCACGTTGAGCAGTCCTTTGACGCGAAGGATTCGTTCGCCGTGGCATCTTAACAGCATCGACAACCACACCCCGAAGCCCACCCAATCCAGCGGCTGCTCGAACGTCAGGCAGCATACCTGGGCAGCACCGTGGCTCGCTGTGGTGGTGCGATGCAGCTGCCAGCGGCTGACTTCAGCCGCGGGTTCGGCGCTGCGCAAACCTTCGCCGAGCAGCAACTGGTCGCCGCTGTGGATCTCATGAGTATTGAGGATTGGGGTGCCAGCGTTAAGCGCCTGTAAATGCGTGCGCAGTGAATCGCTGTCGCCAGCCAGATCAGTCTTGCTCAGCAATAGCCTGTCTGCCGCCGCCACCTGGGCCAACCACTCAGGGTGCAGGCGCTCCTGCAGTTCGGCGTGGCTGGCATCGACCAAGGTGATCACCAGGCCAATGTGAAAACGCCCACGCAGTTGCACGTCGTTGTTTAATGTCGCGAGGATCGGCGCCGGGTCGGCCAGCCCGGTGGTTTCCAGGATCACGCGTTTGAACGCCGGGATCTCGCCGCGCTCACGGCGTTGCAACAGGCCGAGCAGCGCGTCTTTCAACTCGCCGCGAATCGAGCAGCACACGCAGCCGCTGGGCAGCAGCACGGTGTCTGGCGCGACCTCTTCCACCAACAGATGGTCGATGCCGATATCGCCGAATTCATTGATCAACAGCGCGGTATCACCGAGGCTTTCGCCTTGCAGCAACCGCTTGAGCAGCGTGGTTTTGCCACTGCCGAGGAAGCCGGTGATGACATTAAGGGCAATGCTCATGACGACTCCAGATGATCGAGTACACGCGGGTCAAGCGGGTCCAACGGGCGCCCGAGCATCCTCTCCGCCGCCTGCCAGAGTTGATCCAGGCCACTCGCCAATGCCTGCTTGCCGGTAGCGCCCAACAACAGATAGGACGCGCCCTGGAAGTCTTCGACCTTGAGCCGGAACACCGCCAGCACCTGATTGATCGCCGCAATGCGGCGCAGGCGCTCGCGGCGTCTGGGCAGTTCATCGCCCAAGGGGTCGCTCCAGTGCAGGTCTTCACCGAGCAAGCCGCAGAGTCCGCACATGTTTACACCTCACTCATGGCATGACATCGCCGGAGTTCGGGCCAAGGGTCTGACCGACAAACAGGTTGCCGCCCGGCTCGCTGGCCAGCAGCACGGCGGTCGGCGCCACCTCATCGGCCAGGCCGAAGCGGCCCAGGGGCAACTCGGCGGCTTTGGCGCGCTTCCAGTCTTGGCTGATGCCGCCCACCAACGGCGTCTCGATCGGGCCGGGTGCGATGGCGTTGACCAGCACGTTGTCCTTGGCCACTTCCAGCGCCAGGGATTTGGTGAAACCGATCACTCCGGCCTTGGCCGCGGCATAGTGGGTCAACTCGGCGCCGCCCTTGATGCCCAGTTGCGAGGCCACATTAATGATGCGGCCCCAGCGCTGCGCGACCATGTGCGGCAGGGCGCGCTGACTGGCGACAAACACACTGGTGAGGTCGACGCGCAGCATGTCGTTCCACATTTCGATGGAGAGGTCGACGCAGCGTGCCTGGGTGAGCATGCCGGCATTGTTGACCAGAATGTCGATACCGCCGAAGTGCTCGACGCAGCGGTCGACACTGGCCTGGGCGCCTTCGACGCTGCCCACATCGGCCAGGCACTCGACCACCTCGGCGCCAAGGTTGCGGCAGGTGATCGCGGTTTCGGCGAGGCTGGCGGCGTTACGGTCGGCCAGCAGCAAGCGTGCGCCCTCGGCGGCGTACGCACGGGCGATGGCGGCACCGATGCCGCTGCCGGCGCCAGTGATTACGGCGCGACGGTTAATGAGTTGGGACATACAAGTCTCCTTGGACAAACACAGTTCCAATGTGGGAGCGGGCTTGCTCGCGAATACGGTGGGTCAGTAACAAATGCATCGACTGACACGGCGCATTCGCGAGCAAGCCCGCTCCCACATTTTTAAATCGTATCCAGTCAGTCGGGCCAGCGCACGGTTAAACCACCGTCGATAACGATGCTTTGGCCAGTCAAATAACTCGACGCCTCACTGGTCAAAAACTGCACCAGCGACGCCACCTCATCCGCCCGCCCTACCCGCCCCAACGGAATCGCCCGCGCGGCCTTGGCCAGGCCTTCCGGCCCCAAGGAGTTCTTCGCATCCAGCGACTGCGGCGTCTCGATCAACCCCGGAATCACCGCATTGCAACGAATCCCCAGCGCCGCCAACTCCACCGCCAGCGAACGGCACAACCCCGGCACACCCGCCTTCGCCGCCGCGTAATGGCTGTGTTCCTGCCAGCCATACACACCGCCGGCAATCGATGAAATCGCCACCAGCGCGCCGCCCTCTTTCATGTGCCGGCTTGCCGCGCGAAAGGTGCGCATCACCCCCGTGAGGTCGACATTGAGCATCTCGTCCCACAGTTCATCGGTCATCTCCAGCAATGGCGCACGGCGCAGCAAGCCGGCGTTGGCCACGGCGTAATCGAGACGGCCGAAGTGCTGCACGGCGGCCTCGGCCAGGGCGTCTACCGAGGCGCTATTGCCCACGTCCAGCGGCAACATCAGGCATTCACCGCGGGCTTCTTTTACCAGGGCCACGGTGGTATGCGGGTCATGGGGATCGGCGGGGAAANCCCGCCGACCACCGCCACGCCGCTGCGCGCATACGCCACGGCGAGGGCTTGGCCGATGCCGCTGGCGGCACCGGTAATCAAGGCAACTTTACGGCTCATCTGACACTCCTTACTGAACGGTTTCCGGGCGCACATGGCGTGCGGCAAACATCAGCGCACCGGACAAGAAGCACGGCAGCGCGCCGAACCACAGCGCGGCGGTCTGCCAATCACTGCCGGCGGACAACACCTGGGTGGCGCCAAACCCTGCGACCACTGCACCAATCGGGCCCATGGCATGGATGATCGCGCCGCCGGTGGCACGGATGCTGGTCGGGAAACTCTCACTGATAAAGAACAACGCCGCCGAGTACGGCCCGATCAGGAAGAACAGGCCCAGGCTGTACAGCCCCACCACCATCGGCATATTGCTTGGGCCAAACAGCATCCCGGCAAATGCCAGGCCGCCGAGCATCCAGCCCAGGCCGATAACATTGCGGCGGCCGATCTTGTCGCCCATCCAGCCGTGGGTCAGGTAGCCGCAGTAACCCACCAGGTTGGAGAGCACGAGGATGATCAGCGAGTTTTCGAACGAGATGTGGTGCACGCTGACGATCACCGAGGTGCCGAGCACGCTGAACACCTGGATGGCTGCCCAGTTGAGCAACAGCGCGGCGCCGATCACCAGCGTGGCGCGCCGGGCCGGGCCACGGAAGGCGGCTTTAAGGCCAGCCTTGCTGTGTTCGTCGTAGTCGACGCCGTAGGTCACGGCGACGTTTTGCGCTTCTTTTACCGCGCCGCTTTTACGCAGCTCGCTGATGCGCTGGTGGATCTGGAACTGCGGGCTCTCCTTGAGTTTGCGCGCCATGATCGCGATCACAACGGCCGGGATCGCTGCAAAGATGAAACACCCCTGCCAGCCGATAATCGGCAGCAACAGCGCAGTCAACCCGGCCGCGATCAACGCGCCCACCGGCCAGCCGCCCTGCACCAGGCTGTAGATAAACCCACGGCGCTTGGTCAGTCGCGGGTCTTCGGAAGCGCCGTACAACTCGCTCAGGTAGGTGGCGTTGACGGTTTCCTCGGCATAGCCCAGGCCACCCAGCGAACGAATCAGAATCAGCGGCGACTTGCCCCACGCACCGCCAATCGCGGTGAGCGCCGAGCACAGTGCGGAACCGGCCACGGTAAAAATAATGCCTTTGCGCCGGCCCAACTTGTCCACAACCGGGCCAATCGCAAAGGCGACCACCGCCGTGCCCACCGCCACCCACGTTGCAATTTCAGCTTGCTCCACTTCGCCCCAGCCAAAGTGCCGGCCGATCTCCGGCAGCAAGGTGCCGAACAGGATGAAGTCATACACCGCAAACACCCAGGCAAAAAACGCGATCCAGGTGGCAAAGCGCACCTCCTGGGACGTCAGTTGCCGGGGTTTCCAGCCAGTCAGGTCAAGCTTGTTGTAGATGGACATAATCGCGCCTCGGGGGGATGGGCAAAGGGGTCAGGTACGCGGTTGGCGGCGGATAAAGTCGTCGGCAATTTCGTCGAAGGTGACGAAGCGCACACCGGCATGGCTCTGGATGTGTTCGATCAGGCGCTCGAGCATCAACAGCACTTGCGGGCGACCGGACACGTCGGGGTGGATGGTCATGGTGAACACCGCGTGTTCGTGTTCGCGGTAGACCCAGTCGAACTGGTCGCGCCACATTTCTTCCAGGTGACGCGGGTTGACGAAGCCGTGGCTGTTGGGGGCTTTTTTGATGAACATCATTGGCGGCAGGTCGTCGAGGTACCAGTTGGCCGGGATTTCCACCAGGTCGGTTTCTTCGCCGCGCACCAAAGGTTTCATCCAGGTATCCGGGTGCTGGCTGTAATCGATCTTGGTCCAGCTGTCGCCCTTGCGCACGTAGTACGGGTGGAAGTCGTTGTGCATCAGGCTGTGGTCGTACTTGATGCCTTTTTTCAGCAGCAGCTCGTTGGTGACCTTGCTGAATTCCCACCAGGGCGCGACATAACCGGTCGGGCGTTTGCCGGTGACTTGAGTGATCAGCTCGATGGATTTATCCAGCACGATCTCTTCCTGCTCGGCGGTCATCGCAATCGGGTTTTCGTGGCTGTAGCCGTGCACGCCGATTTCGTGGCCGGCATCGGCCACCGCTTTCATCTGCTCGGGGAAGGTTTCCATCGAGTGGCCGGGGATAAACCAAGTGGTGCGCAGGCCGTAGCGCTCGAACAGTTTGAGCAGGCGCGGCGCGCCGATTTCACCCGCGAACAGGCCGCGGGAGATGTCGTCCGGCGAGTCTTCACCGCCGTAGGAACCGAGCCAGCCGGCGACGGCGTCTACGTCGACGCCAAATGCGCAGAGAATGTCTTTAGCCATGGTATGTCTCCTTAAAAGTTCAGGGTGGTTTCGACCGACAGCGCGGCCCTGAGCAGGCGCGCGTCTTCGCCACTCGGGGTGCTGAGCAGCAGACCGGTGGGCAAGCCCAGGGCGTCACGGCCGCTGGGCAGGCTGACGCCAGGCATGTCGAGCAAACTGCCGGGCATGGTCAGGCGCAGGGTGGCGAGGTTGGTTTTGACGAACAGCTCGTCGTCGGCTTGCAGCGGTGCCAGCGCCGGGGCGACATGGGCGACCGTCGGGGTGATGAGCACGGCGCCGTCGAGCTCATCGACCAGTTGGAGCTGCAAGCGGCGGCGCACGTCGATCAGGTGCAGCAATTGGCTGGCGGGCAATTCACGTGCGGCCTCCAGGCGCCGGCGCACACGCGGGTCGAGTTGCTCGGCATCACTGCTGTCCAACAGGTTTTCGTGCAGGGCGAAGGCTTCGAATGCGCCGAGCCAGCCGTCCTGCTTGATCAGGTTGAGGGTGGCCTGGAAGGTGGCTGATGCGCGCACCTCGATCAGCGCACCGGCGGCCTTAAGCTGGTCCACCGCGCGCAGCAGGTTATTGCGCACGGCAGGCTCGATGTCTTCCAGCGCGCCCTGCTCAAGCACAAAACGCTGGCCCTTGAGGCTACGGGCGACGTGCTGTTGCGTGCGGCCGTTGAGCAGGTCGTCGATGGCCAGCGCATCGCGTACGCTGCGGGTCAGCGGGCCGAGGCTGTCGAGGGTGTGCGCCAACGGGAATACGCCGTCGCGGCTGTAGCGTCGACAGCTGCTGCGATAGCCCACCACACCATTGAGCGCTGCGGGAATGCGGATCGAGCCGGCCGTGTCGGTGCCCATGGCGATGGGCACGATCCCCGCCGCCACCGCGACCGCCGAGCCCGACGAAGAGCCGCCGGGGATACGCGGTTGATCGCTGCCACTGGGGTTATGGGGCGTGCCGAAATGCGGGTTCAGGCCCAGCCCGGAATACGCCAGTTCGCTGAGGTTGGTCTTGCCGAGGCTGACCATTCCGGCGCGGCACAACAGCCCGACACTGGGCGCATCGATCAAGGCCGGCGCAGCGTTGCGGCGATAGGCGGCGCCTGCAGTGGTGATGCTGCCGGCCACGTCGAACAAATCCTTCCAGGCCAGTGGCACGCCGTCGAATAAGCTTAAGGGCTGGCCGGCACGCCAGCGCGCGGCTGCCGCCTCGGCCTCACGGCGTGCGCGCTCGGCGGTCAGGGAAATAAACACACTGGGCGCCATGCTCGCGTGGACGAGTGCCTGTTCCAGCGCCTGCACCGGGTCGTTGCGACCGCTGGCAAAGTCCTGGGCCATTGAGGTGGCGTCTGACATCGAGATGACCCTCACAAAACGTACATATTAATAAAATGTACATTTTACAAAGGCAGATTTCGTGCCAGTCTCTTTGGACCTGTTGTCGTTCCCGTAAGGTTTATCGCCAACAACTGCGGGATAGATGGTTTTGCGGTCTGTAAAAAAAAGTGACGTGAGTGATGAGGCTAGCCCCAATTGAAATAATGTATCTTTTATTAATAAATACATTTTGGTGCGAAAAGTAACGTTTTTCTCTTTCCGGCCCCAAAAAAGTGCCACCCCTGTGGCGCGGAGTGACAGGCTCATCTATGAGAGAATCCCCGGCCACTTTCCTACACGCCCAAGAGAACACGATGAAAGCAGTGTCCGCCTCGGCCTCCCGTTACGCGATGATTCACCAAGTGTTGCGTAATGCGATCGTCAACGGCACCGCGCGCCATGGGCTGGTGCTGCTGGAAGCGCCCCTGGCCGAACTCTTCGGCACCAGCCGCGTGCCGGTACGCAAGGCTCTGGACCTGCTGCATAACGAGGGCCTGATCTGCCGCTTCAATGGCCGGGGTTACCTGATCAACCCCAAAGGCCTGGCCATGGAGCCGCTGCGCTTGCCCCTGAGCCAGGCGCATCTGGGCCTTGATGGCGAGGCTGAGTGGGTGGATACGCGGCCGCTGGGTGAGCGGATCGTCGAGGAAATCGGCGCGGCGCTGTCCACCTGCATCGCTTTTGGCCATTACCGCCTGGACGAGCAAGCCGCCGCCGACCACTACGGCGTCAGCCGTGCCGTGGTGCGTGAAGCGCTGATGCGCCTGCGCGACCGTGGCCTGGTGGAAAAAGAACCCTACTCCCAGTGGTTGGCCGGACCATTGACCGCGCGGGAAGTCACCGAAGACTACGAATTGCGCGCTTGCCTGGAACCCGAGGCGCTGCGCCAGAGCGCGCCAAACCTGGACCGCGAGCTGCTCGAAGCGATGTTGCAGCGCGTGCTGGAGGCCCAGCAAAGCCCGCACTGCAGCCTGGAAACCATCGAGCAGATCGAAGAAGACTTGCACCAACGCTGCCTGGCGGGCTTGCAAAACCGCAAGATCGCCGCGCTGATCCGCCAGGGCCAGAGCCCGATGATCATCAGTCGTATTTTTTACCGTTTACTGGGGATCGGCGCAGATCCTGCCATGCTCGCCGAACATCGCCTGATTCTGGAGTTGTTGCTGCATGGGGCATTTGATGCGGCGGCGCTGAACTTGCGCGAGCATTTGCAGCGGGCGCGGCAGCGGATGTTGCAGCGGCTTAAGGTGCTGTCGGTATTACCGGAGCAGCCGCTGCCGGCCTACCTGCACAAAATCAGCTGACTTCACTCCCACATGGACTCAGCGTCGTTTTAGAAATTTCATGCAATATGTTGCTATCTCACGCCCACCATTGAAACCACCGCAACCCCGCCCCATCTAACCTGCATACTTCCTTATGCAGGTGCCCCATGAGCGACCAGCAAGAATTCCCGGACATCGACCTGAACGATTACGCCGACCCTGAAAACGCTGAACACGAAACCTCGTCCAACACCGGCCTGGCCCTGCCTGGGCAAAACCTGCCGGACAAGGTCTATATCATCCCGATCCACAACCGGCCGTTTTTCCCGGCGCAGGTATTGCCGGTCATCGTCAACGAAGAGCCGTGGGCCGAAACCCTGGAGCTGGTGAGCAAATCCGACCACCACTCGCTCGCGCTGTTTTTCATGGACACACCCCCCGAAGACCCGCGCCACTTCGACACCTCCAGCCTGCCGCTGTACGGCACGCTGGTGAAGGTGCACCACGCCAGCCGCGAAAACGGCAAGCTGCAATTTGTCGCCCAGGGCCTGACCCGCGTGCGTATCAAGACCTGGCTCAAGCACCATCGCCCGCCGTACCTGGTGGAAGTCGAATACCCGCACCAGCCCACCGAGCCGACCGATGAGGTCAAGGCCTACGGCATGGCGCTGATCAACGCGATCAAAGAGCTGTTGCCGCTCAACCCGCTGTACAGCGAAGAGCTGAAGAACTACCTCAACCGCTTCAGCCCCAACGACCCGTCACCGCTCACCGACTTCGCCGCCGCGCTCACCTCGGCCACCGGTAACGAGTTGCAGGAAGTGCTGGACTGCGTGCCCATGCTCAAGCGCATGGAAAAAGTGCTGCCGATGCTGCGCAAGGAAGTTGAAGTTGCGCGCCTGCAAAAAGAGATTTCCGCCGAGGTGAACCGCAAGATCGGTGAGCATCAGCGCGAGTTCTTCCTCAAGGAACAACTCAAGGTCATCCAGCAAGAGCTGGGCTTGACCAAGGATGACCGCAGCGCCGACGTCGAACAGTTCGAGCAACGCCTGGTGGGCAAAGTGTTGCCGACCCAGGCGCAGAAACGCATCAGTGAAGAAATGAACAAACTGTCGATCCTGGAAACCGGCTCGCCGGAATACGCGGTTACGCGCAACTACCTGGACTGGGCCACTTCCGTGCCGTGGGGCGTGTATGGCGAAGATAAACTCGACCTCAAACACGCACGCAAGGTGCTGGATAAGCACCATGCGGGCCTTGACGATATCAAGAGCCGTATCCTCGAGTTCCTGGCGGTGGGTGCCTATAAGGGCGAAGTCGCCGGGTCCATCGTGCTGCTGGTCGGCCCGCCAGGCGTGGGCAAGACCAGTGTGGGTAAATCCATCGCCGAATCCCTGGGCCGGCCGTTCTACCGCTTCAGCGTCGGCGGCATGCGCGACGAGGCCGAGATCAAGGGCCATCGCCGCACCTACATCGGCGCCCTGCCGGGCAAGCTGGTTCAGGCGCTTAAAGATGTGGAAGTGATGAACCCGGTGATCATGCTCGACGAGATCGACAAGATGGGCCAGAGCTTCCAGGGCGACCCGGCGTCGGCGCTGCTGGAAACCCTGGACCCGGAGCAGAACGTCGAATTCCTCGACCACTACCTGGACCTGCGCCTGGACCTGTCCAAAGTGCTGTTCGTGTGCACCGCCAACACCCTGGACTCGATCCCCGGCCCGTTGCTGGACCGGATGGAAGTGATTCGCCTGTCGGGCTATATCACCGAAGAAAAAGTCGCCATTGCCAAACGCCACCTGTGGCCCAAGCAGCTGGAAAAAGCCGGCGTGGCGAAAACCAGCCTGAGCATCAGCGACGGCGCCCTGCGCGCCTTGATCGACGGTTATGCGCGGGAAGCCGGGGTGCGCCAGCTGGAGAAACAGCTGGGCAAACTGGTGCGCAAGGCGGTGGTCAAGTTGCTGGATGAGCCGGCCTCGGTGATCAAGATCGGCAACAAGGACCTGGAAAGCTCATTGGGCATGCCGGTCTTCCGCAACGAGCAAGTGCTGTCCGGCACCGGTGTGATCACCGGCCTGGCCTGGACCAGCATGGGCGGCGCGACCTTGCCGATTGAGGCAACGCGCATTCATACGCTCAACCGCGGCTTCAAACTCACCGGGCAGTTGGGTGAAGTGATGAAAGAGTCCGCCGAGATTGCCTACAGCTACATCAGCTCGAACCTGAAGTCGTTTGGTGGGGATCCGAAGTTCTTCGATGAAGCCTTCGTGCACCTGCACGTGCCGGAAGGCGCCACACCCAAAGACGGCCCGAGCGCGGGTGTGACCATGGCCAGTGCGTTGCTGTCGCTGGCACGCAACCAGCCGCCGAAAAAAGGCGTGGCCATGACCGGTGAACTGACCTTGACCGGGCATGTGCTGCCGATTGGCGGGGTACGCGAGAAGGTGATTGCGGCGCGGCGTCAGAAGATTCATGAGCTGATTTTGCCGGAGCCGAACCGTGGCAGCTTTGAGGAATTGCCGGAGTACCTGAAGGAAGGCATGACGGTGCACTTTGCCAAGCGTTTTGCTGACGTGGCGAAGGTCTTGTTCTGATCAGATCGTTCCCACGCTCTGCGTGGGAATGCCTCCCCGGACGCTCTGCGTCGGCTGTTGGGACGCAGAGCGTCCCTTGCTGCATTCCCACGCGGAGCGTGGGAACGATCTCCCCGCTTGTCACACCCTGTCTCATCTTCGGTTATGCTCGCCCTTCGTCGTGAATGAACGGAGCCCCCATGACCGCTGCCCGCCTGTTTCTCCCCTTGAGCCTTGCCCTGCTGGCCGGATGCGCCAGTGCCCCCAAGCAAAACGTCAGCGTGGATAACCAGAGCGCCTGCCCGCTCCAGCTTAAAACCGGACAAAACCTGATCCTTACCTTGCAGAGCAACCCCACCACCGGCTACCGCTGGGCCATCCAGGATTCTGCCGGCGGCGTGTTGCGCGCTTTGAGCCCGGAGGTCTACAGCAGCAGCGAATCCGGTGTGATCGGGGGCGGCGGCCAGTCGACCTGGCGCTTCCAGGCCTTCGCGGCGGGTCAAGGCCGTTTGCGCCTGACCTCCCAGCAACCCTGGGAGCCGGAAGCCGAACCTGCCGAAACCTTCGACTGCGCCATTACGGTGAACTGATATGCCATGGCTGATCCTCGCGCTGATGGGCGCCGGCACCTTTATCTATGGCCTGACCACCCACGCCACCTTGTTGTGCCTGCTGGTCAAACCACTGCCGGTGCTGGCACTGCTGGGCTGGCTGCATGATGCGCCGCCCACCGACTATCGACGCTGGATCAGCCTGGGGCTGATTTTTTCCCTGGTCGGCGATGTGCTGCTCGCCTGGCCGGGCGACCTGTTTATCTTTGGCCTTGGCGCGTTCCTGTTTGCGCACCTGGCGTATTTGAAAGCTTATTTCAGCGATTGCCGCCGCCTGGCGGTGTTGCCCTTGGTATTGGCGCTGGCGGTCGGTGCGATTTTGTTGAGCATTCTGATTTCCCACGGCCTGGGCGACTTGTTGGTGCCGGTGGTGGTTTACGCGCTGGTGATCAGTGCCATGCTCTGGCGCGCACTGGCGCGGCTGGGCAGTGAGGTGCCGAAACGCTCGGCCGGGCTTGCGGCAGCGGGAGCGGTGTCGTTTGTGTTTTCCGACACGCTGATCGGCATCAATCGTTTTGTGCTGGCTTTCGATGCGGCGCCGTATTTGCTGATCATCACCTACTGGCTCGGCCAGTGGGGCATCACGGCCTCGGCTTTCCATCAGACAACCCGCGCACACGAGGGCCAACTTGGCTAAAATGCCGGCCTTTCCCCCTCGTCGCCGGAACAACCGTGAGCAAAGAACCCGATCGCCTATTCGCCCAGCCCCTGCCCCAGGTGCCGGACTTCGCCTTTAACGAGGACGTGGTGCGGGTGTTCCCGGACATGATCAAGCGCTCGGTGCCGGGTTACCCGACCATCGTCGAGAACCTCGGCGTGCTCGCGGCGCAATTTGCCCAACCGGGCAGCGTGCTCTACGACCTCGGTTCGTCCCTTGGCGCAGTGACCCAAGCGTTGCGTCGCCACGTGCGCACCGACGGCTGCCGAGTGATTGCGGTGGATAACTCCGCAGCGATGGTCGAGCGTTGCCGCGAATACCTCAACGGGCAAGACTCGATGTTCCAGGAGTTGCTGCCGGTTGAGGTGATCGAGGGCGACATTCTCGCGCTGCAATTCCAGCCCGCTTCAGTGGTGGCGTTGAACTTCACCCTGCAATTTATCGCGCCCGACCAACGCCTGGCGTTGCTCGGGCGTATCCGCCAGTCGCTGCTGCCAGGCGGGGCGTTGATCCTCTCGGAAAAGCTGCGTTTCAACGATGCCGAAGAACACGCACTGCTCACCGATCTGCATATCGCCTTCAAACGCGCCAACGGCTACAGCGAACTGGAAATTGCCCAGAAGCGCAGCGCCATCGAAAACGTCATGAAGCCCGACAGCCTTGAAGAACACCGCGAACGCCTGCTGGCGGCCGGGTTCTCGAAAGTCGTGCCGTGGTTCCAGTGTCTTAACTTTGCCTCGTTGATTGCCTTGCCATGATTGATTTGTCCCCCCTCGCCCGCCATTTGGTCGGCACTCCTCTGGCCGTGTGGGCCCAGGGCCTGCAAGCGCAGCTCGACAGCAAGATGGAAAAGGGTCATGGCGACCTGGAGCGCTGGCAGAGTGCGCTGGACGCACTGCCGCAGATCCAGCCCAGCGACGTCGATTTGCTCAATGGCCTGACGCTTGATACCGCTTGCGACGACGCTACCCGCGCGCAAATGCACACCGCGCTGATGGGCCTGAGCCCGTGGCGTAAAGGCCCGTTCAACCTGTTCGGCGTGCACGTGGACACCGAATGGCGTTCGGACTGGAAGTGGTCGCGGGTGGCGCCGCACCTGGATTTGAACGGCAAACGCATCCTCGATGTGGGCTGCGGCAACGGCTATTACATGTGGCGCATGCTCGGCGCGGGCGCCGACAGCGTGATTGGCGTGGACCCGAACTGGCTGTTTTTCTGCCAGTTCCAGGCGGTGCAGCGCTACTTGTCCGAACCGAAGGCCTGGCACTTGCCGTTCCCGTTTGAAGACCTGCCGTCGAACCTGGAAGGCTTCGATACGGTGTTTTCCATGGGCGTGTTTTATCACCGCCGCTCGCCGATCGAGCATCTGCTGGCGCTCAAGGACACCCTGGTCAAAGGTGGCGAGCTGGTGCTGGAAACCCTGGTCGTGGACGGCGACCAGCAGCAAGTACTGGTGCCGGAAGACCGCTACGCGCAGATGCGCAACGTGTGGTTCCTGCCGTCGGTGCCGGCGCTGATGCTGTGGCTGCGCCGCGCGGGTTTCAGCGAAGTGCGGTGTGTGGATGTGAGCGTAACCACGGTTGCGGAACAACGCGGCACGGAGTGGATGAAGTATCAGTCGCTGAGTGATTTTTTGGACCCGGAGGATCACAGCAAGACCATCGAAGGGCTGCCGGCGCCAATGCGGGCGGTGATCATCGCCAAAAAGTAGCCCCAAACAGATCGTTCCCACGCTCCGCGTGGGAATGCAGCCAGGGACGCTCTGCGTCCCAAAGCGTGACGCAGAGCGTCACAAGAGGCATTCCCACGCGGAGCGTGGGAACGATCATTAACGAGCTCTGCGGGCCTTGAAGAACTCACTCAGCACCGTGCCGCATTCCTCGGCCAACACCCCGCCTTCATACAGCACCCGGTGGTTCAAAAAACCCTGGGTAAAAAACTGCCCCTGGCTTTGCACAATCCCGGCCTTGGGCTCCAGCGCGCCATACACCACCCGTGCGATGCGCGAATGCACAATCAAACCAGCGCACATGCTGCACGGTTCCAGCGTCACATACAGCGTGCTGCCCACCAGCCGATAGTTACTGATCGCCTGCGCGGCGGCGCGGATGGCGACCATTTCGGCATGGGCGCTGGGGTCGTTGCCGCTGATGGGGCAGTTGAAGCCACGGCCGATGATTTCACCGTCCTGCACCAGCACCGCGCCCACGGGCACTTCGCCCAGTTCGGCACCTTGGGCGGCAAGGGCCAGGGCTTCACGCATGAAGTGCTGGTCACGGCTGCGGTCGATAATCGCCGCGGGGCGAATCTGGCGCATCACGCCACCTCGATGGCGGCCATCAGGCCGGTTTCCATATGGTCGATCACGTGGCAGTGAAACATCCACACGCCTGGGTTATCGGCCACCAACGCCACGCGCGCACGCTCGTTTTTGCCGAGCAGGTAGGTGTCGGTGAAATACGGGACCACCTTGTGGCGGTTCGAGGCGATCACCTTGAAACTCATGCCGTGCAGGTGAATCGGGTGCTGGTACTGGGTCATGTTCTTCAATTCGAAAATGTAGCTCTTGCCCTTCTCAAGCCTGGCAATCGGGCGGTCGGCGCAGGTCTTGTCGGTGATGTCCCAGGCCTTGCCGTTGATCTGCCACAGGCTCGGCGGTTTGCCGTCATCCACCGACACGCTGCCGACCCACTCGAAATTGAAGTTGAGTTTCTCGGCATTGGCCAGGTCCGGCTCGGCAATCGGGTTGGCAGGCAGCGCGGGCGGCCATTCGGTGGGTGCGTCGGTATTGGCCACTGAACGGAAAGTGCCCAGGCGCACCGGGCCGTTACGGATCGACAGTTCTTCACCCGCCGGCGGGGCCTTGATCGCCAGGCAAATGCGCATGCCTGGGCCGAGCCAGTATTCCTTGCCCAGTGGGCGCGGCTCGATGGGGTTGCCATCCAGTGCGTAGATCTGCGCTTCAACGTCGGGGATATTGAGGCGATACGTCAGGGTGTTGTCGAGGTTGAGCAAGCGCACACGGGTGATCTGCCCGGCAGGCAGGTCAATCACCGCCTGGGGCACGCCATTGATGGTCGACAACCGCCCGGCCGTGCCACCACGCGCCGCTTCACGGGGCACGCTGAAGGCGACAAATGCGCCCTCTTCGTCCACGTGCCAGCTTTTCAGGCTCAAGGTGCATTCGTGTTTGAAGCCGGTGGGCTCGCGCTCTTCAACAATCAGCGGACCGACCAGGCCACGGCCGAGTTCTTCGCTGCTGTTCACGTGCGGGTGATACCAGTAGCTGCCGGCATCGGGCACGCGGAATTTGTAGTCGAAATATTCACCGGGCAGTACCGGCAGTTGCGAGACGTAGGGCACGCCGTCCATTTCCAGGGGCAGGCGAATGCCGTGCCAGTGGATGGTGGTGGCGACCGGCAGGTGGTTGATAAAACGCACCCGCAGCCACTCGCCCTGGCGCACACGCAACTCGGTACCCGGCGCCGAGGGGCCGAACGCCCAGGCTTCGGTCTTGTGGCCGGGCACCAGCTCCACGTCCAACGGTGCGGCGATCAGCTCGTAATCGTGGCCCGCCTGCGCCTCGGCGACTTTCCCCAGCCAGTAGCGATAGGCGCCCCCGGCACCGACGCCCACGACGGCCAGGCCTGCCAGGCCACCCAGGATTTGTCGACGGGAAAAGGATCGGGACACAACAACCTCACGTATCGGCCGCAGGCCAGGGGCCCGCAAAGGGCAGATACGATACACCTGCATCGGCTAAACAGTAAGGCTTCGCATTGCCGCATGGCGAAAACGCTGGGAATCTAAAGATGAGAATGGGCCAATGTGGGAGCGGGCTTGCTCGCGAATGCGCCGGGTCAGTTTATATAACTGTGACTGACACACCGCTTTCGCGAGCAAGCCCGCTCCCACACAAGCCCGCTCCACAGGAGATTTCCAGTGTCTGATCAGTGCTTGGCAGCCGCCAGAATCAGGGCTTTCATCTCGGCAACCGCGCCTTTGAAACCGACGAACAGCGCATGCGCCACCAGCGCGTGGCCGATGTTCAGCTCGTTGATGCCCTTGATCGCGGCCACGGCTTCCACGTTGTGGTAGTGCAGGCCATGGCCGGCGTTGACGATCAGGCCTTCACTGAGGCCGCACTTGACGCCCTCGATGATGCGCTGCAGCTCCTCGGCCACTTCGGTGGGCGTGGTGGCATCGGCGTAACGGCCGGTGTGCAGTTCGATCGCCGGCGCGCCAACGCGACGCGAGGCTTCGATCTGGCGCTCGTCGGCATCGATGAACAGCGACACTTCGCTGCCGATCTTCGACAGGCGCTCTACCGCCGCCTTGATCCGCGCTTCCTGGCCGGCCACGTCGAGGCCGCCTTCGGTGGTGAGTTCCTGGCGGGTTTCCGGCACCAGGCAGATGTGCGCCGGGCGGATGCGCTCGGCGAACGCCATCATTTCTTCGGTGACGCCCATCTCGAAGTTCATGCGGGTTTGCAGCACGTCCTTGAGCACCAGTACATCGCGCTCCTGGATGTGACGGCGGTCTTCGCGCAGGTGCACGGTGATGCCGTCGGCGCCCGCTTCTTCGGCGTCCAGCGCGGCCTTGACCGGGTCGGGGTAACGGGTGCCCCGGGCCTGGCGCAGGGTGGCGACGTGGTCGATGTTGACGCCAAGAAGAATGCGATTGCTGGTGGTCACGGAAGCGCTCCTGAAAAGGGAAAGAAACGCTGCACAGCATACACGGGGTTGTCAGGGCTTTCGAAACAACTCGCGACTGACCAGCGGGCGCCCGCCCAGATGCACGGCCAGCGCCTGGCGCATCAAGCGTTTGGCAGCGGACAAGGCGCCAGGGGCGCTCCAGTCGGCTTCGCTCATGGCCAATAGCTCGGTGCCCTGGAACAGGCCCGGTTGCAGCAGGTACACGCGCTCAAGCCCGGCGTCGACTTGCAGGCGGTACATGCCGTCGGCGGCGATGGGATCGCCGTGCAGGTCATTGCTCAGTTCGAAGCCGTAGCCCAGGTCGTCGAGCAGCCGCCATTCGAAGGCGCGCAGCAGCGGCTCCAGCGGGCGACCTTCGGCCAGGGCTACCAGCGTGGCGGCATAGTGATCGAAGACGGCGGGGTGCGGGTCTTCGGCGGGCAGCAGGCGGATCAGCAGCTCATTAAGGTAAAGCCCGCTGAACAGCGCTTCGCCATTGAGCCAGGCCGAGGTGCCGACGCTTTCCAGGCGGCCAACGTTTTTCAACTCGCCCTTGCCACGAAACTCCACGTCCAGCGCCACAAACGGCCGTGCCAGCGTGCCCGCCTTGCCCCGCGCACTGCGCAACACCGCGCGCAAGCGGCCTTGGGGCGTGAGGAAATCCACCAAAGCGCTGGTCTCGCGGTAGGCGCGGCTGTGCAGCACGTAGGCGAGTTGGCTGGGGGGTGGGGATTGGGGCATGAGTTCTCTCAGCTGGAATGCAATATTGAAAACGATACAAACCTAATGTGGGAGCGGGCTTGCTCGCGAATGCGGTGGGTCAGCCAATATATGTACTGACTGATCCACCGCATTCGCGAGCAAGCCCGCTCCCACATTTTGTCTTGCGGCGCTAGCGAAGACCGATTACAGGTCGCCGTAGCCCAGGGAACGCAGCGCGCGCTCATCATCGGACCAACCACCTTTAACCTTCACCCACAGGTTAAGCATGATCTTGGAATCAAACAGCAATTCCATGTCCTTGCGCGCTTCGGTGCCGATGCGCTTGATGCGCTCGCCCTTGTCGCCAATGATGATTTTCTTCTGGCCGTCACGTTCAACGAGGATCAACGCGTGGATATGCAGGGTTTTGCCCTGCTGCTTGAACTCTTCGATTTCGACGGTGATCTGGTACGGCAGCTCGGCGCCCATCTGGCGCATGATTTTCTCGCGTACCAGTTCGGCAGCCAGGAAGCGGCTGCTGCGGTCGGTGATCTGGTCTTCCGGGAAGAAGTGCTCGTTCTCCGGCAGGTGCTGGGCGATCACGCGCTCCAGGGCGTCCAGGTTGTGGCCGTGCTGGGCCGAAATCGGCATGATCTGGGCGTTCGGCAGTTGTTCCTGCAGCCAGCTCAGGTGCGGCATCAGCTCGGCCTTGTCTTCGATGCGGTCGGTCTTGTTCAGCGCGACAATCAACGGGCCGGTGACGTACTGCACACGTTCCAGAACCATCTGGTCTTCGTCGGTCCACTTGGTGCGGTCGACCACGAAAATAACCACGTCGACGTCTTTCAACGCCGCCGAAGCGGTTTTGTTCATGTAGCGGTTCAGCGCCTTCTCGCCACCTTTGTGCATGCCTGGGGTGTCGACGTAGACCGCTTGCACGGTGCCTTCGGTCTTGATGCCCAGCATGTTGTGGCGGGTGGTCTGCGGCTTGCGCGAGGTGATCGCCAGCTTCTGGCCGAGGATGTGGTTCAGCAGCGTGGACTTGCCCACGTTCGGGCGGCCGACGATGGCAACATAGCCACAGCGTGTTGCGGTTGAATCAGTCATGGCCATTCTCCACGCCCAGGGCAATCAGTGCTGCAGCGGCCGCTACCTGTTCGGCAATACGACGGCTCACACCCTGACCTCGGCTTTTTTCATTCAATAAGGTGATTTCACATTCCACGAAAAACACGCGGCAATGCGGCTCACCCTGGATATCCACCACTTCGTAGCGTGGCAGTTCACAACCACGCGACTGCAAGTATTCCTGCAGGCGGGTCTTGGGATCTTTGTTGGTGTCGACCAGCGTCAGGCTCTCGATCTCCGACGCCAGCCAGGCGACTACGCGCTCTTTGGCGGTCTCCATGCCTGCATCCAGGTAGATCGCACCGATCAACGCTTCGAGGGCATCGGCCAGGATCGACTCGCGGCGGAAACCGCCGCTTTTCAGTTCGCCGGAACCCAGACGCAGGTACTCGCCCAAGCCGAAACCACGGGCCAGCACGGCCAGTGTCTCGCCTTTGACCAAGCGTGCACGCAAGCGTGACAGCTGGCCTTCGCGCGCTTGCGGGAAACGCTCGAACAGCGCCTCACCGGCGGCAAAGTTGAGGATGGCATCACCGAGGAATTCCAGGCGCTCGTTATTGCGCCCTGCAAAGCTGCGGTGTGTGAGGGCAAGGACCATCAATTCCTGGTCCTTGAAGGTGTAGCCGAGCTGGCGCTCGAGACGGCTTAGAGAAACGCTCACGGTTTACCCATATCTGTTTGGTGGCACCGGCGGCCATCGACGATTGACGCAGTGTTCAAATTCAAATCCTGATTGGTACAGCAAGGGGTCAGGCCAATGATTGTCCCAACCCCAGAAAAGCATTCGGCGCTGTGTTCACAGCGCCGCCTGTATTACTTGATCAGCCCGACCCGCGAGAAGTTCGGCAGGTGGCTGAGCTTGGGTTCGGGCCAGCTCATCCAGACCGCAAAGGCCTTGCCGACAATGTTCTCGTCGGGAACCATGCCCAGCAGGTCCTTGGGAATATTAGGGTCATCCCAATACCGGCTGTCGTTGGAGTTGTCGCGGTTGTCGCCCATCATGAAGTAGTGCCCGGCCGGCACTTTCCATTCGGTGTCGGGCGGCGAGCGGTAGCGGCTCATTTCCTTGCGGATCTGGTGCTCGACCGCGCCAAGTTTTTCCTGATACAGCTCAGCGCTGCCCAGGGTGTTCGGCTCGGTGCCGATCAACTTCTCGGCTACCGACTCACCGTTGACGAACAGGCGCTTGTCGCTGGTGTAGCGAATCACATCGCCCGGCAGGCCGACGACACGCTTGATGTAGTTGACGTTCGGGTCGCTTGGGTAGCGGAACACCATCACATCGCCGCGCTGCGGATCACCGACCGGGATGACCTTCTTGTCGAGCACCGGTAGGCGGATCCCGTAGGAAAACTTGTTCACCAGGATGAAGTCGCCCACGTCCAGGGTGGGTTTCATCGAGCCCGAAGGGATCTGAAACGGCTCCACCAGGAACGAACGCAGCACCAGCACGATGAACAACACCGGGAAGAACGACTTGCCGTATTCAACCAGCAAAGGCTCTTTGTTCAGTTTCTCGATCGCCACCGCATCGGGCTGGCTGACGCTGCCCTGATACGAGGCGATCGCCGCCCGCCGACGCGGGGCGAAGAACACCAGATCGAGCAACGCCAGGAGTCCGCAAACGGCAACGGCGATGACCAGCAACAGCGGGAAATTTAGTGACATAGGACCTAACTATCCAACCTGAGCACTGCAAGGAAGGCTTCTTGTGGAATTTCCACGTTACCCACTTGCTTCATGCGTTTTTTACCGGCCTTTTGCTTCTCAAGCAGCTTGCGCTTACGGCTTACGTCACCGCCGTAGCATTTGGCCAGTACGTTCTTTCTGAGTGCCTTGACGGAGGTCCGTGCAATGATCTGCCCGCCAATGGCGGCCTGGATCGCAACATCGAACATCTGGCGCGGAATCAGTTCTTTCATCTTTTCGGTCAACTGGCGACCTTTGTAGTGCGCGTTGTCCTTGTGCACGATCAGTGCCAGTGCATCCACCTTGTCGCCGTTGATCAACACATCCAGTTTCACCAGATTAGCCGATTGGTAACGGTCGAAATGGTAATCCAGCGAAGCATAGCCGCGACTGGTGGATTTGAGACGGTCGAAGAAGTCCAGAACCACTTCGTTCATCGGCAAATCGTAGGTCACCTGCACCTGGGTACCAAGGAACAACATGTCGTGCTGCACGCCACGTTTTTCGATACACAGGGTAATAACGTTGCCCAAGTGCTCTTGCGGAACCAGGATATTGGCCCGCACGATCGGCTCGCGCATGTCTTCGATAGAGGACAGATCCGGAAGCTTGGACGGGTTGTCGACGTAAATCGTTTCACCGGTTTTCAGCGCCAGCTCAAAAATAACCGTTGGCGCCGTGGTGATCAGGTCCAGGTCGTATTCGCGCTCAAGGCGCTCCTGGATGATCTCCATGTGCAGCATGCCCAGGAACCCGCAACGGAAGCCGAAGCCCAGGGCGTCGGAGCTTTCCGGGGTGTACTGCAACGACGAGTCGTTGAGGGTGAGCTTCTGCAGCGCTTCGCGGAAATCTTCGAAGTCGTCGGAGCTGACCGGGAACAGGCCGGCGTAAACCTGCGGCTGGATGCGTTTGAAGCCCGGTAGCACGTCGACGTCAGGGGTGGAACTCAAGGTCAGGGTGTCACCCACCGGCGCACCGTGAATGTCCTTGATACCGGCGATGATGAAGCCCACTTCACCGGCCTTGAGGTCGGTGGTCGCCGTGTGTTTCGGGTTGAATACACCGACGCTGTCCACCAGGTGGATCTTGCCGGTGGATTTGACCAGGATCTTGTCGCCCTTCTTCACACGGCCGTGGCGCACGCGCACCAGGGAAACAACGCCCAGGTAGTTGTCGAACCAGGAGTCGATGATCAACGCTTGCAGCGGATCTTCGTAGTTGCCGGTCGGCGCAGGAATGGTCTTGACCAGGCGTTCGAGCACTTCGTCAACGCCCAGGCCGGTCTTGGCGCTGCACTCGACGGCGTCGGTGGCGTCAATGCCGATGATTTTTTCGATTTCTTCTTTAACGCGGTCAGGATCGGCCTGGGGCAGGTCGATCTTGTTCAGTACCGGCATGACCTCAAGGCCCTGCTCGATCGCGGTGTAGCAGTTGGCCACGGACTGGGCTTCAACGCCCTGGCCGGCATCGACCACCAGCAAGGCACCTTCACACGCCGCCAGCGAACGGCTGACTTCGTAGGTGAAGTCAACGTGGCCTGGGGTGTCAATGAAGTTCAGCTGGTACTTGATACCGTCTTTTGCGGTGTAGTACAGGGTAACGCTGTGGGCCTTGATGGTGATGCCGCGCTCGCGCTCGAGGTCCATGGAGTCCAGTACCTGGGCTTCCATTTCACGCTCGGCAAGGCCGCCGCACATCTGGATGAATCGATCGGCCAGCGTCGACTTACCATGGTCAATGTGGGCGATGATGGAGAAATTGCGGATATGACTCAAATCACTCACGGATCAACACTCAAAAAGGCTGCAGGCAGATTGCCCGCTGAAAAATAGCCGGGAATTGTACCTGATGCTCGGGCCGGGCGTCATCTTTGCTGACCAGAACAAAAATGCCCCGCTCATGGGAGCGGGGCATTTTTTGTGCATAAGCGCGGTATCAACCGGCCCGGCGCAACAGCCAGAACCCGGCCACGGCACAAATAGCCGTCGGCACCAGCACCGCAAACAGCGGCGAGAAACCGAATACCAGGCTCGACGGCCCAAGCAGGTCCTGGGCGATGCGGAAGGTAAAGCCCACCAGCACGCCGGTAAACACCCGCTGGCCGAGCGTTACCGAACGCAGCGGGCCGAAGATGAACGAAATGGCCATCAACACCAGTGCGGCGGTGACCAGCGGCTGCAACACCTTGACCCAAAATGCCAGCCAGTAACGGCCGTTGTTCAGGCCCTGATCCTTGAGGTAGTGGATATAACTCCACAAACCGGAGATCGGCAGGCTTTCCGGGATCATCACCACGGTATTGAGCAGTTCCGGCTTCAGGGCAATGTCCCACTGCTCGGACGGCACATTGATCACTTCGGTGTAGGCCTTGGTGCCCTGCCCCACATTACGGAAGTACGTCGTGGTGACATCGTACAGCTCCCATTTCCCCTCGTCGTACTGCGCACGCCTGGAGAAACTGGAGGTCAGCATATGCCGCTCTTTGTCGAACGTATAACGCGTCACACCCACCAACAAACCGCCCGGCTGCACGGCGTTGATGTGGATAAACTCATCACCCTGGCGGTGCCACAGGCCGTGCCTGGCGCTCTGCGCATCCCCCGAACCCTGGGCCAGCGCACGATTGGCCTGGGCCGTGGCTTCGGTCGGTGGCGCTACGTACTCACCGATCAACACACTGCACGCCATCAGCAACAGCATGGGTTTCATGACCGCCCAGACGATGCGGCCAATGGAAACGCCCGCCGCCCGCATGATGGTCAGTTCGCTGCTGCTGGCCAGGCTGCCCAGGCCGATCAGGCAACCGATCAGCGCCGCCATCGGCATCATGTCGTAGAGACGACGCGGCGCGGTCAGCGCCACGTAGCTCAGTACGTTGGTGACCGTATAGGTGTCGGTGACGTTGCTCACTTCATCAATAAAGGCAAACAGGCAAGCCAGGCCAAGGATGATGCCCAATACCGCCAGGATGGCGATCAGTACGCTGCTACCAATGTAGCGGTCGAGCTTAGCCACGAGCCAACTCCTTCAGGCCACGACGGCTCTTCATTTTCAAACGGATAGGTTCCCAGTAGAGCAGCCCCAGGCCGATCGCCAGGAAGATCCCGTGCACCCACCACAGGCCCAGGGCTGGCGACAGCTTGCCCTTCTCCAGGGAGCCACGGGCAGAAATCAGGATGGTCAGGTAAGCCATGTACAGCAGGATCGCCGGCAACAGCTTGAGGAAGCGGCCCTGCCGCGGGTTGACCCGCGACAGCGGTACGGCCATCAACGTCACGATAAACACCAGCAGCGGCAGCGAGAGTCGCCATTGCAGCTCGGCAACGGAGCGCAGGTCGGGATTACCGATCAGCGATAGCGTCGGCAGTGCATCGCGGTCGGTGACCTCTTCACTGATGTCCGGTTTGGCCAGCATTACGCCATAAGTGTCGTATTTGACCGCCCGATAGTCCGCCATCCCAGGGCTGCCGTCGTAGCGATAGCCATTTTCCAGGATCAGGTAGCGGTTGCCGTCAGCGCGTATTTCCTGACGGCCGCTGTTGGCTACCAGAATCGAAATACCCCGGTCTTTCTGGTTCAGGCCGAGGTTTTTCTGCGAGATGAACACACCGCCCAGGTTAGAGCGATCTTCCGTCATGGTTTCGGTATAGGTGACCCGCGTGCCGTCGTTGAGCGCCTGGAAGCGCCCGGGCTCCAGGGTATCGAACTCGGTCATCGCGTCCTGCTTGTTCAGCAGCAGTTGGAACTGCATGGCCCCCTGGGGCGCCAGACTCATGCTCAACCAGGCCACCACCAGCGCAACGCCGGTGGCCGGCACCATGGTCATGGCCAGCAGACGCTGCTGGCTCATACCGGTGGCCGAGAGCACGGTCATTTCACTTTCAAGGTAAAGCCGGCCATAGGCCAGCAGGATGCCGAGAAACAGGCCAAGCGGCAGGATCAACTGCAGGAAACCCGGCAGACGAAAGCCCATGATCAGGAACAACGAGCCCGGATCCAGGGCGCCCGAAGCCGCCTGGGCGAGGAATTTGACGAAACGACCACTCATGGTGATGACCAGCAAGACCGCACTCACGGCACTCAGGGTCAACAGGACTTCGCGGGACAGATAACGGAAGACGATCAAACCAGACACTCCAGGGTTGTCAGGCTAAGGCGGCCAAACAAGCAAGCATACCGAGTCGACCCGCATGCACGGACCGGCTAAAAAGATTGCGCATTATCCTGTGATTATCCGCGCCTGTCACGGTGCTTGCTCATGCGCGTGCACAAAGCGCGCTGCAAGGGTTGTCAGGCTGCTCTGGCGAGGTTCAAACTGCGGCCTTTGTCGCGGGCGGTTTACAAAGCTGCCAAGCATCAAAGCCTGCGTACAGACGCCAGGCTCACAGACCTTAAATAAGGGACCCGAAAATGGAATTGGTTGTAAAAAGCGTTAGCCCCGAAACGTTGAAAACCGCCACCCTCGTGGTCGCCGTCGGCGAAGGGCGCAAGCTCGGCGTCGCCGCCAAGCAACTGGACGAACTGAGCGGCGGCGCCATCAGCGCGGTCCTCAAGCGCGGCGACCTGGCCGGCAAAGTCGGTCAAAGCCTGCTGCTGCAAAGCCTGCCCAACCTTAAAGCCGACCGCGTATTGCTGGTGGGCGTGGGCAAGGACACCGAACTGGGCGACCGCCCGTTCCGCAAGATCATCAGCGGTATCCTCGCCACCCTTAAAGGCCTGGGCGGTACCGATGCGGCACTGGCCCTCGACGAAATCGTTGTAAAAGGCCGCGACAGCTATGGCAAGACCCGCCTGCTGGCCGAAAGCCTGGTGGACGGCGGTTACGTCTTCGACCAGTTCAAGAGCCAGAAGGCCGAACCGCGCGCCATCAAAAAAATCACCCTGCTGACCATCAAGGCCGCCCAGGCTGAAGTCGAGCGCGCCGTTACCCACGCCACCGCCATCGCCAACGGCATGTCGTTTACCCGCGACCTGGGCAACCTGCCGCCGAACATCTGCCACCCTACCTACCTGGGCGAACAAGCCAAGGCGCTGGGCAAGGAGTTCAAGGGCCTGAAGGTTGAAGTGCTGGACGAGAAGAAGATCAAGGAACTGGGCATGGGCTCGTTCTATGCCGTGGGCCAGGGCAGCGACCAGCCGCCACGCCTGATCGTGATGCAATACAACGGCGGCAAGAAGTCCGAGAAGCCTTACGCGCTGGTCGGCAAAGGCATCACCTTCGACACCGGCGGCATCAGCCTAAAGCCGGGCGCCGGCATGGACGAAATGAAGTACGACATGGGCGGCGCCGCCAGCGTTTTCGGCACCCTGCGTGCCGTGCTGGAGCTCAAGCTGCCAATCAACCTGGTGTGCATCCTGGCCTGCGCCGAGAACATGCCGAGCGGTGGTGCTGCACGCCCGGGTGACATCGTCACCACCATGAGCGGCCAGACCGTCGAGATCCTCAACACCGACGCCGAAGGCCGTCTGGTGCTGTGCGATGCCCTCACCTACGCCGAACGCTTCAAGCCACAGGCCGTGATCGACATCGCCACCCTGACCGGTGCCTGCGTCGTCGCCCTGGGCGCTCACACTTCGGGCCTGCTGGGTAACAACGACGAGCTGATCGAGCAACTGCTCAGCGCCGGCAAGGCTGCCGACGACCGCGCCTGGCAACTGCCGCTGTTCGATGAGTACCAGGAACAACTGGACAGCCCGTTCGCCGACATCGCCAACATCGGCGGCCCTAAAGCCGGCACCATCACCGCAGCCTGCTTCCTGTCGCGCTTCGCCAAGAACTTCAACTGGGCGCACCTGGACATCGCCGGTACGGCCTGGACCAGTGGCGGCAAGGACAAGGGCGCCAGTGGCCGTCCGGTTCCTCTGTTGACCCAGTACCTGCTGGATCGCGCCAAAGCCTGAAACTGAAAATTCCGGGGTGGCCTGCATGGCGCCCCGGTCTCAGGAACCGCAATGACCCAAGTCGACTTCTATATATTGCCCAGCGCCGATCCATCCGCGCGCCTGGACTTTGCCTGCAAACTCACCGAAAAAGCCTGGCGCATGGGCCATCGCATCTACCTGCATTGCAGCGATGCCGCCCAGCGTGAGGACCTCAACGCCCGCCTGTGGCGCTTCAAGGGCGAAAGCTTTGTGCCACACGGCCCTGCCGAGTCCGAACCCGAAGGCCTGATTGCGCTGGGTTTGGGCGACAGCTGCGGCGATCATCATGACTTGCTGGTTAACCTCGACCTGAAAGTACCGGCCTTTGCCAAGGCGTTTGCCCGTGTGGCGGAAGTGGTGGTCGAAGACCCGGCTATTCGTCAGGCCGCGCGGGAGAGTTTCCGTTTCTACCGCGAACAGGGCTATCCTCTGCAAGATCACCGGCTACAACGACTTTGAGCACACGATGGACACTCCAAACCCGCTGAAAAAAGACGACCACTTGCTGGACGACCTGGAGTCGATCCGTCAATTGCTCGGTGATGATGAGTTGCAACCGCCGCTGCTGACCGAATCGGTCGAGAGCGAAGTACAGATTCCGCTGTTGTTCGACATGGTCGGTGGCAAACCCGCCGCGCCGGCGCCGGTTGCTGCAGCCACGGTTGTTGAACCCGTGCCTGCCGCGCCGACCGTCGAAAAGGCGCCTGACGCCTTGCTGCTGCACCTGGACAACGAACTGCGCGCCGCCGCGCAACTGATCATGCAGGATGTGATCGACGACTTTGCACCGCATATTGAAGCCGAGATCAAACGGCGGATGGATGCGCGTATGGAGCGGTTGCTCAATCAGTATCAGTCTTGATCCAGGATGCCTGTCCAGAATGCCTATGTCGCGACGCGGTCGGTGCCAAGGAGGGCATGCATCCACTCACATCATGACATGACCACCTGTCGTAACTGGTATTTCTAACAGTAGATGCACCAGCGATTTGGGCCAAAGCTCATCTGAAATTATTCCTTGTCGGAGATTTAGATGATGGGCGTTCCTACTCAGTTTTATCCAATTACCGAATGGACAGCTGCGCAATTCCCGATTTTCTTCGGCGAAGGAATTCCAGGCCAACCTGTCACCATATGCCAATCAAATACCGATCTAGTCGTTGCACAAACAACCGTCGATGCAAACGGCAATTGGCTGACCCAATCCAAAATAGCACTGCCTTTTGGCCCCTATTCAGTTACCGCCTATTACGACCTGAGCCAAGGGTATGCACCCAATCTTCCTTTTCACGTTGGCTCTCTTCCTCAAATAACCGGAAACGGACCCTCTGAGTCAGATAACTCCCCCGTTCTCACCAGCCTGACTATCGTTGACTCCCTTCGCCCGCAGCTTACAGGGACGGCACCACCGAATGCGACTGTCGTGATTGCCCATTCGGGTGGCAGCGTTTACTACGCTTCAGTGGGTGCGGACAGTAATGGCTATTGGGAAGCCACACCCACTACTGACCTTGTCGTTGATGCCAATAACTGGGTGGACCTTGCTCTAATCGCGAAAGATGCCGAGGGCAACGCCATATCGTCTTGGGTGGGTGTGCAGTTGACGGTTTTATTGACGAGCACTGGGGGCGGCACCATGGCCGATGGCACCCCACCTGTCATCACCAGCCCGGCCAACAACAGCTCCGCCCAGACACTCCGACCAACATTCACCGGCAAAGCCGCGCCCAACGCCAGGATTGGTGTGCACAATGATGCCGTCAACGTCTACTACGGCGATTGTTATGCCGACGCCAACGGCAACTGGACCTACCCATTTCCTCAAGATCTTGCACCTGGCCAGGTCACGTTGAAGTTCGGCCAGTTCAGTCAATTCGCTAGGCTATCGGCCGATACGGCCCATACGCTTAACATCGCACTATCTGGTTCTGGCAACGCCCTGCCGCCGGGCAGCCCACCCAGACTCACCAGCCCCACCACCGTCAACTCACTGCGCCCCTTGCTGACCGGCAAAGCGGCGCCCAATGCCATCGTCTATGTTTTTCTTGAAGGCGGCAGCGTTTTGTTCGGCAACCCTCAGGCGGACAGCAACGGTGATTGGCAACTGCAACTGAGTCAGGACATCTACTCCAGCTCGACGCCACTGGCCCTGGCGGAATTCAATGCCAACGGTGCTCAGGTGTCTGGCTGGACAGCAGTCACCCTGACCATGAGCACGGCATCAACCAGTAACGCCTTGCCTTCCGGCAGCGCGCCTCAACTCACCAGCCCCACCACCGTCAACTCACTGCGCCCCTTGCTGACCGGCAAAGCGGCGCCCCATGCCATCGTCTATGTTTTTCTTGAAGGCGGCAGCGTTTTGTTCGGCACACCTCAAGCGGACAGCAACGGTGATTGGCAACTGCAACTGAGTCAGGACATCTACTCCAGCTCGACGCCACTGGCCCTGGCGGAATTCAATGCCAACGGTGCTCAGGTGTCTGGCTGGACAGCAGTTACCCTGACCATGAGCAAGACATAACCGGTCTGGTCGCACGGTAGCTGGTGACGCGCGAAGCACAATGACTCAGCGTGCGGTACCAGCGACCAAGCGCCCATTTCACGGGGCTAAATCGGTCTGAACAGCAGCGTATTGCCAGAATGGGCTTACGTAACAATTACCCTCGCTCAAAAAGAGAGTGCCAGCCTGTGTAATCCACATCGAGTTCAACCGGGTGATGCAGTTTTTTACATCGCCCATCACCTCGCCCTACGCGCGCTGGCTCATCCCCGCTATACTTCCCGGCTTTTCCTGAATAAATGCCAATAGGGTCCCGCCGCGCATGGATAAGACCTACCAGCCGCACGCCATTGAAACTTCCTGGTACAACACCTGGGAGTCCGAGAACTATTTCGCCCCGCAAGGCGCGGGCGAGTCCTACACCATCATGATTCCGCCACCGAACGTCACTGGCAGCCTGCACATGGGCCATGGCTTCAACAATGCGATCATGGATGCGTTGATCCGTTTCCGCCGCATGCAGGGCCGCAACACCCTGTGGCAACCGGGTACCGACCACGCCGGTATCGCCACGCAAATGCTGGTGGAACGCCAGCTGGAAGCCACCGGCCAGAACCGTCACGACTTGGGCCGCGAGAAATTCCTGGAAAAGATCTGGGAATGGAAAGATCAATCCGGCGGCAATATCAGCCGTCAGATCCGTCGCCTGGGTTCGTCTGTGGACTGGAGCCGCGAGCGCTTCACCATGGACGACGGCCTGTCGGAGTCGGTGAAAGAGGCCTTCGTGCGCCTGCATGAAGACGGCCTGATCTACCGCGGCAAGCGCCTGGTCAACTGGGACACCAAGTTGCACACGGCAATTTCCGACCTCGAAGTGGAAAACCACGACGAGAAAGGCTTCCTGTGGAACCTCAAGTACCCGTTGGCCGACGGCGCCAAAACCGCCGAGGGCAACGACTACCTGATCGTCGCCACTACCCGTCCGGAAACCATGCTCGGTGACGCCGCCGTTGCAGTTAACCCGAACGACGAGCGCTACCAGGCGCTGATCGGCAAATTCGTTGAGCTGCCGCTGGTTGGCCGTCGTATCCCGATCATTGCGGACG
Organism: Pseudomonas sp. 58 R 3; assembly: GCF_900006605.1. NCBI lineage: Bacteria > Pseudomonadati > Pseudomonadota > Gammaproteobacteria > Pseudomonadales > Pseudomonadaceae > Pseudomonas > Pseudomonas sp. 58 R 3. The sequence continues at coordinate 140,355 of NZ_CVTT01000038.1, read as the reverse complement.
AGTACTGCGACCCCGAGTTCGGCACCGGCTGCGTGAAAATCACCCCGGCCCACGATTTCAACGACTACGAAGTCGGCAAGCGCCACAATCTGCCGCTGCTGAACATCTTCGACAAAAACGCCGCCGTGTTGCCGGCCTGCCAGGTGTTCAACCTGGACGGCACGCTTAACGACAGCATCGACGGCAAGATCCCGGCCGAATACGCCGGCCTCGACCGTTTTGAAGCGCGCAAGCAGATCGTTGCTGCGTTTGACGCCGCCGGTTTGCTGGTGAGTGTTGACGACCACGGCCTCAAAGTGCCGAAGGGCGACCGTTCCGGCACGGTGATCGAGCCGTGGCTGACCGACCAGTGGTACGTGTCCACCAAACCATTGGCCGAGCCTGCGATTGCTGCCGTGGAAGACGGCCGCATCCAGTTCGTGCCTAAACAGTACGAAAACATGTACTTCTCGTGGATGCGTGACATCCAGGATTGGTGCATCAGCCGTCAACTGTGGTGGGGCCACCGCATTCCGGCCTGGTACGACGAGTCGGGCAAGGTCTATGTCGGTCGCGATGAAGCCGAAGTGCGTGCCAAGCACAACCTCGGCGCGGACATCGCCCTGCAACAGGACAACGACGTACTCGACACCTGGTTCAGCTCGGGCTTGTGGACCTTCTCGACCCTGGGCTGGCCACAGCAGACCGAGTTCCTGAAGAAATTCCACTCCACCGACGTGCTGGTTACCGGTTTCGATATCATTTTCTTCTGGGTTGCCCGGATGATCATGCTCACCATGCACTTGGTGAAGAACGAAGACGGCACGCCGCAAGTACCGTTCAAGACCGTGTACGTGCACGGCCTGGTGCGTGATGGCCAGGGCCAGAAGATGTCCAAGTCCAAGGGCAACGTCCTGGACCCGCTGGACATCATCGACGGCATCGACCTGGAAACCCTGGTGCAAAAACGCACCTCGGGCCTGATGCAGCCGAAACTGGCGAAGAAGATCGAGAAGCAGACCCGCGACGAGTTCGCCGACGGCATCGCCAGCTACGGCACCGACGCCCTGCGTTTCACCTTCTGCTCGTTGGCCTCCACCGGTCGCGACATCAAGTTCGACATGGGCCGCGTCGAAGGCTATCGCAACTTCTGCAACAAGATCTGGAACGCCGCGCGCTACGTGCTGGATAAAGGCGAAGACTGCGGTCAGAACGGCGAAGCCGTCGAACTGAGCCTGGCCGATCGCTGGATCATCTCGCAGTTGCAGCGCACCGAAGCCGAAGTGACCCGCCAACTCGACCAGTTCCGTTTCGACCTGGCCGCACAGGCCTTGTACGAGTTCATCTGGAACCAGTATTGCGACTGGTACCTGGAACTGTCCAAGCCCGTGCTGTGGGACGAAAACTCGCCGATCGAACGCCAGCGCGGCACCCGCCGCACCCTCGTGCGCGTACTCGAAGTGGCGCTGCGCCTGGCGCACCCGTTCATGCCGTTCATCACCGAAGAGATCTGGCAGCGCATCGCGCCGCTGGCCGGTATCGAAGGCAAGACCATCATGCTGCAACCTTGGCCGGTGGCCAATGAAGCGCGCATCGATGAGGCGGCCGAAAGTGATATCGAATGGCTCAAGACCCTGATGATGGGCACGCGTAACATCCGTGCCGAGATGAACATCGGGCCGGGCAAGCCGTTGGCAGTGTTTGTGAAGAACGCCAGTGCCGAAGATCAGCGTCGCCTCACCGAGAACGATGCGCTGCTCAAGAAGCTGGCGAAGCTGGAGTCGATCACCGTGTTGGCTGCCGATGAAGATGCACCGCTGTCTGCCACTGCATTGGTTGGCGAGATGGAAGTGCTGGTGCCGATGGCCGGTTTGATCGACAAGGGCGCTGAGCTGGCGCGTCTTGATAAGGAAATCGCGCGCCTGCAAGGTGAAGTGCAGCGAGTGGGCGGCAAGCTGTCCAACGCGGCGTTTGTCGACAAGGCGCCGGCTGAGGTGATCGATAAGGAGCGTGCCAAGTTGGCTGAAGCGGAACAGGCTTTGGGCAAACTGGCCGAGCAACATGCGCGGATTTCCAGTCTGTAAGCTGGAAACTGTGTGAAAAAAGAGACCTTCGGGTCTCTTTTTTCTGGGGGTTTGAAAACCCAATCAGGGTGGGAGCGGGCTTGCCCGCTCCCACATTTAAACCGAGGTCAACTTCGGAATGTGTGACAATACCCGCCACTTTTGAAAAAAACCCAGAATCGACGCAGCCAATGACCGCCCCCAGCACACCCAAGCCTCCGCGCAAGAAGCCTAAAACCGCCGCCCCGACCAAGCCCGTCGCGCCGCGCAAAGAGGCTACCCTGCACCCGCGCAACCGCCACACAGGCCGTTACGACTTCCCGGCGCTGATCAAGACCACGCCGGAACTGGCGAAATTCGTGATCATCAACCCGTATGGCAAAGAGAGCATCGACTTCGCCAGCCCGGACGCGGTGCGGGTGTTCAACCGGGCACTGCTCAAGTCGTTCTATGGCATCCAGCATTGGGATATCCCGCAGGATTACCTCTGCCCGCCGGTACCGGGGCGTGCCGACTATGTGCACTTCCTCGCCGACCTGCTGGCCAGCGTCAACGACGGCAAGATTCCACGCGGCTCCATCGTCAAGGTGCTGGACATCGGCATGGGCGCCAACTGCGTCTACCCGCTGATCGGCTATATGGAGTACCGCTGGAATTTCCTCGGCTCCGAGGTCGACCCTATCGCGGTGGCCGCCGCCAGGGCCATCGTGCAGTCCAATGACCTGAGCAAGGTCATCCAGTTGCGCCAGCAGCCCAACCCCAAGCAGATCCTGCTGGGCTTGCTGGAGCCGGGTGAGCGCTTTGACCTGACCATGTGCAACCCGCCGTTCCACGCGTCCATGGACGAAGCCACCAAGGGCAGCGAGCGCAAATGGCGTGCGCTGGGCAAGGCCGATCCCAAGCGCAAGCTGCCGGTGCTGAACTTCGGCGGTCAATCGGCGGAGCTGTGGTGTGAAGGCGGCGAAGCGCGTTTTGTGACGCAGTTGATCGCCGAGAGCGCGCACTTTGCTCACAAGGTGCTGTGGTTCAGCACACTGGTGTCAAAAGCGTCGAACTTGCCAGCGATCGAGACAGCCCTGAAAAAAGCCGGCGTGCTGGAAAGCCAGGTGGTGGAGATGTCCCAGGGCCAGAAGCAAAGCCGTTTTGTGGCCTGGACCTTCCAGACCAAGAACGAGCAGCAGATCTGGCGCCAGCGCTGGGTTCGCGACTAGCCACAGAAAGCCCTGCACACATCGCAGGCAACAAAAAACCGTGCCCGGATCGCTCCGAGGCACGGTTTTTTTTTGCTGCGTCTTACTTGTTAACAGCGTCGGTCAGGCCTTTGGCCACAACCAGCTTGATAACTTTCTTGGCAGCGATTTCGATGGCAGCGCCAGTCGAAGGGTTACGGCCAGTACGGGCTGGACGCTCGGTCACTTTCAGTTTGCCAACGCCTGGCAGAGTGATTTCGCCGCCGTTTTCCAGCTGATCAGCAACAACTTGGCTCAGTTGGTCCAGCAGAGCGCGCACGGTAGTTTTCGGTGCGTCTACTGCTTCAGCCAGGTCAGCGATCAGTTGGTCTTTAGTAATAGCCATTGTGGTGTTCCTTCCCTATCAAATTCATATGGATTGCAGAGTGCAGTGTCAGCCGTCGAGCCCGACCGTCATGGCCTGGCACCCCAGGCCTACAACCACGGAGATCGGGGTTATAGATGCTTGAAACGGGGATTGGTTCGACCTGACAGATGCTGAATGCACGCTTAACGCCGAGACTTGGCGTAAGACGGGGCAAAACTAGCACAGAGACGGGGAAATATCCGCCTCAACATACCCATTTGGTCAGCTTTATCGCTCTAAACCGTGAAAAAAAGGCATATGGGCCGTCGGAGGTCGTGCAAAACTGCCTTGCAGGCGCGTCTTGGCCAATGGGTGCGGTACACTGGGCGACTTTTGGGGGAGGCCCACCGCTCCCCTTCAACCAGCCGAGAAGCCTATGCCGATCCGTCATTGCATTGTTCACCTGATCGACAAAAAACCCGACGGCACACCTGCAGTTCTGCATGCCCGCGATTCGGAGCTGTCCGAATCCGCCGCCATCGAGAACATGCTGGCCGACCTCAACGAGAGCTACAACGCCAAACAAGGCAAGGCCTGGGGTTTCTTCCATGCCGAGTCCGGCGCGCACCCGTTCAGCGGCTGGTTGAAGGAGTATTTCGACGGTGGCCAGGATTTCACCACCTTCAGCCGCACGGCGGTCGAGCACCTGCAAAAGCTGATGGAGGAGTCCAACCTCTCCACCGGCGGCCACGTGCTGTTTGCCCACTATCAACAAGGCATGACCGATTACCTGGCCATCGCCCTGCTGCACCACAGCGAAGGCGTGGCAGTGACCGATGAGCTGGACGTGACCCCGTCGCGCCACCTGGATCTGGGCCAGTTGCACCTGGCGGCGCGCATCAACGTCTCCGAGTGGCAGAACAACAAGCAGTCCAAGCAGTACATCTCGTTTATCAAGGGCAAGAACGGCAAGAAGGTCTCGGAGTACTTCCGCGACTTTATTGGCTGCCAGGAAGGCGTCGACGGCCCGGGCGAGACCCGCACCCTGCTCAAGGCCTTCAGTGACTTTGTTGAAAGCGAAGACCTGCCGGACGAGTCCGCCCGCGAAAAAACCAAAACCCTGGTGGACTACGCCAGCAGCCAGGCCAAGCTTGGCGAGCCCATGGGCCTGGAAGAACTGTCGGGCTTGATCGATGAAGATCGGCCAAAAGCGTTCTACGACCATATCCGCAACAAGGATTACGGCCTGTCACCGGAAATTCCGGCCGACAAACGCACCCTCAACCAGTTCCGCCGCTTCACCGGCCGCGCTGAAGGCCTGTCAATCAGCTTTGAAGCGCACCTGCTGGGTGACAAGATCGAATACGACGAAGCCGCCGGCACCTTGATCATCAAGGGCCTGCCGACCCAACTGACCGACCAGCTCAAGCGCCGCAACTGATGCTGGGCGGGGTGCTCAAGAAAGTCCTGCTGGTGTTGCTGGTGGTGGTAGTCATCCAGAACTGGGGCAAGATCGAGCGGCTGTTCAACCCCTCGCAGGTGGTTTCGGAGCAGGTACGCGCCTCGGCGCGCGTGGTGCTCTACTCCACCGAGTGGTGCGGCTACTGCAAGCAGATCCGGCGCTTTCTGGACCAGAAAGGGGTGCCGTACCAGGCATTCGATATCGAGAAGGATGCCCAGGCGCGCAAGGTGTATGAGGCGCTGGGTGGCGGCGGGATTCCATTTGTGGAGGTCAATGGCACGTTGATTCGGGATTTTGACGCCCGCGCAATAATGAAGGCGCTAGACTCCACTGCCCTTTAGTGACTGGCAAGGCGTTCTAACGAATGCCTTGCCAGCCAAACGCTCATCACTTCAGTACGACGAGTTGCAACCGTTGTCCTCGGCCACTTGCTCTGTGGTGTCCTTACGACGAGGCTCAAGGTTCCAGGGGGTTTTGCCCCGCGCGATACGGTAATGGCAGACCAATTGCCTGCGCATGCTGCCATTGTCGTTGTTTTTCCACTGCGGATCGTTCCCGAACTTTTTCTCCAGTTCAGCGTAAACCGCTTCGGTTCTATCAGCCTGGGCATCCCTGCCATATTGCGTGGGCGTGACGGACAGGCTCCACTCAATCCTATTACGACTGCCTGGGTCGGGTCTTTGCACCCAAACGGCCGACTGAATGTACTGAGCAGACGGGGTAGGTGAGCACTGCTGGTCAGCTGGCAGGTACACGAACCTAGCGTCTTGAGCCTGGGTCTGTGGCAAGGACAGTTGAATGATCGGCAGGCAAATGCCTGCAGCACCGAGAAAGTCCTTCTGATCAAATCGCGCATCTGGCAAACCACCCGCCAGGTAAAACAACGCCTGGATGGGCAGTGTCTTGGGCTGGGTTGAATCCCATGTAGCCAGGCGCATTTCATTCTGTTGATCAAACAGGGTCGTATCCTTGCTGAGCACCTCGATAAATGCCTGGAATGACTGCGTACCTTTTTCATTCGCCTCGTCACGCACATTAAAGGCACACTGATTAACGTTGGCGTGGCCATCCTTTAGATGTTTGGTCACCCACTGATCAGCGTTGATAATGCCCTGTTCATAACAAACGCGACTATCTGAAGTTGCCAAGGTATTCACACCGCAACCTTGTGCAGTGCGCCTATCAGATACGCCGTCTTCCGGGAATGCGCAGAGCACCTGCACAGGTTTTTTATCGGGGGGCGTCAGCAGTGGTGGGTAAACAAAGTTCCCATTGTTTTCATGACGCACCAGGCGTTTGAACTTGGCATCTCGCCGAAGATAGGAATATGACCAGCCACCGCTGGCTTTGGTGTTGGGACTGGGGTCCCAAAACTTATAAGCTGCCGAGGGTGTGGTTGCCCTGAGTATCGCACCGTTTACCGTAAACCCGGGTATCGAATTACGACTAAAGTACATACGGGTATCGTTGTAACGAATCGTCAAATCAGCGGCAACTTGCTGACCGACTGCATCGCCGGTGACGTCAGCAAAAACGTATCCTGCCCAAATACTAGTAAATAGTGCATTGACACACAAAACAGCCACCGTGCAATTAGTTTTTTTCATAACGATGTCTTCACTATTAATTGAAAGCAAGCACTCGCGCTCTGTTCACAGCACTTCATGTTCAGAAAGGATTACACCCGGCGGCGACAGCTTGCTCCTGCGACACATCAGGCCTGAAGGGTTCAAGGTTATAAACGTCCTTTGTACGATAATTCGTCAACACACAGACCAATTGCCGCCGCATACCGCCTTTATTCTCTGCGATCCACTGAGGGTCATTTGAATAGTTGGCAACCAGTTCCGCATAGAACTTATCAGTCTGGTTCGCTTGACTTAACCTGCCGCAATCGGTTGGCGTAATTTCCAATGTCCAGCGGTTAGCCTTCACGTCCGAATCAGGCCGGTTCACCCATCGCGCCTTATCGACAAATCGGCGACACATCACTTTATCCAGCGGGGCTTGGTCAGCGGGCGAGTAGAAGAACGTTGCATCGTCGGCTGGCGTCTTCGGCAGCGTCAATCTGATGATCGGGCGGAAATGGCCGGAATCTTCATACAGAGCCATCTGATCTTTTTGCGCTTCCGCTTTTCCAGCCTCTGACGGAGCACCCGTTACAGGGTCCTGGCTGATCCAGAAAATCGCCCAGATCGGCACACGACTGCCATCGCTTTGAGGCCAGGACTTTATTCGGACTTCGTTATTGCTATAACCCACAGTACCAAAATGCTGGTTCCTCACCTCCTCAAGCTGATGCGTATTTACAAATTGCATAAAGGCAACCGCCCCGGCAGCCACGGAGGGACTCACATCAAACCCGCACTGCCGATGATAGGATTTTTTATTGTCCAGGTAATCTTTTAGCCAAGCCTCCGCTGTCGTGATATTAGCAACTTGGCAACTACGTTCTATTTGGACCGTTTTGTCCGAGTCTCCACAACCGTTGTCAGTTCGGAAGGCTGACGCGGCATCCAACGGAAATGCACACAACACATCAAGCCTGAGGTAGTCAGCAGGGATATCGAACATTGCACGCATGATATATCCATGCCGATGATCATTCGCTAATTGACGCAACTTTGCGTCCTTGCGTATCCAGGAAAAGGCGGTGGCTTGAACTGACGCAGGCCCGTAGTTCCAAAATCGATAAGCGTCAGAATACACAGTGCCACGTAAAAACACACCAGAACATAAAAAACTTGGGCGCTTAGGCGTTCCGCAATCAGCAACTTCTTTATTGTAAGCTGCAGACATGTCAAATACAGCCGCGGCGCCCACCTGGTCATGAGTCAAATACTGAGCGTTCGCGGGACTTCCCAAAAAACCAAAAAAAACGAGCCCAATATAATAAATTATTGTTCTTCGCATTGTATGAACCTGCTGGTAGCGGAGGAGTAAAATCACACCTAATAAAACCGCACCAGCAGGCGCATTTCTACTGTTAAAACTAACAGTCAGCTAAACCAAATAGCCATAAAAATTTGTAATCATTATTCCGAATAACACTGAGAAAAACTACGCACTGCCAACTTTCACAGTGTCAGAGAGCGCAGTTATAAGATAGCGCTCGCCGACCTTGGCTTGCCGGTCAGCCAGCGCGACACTCCCCCGATAACAGGTTCGTCCAGCCTGGACGTTAAAAGTTAGCCTCCAACGACACCATCGCCGTGCGCTCCTCGCCCACGTTGTAATACGCCGTACTTGGCGCCAGGCCGTTTACCGGCGCCGAGTTGAACGACACGGTGCGCGCCGAGCTCAGGTATTCCTTGTCGAACACGTTAAGCATCGACAGCCGCAAGGTCGCAGACTTGATCACCTTCTTGTCCACCGGCAAGTAGATACCGGCATTCAGGTCCACCACAGTGCGCCCGGAGATTTTTTCGTCGTTGGTCAAATCGCCGTAGAAACTGCCGACGTATTTGCCCGCCACGTTGCCGTAAAAACGCGAGTCGTCGTAGCCAAACACCAGGTTGAACATGTTTTCCGGCACGTTGGCCAGTTGCTTGCCGGCGGTGGGCAACAACACGTTCTTGCTGAGCAGATTGTCTTTCTGTTCCGACTGGGTGTAGGTGTAGGACGCGTAGTAGTTGAAGTGATGCGGCAACAGCCCGCTCCACTCCAGCTCCAGGCCTTTGTTGTCGACTTTGCCGACGTTGATCACCGCGTAGTCGCCGTTGAGGTCGGTGGTCGACAACTGACGGTCCTTGAAGCTGATGTAGAACAGCGTCGCGCTCAGCGCAATATCGTCTTCGGTGAAGCGCCAGCCCAGTTCCTGGTTCCAGCTCAGCTCGGGCTTGAGGCTTACCGAGTCGCCCTTGTTGTACAGCACGTAGTTCGGCGGCGTGCGCATGTTGCGGGTGACGTTGTAGAACGCCTGGTTGCTCTCGTCAACCTGGTACTTGGCGCTGAAGTTCGGCAGAAACTGGTGGTAACGGGTGTTACGTTTTTCCGGTTTGTCGTACAGGCTGCCCAGGTTGTTGCCGTCGCGCTCGACGTACTGGTAGGCCACGCCGCCGACAAAACTCAGGTCTGGCGTGGCTTGCCAGCTGTCCTGCACCCAGAGCTTTTGCGACGGTGTGATGGTGTAGTAATGACGGCCTTGAACCGTCGCGCCGTTCTTGTCGACCACCTGGCCGCCACCGTTGTAGTCGCCCCACACATCATCGGGTGCGCCTTCGCCGTTGATGCCGATAAACGGCTGGCTCTGGCGCTGGCGTGCGCGCTCATACCAGTAGCCGTAGTCCAGGCTGTGTGCTTCGTTGATGTCCCACTTCATTTTGGCGGTGACGCCCGGGCGCCAGGTTTCGGTCCACGAAGGGCGGTAGTAGTTGAGCGACTTGAGGTTGCTCAGGTCATAGTTGCCGGCCTTGTCGGACTTCGGCCCCAGGTTCGACGCGGTCTGGCCGCTGAAGCTGCCACCGTTGGCCCAGTAGTAATAAGGCGTGACCGTCAGCGCCAGGTTGTCCTGCAGCTGCCAGCGCTGGGTGAGCGTGGCGTTGACGCTTTCGAAGGGGTTGCGGTTGAGCTTGTAGGAAGACGACAGCAAACCGGACTTGTACACCGGGGTTTCCGAGTAATCCTTGCGCCGCCCGTCGGTGTCGAACTGCGACTTGCTCAAGGAGTTGTAGTTGTAGTTTTCCTGGTTGTTGTACTTGATCGTGGCCAGTGTGGAGTTGCCGCTGCCGTCTTCAAACAGGCTGCTCCACTCGACCTTGTCGCTGCGCAGCGTGCCTTTGCCGCGCCACTTGTCGCCTTCCAGGTGCGAGGCCGAGACCCAGGTCTTGAGGCCGCCGAAATCGCCGGTATTGACCCGCACGAAAGTCTTGCGCAAGTCGTTGGCGCCGACGATCTGCTTGGCAAACACCCCGGCTTCTTTGGTCGGCCGAAGGGTGATCATGCCGATGTTGCCACCGCTGGAGCCGATGTGCGGGCCGTCGGCTTCCGAAGAGCCTTGGGTGGCAAACACTTCCGCGAGGTTTTCCGGGTCGCCCAATTGGTTGGAATAGACGCTGTAGTTGCCCGAATCGTTGATCGGCACGCCATCGACGGAAACCCCGATCTGGTCGGAGTTCATGCCGCGCATGGTGAAGTTGGTGCCGCTGGTGCCACTGGCGTCATCACTGGAAACGTTGATGCCCGGCGTGTATTTGAGCTTGTCGATGGCGTTGGCGGTCGACGACATCTGGTCCATGGCTTCCTTGGTCACCGTCGACCGCGCCTTGGCACTTTCTTCGCGGATCATGTGGCCGTTGCCCAGGGTCTGTTTGCCGGCGATGTCCACCGAGCCGACGTCCTGCGTGGTGTCTGCCAAAACCAATGGCGCAAAGCTACCTAGGCCCGATGCAAAAAGCAGGGCAGAGAGTGTGTTGATCTTCACAAGTAGATCCCTTACGTGCATCTATCTGTTGTTATGGAGGGCGGTACTGGCTGTCAGAACCGGGTGAACGGCGATGCCAGTCTTCCTGACCATCTGCTCAGGAATCCGAGGATGATCCTTGGCGCGTGTAACGGTTTGGTGACAGGTTTTGGCAATTAGGATGAAGGTTAAGTGAAGGGTCTACAGGCAGCGTGATACCTGGCCTGTAACTGCCGGCAGGAAATGATCGCGAGGAAAATAGTTGTAAAAGAAGGTGGCCAGCAAACCGCTCGTGTCTAGCGCAACACAATCATGCGGCCCAAAAGTGAGTGCTGTTCAAACCCCAGCACCGCCTGCAGGGCATTCAAAACCGCCACTGGGTCCTTGCTCGGAAAACTGCCGCTGACACGCTTGGCGCCCATCTCATCGTTCAGCAACAGAATGCGCCCCGGATAGTAACGGCTCAGGTCCTTGACCACGTCAGCCAACGGCGCTTTGTAGTAATTGAGCCAACCGTCACGCCAGGCCAGGCGGGATTCACTGTCGACCGCGTGCATCGCTTCGGCCACACCGTCAGCGTAAGCCACTTGCTGGCCTGCGGTCAGAATTTGCTGTTGGCCCTGCCTGGATGGCGTCACGCCAACCCGACCGGACAACACCGTCACCTGCGCGCCAGCCGGTTGCAGGCGCACTTCGAACTGTGTGCCCAACACCCGTGCTTCGCCGCTGCCGGCCTCGACCACAAAGGACTGGCCGGTGTGGGTCACGCTGAAAAAACCGGCACCGCGACGCAGCCGGATATGCCGCTCACCATGGCGGAAATCCACGGCGATGGCGCTGTCGGCATCCAGGGTCACTTGGGACTGGTCGGCCAGGGTCACGGTCTTCACCTCACCCGGCGCGGTCACGTAATCGGCGCCGAAATCATCCACCCAACGCGACGGCTGCCAACCGGCGCCCATCGACACCATCACCAGCAGGCACGCGGCCATGGCCAAGGCGCCAGCCCAGCGCAGGGTGCGCGAACGTTTGGAGCTGTTCATCGCGTTGAGGTAGCCCTGCAAGGCCAGGGCGTCTTCGCCCGCCAGTGTGCGCGCCGGTACTTCACTCAACTCCCACAATACCTGGGCCTGGGAATAGGCCTCGACGTGGGCAGGATCGGCCCGCAACCAGCGGCTGAACGTGGCCTGGTCGCCACTGCTGGGCTGGTCGTGCAACAGGCTCAGCCAGTCGAGCGCGGCCTGTTCCTGGGCGGGCGTGGGGGTGACGTTCACGGTGCTTTCCCTGGCGTGCGTGGGGGCAGTGGTTCGCGAAGGCTGGCCTTGCAGGCTTCGAGGGCACGCATCATATGTTTTTCCACGGCGCTTTGGGACAAGCCCATGGCCCTGGCGATTTCTGCGTACTTGCGGCCATGGATGCGGTTAAGCAAAAAAATCTGCCGTGTGCGCTCCGGCAGGCTGCGCAAGGCGGCTTCGACATGGCGCAGATCATTGCCCGCTTCGAGCGCCGCCTGGGGTTCGCAGCCCTGATGGTCCTGTTGCTCCGGCAGCCAGCCTTCGTTGCTGCGCACGCGGGCGCCTTCGCTGCGCAAATGGTCGATGGCAATGTTGCCGGCACAGCGCAGCAAGTAAGTGCTGAGTTCTTCGACCTGCACCAGCGGGCGGCGCCAGAAGCGCAGGAATAAATCCTGTACCAAATCAGCCGCCGTGGCGCGACACCCCACTCGGCGACTGACCAGGGCTTCCATTTGCGAACGCTGGGACAAAAACACCTGCAAAAAATGCGCACGCCCACCGGCCGCATCGGTGTGCGGGCTGTCCTGGGATTCGGGTGGCGTGCTGATCATCATCACAGGCTCAAAATAAGGCGAAGGCCGCGACAGGGCTGGCCAGCAGGCCGGCGCCCGCCAGGATCAAGGCCAGCCTTGGCCGATACGGCAACAGCAACACCAGCACCAGCGCGCTGAGCATCAACACCGCGCACCATTCCACCAACCCTTGGGCCCAGCCTGAAACGGCGACGGCGGGCCAGATCGACACGCTCAGCAACAACCAACCGGCCATGCGCAGGCTTGAACGCCGCGCGGGCGACGGCTTGCTGTGCAGCAACTCGCCGTGATGGCGGTCGGTGGCCAGGCACAACGCGGTAAACCCGGCGTAACACATCAACAGCGCGAGCAGCATTCAGTGCGCCTCCTGCTTTAGCGCCATTGCGCGCACGCGTTCGGCCTTGGGTTGCGTGCGGTGTTGCATTTTCCACGCCGTCCAGGTGAGGAACAGGCCACTGGCCAGGCAGGTCAGGTCGAAGCCGGCCATGGCCCAGTCACCCTTGGCCAATGACGTGCCCAAGTGCTGTGAGGTGGTCAGCGCGTTGAGCAGTGGAATCACCACAAACAGCAGCGCAGCGAAGCTCAGTTGCTCGACCCAAGCCTGGCGACCACGGCGCAATACGGCGTGCAGCAGGCTCAGGCCCCAGACGATAAAGAAGGTTTGTATTTCCCAATCGGAACGTTCGGCGAAGCTCACCGGCAACAGTCGGTTGGCCCAGAAAAACGCCGCGATGGCGATCATCAAGCCAGACATGCTGGCAATGTTGAGCACTTCCACCAGCCGCAGTTCAAACGGCATTAGGCCGGTTTTAGCGTGCTTGAGCTGGCGCTTGCCCAGCCAGATCACCAGGCCGGTGCCGATCATCGCCGTGCCCGCCAGGCCGCAGATAAAGTACAGCCAGCGCAGCACCGGGCCGGCGAAATGGCCCATGTGCAGGCCATAGAAACTGCCGCCAATCGCCGCCGGCAGCGATTGTTCGCCACTGACCCGCAGCAACTCGCCGGTGGTGCCGTTGAATGACACGCTGCTGCCAAAGTCATGCACCACGCGGTCGGAGCCGGCGCGCACCACATTGACCGAGGCGTTCACATCGCCAGGGTTGTTGACCACCAAACGGCCCACATGCCCACCGTCCCATTGCGTGCGCGCCTGCTCATACATCGGCCATAACGCCAGCAACTTGCCCGGCTGGCCGAGCGCCGGTGCATTGTCAGTATTGGGGAACACTTCATTAAAGAACGCGCGGCTATCGTTGCCGTACGAGGCGAGGATCGGCGCGGGCATCACCATGCTCATGAAGATCACCAGGCTGCTGTAGGTGATCATCAGGTGAAACGGCAGCACCAGCACACCCACCGCGTTATGCCCGTCGAGCCAGGAACGCTGGCCCTTGCGCGGGCGGAAGGTGAAGAAGTCCTTGAAGATTTTCTTGTGGGTGATGATCCCCGTGATCAGCGCGACGAACATCACCATGGCGGCGATGGTCGACAGCCAGCGGCCCCACGGGTAAGGCATTTGCAGCTGGAAGTGGAAGCGGTAGAAAAAATCGCCGCCCATGCTTTCTCGGGCCTGGACGGGCTCAGCAGTGACGGGATCGAGGACTTTCTGGATGAAGTTGCCGCGTTTGCCGGGGTCGATCTTGTCTTGCCACATCACCGACAGGCCAGGGTCACGGCTGTTGGGCAGGGTGATAAACCAGCGCGCGGCGTTGGGCGCCTGTTGCTGCAAATAGGTTTGCGCAGCAGCAAGGCTGCGCGCTTCGTCCAAGGGATATGCCTGCACTTCGGGCTGCATCCAGTGGGTAATTTCGTCCTTGAAATAGGCCAGGGTACCGGTCAGGAATATCGCAAACAGCAGCCAGCCGAAGATCAAGCCGGCCCAGGTGTGCAACCAGGCCATCGCCTGGCGAAAGCCCTCTTTCATGTGCGTGCCATCCAAAAACCTACGCCCGCCAGGGTGGCAAACAACGCGCTGGGCAGCATCACGCCAAACCAGGCGCGCGAGGCTGTGCGGCAAGCGAAGCACCAGATGACGGCCAGCAGATAGAACACAAACGAACTCATCATCCCGGTGATCACTGCATCGGCGCGCGAGGTAGGCATCCACAGCGCCAGGCACACGGCGGCCAGGGACGCCATCAGATAGCCGCCGACCACGGCAGCCAGCGCACGCGAAGTGACGGCGAGGCGGTAGGTGACGGGCAGTGAGGGTTTGCTGTTCATGCGGGAGACGCCAGATTCATCAGTGCGCAATATTAATGATAAATATTCTCATAAGCAAAAGAGAACGGATGAATCACCTGCCCGCATGGATTGCCGAATGCGTATCACGCCCCTTACAATGCGAACAATTCTTGTTCTCTAAAGTACATTGATACTTTCGGAGTGAACGCGTTGCAGCCGTCCAACACCGTCGAAGTCCTGTACCACGACCATCACCTCTGGCTTACCGGCTGGTTGCGACGCAAGCTCGGCTGCCCGCAAAGCGCGGCGGACCTGGCGCAAGACACCTTCATCCGTGTGCTCACCGCCCGCGAAGCCCCCACGCTGATCGAACCGCGTGCCTTCCTCACCACCATAGCCAAGCGCGTGCTGTGCAACTTCTACCGCCGCCAGGACCTGGAACGCGCTTACCTCGACGCCCTAGCGCAGATGCCCGAACACGTGGCGCCCTCGGAAGAAGAGCGCGCCATCATCCTGCAAACCCTGGTGGAGCTGGACCAACTGCTCGACGGCCTGGGCGTGCAGGTCAAGCGCGCCTTCCTGCTGGCCCAGCTCGACGGCCTGACCTACGCACAAATCGGCGCCGAACTGGGCATCTCCATCGCCACGGTCAAGCGCCACCTGAATAAAGCAGCCATGCGCTGCTACTTCGCCCTATGAACTTTTCCACGCAAGTGGCCGAACAGGCCGTGCACTGGCTGATGGAAATGCAGCAAGGCGCGCTTACCCCACGCCAGCAAGCGGCGTGGCAGCACTGGCTGAATGCCCACAGTGAACATCAGCGCGCGTGGGACCATATACAGCGTGTCAACCAGCGCCTGCGGGGCATGCCCTCGCCTCTCGCTCACGCGACGCTGAACGCGCCGCAATCGAGCAGCCGCCGCCAGGCCCTGAAGCTGTTGCTGATTCTGGGCGTGGGTTCGGCGGCCGCCTGGGGTTTGCGCCAACAGCATATTTTGCCGCCGCTGAGCGCCGACTACCGCAGCCCTATCGGCGAGCGTCGCAAGGTGCAACTGGCCGATGGCAGCCAGTTGCAGCTCAATACCGGCAGTGCGGTGGATGTGCATTTTGATCGGCAGCAGCGCCTGATTCGCGTGCTCGAAGGCGAGATCCTGTTGACTGCACGCGCAGGCGATACGCCGCTGCGCGTACTCACCGGCCAGGGTTTGCTCAGCAGCCAGGCCGCCCGGCTGAACGTGCGCCAGTTCAACGACCACACCCAACTGGCGGTGTTCGACGGCCACGTCGAGGTAATGCCCAACAGCTACAGCGGTTTGCCGTTGACGGTCGAGGCCGCGCGCCAGGTCAATTTTACCCGCAAAGGTTGGGACACACCGCGCCCGACCGACGCCAACAGCGGCGCGTGGGCCGACGGCATGCTGGTGGCGGCGCATATGCGCCTGGAAGATTTCCTTACCGAGCTTGGCCGTTATCGTCGCGGCCAACTCAACTGCGACCCGCAAGTGGCGAACCTGCTGTTGTCCGGCAGTTATCCGCTGGCCGACAGCGAGCGCATTCTCGACCTGCTGGAAGTCAGCCTGCCGGTCAAAGTGCGGCGTTTTACCCGTTACTGGGTGACGGTCCAGGCACGCGCCTGAAATTTTTTCGATAACAGTGAGCCGTTTTCCACACCTCGCGTGACAGAGAAGGAAAGCCACCTTGATCCTTCCTTCTCAGGACCGCACGTCATGCCCCAGCAGCCGACCCTTCTCGCCCGCACCTTGCGCCATCTGTTACTCGGCGCCAGCCTCAGTTTCACCGTACTGCCTCAGGTGATGGCGGCAGAGGCCAAGCCGTATCACATCGCACCGGCCTCGCTGGAAGCGGCGCTGAATCAATTTGGTCGCGAAGCCGGCGTGCTGATTTCGTTCGGTTCCCAAGTCACGGCCGGCCTGCAGAGCCGTGGTTTGTCGGGCAATTACAGCGCCGACGAAGGCCTGCAAAAATTGCTGGAAGGCACCGGCCTGCAAGCCCGCGCTGAGGGCGACAAGGCCTACAGCCTGCAACCGGCCGGTGCGCCTGCGACCGTGGAGCTGCAAACCTCCAGCGTGGTCGGCGACTGGCTTGGCGACGCGGCGCAAACCAATGTGTTCGAGCACCCCGGCGCCCGTGACGTGATCCGCCGCGAAGAATTCGAACGCCAAGGCGCCACTCAGGCCCGCGATGTGCTCAACCGCATCCCCGGCGTCAACGCCCCGGAAAACAACGGCACCGGCAGCCATGACATGGCGCTGAACTTTGGTATTCGTGGCCTCAACCCGCGCCTGGCCTCGCGCTCCACCGTGTTGATGGACGGCATTCCGGTGCCTTTCGCGCCCTATGGCCAGCCGCAGCTGTCCTTCGCGCCGATCAGCATGGGCAACATGGACGCAGTCGACGTGGTTCGCGGCGGCGGTGCCGTGCGCTACGGCCCGCAGAACGTCGGCGGCATCGTCAACTTCGTGACCCGCGCAATCCCGGATGCACCGACCGTCAAAGGCGGTTTGCAGACCGAGACCAGCCCGTCCTCCAGCCATGACGGCTTCAAGACCACCGGCAACCTGCTGGCTGGCGGCACTGCCGACAACGGCCTGGGTGGCGCAATCCTGTACTCCGGCACCCGTGGCGGCGACTGGCGCGAAAACAGCAACACGCGCATCGACGACCTGATCCTCAAGGGCAAATACCAGCTGGACGACGCCAACAGCTTCAACGCCATGGCGCAGTACTACGAAGGCCAGGCCGATATGCCCGGCGGCTTGAACGTCAAGGACTACAAGGCTGACCCGTACCAGTCCACCCGTCCTTACGACAAGTTCTGGGGCCGCCGCACCATGTTCAACGCCGGCTACCGCTACCAGGAAGATCGCCGCGAATTTACCGCCAACACTTTCTTCACCACCACCTTGCGTAATGGCTACCTGGACCAGGGCAACTTCCTGTCGTTGTCCCCGCGCGAATACTGGGTACGCGGCCTGGAAACACGCTTCGCCCAAGGTTTCGACCTCGGCCCCACCAGCCATGAAGTGGGCGTCGGCTACCGCTATATCAGCGAAGCCGGCCACGAGATGCGCTACCGCACGCCGATCAGCGCCAACCAGCAACTGCCCGACACCAACAGCCGCAACGACCGCGACACCCGTGGCGCCACCGAAGCCAACGCGTTCTTCATCGATGACCGTATTGATATCGGCAAGTGGACCATCACGCCGGGCGTGCGCTACGAGATGATCGAATCCCAACAGACCAACAACCTGAGCAACGTCAAATACAAAGGCGACTACAACACCGCGCTGCCGGCGTTGAACGTGCTCTATCACCTCACCGAAGACTGGAACCTCTACGCCAACACCGAAGGTTCATTCGGCAGCGTGCAATACAGCCAGATGCCCAACCGCGTGAGCAGCGGCGAAGTGAAACCGGAAAAAGCCCGCACCTGGGAACTCGGCACGCGCTACGACAACGGCAACCTGCGTGCGGAAATCGGCGCGTTCCTGATCAACTTCGACAACCAGTACGACAGCAACCAGACCAACGACACCGTGATCGCCCGTGGCGAAACGCGCCACCAGGGTATCGAGTCGAGCATCAACTACGCCCTCGACGGCTTGAGCCCGGCGCTTGCGGGCTTTGACGTGTACGCCACCTACGCCTATGTGGACGCGACCATCCGCGAAGACGGCCCAAACAAAGGCAACCGTGTGCCCTTCTCGTCCAAGCACAAAGGCACCCTGGGCGTGGGTTACACCGAAGGCCGCTGGAAGCTCAACCTCGACAGCAGCTACCAGAGCAGCCAGTTCGCCGACAACGCCAACACCCAGGCGGAAACCGCCGACGGCGCCAACGGGCGTATCCCAGGCTACATGCTGTTCAGCAGCCGCGCGGCGTATGAC
Source organism: Pseudomonas sp. 58 R 3 (assembly GCF_900006605.1). NCBI lineage: Bacteria > Pseudomonadati > Pseudomonadota > Gammaproteobacteria > Pseudomonadales > Pseudomonadaceae > Pseudomonas > Pseudomonas sp. 58 R 3. Next base: position 121,991 of record NZ_CVTT01000038.1, on the reverse strand, counting down.
TTCGGCCCGCAACTGCAAGACTTGAATGTGGCAGTCGGGGTGAAAAACATCTTTAACAAGCAGTACTTCACCCGCTCGTTCGACGACAACAACAAAGGCAAATACGTGGGGGAACCGCGCACGGTGTACGTGCAGACCTCCATCGCGTTTTAGGTACCGGCGAGGCTGCGAAGGCGGCGGCACAGGCGAGATATAAGTTGCCTGACCCACCGCTTTCACAGCCTCGCTAAAGCTCGACAGCTCCCACAGGGGATCGGCTTTGTCGTTTAGATCTACGTGGGCCGGCTCTAACTGCCTGCCAGGCAACTCGGGGTGCCGGCCACCAAGGCGTCGATGGCACAGCGCGTCTTGGCCGGCATGTGTGCGGCCGTCGGCCAGATCACGTGGATTGGCGCAGGCTGGTCGCGGTGGTTCGGCAGTACCGCTTCCAGTTGCCCGCGCAGCACGTAATGCGCAATCAACCAACTCGGCAACCAGGCCAGGCCCACGCCCGCAATAGCGGCATCGGCCACGGCCTGGAGGTCGTCGAGCATCAACAGCGAAGGCACACCGGGGCGCTGGGAGGTATTGCAACGGTAGGCAATGCCTCGGTGGGCGGCGAGGTCGTCGATCGCGTTGATTGGCCCGACCCGCTGCAAATAGGCCGGCGAAGCAGCCAGGCCAACCGCTTGTTCGCCCAGGCGACGCGCACTCAGGCGGTCAGTGTCCGGCAGCGGGCCAATACGCACGGCCACGTCGAAGCCTTCCTGTGCAAGATCGATCAATCGGTCAGAGAACGAGATCTCGATCTCCAACGCCGGGTAACGGTCCATCAACCCCCACAATGCTGGCGCCGCGTAATGATGGCCGAAAGCCAAAGGCAAGCTCGCCCTTAAACGCCCGCGTGGCTGTTGCCGGCCGCTCTCCAGCACCGATTCGGCAGCTTCCAGCTCTGCCAGCGCACGCAAACAATGTTCGTAGTACGCCTGCCCATCTTCAGTCAGACGCTGGCGGCGGGTGGAACGCTGCAACAGGCGAGTGCCCAAGCGCGCTTCCAGGCGCGCCAAGCCTTTACCCACGGCCGAACGCGTCAGGTTCAGTCGTTCGGCAGCCTCGGTCAGGTTGCCGCTCTCGACGACTTGCAGAAAGAGCTCAACACCATCAAAACGCGCAGTGGCCATGCTTAATTGTCGCCCCTAATTCCCTTATCCAAGGAAAATTTATCACAAATAAAGAATTCTGCTCCCGCGAGAATAGCGCTCTCCCCCAAACAAAAGGAATATCCCATGCCGCCCGCCGCCGCCGTATCCGCCGTCAGTGCCCCGCGCACCGCCAGAGATGGCCTGGCACTCACCGCCGTGTGCCTTGTGGCATTGATGTTCGGCCTGGAGATCTCCAGTGTGCCGGTCATCCTGCCAACCCTGGAACAGCAACTGGGCACCGGTTTTCAGGATGCGCAATGGATCATGAACGCCTACACCCTGGCCTGCACCAGCGTCTTGATGGCGGCGGGTACGTTGGCCGACCGCTTTGGACGGCGGCGCATGCTGGTGGTGTGCCTGTGGCTGTTTGGATTGGCTTCGCTGGCCTGCGGGCTGGCCAACGATGCCTCCACCTTGATCGCGGCGCGCTTCGTTCAAGGCATAGGCGCCGGGGCGATGATGATCTGCCAGTTCGCCATTCTGTCGCACCAGTTCCGCGAACCGGCTGCTCGGGCGCGGGCCTTTGCGATATGGGGCGTGATCGCAGGCGTGGGCCTGGGCTTCGGGCCGATGGTCGGCGCACTGATTCTGGCGGTCGCAGACTGGCGCTGGGTGTTCCTGGTGCATGTGCCGCTCACGCTGCTGACCTTGCTGCTGCTGCGCATCAGCGTGCAGGAATCCCGCGACCCGGCCGGCCATCGGCTGGATATCGCCGGCATGCTGACCTTGACGCTGTCGGTGTTCGCCTTGGTGTATTTCATTACTCAGGGCAGCGAAAACGGCTTCGGCAGCCCGGCGATGCTCGGCTGGGCCGGTTTGTCGCTGGTCGGACTGCTGCTGTTCGTCGTGGTTGAGCGACGCAGCCCGCACCCGATGTTCGATTTTTCGGTGTTCCGCATCCAGCGCTTCAACGGCGCGCTGATGGGTTCGATCGGCATGAATTTCAGTTTCTGGCCCTTCATGATCTACCTGCCACTCTACTTCCAGGCCGGCCTGGGCTACGACACGCTGACCACCGGCGCGGCCTTGCTGGCTTATACGCTGCCGACCTTGCTGGTGCCGCCGCTGGCGGAACGCCTGGCCCTGCGCTACGGCGCCGAACGTATTATCCCGCTGGGCCTGGGTTTGATGGGTGCAGGGTTTATCAGCATGGCGGCAGTCAATGGCGCGCAGCAGCCGAGTATCGTCTGGGTGCTGTTCAGTTGCGTGTTAGCAGGCGTGGGACTGGCGCTGACCAACTCACCGACCACCAACACCACCACCGGCGCCGTGTCGGCTGACCGTGCGGGCATGGCCTCGGGTATCGATCTCAGCGCGCGACTGATCACCTTGGCCCTCAACATCGCGTTGATGGGGCTGGTGCTGCTGCTAGGCATTGGCCATCACCTCTCCAGCCTGCTGCCTGCCACCACGGCGCTGGATTGGCCGACTATCAGCCAGAACATTGCGGCCGGCAAGCTGGACGCGCTGGTGCTGGCGCCTGCAGATGCCCAGGCCGCACTGCGCCACGGCGCCGGCTGGGCCATGTTGTTTGCCGGTGTTGGCGCGTGTGGGCTAGCGATCTTGAGCCGGTACTTTTTCCAGCAGCGACCCTGAACGAAAACGGGCCTGCAGATGCAGGCCCGTTTTATTTGGGGTTGAAAAAACACTCAGCTATCAGCTATTAAGCGCAGCCTGTTCGTTTTCCAGAAATTCCTCTTCCAGCTCGGCCTCGTCAGCCTTGGTATCCGGCAAGCTCTGCCCTGCGGCGCGTGGTTTGCCGCGCAGTTTGCCGTACAGATGTTCCAGCGCATGTTCAAGCTTGGTCGCCGCGCCATCGATCGCCTGTTCCAGCGTATCGGCCTTGTGCAGGACCGACAGCGGTTGATGGCCCTTTGGCCGTGCTTCCAGACGGCAACTCAGATCGTGGGGGCCGGGCTTATCGCCGTTTTCATCCTTCAGGTAGACCTCAACGCGGGTCAGGTCTTCTTCATAACGTTCGAGCGTGCTCTCAATGGTAGTTCGTACCCACTCCTCCAGTCGGATGCTGCTTTCAATATGGTTATCGCTATTGACTTGGATTTGCATAGTTCTTCCCTTATTTCAGCTAGCTCGCGAGAGGTCACAACTGCGACACCGGGGTGGTGAAACCATGACCTCTTGATTACACAATTGGGCACCGCGCAGAACATTTCAACCCCTTTGCAAAGATAAATCCCACATTACAAATTAACCCTGACGACGAGCAAAAACGCTGTTAGGGTGGGGAGTTAGTTACATCTTATTACGCCCAGCCAACCTTATAATTGCCCCTCTCCCAACGGGTGCAATCCGCGAAAAATCCCCGCTTCCTCTACCAGCCAGTCATGCACCGCACGCACCCCGGGATGGCTCAACGCGCCCGGCGCATACAGCAACACATAACGTTTGTGGTTGGGCACGGCCAGGCCGAAGGGCACGATCAAGGTGCCGCGCTCCAGTTCATCGTTAAGCAAGGTGCGCCGCGCAATCGCCACGCCCATCCCCGCGATGGCGGCCTCGATGGTCAGGTGGTTGCGGTTGAAGGTGTGGCCGCGGCGCACGTCGGCGTCGTGGTAGCCGATAGCATTCAGATAAAACTCCCACTCGGCGTACTCATAACTCCCACGCCAGGCGGTGATGTCGTGCAACAGCGGGAAATGCACCAGGTCCGCCGGGCCATGCAGCGGCGGCCTCCCGCGCAGCAGGCTCGGCGCGCACACCGGAAAGATCTGTTCATCGAGCAGGGCTGTGGATAACAGGCCGGGGTAGCTGCCGTCGTTCAGGTCGATGGCCAGGTCGAAGTCGCCCTCGTGCAAGGCGATGCTGCTGTCTTCGGCGACCATGCGCAGTTGGATATCCGGAAAGCGCTGCTGCAACCGCGGTAAACGCGGGGTCAGCCACTTGCCGAGAAACGACGGGATCGAGCGCAAGCGCAAAGTGCCGCTGATCATCCCCGCGTCCAGCCGCTGCAATTCCGCGTCAATGCTGCCGTAGGCCTCGCCCACGGTCGCCGCCAGCCTTTGCCCTTCGGCACTCAGCTCCACGCCACGGGCACGCCGATGAAACAGCCGAAAGCCCAGGCGCTCTTCCAACTGGCGAATTTGCTGGCTCACCGCCCCCGGCGTGATGTGCAGTTCTTCGGCGCAGCGGGTAAACGACAAATGCCGCGCGGCGCAGGAAAACACGTGCAGCCAGACATAGGTCTGGCCATGGAGAGGGCGAGTCATAGCGTTTAGTCCTGCTAAAGGGTGTCTTAGGATAATTCGTTGGTCAGTGCCGATCCAGAGGCTCAGTATCGCGCCAATTCCGCCTGCTCTACAAAACATGGCAGCGATTTCTACTCCATTGCTTGTAAGGCTTTAGCATGGCTATCAGTGTTTTCGATCTATTCAAAGTGGGCATCGGCCCGTCCAGCTCCCATACCGTCGGCCCGATGCGCGCAGCGGCGACCTTCGCCCAAGCCCTGACCGACCAACAATTGCTGGCCGATACGCGACGTATCGAAGTGCGCCTGTACGGCTCGCTGTCCGCCACTGGTGTGGGCCACGCCACCGACCGCGCCAGCGTGATGGGGCTGATGGGCGAATGGCCAGACACGGTCGACCCCACGTCGATCAATGCACGCATTCAGCAGTTGCGCGAATCCGGCCGATTGCTGCTCGCAGGCGCGCAGGACATTGCCTTCAACTGGCACACCGACCTCCTGCTGCTCGACGAAAGCCTGCCCTACCACCCCAATGCCATGTCCCTGCACGCCTATGGCGAAACCGGCCTGCTGAGCGAACAGACCTATTACTCGGTCGGCGGCGGTTTCATCATCGAAGCGGCCGAAGCCGCCTCGGGCATTGCGCCTGCCAGCGACGTCGAATTGCCCTACGACTTTTCCAGCGCCGTCGAACTGCTGGCCTTGTGCAACAAGCACGGCCTGCGGGTTTCCGAGCTGATGATGGCCAATGAACGCGCTTGGCGCTGCGACGAAGAAATCCGCAGCGGCCTGCTGCATATCTGGTCGGTGATGCGCGAGTGCGTGGAGCAAGGCTTGCGCGATGAAGGCATCTTGCCAGGCGGCCTCGACGTGCCACGCCGTGCGGCGAAATTGCACCGCAGCCTGCTGGAAATCGGCAAACCCAACGTGATCACCTCCACTTTGTCGGCGATGGAATGGGTCAACCTGTTCGCCCTCGCCGTCAACGAAGAAAACGCCGCCGGCGGGCGCATGGTCACCGCGCCGACCAATGGCGCAGCAGGGATCATCCCGGCCGTGCTGCATTACTACATGAAGTTCAACGCCGATGCGTCGGATGACGATGTGGTCAATTTCTTCCTGGCGGCTGCTGCCGTGGGCATTCTCTGCAAGAAGAACGCTTCGATCTCCGGCGCCGAAGTCGGCTGCCAGGGCGAAGTGGGCTCGGCCTGTGCCATGGCCGCTGCCGGCTTGGCCGACATCCTCGGTGCCACACCGGAGCAACTGGAAAACGCTGCTGAAATCGGCCTGGAACACAACCTCGGCCTGACCTGCGACCCGGTCGGCGGCCTGGTGCAAGTACCGTGCATCGAGCGCAACGCCATCGCGGCGGTCAAGGCGATCAACGCCACGCAAATGGCCCTGCGCGGTGACGGCAAGCACTTCATTTCTCTCGACCGGGTGATCCGCACCATGCGCGATACCGGCGCCGACATGCATGACAAATACAAAGAAACTTCACGGGGCGGCCTGGCGGTCAGCTGGGTGGAGTGCTGATCGGAGCACGCCTACCCGCCCCCTACGTGAGCCCGCGCAAAAATAATAACGAGGCAATATCGATGACTGATGTACGTACACCTGCCGCTGAAAACCCTGCTGTTGCTGTAGATAACGCTGTAGACAACACTGTCACCACCGGCTGGACCAAACACGACACCACCTGGATGCTTGGCCTCTACGGCACGGCCATTGGCGCCGGCACCTTGTTCCTGCCGATCAACGCCGGCGTTGGCGGCTTCTGGCCGCTGATCGTGCTGGCGTTGCTGGCCTTCCCCATGACCTTCTTTGCTCACCGTGGGCTGACGCGCTTTGTGCTGTCGGGCAAATCCGGTGACATCACCGAAGTGGTCGAAGAACACTTCGGCGTCGGCGCGGGCAAGCTGATCACGCTGCTGTACTTTTTCGCGATTTTCCCGATCCTGCTGGTCTACAGCGTGGCGCTGACCAACACCCTCAGCAGCTTCATGGAACACCAACTGCACCTGGCCCCGCCGCCCCGGGCGATCCTGTCGCTGGTGCTGATCCTCGGCCTGATGGCCATTGTGCGCTGCGGCCAGGGCGTGATCGTCAAAGCCATGAGCGTACTGGTGTACCCCTTCGTCGCCGCCCTGCTGTTGCTGGCCGTAAGCCTGATCCCCAACTGGAACGGCGCGTTCTTCGCTTCCGCCAGCGAAGGCATGCCATTGCCGATGTTCTTCAAGACGCTGTGGCTGGCGATCCCGGTGATGGTGTTCTCCTTCAACCACTCGCCGATCATTTCCGCCTTTGCCGTCGACCAGAAGCGCGTCTACGGCCCACAGGCCGAGCGCAAAAGCAGCGGTATCCTCGCCACCGCCCACGGCATGATGGTGCTGACGGTGATGTTCTTCTGCTTCAGCTGCGTGCTGGCCCTGTCGCCGGCTGACCTGGCGGCCGCCAAGGCGCAGAACATTTCGATCCTGTCGTACCTCGCCAACCACTTCCAGACGCCCGTGATTGCCTACGCCGCGCCGTTGATCGCGCTGGTGGCCATCACCAAGTCCTTTCTCGGCCACTACATCGGCGCCAGCGAAGGCTTCCAGGGTTTGATCGTCAAATCCCTGCGTGGGCGTAACCGTTCGATGTCATCCAAAGGGTTGGAACGCTGCACCGCGCTGTTCATGGTGCTGACCTGCTGGGCCGTGGCGACCTTCAACCCAAGCATCCTGGGCATGATCGAAACCCTGGGCGGGCCAATCATCGCGTGCCTGCTGTTCCTGATGCCGATGTACGCGATCCGCCGCGTGCCTTCTCTGCGCCAGTATTCGGGCCAGGTGTCGAATGTGTTTGTGGTGCTGATCGGGTTGATTGCGCTGTCTGCGATCGTTTTTTCGGTTTTGCCCTGAAATCGAACACACCCCATGACAAATGTAGGAGCGGGCTTGCTCGCGAATGCGGTCATTCAGCTAAGTATTTATTGGCTGACACACCGCATTCGCGAGCAAGCCCGCTCCCACATGGGTATTGCAGCGCCTGGTAGAGCGCTATACGGCACGCCCCTTGCTGTACAGCTAACGAGGCAAACGGACCTTGTGAACCCTCAGCGACGGAGTGGCCGGTGGTCAGGCAATGCGAACTTAACCCGACACCGGTCGTCAATGACTGCATGTTCTTATCAGGCGGTAACGCACCATGGACAATCCTTTTCAGATCATCACTGACACCTTCACGCCCACCTACCGCGTCAACCTGAGCATCCAACGGCTCGACGGCAGCATCATGCTCACCCTCTCGGACGAGACGGGGGTGGTGGCCAAACGCATGATCAGCGCCGAACAACGCAACGACCCGGAGCGGCTCAAGCGCCTGGTGCAGAGCATTCAATTCGGCATCGCCATCGAACAGGGCCACAGCGCCATGGAGATTCTGGCGGTGATGACGGACGGCGACAGCCACAAACTCTTGCAGCCACCGCCCGCCCGCACCCTGCCCTTCAGCGTCGGGCTTTAAAGCTCGCCCTTCTCGGTTTCCAGGCTCGCCTCGCCTTTGCGACGCGGGCCTTCGACCTTCACCGACGGGAACGCCGACGAGGCGTAGCGCACCACCAGAATCGAGAACGCCAGCAACAGAATGCCGCCGCACAGGTAGATGATGCCGATGTCCGGCGGGTTGTGGTGGGAGACGTTGGAGATCAGCAGGCGCGTCAGCGCCGTGATCGCCACGTAGATCAGAAAGCGTACGGGCATGTGGTTGGTCTTGAAATAAATCCCGACCATTGCGCCCAATTCCAGGTAGATGAACAGCAGCAAGATGTCATCGATCTTGATGTGCCCGTTCTCCAGCATCCCCAAAAACTCCATCACCGCCGCCCAGGCTGTTACGGCACCAATGGCGAACAGCGCCAGGTAGTGGAACGTCTCGACGAACAGATTGCCCAGCGACTCGGCCAGCCCATGGACTTGCTGACGCAGCTTTTCGGCCCAGTTGATTTTCACGATGATGCTTCCTTAGGTCGGCTCGACCGGATAATGCGGGGTGGACGTGACGGTTGTTCTGCATGCAGAAAAAAGGCCAGTGGCAGGTATAAGATGGTGGCGGCGTGATATGAGGCACTCCGAACCTGTATTTACGGGCTACATTAAAAAACTGCTACCCAAACCCCGTGGTTTGGCTTACCCTTTTCACTGTATATGAATACAGTAGTCGCAAAAGACAACTATCGTGAAGGCATGTGAGGTGGTGAATGGCCGTCGAAGTGGTATACCGCAGCAGCCGAGATCTGGAGCGTTTGTTCATGGATAAAGCCGAAGCTGACCGTCATGACAAGATGCTTGAACTCGCTGAGTTGCTGGCAGAAGTGTTGCAAAAAGCCGTGCCGTCCCTGAGCGAGCAGCAGGTGGAGGAAGCCGGGATCTACATGGCGAAGAATCGCGATGTGTTTGCCAAGGCGTTCAAGAGCCAGCCGGACGCATTGTCCGAGTTGCTGAACCCGGCGGCAGAATAAAGCCCGAATTGAACAGGCCCTGAATCATTGATTCAGGGCCTTTTTAATGCCTGGGCTATTTGTAGAGCAGGCGTTCGGCCAACTCGTCCGCCACCCGCGCGGGGGAGCGTTTTTCGGCTTGGGCGTGGGCGAAGATTTCGGTGAGGCGCGTGCCGATGTTCGACAGGTGTGCGGTGATGGCGGGCAACTCGGTGCCGGCGTGTTTGAGGGCGACGTAGATCAGGCCGCCGGAGTTGATCACGTAGTCCGGGGCGTAGAGGATACCGCGCCCTTCCAGTTGGTCGGCAATGTCCAGAGTGGTCAATTGCGCGCTGGCGGAACCGGCCACGGCGGCGCAACGCAGTTGGCCGACCGTATGACGGTTGAACACCGCGCCGACACCGCACGGCGCCAGAATGTCACACGGCGTGCTGAGCAACGCATCATTGGCGATGGGGTGTGCACCCAGCTGCTCCATGGCCAGTTGCACCTTGCCGTGGTCGATGTCGCTGACCAGCAGTTCGGCACCCGCCGCGTGCAGTTGTTCGGCCAAAGCAAAACCGACATTGCCCAGGCCCTGGATCGCGATGCGCAGGCCTTCGAGGTTGTCACTGCCCAGGCGTGCCATGGCGGTGGTGCGGATACCGGTGAACACGCCCATGGCGGCATGGGGCGCCGGGTCGCCTGCGGCCGTGGTGCTGGTGACGAAACGGGTGTGTTGGGCGATGCAGTCCATGTCGGCGACAGATGTACCGCTGTCGATCGAGGTGACAAAACGGCCGTCGAGTTTTTCGATACAACGGCCGAAGGCTTCAAACAACGCCGCGCGGCTTTCCACGTGCACGGGGCGGATGATCACCGCCGTGCCGCCGCCCACCGGCAAGCCGGCCAGGGCGGCTTTGTAGCTCATGCCTTGGGCCAGGCGTGCGGCATCGGCCACGGCACTTTCATCGTCTGGGTAAGCAAGATAACGGCAACCGCCCAAGGCAGGGCCGAGGCGGCTGTTGTGGATGGCGATGACGGCCTTCAACCCGGTCACCGGGTCGACGCTCAGGTGCAGCGATTCAAGGCGGGTGCTGTGCATGAGCGCAAACATCAATGGGCTCCCGAATCACTTCTGGTAGAGGCCCCAGTATAGGCTTGCGGTAGAAAACTGCTGAATCACGCTGGAATAAGCCGCCAGGTTTAATAGGCATCAGGACATAAGCCCGCAGGACATTTCCTAAGTTACTGGACGAAAATTCACAGCAAGGCTAAAACGTGGGCATCCGCCGGAGAATGCAATGAATCCCCGCACAGCCTTTTTCGCCTGCCTGGACCGCTCACCGCCTGCGCTGTTTGAAGCCGCGTTGTGGATGGCGGCTGAACACGATCCGAGCGTGCAACCCCTGCTGATCCTGCAAGACCTGACTTTGCTGCAACAACAGATCAGCGTAGGCATGCCCATGCTGCCGGCGGATGAACTCGGCCAGCCGTTGCTGCGGCGCATGAATGACCTGGGGTTTGCCCAGGATGATTCCACACCGCTACGCCCCGCCGCCGCGCTGCTCGACAAGGTACTGCTGCGCAAACGCGGCCAACCCTTGGCCATGGGCCTGATCGCGCTGGAGATGGCGCGGCGCCTGGATATTCCCATGGTGGGGGTTAATTTCCCCGGCCACTTCCTGCTGCGGGTGCCCGGTGCCGACCACCTGTTGGACCCTTGCGGCGGCCGGCGCCTGTACCCCAACGACTGTCGCGAGTTGCTGCACCGCCAGTACGGGCCAAACCTCAAGTTGCAGGCCGAGCACCTGCTCACCGCCGAACCGCGTTCGATCCTGCAACGGCTGTCACGTAACCTGCGCCAACTGCACCTGGCCAATGACCACCCGCTGTCGGCCCTGATCGACGCCGAGCGCGCGCTGGAGTTGGGCAATGCCAGCGCTGCGGATTATCTGGCGCGGGCCAGCCTTTACCAGCGCCTGGACTGCCCGAGTGCCGAGCGCTTTGACCTGGAACATGCCCTGTTGCTCAGCGAAGACCCGATCCAGCGCCTGCGCCTGACCGAGCGGCTGGGGCATTTGCCGCCCAACACCGTGGTGCACTGAAGGGTGGAAGCTGCGTTGAATCAATGATTGGCCGGCGTCTTGAGAATATCGTTATGTAACGGGCCCGGCAGGGCGTTGGAGCCAGGCGAGCGCACCTGAATGATCAACAGCGCCGCAATTACCGCCGGAATCGCGCAGAAGAAGAAAATCTGCTCCACCGGAATATGCATCGCCAGCAACAGGCTGCCGAACAGCGGCCCCAGGATTGAACCGAAGCGCCCCACACCCAAGGCCCAGCCGGTGCCGGTAGCGCGCACGTGTGCCGGGTAGAAATTACTCGCGAAGGCGTTGAGGGTCAGTTGCCCGCCAATAATGCAGAAGCCGGCCGCGAACACGCAGGCCACCAGATAACGCGGGTTGTCGTGATTCAGCCCCAGCAAGATCGTGCACACCGCAGCCGCCGCCAGCACGCCGGAGAGCAACCGCACCTTGCTTTTCAGGCGGTCGGCAAACCACGCCATACCGATGGCGCCCAAGGTGCCGGAAAACAGGAACATTGAGGTCACCAAATTGGCTTCCTTCAACGCCAGGCCGCTTTCCAGCAGCAGCGTCGGCAGCCAGCTGATCATGAAATACAGCAGGATCAGGCTGACAAAAAAGGTCGCCCAAATCAGCAAGGTCGGACGCGCATAGCCGTTGCGAAACAGCTCCACCACCGTAAGTTTGCTGCTCTGCTCGTGAAGGTTCTCTGCCTCGCTCGCCAGCGGCGGCTGCCAGTCGGGCAGCATGCGTGCCGTGACCTTTTGCAACCGCGCATACGGCGGCGCATCCCGCAGCAAACGCGGCAAGGATTCCGGCAGCAACCACACCAGGAAAGGGAACAGCAGCAACGGCGTCACCCCGCCCGCCAGGAAGACCGCCTGCCAGCCGTAACCTTCGATAAACCCCGCCGCCACAAACCCACCCGCCGCGCCACCGAACGAGAAGCCGCAGGCGGCCAGGGTCACCATCAGGGTGCGCATGCGCGGCGGGGAATATTCAGACATCAACGCCATGGCGCTGGGCATCGCGCCACCCATGCCGATGCCGCAGATAAACCGTGCAGCCATCAGGGTGGTCAGGGAATTGGCGAACACCATCAGCACGGTGAGGCTCGCGTAGATCAGCACGCAGGCGAGCAGGATGCGGCGCACGCCGAAGCGGTCGGCCAGCGGCGTCACCAATAACGAGCCCAGGGTCAGGCCCAAGAGGTTGGCGCTGAACACCGGGCCGAACGCGGCTTTTTCCAGCCCCCAATCCTTGGCCAAGGCCGGCACTACGTAGCCCAGCACCTGGGCGTCATAGCCGTCGGTTACCAGCAGCAACGCCAGCAACAGGAGAATCAACCACTGGTAGCGCGACACCGCACGGGCGTCGAGTGCCGCGCGAAAGCTGGCAATCTGATTGTGCATCGCAAGGTACCTGTTATTTTTATAAGGATGACGCGGATCAAACGGTGGGAGCTGGCTTGCCTGCGATGACGGTGTGTCAGTCAGTGCATTATCAACTGATAGACCGCTATCGCAGGCAAGCCAGCTACCACATTGATTTAGGGTGTGTCAGGGGTGTCGGGTTGGTTGGCCGGATGCGCCTGCACAAACGCCGGATGCTGCGCCGCCAGCGCGGCCACTCGCCCGATACGCGGGTACGCGCCCAACGGCACCTTGAAGCGCTCAGCCGCATACAGCTGCGGGATCAGAAACGCATCCGCCATCCCCGGTTGCGGCCCAAAGCAAAAACCTTCATCGCCAATCAACTGCTCCACCGCGCCCAGGCCCTGGCTTATCCAATGCCCGATCCACTCGAGCACTTGCGCCTCGTCATGCCCCCATTTGCGCAGCAGGTTTTGCGTGCTGGAGTTGTGCAGCGGATGGATATCGCAGCCAATGATCGACGCCACCGCCCGCTCATGGGCACGGGCTGCCAAGTCCTTGGAGAGCAACGGCGCCTGTGGATAACGCTCTTCCAGGTACTCGATGATCGCCAGTGATTGGATCAACAGCTCTCCCTCATCGGTACGCAGCACCGGTACACGGCCCTGCGGGTTGATCGCCAGGTAATCGGGCTGGCGATTCGCGCCGCCCGGCGGCACCAGCAAATTAACCGGCACGGCAGTAAAGTCCAGGCCCTTGAGCGCCAGGGCGATACGCACCCGATACGACGCCGTAGAACGGTAGTAGGTATAGAGTTGCATCGCCCTGCCCTCTTAGCGTGCTGCGGTCACGGTGCCACGGCATTCGCCGAAACCGATGGAGGCAAAACCTTCACGGTTGCAACGGGCACGCAGGATGATTTCGTCACCATCTTCAAGGAACTTACGCACTTCGCCGGAGGCCAGTTCAATCGGCTTTTTACCGCCTTCGGTGATTTCCAACAGGCTGCCGTACTGCCCCGGTTGCGGCCCGGACAAGGTGCCCGAACCAAACAAATCACCGGCCTGCAACTGGCAGCCGTTGACGCTGTGGTGTGCAACCAACTGCGCTACGGTCCAGTACATGTGCTGGGTGTTGCTCAGGGCCAGGCGGTGTTCCGGCAGGTTTTGCTCGCGCATCGCAGCGGTGGTCAGCAGCACTTCCAGCTCGATGTCCAGGCCTCCCGTGGCCTGGTCACGCGTATCCAGCAGGTACGGCAGCGGCTGCGGGTCACCTGCGGGACGGGCCGGTTGGGCCTTGCGGAACGGCTCCAGCGCTTCGGCGGTGACCACCCACGGCGAGATGCTGGTGATGAAGCTTTTTGACAGAAACGGGCCGAGCGGCTGGTATTCCCAGGCCTGGATATCCCGTGCCGACCAGTCGTTGAGCAGGCAGAACCCGGCAATATGTTCAGCGGCGTCGCCAATGGCAATCGAGTCGCCCATGGCATTGCCCTGGCCGATCCAGATGCCCAGTTCCAACTCATAATCCAGGCGCGCGCACGGGCCGAAGGTTGGCTCGGCCTGGCCGGCTGGCAGCGTCTGGCCTTTAGGCCGGCGTACGTCCGTGCCCGAGGGGCGAATGGTCGAGGCGCGACCGTGATAGCCAATCGGCACGTACTTGTAGTTGGGCAGCAACGGGTTGTCGGGACGGAACAGTTTGCCGATGTTTTGCGCGTGTTCGATGCCGACGTAGAAGTCGGTGTAATCGTTGATCTTCGCCGGCACATGCATGTGGCAATCCGCCGCGCGGTGCAGTACCTGCGCCTCACGGGTGTGCAGCTTGCTGCCTTCGGCGAGCAGTTCCAGCAGGCGCTCGCGCAAGGCTACGCGTGGGCCACGGCCGAGTTCGAAAAAGCCGTTCAGTTGGCCACCGGCAGTGGCTTCGACCGCACGGCGAGCTTCACCTTCAAACTCGTCCAGCGCAGCGTGCAGGTCGAGAATCGAATCGCCAATCGCCACGCCACTGCGCGGGGCCGAGCCATTGATGCTGAACACGCCCAGCGGCAGGTTCTGCAAGGGGAAATCGCGGTGGCCGTTGGCGGAGGCTACCCAGCTGCGGGCAAGTGTTGGCTGAGTCATGGGTTATCTCCGGTTCGGGTTGAAGGTGGCGGGCAGCGAGGCCCAGCACGCGTCGTAGGAAGGTTGCAGTTGTGGGCACTCAAGGGCGAACTGTGTGGGGCGCAGCACTTGGCTGGTCTCGAACATGAAGGCCATGGTGTTATCGATCTTGTGCGGCGCCAGCGCCACGTTGATGGCTTTGATGCAGGTCTCGCCGTCCGGGCCGTGGGCGCTCATGCAGCTGTGCAGTGACGCGCCGCCCGGCAGGAAACCTTCGGCCTTGGCGTCGTAGGCGCCCTGGATCAGGCCCATGTATTCGTTCATCAGGTTGCGGTGGAACCACGGCGGGCGGAAGGTATTTTCGGCCACCATCCAGCGCGGCGGGAAGATCACGAAGTCGAGGTTGGCCAGCCCATGCACGCTGGTGGGCGAGGTCAGTACGGTGAAAATCGACGGGTCCGGGTGATCGAAACTCACCGTGCCAAGGGTGTTGAAACGGCGCAGGTCATATTTGTACGGCACGTTATTGCCGTGCCAGGCGACCACGTTCAGCGGCGAATGGTCCAGCTCACAGGCCCACAGTTCGCCGAGGAATTTCTGCACCAGCGTGGTCGGCTTTTTGCTGTCTTCATAGTGAGCGACCGGTGTGAGGAAATCACGCGGGTTAGCCAGGCCGTTGCTGCCGATTGGCCCCAGATCCGGCAGGCGCAATGGCGCGCCGTGGTTTTCCGCAACGTAGCCGCGTGCCTGGGCATCCAGCAGTTCGATGCGAAATTTCAGGCCGCGGGGCAGCACCACGATTTCCAGCGGCTCGACGTCCAGCACACCCAACTCGGTGGCGATACGCAGACGGCCCTGCTCGGGGACGATCAACAGTTCGCCATCGGCGTTAAAGAACACCCGTTCCATCGAACGGTTGGCGCAGTAATTGTAAATGCTGATGCCTGAGGGTTTTGCCGACCCGGAGTTGGCGACCATGCCGACCAGGCCGTCGATAAAGTCAGTCGGTTCGCCGGGAATATCCAGCGGATTCCAGCGCAAGCGGTTCGGCGTCACCGCCCCCAGCGGACCACCGGCCAATTGCCGCTCCAGCTTGATAAACGCCGGGTGGTTGGCCGACGGCTGAATGCGGTACAGCCAGGTGCGGCGGGCTTCGCTGCGCACCATGGTAAAGGCGGTGCCGGAGAACAGCTCGGTGTACAGACCGTAGGGAGCTTTTTGCGGGGAATTCTGGCCGACCGGCAATGCGCCAGGCAACGCTTCGCTGGCGAACTCATTGCCGAAACCCGATTGGTATTCGAGGTTCATGGACCATCCTCTGTGCGGAAGTTGTTTTTATCGTAATCCAGTTACGCATAACGTAATTTGATCACTGTCGACCGTCAAGCTATAAAGACGCCCATTCATCTCTCGGATTATCGCCCCTCCATGGAAAAGCCCCGCGACACCGGTAAACAGAAAGTCCGCTCGGCCGAAGTGGGCACCGATATCCTCAAGGCGCTGGCCGAACTGTCCCCCGCCACCTCGCTGTCGCGCCTGGCCGAACATGTGCAGATGCCGGCGAGCAAGGTCCACCGCTACTTGCAGGCGCTGATCGCTTCGGGGTTTGCCGAGCAGAACACCGCTACCAACCATTACGGCCTGGGCCGCGAGGCGTTGCGCGTGGGCTTGGCGGCGCTGGGCAGCATGGACGTGTTGAAAGTCGGCGCGATGCCCCTGGCAGAACTGCGCGATGAATTGAATGAAACCTGCTTTTTGGCGGTGTGGGGCAACCAGGGCGCGACGGTGGTGCAGATCGAACCGGCGGTGCGTGCCGTCACTGTGGTGACGCAGTTGGGTTCAGTGTTGCCGCTGCTCAGCTCGTCCACCGGGCTGGTATTCAGCGCTTACCTGCCATCGCGGGAAACCGTGGAATTGCGCGCACGCGAGATTCAGGCCGGGACTGCCCATGCCCTGGCGGACGACGCGGCCTACGCCGGCGCCTGCGAACAGATCCGCAACCGGGGCCTGCACTTTGTGCATGGTTTACTGATGCCCGGCGTCGATGCGTTGTCGGCGCCGGTGTTCAATGCGGTCGGGCAAGTCGCGGCGGTGATGACCGTGGTCGGCCCCACCTCACTGTTCCATGCCGATGAAGATGGCCCGGCGGCGCAGCGCTTGCTGGCGGCGACCCGGGCCGTGAGTTGGCGCATGGGCTATCAGCCCTGAATCACTCGTCCCAGCGTGACAGGGCCAACGCCACGCGGTTTTCCACGGCTTTGACCTGTGCGCCGCCCACCACGTAGTTGTTGCTCAGCATCGAGAACACCAGCTTGCGCCCTTTGGTATCGGTGATGTAACCGCTCAAGGACGACACGCCGCCCATGGAGCCGGTTTTGGCATGCAGGTTGTTCTCGGCCGGGGTGCCGCGCAGGCGATAACGCAGGCTGCCGCCGGTCATGCGGTCGGTATTGCCGGCAATCGGCAGCGCGTTGTACCAAGCGTTGAACCACGGCTGCTTGCTCGCGGCCAGCAGCAGGTCGGTGAGGTTTTGTGACGACACCAGGTTACGCCGCGACAGGCCCGAGCCGTCGACCTGGCTCAGCGTCGCCGTGTCCAGCCCCTGGCGCTTGAGAAACCCGGCCACCGCCACCGCGCCCGCCGCCGCCGTGCCGCTGTTGGCCGTCTGGCGGCCCATGGCCTTGAGCAAGGCTTCGGACATGTTGTTGTTCGAGAGTTTGAGCAGCGGCGTAATCAACGCCTGCAAAGGCGCCGATTTATGCTCGGCCAGTACCGTCACCGCCGCCGGGCTTGCGCCGCCCATCACTCGATGGCCAAGCACCGAAATGCCTTGCTGCGCCAGCGCTTGCTCGAACAGGTTGGCCACCAGCTGCGTTGGCTCCCACACACTCACCAGCTGTTCGCTCTGTCGCCCCGGCGCCACGGCGCCACTGAGCTGCAGCAGGTTGGTGCCATGGCGACGGTTGATCCCATAGGTGTTGCCCGGCCCGCTGACCGCGCGGTTGCTCAGTTGCAGGTAGTTGGTCGGCGGAAAGATGTCGACGCTCACAGGCTGCCCGGCCCGTGCTGGCGCCTTGGCGGTAACCAGCACGCTGCCGGCATCAAAATCGGTATTGGGCGACACGGTCAATGCCGAAATTTGTGCGCCGTAGTAGGTGCTTTCATCATCGTGGGACCAGTCGACACCCAGCCGCTCGGCGTCAAACCAGGTGTCATCAAACACCAGGTCGCCCTGCACCTGACGCACGCCCTGGCTGGCCAACTGCGCCGCCAACGCCTGGTAATCGGCGAACTGAATGGTCGGGTCACCCAGGCCGCGCAGGTACAGGTTGCCGGTCAGACGGTCGCCCTGGCGAATGCCGTTGCTCAACAGTTGCGTGGCGAAACGGTACTGCGGCCCGAGCACATCCATGGCCGCAGCCGTGGTCAGCAGTTTGAGGTTGGAAGCCGGCACCAGCCGCGTGCGCGGGTTGTGCTGATACAGCGTGGCGCCACTGTTGGCGTCCCGCACCATCAGCGAGACCGAAGCGCCATGCAGCGCCGGGTCAGCCAGCAATTGGTCGAGGCTCTGGCCGGTAGCCGTCTTCGAAGGCGTGGCGCAACCACCCAGTAACAAACTCAAGCCCACCAGCATCGCGCTGGTGTGTATCCATCGACCCAACTGCATCAGTACCGTTTTCCCGCAAAATATTCAGTGGCGGCAACGCTACCAGCTCATTGCCGTTGTGGCGAGGGAGCGTGCCTTAAAACTGCAGGGTGCTGGAAACCGACACCTGCCGCGCATCGCCGATGGACACAAACTGGGTGTTCACCGACGAGGTGTAGTAGGTGCGATCAAACAGGTTCTTCACATTGAGCTGGAACTTGACCTTCTGCCCGTCGATTTTGGTGTCGTAGCTGGCAAATGCATCGGCCACGGTGTAGCTCGGCAGTTCGAAGCTGTTGGCCGCGTCCCCGGCCCGCTCGCCCACGTAACGTGCGCCGGCGCCCACACGCAGCTGGTCACCCCCCAAGAGGCTGCCGAAGTCATACACGGCCGACAACGACGCGGTGTTTTTCGCCACGTTTTGCAGGCGATTGCCTTTGAGCGTCGGGTCTTCGGTCACCTCGGCATCGGTGTAGGCGTAGCTGCCGATCAGGCTCCAGTTGTCGGTCAACTGGCCGCTGGCGTCCAGCTCAAGGCCACGGGAACGTACCTTGCCCGCCACGCTGTAGACGGCGGCCAAACCGTCGCCGACCTGCACCAGCACGTTGCGTTTTTCGATATTGAACAGCGCCGCACTGGCGGTGATGCGCCCCGGTATGTCGAGCTTGGTGCCCAGTTCCCAGGCCTTGGACTGTTCCGGTTCCAGGCTGCCGTCCAGCACGCTTTTGTTCGCCAACGGCGCGATGGTGGAGTTGGGTTTGAACGACTCGGTGTAACTGCCATAAAACGACAATTGGTCGGTGTAGCGATACACCAGACCGGCACGCGGCACCCACTTCTGGCCGTTGCCATCGGTGTTGGCGGTGAACGGCACGCCTTTTCCGGCGTATTGGTCGTACATCTGATAGCGCGCACCGCCGACCAGAATCCACTGGTCATTGAGGTGGATGGCGTCCTGGAAGAACAGCGAATCACTGCGCAGCAAGTCGGTCTGGTTACTGTCCGGCGCGCTGACTTTGGTGCCCGCGACTTCGTTGCCGTACACCGGATCGTTATAGTTGAAGACGCCACGCGGCGCCTGGCGAATCAGGTCGGCACGGTAGATCTTGCGGTACTCGTCGTCGAGCCCGAACACCAGGTCGTGCTGCATGCCGCCGACATTGACCTTGCCTTCCAGGCTGGTGGTGGCGAAGCGGTCGGTGGTCAGCGCGCCCTGAGTGCCGTCCATGCTGCGGGTGAGGGTGCCGTTGGTGTTGACCTTGACCACGCGCACCTGGCTGGCGTCGTAGGTCTCGCGGTTCCAGCTGTAGCCGAAGTGCGCCTTCCAGTCGTCGTTCAAGTCGTGGTCGACTTCCAGGCGGTACAGGTCGGAGCGGCCTTGCATATTGTTGAACGGCTCATCCAGCCGACGGGTCGCGGGGATGTTCAACGGGTGGTTGGTCTTGGGGTCGATGGCGGTGCCACGGTCGAACGGCGAGAGAAATTCGCGGTGTTCATAGGCGAACACTACTTTCGTGGTGTCGCCGTACCAGGCCAGGGACGGCGCCACCAGCGTTTCGCGGTGGGTGCCGTAATTGCGCCAGTAATCTTCGTCTTCATGGTCCACTATCAGTCGATAGGCCAGGCCGCTGTCACCAATGGGGCCGGTGGTGTCGAGGTTGCCGCCGCTGCCGTTCTTGCCGTCACCGAAGGTCGAGCCGCGCGCGGTCAACGAGGTGGACTGCACCAGCTCGGGCTTTTTGCTGACAATATTGACCACGCCGCCCGGATCCTGGATGCCATACAGCAAAGACGACGGGCCTTTGAGCACTTCGACGCGCTCGGCGGTGGCGTTCAGCGCGCGGCCCTGCACCACGGGCATACCGTCCTTCATGATCGAGCCGTTACGGTTGTCACCAAAACCGCGCAGCATCACCGCGTCCTGGGTGCTGCCGAGGGTGTTGGCCTGGGTGATGCCACTGATATTGCCCAGGGCGTCATCCAGGTTGCGTGGTTGCTGGTCGCGCAGCACCTGGGCCGGCACGACGTTGACGGTTTGCGGGGTCTCCAGCAGCAGGCCGTGGGAGCGCATCACCGAACTGGTGGGCGGTGGCTGATAGCTGGTGGTGTCCTGGGCTTGGCTCGCGCCGCTGATGGTGGTGGCGCCCAGGTTGACTGCGCCATCGGTGGGCACAGGCTCAAGCGCCAGAGTACGGGCGTCGATCTGGCGAAAGGTAAAGCCTGAGTTGCCGAGCAGCCGTTGCAGGGCCTGGGCGGCACTCATCTGCCCGCTGACCGCCGGGGCATTGAGACCATAGGGTGCTTCGTCGGTGTAGATCACGCTGATGCCGGTCACCCGGCTGAAATCACTCAGCGCCTGGGGCAGCGGTTTGGCTGCCAGGGCAAAGTTGAACGGGGCACTTTGTTGCTCCTGCGCCTGCGCAATCGCCAGGGGCAACAACGCCAGCCCAGATACTGCCAATACCGAGGCTCCCAGCCACTGTTTTACCCAACCGCCCGCCGTCGACTTCATGCTGTGAGAACCCGTGTAGAAAACGCTGTTAATGCGAATAGCTCGCAGTTTCAAACACTACACGGATGGGCGGGCGATTTACCTCACCTTTGTTTGCAAATATTTTTATTTATTGCGCCTGAATGCGAAAACCCATGCGCGGGAAGTGCACGTGCACGGTGCCGGCACGTTCGTCGGTACGGCGCAGGATCAGCTCTTCACGGCCAGCGAACAGCAGTTCACCGGCAACGGGATCAACCCCGTAATCAATGGCCGCAATCGTTACCGACTGACCCGCCTTGAAACCATTCAAGTCCTCGAACTCGTCATCCGGTAATGCCGCAGGCGTGGCATCACGGGCGATCGCCAATGCCTGCTCCGCCGTCATTTGACTCGCACTGCCGTGACCAAAACCCAGCACGCGCGCCAGCCAAGCCAGGACGGCCGGATAAGCATCCACCAATGGAGCCGTCACGGGAGTGGCTTTGAGGAACCACATCGGGTGGGCCAAGGCAAAGTCGGCAATCGACGGTTCACCGAACAGAAAGTCTCCCGGCGCGTGCTGCAACTGGAACTCCAGACGCGCCATGATCGCCGGCCATTGGTGCTTGGCCAGCTCGGCCGGGAGCTTGCTGGCCGTGCCGCCACTGAACAACGCGGCACGGTCAGCCATAAACGCCTTGATCGCGTCCGGCGGCAATTTGCCAAAGCGCACCGCCACTGACTCCGGCTGGAATACCAGGCTGACGGCATGGGCGAACACAACGCTGTCGGCCCAGGTGGCGAACGTCTGCGTGATCATTTCCTGGCCCAGCGGGAACAGCGCCGGCGAGGACGTTTCCTGCTCAAGGCGACGGGCGATCAGGGCCGTGTCGCAATAGATATCGGCGCCGACTTGCAGTACCGGGGTTTTCCGGTAGCCGCCGGTCAAGGCTGTCAAGTCGGGTTTGGGCATGACCGGTGATATGTGTACGGAGTGCCAGGACAACCCCTTGAAACCCAGCAGCAGCCTGGCTTTTTCTGCAAAGGGTGAGGTCGGGTAATGGTGCAGGATCAACTCAGACATGCCAGGCTCCGCTCGATAGGTGAGCCGCCAGCTTAGCCTGCAAAGCCCTGCGTGGGGACGATGGGAACCTATCAATCAAATCAATGAGCCACTCGCCGCCAGGCATTCCTTGGCGCTTTTCTTCAATTTCTTGATCAGCCGTTCCTGACGCAGTGCCTCGCCCTTGGAGGCGCACTGCTCGGTGTACACCAGCGCCACGGCCGGGCTGGACAGAAAGAACCGCGCGCCCTTGCCGCTCTGGTGGGAGGCAAAGCGGCGCACCGGGTCATTGCTGATGCCGCAATACAGCGAGCCATTGGCGGCACGTACAAGGTAGACGAACCAGGGTTTGGGTTCAGGAAGATCAGTCACAGTTCATTTCGGCCAACCAGAGGAGCATCCAGCTTATCAACGACCGGCCTGAAATGCCTTCAAGCCTTTAAGCGCCTGGGCGCGCACGGCGTTTTTCAGCGCCGGCGACCAGCCCAGCAGCAAGCCCTTCAAGCCCAGGGCCTGGCGCGACCAGCGCCACAGGTCGAAGTGGTCGTGATGCTCAGAGATCTTGCCATCACGAAACACAAAGCGTGCACCAATGTCGTTGACCACCGTATTGCCCGTGGCGCTGAACAGGTAGGTCGCCACCCAGTGCGCACTGCCGGTGCTGTCATCGCTGCGCACATGGTCGAAGGTCAGGGAAAAGTCCTTGGCCCGCGTGGTGAGCATGCGCCACATGTCCCCGGCGTCGCGCCCGCGCAACTCGCCAAAGGCCGGGTCGCTGAACACCACGTCAGCGGTGTAGCAGGCGGCCATGGCTTCGGCGTCCAGGCGCTGGAAGGCACTGTAGAACTCGGTGATCAGGGCGTTATGGGCATCACTCATGGGCAGGCTCCGCAGGCATCGAAAGAATAGGCGCACGATAAGCTGCCCACGCGGCCCTGGCTACTGACATTCGCCACGCAAATGATAAGCCTAAGGCACCATTCCAACACTGCGGGCATAGGCGAACAGGTCAACATCGGTGGAAATACTCAGCCGCTGCATGGCCGTGCTTTTCTGCTTGCTGATCGTGGAAATACTGCGATTGACCTGTGCCGCGATCTCGCTGACGGTCATGCCGCTGGCCAGCATGCGCACCACCTCGCGCTCCTTGCCGGATAATTGCGGCTCCTGGGACTGATCGCCCGTGCCCGCCTCGACCATTTGCACCCGCAGCGATTCACTGGCGAAGGTCTGGCCGGCACACACGGCCTTGATCGCCAGGGGCAGTTCCTTGGCGGAAGCACTTTTGGCCACCACCGCCTTGGCCCCATGGGCGAAGGAAGCACGCAAGGTGGCGACGCTGGCGAACATGGTCACCAAAATCACCGGCAACTGCGGATACTGGCGGTGCAACAGGCTCAACAGGCCGTAGCCATCGGCCTGCTGGCCGCCCGGCATGGCAAAGTCCGTGACGATCACATCGCACGGCGTGGTACTTAACAGGCAGAGCAGTTGATCGGGGCCATCGGCCTCAGCGACCACTTTGCATCGGCCGTGCGCCTCAATCACGACTTTCTGCCCGATACGAACAATGGGGTGATCGTCAGCAATAATTACTCGAAGCATAAATTCCCACGAATGATGGCAGCTTGAATCCGCGCAAAATACCCCCGCAGGCGCTCATCAACAACCGCTAACAAACAGCCGTTTGCAGCCGCCCCCAATGTTCACTAGTTCACATTTTTTTGCCTACAGAACAACAGGAAAAAACCTACAACCAAAACTAGATCGTCGGATTGCAAACGCCTGAAGCAAATACCGTTCTTCAGACCTCGGTCAGGTACTCGAGATACACCAGCAACCGGGCCAGGAACAATTCCAATTGCACCTTGTGCGCCGCAACGCCCTGGGACCGGACCTGCTCGATCAACTTCACGGCACACGACTCAAGGCCTGTACCGCCCAAAAACACCAGGCTGCCGACCAAACGATGCAGGCGCTCAGCGGTCAGTGGCGCGTTCAACGTCGAGCAGGCGTGGCGCAATACACGATGGTCTTCCCACGCTTCCAGCAACAGGGTTTCCAACAACTGATCGACGATATCCCCGCTGCCAAAGGTTGCGATCAGCGAGGCCCGGGTTGGCCAGCCGGCGCGCGGCGCAACAGTCTCCTGGGCGACGGAGCAGTCATGCACGCCCGGCAACCAACGCGCCAGCACTGCGTGCAATTGTTCCAGCGTCAGTGGTTTGATCAACCAGGCATCCATGCCGGCATCGCGACAACGTTTGGGGCTGTCGTTTCGCAGGTTGGCGGTCAAGGCGATGATAGGCACGCGTCTCATCCCGGTGTCGCACTCATGTTGGCGAATGGCGCGGGCCATGCTGTAGCCGTCCATAAATGGCATCTGGCAATCGCTGATCACCAGATCGAAGGGGCGACTGGTATAGGCCACCAGCCCGAGGTAGCCGTCGGCGGCCACCTCGTGTCCCAGCCCCAGTTTCTGCAATAACCCACCCAGCAACAGGCGATAGGCAGAATGGTCATCCACCACCAGCACGCGCAGGCGCCGCCAATGAAACGCAGGTGTGCCTGGCGGCTTCAGCAGGCGGCTCGCTCTTGCGGTTGAACCTACCAGCGAACCCATCAGTACCTCTATCGCGACTATTGATCCGGCAGCCATCCGCAGCACTGGTGCAATAGCCCGTGAGGCCTGTCATGCAGCAATGGTCGACGCATCCTTTTGAATGCTATCGGCTGCAAACAAATAACCTTTCGAGTTAATTAAAGCCCATACAACTACTACGAAAATCCCCCCTGAATCATTGCCTTTGCGCCGTCCTGCCAATGTCGTATTAGTTGTATTTCCCCTGCGCATCCCCCTCGCTAAATTGTGCTCACCCCAAAGAGGGTCGGCTTGCCACTCCCCGGCTACAGCCAATAAACATCGAGACCGCCGCTTGGCCAACCACCCGCTCATACCGGGTCGGGGGTAGCCCTGCACGCGCCTCTATCTGCCAGTTTGCAATGGAACATTAAAATGAAGACCCCTCTATCCCTGTTGAGCAGTGCCCTGCTACTCGCCATGACTTCCTCGGTATTGGCCGCCAGCAGCGTCGACCTGACCGTCAAGGGTTTGATCACCCCCAGCGCCTGCACCCCCAGCCTGCCGGGTGATGTCGATTTTGGAAAAATCGCGGCAAAAGATCTGAATCAAGACACCGCCACGCGGCTTGAGAACAAGACCGTGCAACTGAGCGTCAACTGCGATGCCGCAACGCTGTTTGCAATCCACCCCCTCGACAATCGCGCCGGGACCGCATTGCACGGCGCCACCTTTGGCCTGGGTCTGATCAACGAAAACCAGAAGCTCGGCAAGTATCAGTTGGTGTTCAGCAACCCCGTCGCCGAAACGGCATCCACCCTGATCGCCATGTACAACTCGGAGGGTCAATGGACTGAGTTGCTGGATGATGAAGCCGTAGCGCCAAACGATCTGGTGGCGCTGGGCAGCCGTGGGGATAGCGGTTGGGCACCGCATCCGATCAAGGATGCGGTCATGGACATGACCCTGTACACCTCGATTGCACCTGCAAGCAGCCTGACATTGACCAGCGAAGTGGCAATCGACGGTTCTGCGACCTTCGAAGTCAGGTACCTGTAAATGGACACTTTCCAAATGAAAACCTGCCTGTCCCTGCTGAGCAGTGCCCTATTGCTCGCCATCAGTTCATCCGCGTTCGCCGCCAGCAGCGTCGACCTGACCGTCAAGGGTTTGATCACCCCCAGCGCCTGTGCACCGAGCCTTTCAAACGGTGGCGTCATCGACCACGGCAAGGTAGCGGCCAAGGATTTGAAGCTCGATACCTGGACGTTGCTTGGCAATCACAGACTGGAAATGGCGATCACCTGCGATGCACCGACCCTGCTGGCCCTTGAGGGCATCGACAATCAAGGGAGCGCCTATGACTCAAGCAACGCGTACGGCCTGGGCTTGGTCAGCGGCAAAAAACTCGGCGGGTACACCCTGGCACTGGATAACCCAATGGCTGATGGCGCGGTGATTTCCGTGATTAAGTCCCGGGACAACGGCCTCAGTTGGCTCGAAATCTTCCCAGGCGACGTCTGGCCAGCCGCCGACCTCGCTTCGTTTGGCGATCGCTCGAACGGCAGTTGGGCGCCCACACCGGTCCAGCAAGTAACTGCGGGGCTTTTGGTGCAAACCCTTATCGCTCCAACTGCCGGTATGGACCTGACCACTGAGGTCCCCATCTATGGCTCCGCCACGATTGAAGTGAAATACCTGTAACCCCATCCCCGTACTAAGGAAGGTTCAAACGATGACTTACTTAAGAGCGGCGCCCCTGGCCGCCCTGTTGTTGGGCACCTCGTCTCTCGCACTGGCCGCCAGCAGTCAGGATCTGACCGTCAAAGGCATCATCACGCCCAGCGCCTGCGACCCTGTGGTCTCCGGCGGCGGTAACGTCGACTTCGGCAAGGTATCGGTCAAGGACCTCAATGCGGACACCTACACTGATCTGCCACGGGAAACCATGCTGTTGAGCGTGCGCTGCGACGGGCCGACGTTCTTCACCCTCAACACCATCGACAACCGCGCAGGCACCACCGCCAACCACTTCAGCTGGCATGGCCTGGGCATGACGCCCAACGATGAAAAAGTCGGTGATGCCGGGCTTGGCCTCTACATGCCGGTAGCCGACGGCGTGCCGGTGCGCACCATCACCTCCAGGGATGGCGGCGTGACCTGGATGCCCTCGGTAATGCTCAGCCACACCCTGCTGACAGCCGTTGCCAACAACGATGGCGTGATGCCGATTGCGATACAGGAACTGGACGCCGAGATCCGCCTGATCACCCACATTGCACCCGCAAACGGCCTGACGCTGACCGACGAAGTGCCTATCGACGGCCACGCCACCGTACAAGTCAATTACCTTTAAGGAGCCGCACCGATGAAAGCACGATTGGCCATTCTGGCCGCCAGTGTATTGCTGCTTAACTCGGCGAACACTTTCGCCGCTTCCAGCGTCGACCTGACGGTAAAGGGCCTGATTGTGCCCAGCGCCTGCACGCCCAGCCTGTCCGGTGGAGGCGTGATCGACCATGGCAAAATTTCCGCCAAAGACCTGAACTCAGACCGTGTCACCGTGATCGGCAACAATACGCTGAGCATGGCGGTCAATTGCGACGCCCCTATCCTGTTTGCCTTGCACTCGATCGATAACCGCGCGGGTTCGGGTCTCGCTACGGACTACGGCCTGGGTTTTATCAACGACACCCAAAAACTGGGCCGGTACTCGCTCACCCTGCGCAACCCGGTCACGGGTGACGGCACAGTGGTGCAAACCATTGGCTCGTATGACCTGCAAACCTGGTACCAGGAAAAGTTCTGGGACCCAGGCATGTACATGTCCGTCGCCGCAATGGATGACGACACCCAACCCGTCCCCGTCCAGGACTTGAACGTTGAGCTGGAGGTGCAGACCATCATCAACCGCGCCGATGGCCTGGACTTGAGCAACGAAGTGAACATCGACGGTTCCGCCACCCTCGAAGTGAAGTACCTCTAACCCATGGCCGCCCATCCCTTGAACACAGTCGGGCATGGGCTGCGCCTACCTGTGCCGGTACTGAACAGGTTCGCCAGTTGCCTCGTCGCCCTGCTGTGCCTGGCCGATGCCCACGCGGCGTCGACTGTCGACCTCACGGTGACCGGCCGGGTCACCCCGGACGCCTGCCTTATCGAGTTGACCAATAACGGCACCGTCGATCACGGCAAGATTCCTTCCCACAGCCTCAATTCCGACGAGTTCACCGTGCTGCCTGTCCAGGTGCTCGACCTGCGCGTGCAGTGCGCCAGGCCGATGCTGTTTGCGCTGGTGGGCATTGATAATCGCGCCGACTCCTCGTCGGCCCCCGATTACTTCTACGGGCTGGGCAGGAACATCCACGTCCCCGAGGAGCGTCTGGGTTCGGTGGCGTTGGCCTATCGCAACGCCGTGGGCGATGCGCAGCCCATGCAGGCCTTGGCTTCCATCGACAACGGCGAAACCTGGTCACAGGAGCCCAACGCCTACCCACGCGTGTTTATGGCCTTTGCGCCAGTCGGGGACCGCCAACCGGACTTCATCGGCCAGTTGACCGTTCAGGTTCAAGTAAGCACCGCCATCAATTTTTCGCAGTACCTGACCCTGGACCAGGAAGTCCCGCTCGACGGCGCGATCGTCCTGGACCTGCGCTATCTCTGAACGATCCTCTTTTGGCCTAATGGAAACCCCGTCATGACGACGATATTCTCAAACACCGCTGTGGGCCTGATTGCCTTGCTGTTGATACTCGGCAATCAAGTAAAAGCCGACGGTATGGTCCCGGACACCTCCGTAGTAATCGTGCATGAAGCCGATGGCGAGGCGGCGGTGTCAGTGACCAACACCGACAGCCAACTCGCGCTGCTGCATGTCACCTTGCAGGATATTCCTGAAGACACCGAGCCACTGCTGGTGGTGACGCCGCCGCTGTCGCGGGTCGAGGCGTCCAAATCCCAGCTGGTGCGTTTCATCCTGCAGAACCAGCAGCCGCTACTCACCCAGCGGCTTAAACGGGCGGTGTTCGAAGGCATGCCCCAAGGCCGCGCGGCCACCGCCGCCGGGCATGCCCGTGTGGGCGTGACCGTGCGCCAGAACCTGCCGGTGATCGTGCATCCCAAGGGCCTGGCGCCCAACCGCACGCCGTGGACCGACCTGACCTGGACCCTGCGCGACGGCCAATTGCAGGTGCGTAATGACACGCCGTATGTGGTGCGCCTGGCGCAGGAACTGCTGCTGTTGCCGAGTCACCGCAAGGCGATGCTGCCGCGCACCTATGTGCTGCCGGGTGAGGCATTGAGTATGCCGGCCGGCAATGACCCGGCCACCACGGTCAGGCTGCAGCCGGCCACGGTGTATGGATTTGCGGTCAAGGCCTACGACGCACCGATCACCCTCTGACTAAAAACCACAGGCGCCGTATACAGACCGCCGCCTGATAACGAAGTGACGGCTCATTGACCGTCACCGGAACGCCTGGGAGCACCGGGCCTGTGCGTTCACTATTCGAGTACCTTGCGTGAAAACAGTATTGAGCTACCGTGACGGCGAAGCCGTGTCTGATACCCCCGCCAACCCGGCCTTGTCGCTGGTGGTGTTGCTCTGTGCACTCGTGCCTGCCAAGGCCTGGGCCGAAGGCGCCAGCCCGTCCGGCTTCGACGCCCAGACCTTGCATCAGCGCGGCATCGACCCGCAATTGGCCAGCCTGCTGCTGGCGGCACCGCGCTTCGCCGCCGGGCGGCACACCGTCAACCTGCGGGTCAACGGCCAGCGGCGTGGCCGACAAGACCTGACCTTCGACCCACAAGGCAACCTGTGCTTCGACCGTGCGTTACTGGACGCCGCCAACCTGGTGGTCCCCAGTGACACGGTGGGCTGTCAGGATTTCCTCGCGCAGTACCCGCAAGCCCTGGTGGAGCCGGACCCGGCGACACTGACGGTGTCGCTGGTGGTGCCCACCGAAGCCCTGCGTCCTGTGCAGCAGGATATTTCGGGCTACGAGACCGGCGGTTTTGCCGGGCTGCTCAACTACGACCTCAGCGGTTTTTACAACCGCTTCGGCGATGACGCCAGCCGCTTTGGCTCAGCCAATACCGAAGTCGGGTTCAACGCCGGCGACTGGATCGTGCGCAGCCGCCAGGTACAGACCTGGCAGGATGGGCTGTCGCGCAGCACTCACCTGGAAGCCTATGCGCAACGCACCTTCGCCAGCCACCAGGCGGTGCTGCAGGCCGGGCAGATCAACCTCTATAACCCGGTACTGTCCGGTGCGCAGATCACCGGGGTGCAAGTGCTCACCGAACATGCGCTGCAAGAACAGGGCGAAGGCGCGTTGATTCAAGGCATCGCCAACAGCCCGGCACAGGTGGAAGTGCGCCAGAACGGCGCGCTGATTCATTCCACCGTGGTGCCTGCCGGGCCCTTTACCCTGAACGATGTACGCCGCTTGAACACGCGCTCGGACGTCGAAGTCACGGTCAAGGAAAGTGTCGGTGGCGAACGGCGTTTTACGGTGCCCGCGGCGATGCTCGGCCTTGGATTACCGGCGCCGGGCTATGCCGTGGCTGCGGGCCGGGTGCGCAATGTGGGTGACGCCAAGGGCGATGATCCGTGGGTAGTGAGCGCCGGCTGGACCGGCGCCCTGCACCCGCAATTGACCCTGGGCACAGGCGTGCTGGCGGCCAGCGAATACCGCTCGGCGGGCGCCAGCCTGGGCTGGTTGCCGTGGCTGGACAGCCAGATCCAGCTGTCGACTCAGCTGTCCAATTCCCAGGCGTGGGAAAAGGTCTCGGGCGTGCAGACCGACCTGTCATGGTCCCAGCGCCTGGGCGAACAGTGGTCGATCAGCGCCGCCAACTCCTGGCGCAGCGTCGGCTATCGCGAACTGGAAGAAAGCACCTACGAGCGCGACGACAGCCCTGGGCGCAACAGCGAACGTCGCAACTCACGTTATCGCGACCAGCAAAGCCTCAACCTGGGCTGGTCACACCCGCTATTGGGCGCGTTCAGCGCCGGGGTTTCGCGCTCGGCCAATTTCGCCGGCGACAGCAGCAGCCGCGCCCTGGCGTCCTGGGGCACGAGCATCGGCGCGGTGGCGTTGTCGGCCAGTGCCGAGTGGCAAATGGGCGGCAGCCAGCAACAGGACAACGCAGTCTATTTGAACGTCAGTGTGCCGCTGGGCGAAAGCCGAAGAATGCGCAGTTGGGTGCGTAACTCCGGCGGTGAAAACCGCACCGGCCTGGGCGTTACCGAGCAGATCGACGATCAACTCAGCTATCGCGTCAGTGCCGAACACGACAGCAGCGATCATCAGGTAGAAACCACTCTGGGCGTCTCGGCATTGCCGCGCTATAGCCAGCTCGATTTCAGCTACAGCCGCTCCGATGCCGAGCGTTCCAGTTACCAAGGCGGCGCGCGCGGCGGCGTGGTGCTGCACAGCGACGGCATGACCTTTTCCCCCTACCCGGTGCGTGACACCTTCGCCCTGGTGTCGGTCGGCGACATGAGCGGCATCAAGCTCAGTACGCCCAGCGGCCCGGTGTGGACCGACTGGCAAGGCCAGGCCGTGGTGCCGCAAGTCGCCGCTTATGGCCGCAGCCCGGTGGAAGTGCAGACCCGTTCGCTGCCGCGCAATGCCGATATCAACAACGGCCTGGCGATGATCTCGGCCGGGCGCGGCGCCGTGGACCGGGTTGAGTTCGGCGTCGGTCTCACCCGCCGCATGCTGCTTACCGTCAGCAACGACCAGGGCGCGCCGCTGCCGGCGGGCGCCTCCGTCAGCACTGCCAGTGGCGAGTTCGTCACCTTGGTGCAGGACGGCAGCCAGGTGTTTCTACCCAATGTATTGGAGCAGCCAACGCTCTGGATAACCACGCCGCAAGGCGGGCGTTGCGAGCTGCGCTACGAACTGCCGGCGAAGGCCGATCCGTCGGTGTACTTCGAAACTGCTCCCGCACGTTGCAACGTACCTTGAGGATGTCTGCCATGCCCGTCACACCTTACTTGCGTCAACTGTGCCTGTGGCTGCTGCTCGGCGTCGCCGGTACTGCCCAGGCCGTGGAAGAATGCCAACTGAACGTCAGCGATGCGCTGGTGGATTTCGGCCGGATGAGCCGTCTGGCGCAGAACGACAGCGCGCCGCAGCGCCTGCTCGGCGAGCGGCGCCTGAGCGTGACCGTCAACTGCCCGCAAGCCGAAGACCTCAGCCTGTTCTATCGCGCCCTGGCCGCCAACCCGCAGCGCCTGCAATTTACCGAGCACGGCAGTTACGCCATCGAAGCCGGCAATGCCCTGCTTGACGGCCGTGCCGTAGAACTGGGTTTGCTGCCGGCCGCCGGCCAGGCGCCCGTCGCCATTGGCAACGTGCTGGAGTGGCGTCCCGGCCATGGCATCGCGCCGGTCGAGCGCGGCGCGGTACTCACCGGCAACACGCTGTCGCTGCAACTGACCTTACGCGCCTGGGCCGACCTCGCCGCCACCCAAGTGCGCGATGCCACCACCTGGGAAACCACCGCAGTGGTGTACGGGGCACATCACGGGCGCTACCGGGAACTGACACTGCGTGCGCACTTTGCGCCGATTGCCTGCCTGCCCTCGCTGTCGGACCACGGTGTGGTGGACTACGGCACCCTGTATGCCAAGGACTTGAGTGCCACCAACGAATCGCCGCTGCCCACCCGCACCCTGCGCTTGAGTGTGACCTGCGACGCGCCGATCCCCTTCGCTCTGCGCATGAAAGACAACCGCGACGGTTCGGCCACCGGCGGCACCGATGAAACCGCCTATGGCCTGGACCTGGACGCCAGTGGCAACAAGATCGGCCGTTTTTACCTGACCATCGACCCGGCGGAGTTCAGCGCCGATACCTTCCCCACGCTGTACCGCACCGACTCCACCAGCAATGGCGTGGCGTGGAGCAGTTCCACCGCACGGCAAATCCCCATGGCCGCCAACAGCATCCTGGGTTTTACCGACAAGACCGGTGTCACCACCGGCCCGGTCGCCATCCAGACCCTGACCGGCACCCTGCGCATCAAGACTTACCTGGCGCCCATGCAAAGCCTGGATCTGCGCGAGGTGGTGCATATCAACGGTTCCGGCACCCTTGAAATCGTCTATCCCTAACCCGTCACTGCAAGGAGTCCGCCCCATGAAAACCCACGTCCTTTACAGCTTGGTGTTACTGGCCTGCGCCCCCTCGTTGCTGGCTGCCTCGGCAGTGGACTTGAGCGTCAAAGGCCTGATCACGCCCGCCGCCTGTTTGCCGCAGTTCCCCGGCGGCGCCATGATCGACTACGGCAAGATCGCCCAGCAAGACTTGAACCTGACGACCGCCACGCGCCTGCCCGTCCAGACCCTGCGCATCGGCATCGCCTGCAACGGCCCTACCCGCTATGCCCTGCGCATGCGTGACAACCGCGACGGCTCGGCCATGGTCAACAGTGAGATTTACTACGGGCTGGGGTTTGATATCAGCGGCAACCGCCTGGGGGTGTACTCCATGACCTTCGACCCGCGCCAGACCCAAGCCAGCAACACCGCGCAAATCTTCGGCACCGAGTCCACCACCGGCGGCCTGGCGTGGCGCACGTCCAACCTCAACCCTGTCGACATCGGCTCGCGAAGCTACCTGGGCTTTACCGAAGTCGAGGGCAGCGTCAGCGGGCCCACGGCCATCGGTACCCTGACGGGCGCCGTGACGGTGCAAACCGTGATCAACGCCCGGCAGAACCTCGACTTGAGTGTGGAAACCCCACTCGATGGTTCGGCCACCCTGGAGGTGGTGTACCTCTAGAGTTTCTCGCTGGTCACTTGCACGTAGCGCGCACGCCCGGCGCCAAGGCCCGCGACAATCGCGCCCAGGCCGATCACGGCGAAAATCCAGCCGATGGCCGTCCAGCCACCGGTCCAGTCATGCACCAGGCCGACCGCAAAGGGGCCCATCGATGCCAGGGTGTAACCAATGCCCTGGGCCATGCTCGACAGGTTGGCAGCCACATGGGAATCGCGCGAGCGCAGCACGATCAAGGTCAGCGCCAGGCTGAAGGTGCCGCCCTGCCCCAGGCCCAGCAGAATCGCCCAGCCCCACAAACCGTCCAGCGGCGCATACAGGCAACCGAACAGACCGCCGAGGGTCAGCAGCATCACCACCACAATCGCCAGGCGCTGGTCCTTGCCGCGCGTGGCCAGCCAAGGTGCGGCCAGGGAACTGAGCAGTTGCACGATGATCGAGCCTGAGAGCGCCAGGCCCGCTTCGGTGGCACTCAGGCCGCGCCCAATCAGGATCGACGGCAACCAGCCGAACACGATATAGGCCAGGGACGATTGCAGCCCCATGTACAAAGTCACCTGCCAGGCCAGCGGGTCACGCAGCAAGCCCTTGACCCGGTAAGCCACCTGATGGGCGCCGTGCTTTTGCCTCACTTGCGGCAACCAGAACAGGGCCGCCAGCAACGCCGGGACAACCCAGAACCCCAGGCCGATGGCCCAACTGTCGGCGAAGTGCTGACTCAGGGGCACCGTGGCCCCGGCTGCCAATGCGGCGCCCAGACACAACGCCATGGTGTAGACGCCGGTCATGGCGCCCGCCTGCCTGGCAAAATCACGCTTGACGATACCCGGCAGCAATACACCGATAATGCCGATGCTCGCGCCAGCGATCAGGCTGCCCGCGAACAAACCCACTTCACCGAACGCACTGCGCAAAATGATGCCGCAGGCCAGGGTGATCAGAATCCCCAGGACCACGCGCTCGGCGCCAAAACGTCGGGCCAGGATCGGCGCGGTCGGCGCGAACAGACCCAGGCACAACACCGGCAAGGTGGTCAGCAACCCGGCCTTGGCCGCCGATAACCCCAGGCTGCCGGAGACTTCAGCCAGCAGTGGCGACATGCTCGACAGCGCCGGCCGCAGGTTCAACGCCACCAGCACCAGGCCCAGCAGCAACAGCCACGGGCGAGCCACCTGCGGTGGGGCCTGCTGGACGGCTTCGTCATCGGCTTCGGCGTCGATCAGCAGTTCTTCGAGTTCAGTCGTACGTTTGGCTTCAAGGTTCATTGATCAACTGCCGGCAGAGGGATTTGGCGCGTTCGGGGTCTTGGTTTTCTACCGCGTCGAGCAACGCGCTATGCAGGTCGAATACCGACTGGCGACGGGGTGAGATGTTCAGGGTCTGACGCAACTGGGCGCCGACGATGCTGGAAAAATACTGATACAGCTCGCTCAACGCCGGGTTGCGCGCGGCATCCACCAGGCGCTTGTGAAACACCAGGTCAGCGCTGATATAGGCTTCCAGTTCACCGTGGTACAACTCGCCGCTGCGCTCAAGGGCTTCACGCAGGCCTTTGAGGTCGTCCTCGGTACGGCGCAACGCCGCCAGGCCGATGGCCTCCACTTCGAGAATCTGCCGCGTCTCCTGCGCCTGCGCCAGTGTGCAGTGGGACAGCGCACGCATTGTGCCCAGCGGGTCGGTCATCGAGCGCAGGTAACTGCCGTCGCCCTGTCGGATTTCGATCAGACCCGAGAACGCCAGGACGCGCATGGCCTCACGCACGGTATTACGGCTGATGCCCAGTTCGGCAGACAACTCCGGCTCGGTGGGCAGGCGTTCACCGATAGCCCATTTGCCTTCGGTAATACGCCAGCGAAGTTGCTCCAACGCTTGATCGACCAGGGAGCGTTTGATCAGAGGGGCGATGTCTGTCATGGATTTTTCACTTTCGTCCAATCATAGGATGAATTTTCCTACAGCCTATTCAGACTTGCCTACAAAGGCAACGCACTAGGGTTCATAGGCAGCAAAAGGAGCAGTATTTTCGATTGGTAAAATTACCCATATAGGGTAATTATTGGACTCAGGTGTCTTATGGAAAAGTACACACCTCACTACGATCTGGCCGTGATCAAGGCGGATGTCAGGCGACTGGGTGCAAAAGCATTCACCCGTGCAGCCAAGGAGGCGGGAAAGAATCTCGACCTCGACATCAGCCAGATGCAGGCGGTCGTTTTCAAACTACAGAACAGGATGCTGTACAAGTCGATGACCACCTACGCCGATCACCGCGTCTGGCAAGACGTCTACCACATCCATTCACACGGTCTGGAGATTTACATCAAGGTCACTTACTGCTCCGGCAGTAACCCACCGGTGATCTCCTTCAAAGGGATGAACCTATGAAAACCCAACATTGCTTCATTTGCGGTGCCCCCGACGCCATGGTGCGTTTTGAGGGCCGCAGTGAAACCCTGCGCATCAAAGGCCTGGAGCAGCGCATTGATGATCTTTCGGGCTGGGAATGCGAGGTGTGCGAGGACGGCATGTATGACTCTGAATGCTCCGAGCGCCATGCCAAAGCAGGTGATGAGTTGCTTCACGCCGCTCGGCGGATGGTCGGAGCCGAACTCAAACGTATCCGCCGCAAACTGCAGCTCACGCAAAAAGAAACCGTAGAACGGCTGTCCGGTGGCGGGCACAACGCATTCTCACGTTACGAACGCGGCGAAATAACGCCGCCCAAACCGTTGATGGTGTTGATGCGCCTGCTGGACCGTTACCCGCATTTGCTCGCCGACGCCAAAGAGCTGGCCGAAGGTGCAGACCTGCGCAACGCCTTCACCTGCACCGTCAACCACGAAACACAAGAAGCACTCAAGGCCTCCTGAACAGGCAAAAATAAACCCGGCACCAGGCCGGGTTTATTGTTTCAAGCTTCGATCAATGCAGAATCTGGCTCAAGAACAACTTGGTCCGATCATTCTGCGGGTTGTCGAAGAAGTCATTCGGCGCCGCCTGTTCCACGATCTCGCCCTTGTCCATGAAGATCACGCGGTTGGCCACGGTGCGCGCAAAGCCCATTTCATGGGTGACGCACAACATGGTCATGCCGTCTTCGGCCAGGCCGATCATGGTGTCGAGCACTTCCTTGACCATTTCCGGGTCGAGTGCCGAGGTCGGCTCATCGAACAGCATGATTTTCGGCTTCATGCACAGGGCACGGGCGATAGCCACACGCTGCTGCTGGCCGCCGGACAGTTGCCCCGGAAACTTGTGCGCCTGCTCCGGAATGCGTACACGCTCCAGGTAGTGCATGGCGATTTCTTCGGCCTTGCGCTTGGGCATCTTGCGCACCCACATCGGCGCCAGCGTGCAGTTCTGCAGGATGGTCAGGTGCGGGAACAGGTTGAAGTGCTGGAACACCATGCCGACTTCACGGCGGATCGCTTCGATCTGCTTGAGGTCGTTGGTCAGTTCCACGCCATCGACCACGATGCGGCCCTGCTGGTGCTCTTCCAGGCGGTTGAGGCAGCGGATGGTGGTGGACTTGCCCGAACCCGACGGGCCGCACAGCACGATACGCTCGCCCTGCTTGACGTTGAGGTTGATGTCTTTCAACACGTGGAACTGGCCGTACCACTTGTTGACGCCCTGCATCTGGATAATGCCTTCAGGGCTCACAGGCTGTTTGATTGCTTCGCTCATAACAACAACTCCTAACGCTTGTGGCCAGTGTCGAGCTTGTGTTCCAAATGAATGGAATAGCGCGACATACCAAAACAGAAAATCCAGAACACCAGGGCGGCGAACACGTAGCCTTCAGTGGCCATGCCCAACCATTTAGGGTCGGCGGCGGCTTGCTTGACGCTGTTGAGCAGGTCGAACAGGCCGATGATGATCACAAGGCTGGTGTCCTTGAACAACGCGATAAACGTGTTGACGATGCCGGGGATCACCAGCTTCAGGGCTTGCGGCAGAATCACCAGGCCCATGCTGCGCCAGTAACCCAGGCCCATCGCCGCGGCCGCTTCGTACTGACCTTTGGGAATCGCTTGCAGGCCACCACGCACCACCTCGGCCACGTAGGCCGACTGGAACAGGATCACGCCGATCAAGGCACGCAGCAGCTTGTCGATGCCCATGCCTTCGGGCAGGAACAGCGGCAGCATCACCGAGGACATGAACAGCACGGTGATCAACGGCACGCCGCGCCAGAACTCGATGAAGGTCACGCAGACCACCCGAATCGCCGGCATGTTCGAGCGTCGCCCCAGTGCCAACACAATGCCCAGCGGCAAGGCGCCGGCGATGCCGACAGTGGCGATCACCAGGGTCAGCATCAAGCCGCCCCATTGGCTGGTGGGCACGTTGGTCAGGCCCAGAACCCCACCGTGCAGCAGGCAGTAGGCGATGATCGGGTACAGCACCAGGAAACCCAGGCCATACACAGCCTTGCGTTGAAACCGCGAGATGAACAACGGCGCCACGCCCACGATAGCCAGCCACACGGTCAGGTCCACGCGCCAGCGCAGGTCGCCGGGGTAGTAGCCATACATGAACTGCCCGAAGCGCTGTTGGATAAACACCCAGCAGGCGCCCTCTTTGGTGCAATCGGCGCGCGTGGTCCCGACCCAGTTGGCATCCAGGATGGCCCAGTGCAGGATGGGCGGCACGATCAGGTAAATCAGGTAGAACGCCAACAGTGTCAGCAAGGTGTTGAGCCAGCTGGAAAACAGGTTGGCGCGCATCCAGGCCATCGGTCCGAAGACTTTGTTCGGCGGCGGCATATCGGGTTTGAAAGTATGCGAACTCATGTGCGTTTCCTCACCGCTCGATCAGCGCAATGCGCTTGTTGTACCAGTTCATCAGCAGGGAAATGCTGATGCTGATCGCCAGGTACACGCTCATGGTGATGGCAATGACTTCGATGGCCTGGCCGGTCTGGTTGAGCACCGTGCCGGCAAACAGCGAAACCATTTCCGGGTAACCGATACCGGCGGCCAACGACGAGTTTTTCGCCAGGTTCAGGTATTGGCTGGTCAGCGGCGGAATGATCACCCGCAGGGCTTGCGGGATGATGACCTTGCGCAGCGTTGGCCCAGGGCGCAGGCCCAGGGAGCGTGCGGCTTCGGTCTGGCCGTGGCTGACGGACTTGATGCCCGAACGCACGATCTCGGCAATAAACGCCGCCGTGTACACGGTAAGCGCCAGGGTCAGCGCCAGCAGTTCAGGGATCAGTACCCAGCCGCCGACAAAGTTGAAGCCTTGCAACTTGGGCATTTCCCAATGCAGCGGGGCGCCGAAGACCAAGGCACACAAAGCCGGGATCACAATAAACAGCGCCAGGCCCGCCCAGAACTTATGGAACGGTACGCCGGTGGCCTCAAAGCGTTTGTTGGCCCACCGCGCCATCAGCACGATCGCCACAATGGCAACCACCACACTGGCTACAAACGGCCAGAACCCATCGGCAGCCAGCGCCGCCGGCATGTTCAGGCCACGGCTGCTGACAAAAAAGGTGTCACCGAAGTTATGGCTGTTGCGCGGCCCCGGCATGGTCAGAAATACCGCGAAGTACCAGAACAGGATTTGCAGCAACGGCGGGATGTTGCGGAACACTTCCACATACACCGTCGCCAGCTTGTTGATCATCCAGTTGGGCGACAAGCGCGCCACGCCGATGATGAAGCCCAGGATAGTCGCCAGGACCACACCGATCACAGTCACCAGCAAGGTGTTAAGCAGCCCGATCACAAAAACGCGGGCATAGCTGTCCGATTCGGTGTAGTCGATCAGATGCTGAGCGATGCCGAAGCCGGCACTGCGCTCAAGAAAGTCGAAACCCGAGGTAATGCCCCGGTGTTGCAGGTTGGTCTGCGTATTGTTGAAGAGGTACCAGCCCAGCGCGACGACCGCCACAATGGTGATGATCTGGAAGAGCCACGCACGCACTTTAGGGTCGCTGAAGCTGAGCTTCTGCTTGGGTGCGCCGATTTGATTTTGCATGAAGTGCCCCGGAAAGAATGGAACAGAACATCACCCGGTGGTTGGCCCACCGGGTGATAGAACCATCAGCGATCAGCGCACAGGGGGTGCGTATTGAATGCCACCGTTGGTCCACAGTGCGTTCAGGCCACGGTCGATTTCCAGCGGGGTGCTCTTGCCCAGGTTGCGCTCGAACACTTCACCGTAGTTACCGACTTGCTTGACGATCTGTACAACCCAATCTTTTTTCACTTTCAGGTCTTTGCCGTATTCGCCGTCGGAACCGAGCAGACGAGCAACGTCCGGGTTCTTGGTGGACTTGGCTTCAGCTTCAACGTTTTTAGAGGTGATGCCGGCTTCTTCAGCGTTGAGCATGGCGTAGCCAACCCAGCGCACGATGGCCAGCCACTCGTCGTCGCCGTTACGCACGACCGGGCCCAGTGGTTCTTTGGAGATGGTTTCCGGCAGAACCACGTAGTCTTTCGGCGAAGCCAGTTTGCTGCGCTGTGCGTAGAGCTGGGATTTGTCCGAGGTCAGCACGTCGCAACGACCGGATTCCAGCGACTTGGCGCTTTCATCGGAGGTGTCGAAGGTGATCGGCGTGTATTTGAGGTTGTTGGCGCGGAAGTAGTCGGAAACGTTCAGCTCGGTGGTGGTACCGGCCTGGATGCAGATGGTTGCACCGTCCAGTTCCTTGGCGCTTTTAACGCCCAGCTTGTTGTTCACCAGAAAGCCAACACCGTCGTAGTAGGTGATGAAGCCTGGGAATTTCAGG
This sequence comes from Pseudomonas sp. 58 R 3, assembly GCF_900006605.1. Classification (NCBI taxonomy): domain Bacteria; kingdom Pseudomonadati; phylum Pseudomonadota; class Gammaproteobacteria; order Pseudomonadales; family Pseudomonadaceae; genus Pseudomonas; species Pseudomonas sp. 58 R 3. Next base: position 82,290 of record NZ_CVTT01000038.1, on the reverse strand, counting down.
CCCATGCCCGCATCGCGCGAACTGGTCATGGTGGTGTTGCGCGACAGTACGTCGACTTCGCCGGACTGCAGCGCGGTGAAACGCTCCTTGGCGTTCAACTGGCTGAATTTGACCTTGGTTGCGTCACCGAACACGGCAGCGGCCACAGCGCGGCACACGTCAGCGTCGATCCCGAGGATCTTGCCGCTGGCATCCGGCACCGAGAAACCCGGCAAGCCGTCACTCACGCCGCATTGCACAAAGCCTTTCTTCTGCACGGCGTCCAGGGTGGCGCCAGCTTGGGCAAAACCACTGACACCCAGTACAGCAGCCGCGGAAACGATGGCCAGGGTGGATTTCAATACCTTCATTCAAACCTCCAGTTGCTCTTGTTGTGTCGGAGCTCGAACCTCAGCGCACCCTTATGAGGCGATATCGACCCGTGTTGGCTTTTTTTGGGGTCAAGCGGCATGAGGTTTTCGCGGTAATTCCAGTTGCTATCCCACAAACGGCAGTCACTGATAGTGTTACCGTCATAAGATAGTTCTGACATCGACCTACACATAGCAAGGCGCGTACCAGAGTGGTGGCTGAGTCGTTTCAGCCCATGGTCAATAGCAAAACATTCAACGTTGCGACATTCTCTTAACAGATCAACCCGTCGCGCACCGTTCCGACGCACCCAATCGGAGCGCACGCACATATATGGAGCAGACATGACCGAACCCTTGATTCTTCAGCCCGCCAAGCCCGCAGACGCTTGCGTTATCTGGTTGCATGGCCTGGGTGCCGATCGCTATGACTTTTTGCCGGTGGCCGAAGCGTTGCAGGAAAACCTGCTGAGCACGCGCTTCGTTTTGCCCCAGGCACCGACACGCCCGGTAACCATAAATGGCGGTTACGAGATGCCGAGTTGGTACGACATTAAGGCCATGAGCCCGGCCCGATCGATCAGCCTGGAAGAGTTGGAAGCATCTTCCAAAATGGTCACCGACTTGATCGAAGCGCAGAAGAGAACCGGAATAGACGCTTCGCGAATTTTCCTCGCGGGTTTCTCCCAGGGCGGCGCCGTGGTTTTCCACACCGCCTTCCTTAACTGGCAGGGACCCTTGGGTGGCGTAATCGCCCTCTCGACTTATGCACCGACCTTCGGCGATGAGCTGGAGTTATCCGCCAGCCAGCAGCGCATTCCAACGCTGTGCCTGCACGGCCAATACGACGACGTGGTGCAGAACGCCATGGGCCGCAGCGCCTACGAGCATTTAAACAGCCGTGGTGTCACCGTGACATGGCAGGAATACCCAATGGGTCACGAAGTGTTACCCGAAGAGATACGCGATATCGGTGCCTGGTTGGCCGCCCGCCTGGGCTGAACACCAGCGTTTATGTAGCTGTATGACAGACGCACTACGCCGCGCCCGTTTCTTGCATTACACTGGCCGGCGTACATTCCTTAACCAATTAATGAGATCACCGTGCTCAAAGCACTTAAGAAGATGTTCGGCAAAAGCGAGGCTGAGCCGCTCGCGCCAGTTCCCAGTGCTCCCGTGCCCTCCTCCGGCAGCCGCAATGACGGCCGACAGCCCGGCCGGACCGCACCTGCCGCACAGCCGCAGAAGCCAAAGGTGACCGCGCCCGAACAGGCCCAACCTGTCGAGGCAGCCCCCGCACCGGCGCCGAAAGCGCCGCGTCGTGAACGTGCACCAAAGCCGCCCGTGACCCCGTGGAAACTCGAGGACTTCGTGGTCGAGCCTCAGGAAGGCAAGACCCGCTTCCATGACTTCAAACTGGCCCCGGAACTGATGCACGCCATCCAGGACCTGGGCTTCCCGTACTGCACGCCGATCCAGGCGCAGGTGCTGGGCTTCACCCTCGCCGGCAAAGACGCCATCGGCCGCGCGCAGACCGGCACCGGCAAGACCGCCGCGTTCCTGATCTCGATCATCACCCAGCTGCTGCAAACGCCGCCGCCCAAAGAACGCTACATGGGTGAGCCGCGCGCACTGATCATCGCCCCGACCCGCGAGCTGGTGGTGCAGATCGCCAAGGACGCCGCCGACCTGACCAAGTACACCGGCCTCAACGTCATGACGTTCGTAGGCGGCATGGACTTCGACAAGCAGCTCAAGCACCTCGAAGCCCGTCACTGCGACATCCTGGTGGCCACGCCAGGCCGCTTGCTCGACTTCAACCAGCGCGGCGACGTGCATTTGGACATGGTTGAAGTGATGGTGCTGGACGAAGCCGACCGCATGCTCGACATGGGCTTTATCCCGCAAGTACGCCAGATCATTCGCCAGACCCCGCCGAAAAACGAGCGTCAGACCCTGCTGTTCTCCGCGACCTTCACCGAAGACGTGATGAACCTCGCCAAGCAGTGGACCACCGACCCGTCCATCGTCGAAATCGAAGCGCTGAACGTTGCCAGCGAAAACGTTGAGCAACACATCTATGCCGTGGCCGGGGCCGACAAGTACAAGCTGCTCTACAACCTGGTCAACGACAATGGTTGGGAGCGCGTGATGGTGTTCGCCAACCGCAAGGACGAGGTGCGCCGCATCGAAGAACGCCTGGTGCGTGATGGCGTCAACGCCGCGCAACTGTCCGGCGATGTGCCGCAGCACAAGCGTATCAAGACCCTGGAAGGCTTTCGCGAAGGCAAGATCCGCGTGCTGGTGGCCACCGACGTGGCCGGTCGCGGCATTCACATCGATGGCATCAGCCACGTGATCAACTTTACGTTGCCGGAAGTACCGGATGACTACGTGCACCGCATTGGCCGTACGGGTCGTGCCGGGGCGGCAGGGGTGTCGATCAGTTTTGCCGGCGAGGATGATTCATATCAGTTGCCGTCGATCGAGACGTTGCTGGGTCGCAAGATCAGCTGCGAGACGCCGCCGACGCACCTGTTGCGGGCTGTAGAGCGCAAACGTCCTTAAGCTGGAATACAGTAGGAAATGTGGGAGCCAGCTCCCACACAAGCCCAGCTCCCACATTTGGGTCTCCATACACCTTTAGTCAGCGGTTTATTTCCAGCGCTCCGCCGCCGCGTGATCACTGCCCCGCCCTTCCACCCAACGCGGCCCTTGCGGGGTGTTCTCCTTCTTCCAGAACGGCGCCCGCGTCTTCAAGTAATCCATCACAAACGCACAGGCATCAAACGCTGCCTGGCGATGGGCGCTGGCTGCCGCCACAAACACAATCGGCTCGCCCGGCTCCAGCGCGCCGATGCGGTGCAGCACTTCCAGCTTGAGCAACGGCCAGCGCTGCTCGGCTTCCACGCTGATCTTGGCCAGGGCTTTTTCGGTCATGCCGGGGTAGTGCTCAAGGAACATCCCGGACACATCGCGGCCATCATTGAAGTCGCGTACATAACCGACAAAACTCACCACCGCGCCCACGCCGACATTGGCGGCGTGCATGGCGTTGACCTCTGCGCCGGGGTCGAATGCCTCGGTCTGTACGCGAATGGCCATGTTCAGCCTCCGGTCACGGGCGGGAAAAATGCCACTTCATCACCGGCCTGCACCGGCTCGTCGAGGCCGCACAGTTCCTCGTTACGCGCGCACATCAGGCTGCTCTCATTGAGCACCGCAAACTCAGGGTCTGCCGCCAACGCCAGACGCACCGCATCGACGGTAGCAAACTCGCCCTCCATCTCCAGTGAATCGAAGCCTGTCGCTTCGGCATAACGCGCAAAAAACAATACGTTGATGCTCATGCCTGGTCCGCCTTGAAATGCCCGCTTTTGCCGCCAAGCTTTTCCAGCAGGCGAATACTTTCGATGGTCATGCCGCGGTCCACGGCCTTGCACATGTCGTAGATGGTCAGGGCTGCGACGCTGGCGGCGGTGAGCGCTTCCATTTCCACGCCGGTCTGGCCGCTGAGTTTGCAGCGCGCGAGGATATGCACAGCGTCCACACCGTCGGCGCGCAGTTCAACCTTGACGCCGGTCAGCATCAGCGGATGGCACAACGGGATCAGGTCACTGGTTTTTTTCGCCGCCTGGATCCCGGCGATGCGGGCCACGGCAAACACGTCACCCTTGGGGTGGGCGCCGTCGACAATCATTTTCAAGGTGTCGGGCAGCATGCGCACCCGCGCTTCGGCCACAGCTTCACGGAACGTCACGGCTTTGTCAGTGACGTCGACCATATGGGCGCGACCTTGGGAATCGAGATGAGTCAGCACAGGGATACTCCTGATCAGGAGCGGCAATTGTAAACCTGTGAGTCAATTTTGCGCAGGGCTGTTTACCCCATGAAAAAAGGGGCGCAAAGCGCCCCTTCAAAAACCAACACTTGCGTTAGAACCGGAAAGTAAACCCGGCATTGATCCCGTTGTTGTTACCCCGGTTGGACAGCAAACCGCTGTAGTTCAACGACACCAGTGTGTCCTTGGTCAGGGCCATTTCCGCACTGGCCTTGATCACCGCGCCATCGCGGGCCACGGGCACGCTGTTGACCGCAAACGCATTGTCGCTGCCGGCAAACTTCAGCGAGGCATCGCGATCGGTATCGCCAAACTGATGCTCCCAGCCCAGCTCACCGCGCAACGTCACCGCCGAGGTGGAACTGACCGGCAGTTGGGTATGCGCGCGCAGGCCCAGGGTGGACAGCGTGGCGTCCTGGCTTTGCTTGCTGGCATGCAAGGCTGCGGCGCCGCCTTTTTCCTTGAACGAATCACTCTGGTAGTTCAGGTAGGTCAGGTTGGCGAAGGGTTCGAACTGGTTCCACTGGGTGTAACCGATCTCGGCAAACACCTGGTCGGTGCGCGCGTTGTAGTCGGCTTTGTCGTAGTCCGACTGGTTGGCGTACGCCACGCGGCGCGAGCTGTCGATACGGTGCCAGGTGGTGGCGCCGCCCATGCGCAGAGCGATCGCGTCGAAGCGTTTACCGCCGTAGACCGACAGGTGATAGTTGTCACTGTCTGCCGATGCCGACTCGCCATTGAGATGGCTTTGGGTGTAGCCGGTGGCGGCGCCCACACGCCAGCCGTCGCCGACCTCGGTGTCGAGGCCCAGCAGCACGCCACTGGTAGACGAGGAGTAACCGCTGGCGTTGTTGTCACCGCTGACGTTATTGCGCCCGCCCAGCAGCTGGACCCAGCCGCCGTTGTCATGGGTGTCGATCTGCGCGCTGGAATCCAGCGCCTGAGCCTGTTGCAGGCGGCCGTTCACCGCTTCACGAATGTAACGGCTGTCGGCCATTTGCGCCGCCGCCACGTCCGAGTGCAGTTGCCCCGAGAGTTGCTTGAGTGCCGCTTGCGCCTGCGCCGCCGAGTCCGAGGCCAGCAGGCTTTCATACACCGGGCTGCCCGCGCCCAAGGCTTCGGCCGCCGTCGCCACGGCGCGTTCATTGCGGGTTTGCGCGATGCTGGCAAAGGTCGTCTGGTTACGCGCCACGGCCAAGCTGAGTTGGTTCGGCTGATAGCTCAGCTGAGTGCCGATAAACAGGTAGTTGGGCGTGATCGCTGCAAACTGGCCGTTGATGCCTTGGCTGGCGGTGAGGATGTTGAACTGCTGGCCCACCAGGCTACGGGCCTCAGTGGCCGACAGCAGGTTCGGGCTGTTTTCCAGGGACACGGTCACCACACCACCGTTAAGGGTGGCGACGCCGCTGCTCTGGATCTGGTCGCTTCGCCCGTTCGGGCCGACCTCCACGGCGTATACCGAACCAGGGTTGAAGGTCACGTCGCCGGTGCGCAGCGTACCGATCGAATGGCCCGGTGCCACGCGCCCGCCGGTGTTCACGGTCAAGGCGCCCACCGTACCGTTACCGGCCAGGGTGCCGCCCAACGTGGTCAGCACGCCGTTATCCGCATTGCGGGTGCCCACGGCGCTGCCATCCACGGTCACGGCGGAGGTCAACGAGCCGTCTACCGACAGCTTGCCGCCGCGCACCCAGGTGCTGCCCGAATAGGTGTTCCGGCCCTCGAGCACCAGTTCGCCGTCGCCCGACTTGGCCAGGCTGCCGACGTAAGTCGCGCCGGTGAGCAGATCCTTGCCGCGTGCCAGCGTCGCCTGTTCCCGGGCGTGGCCGATTTCGTAGGCAAACTGGTCATCGTCAGAGGCATTGGCGGGCAAGCCGTTGAGCCAGCCCTTCTGTTGCTTGGTGGCGGCCCAGGTGGCTTGTTCGGCGGTGTCTTCGACACGGCGGGCGCGGATCGCCTCATCGGAAATCGGGTTGGCCCAGATATCCCGCGTGCCGGTGGGCAACGCCACTGCCATCGAACCGAGGAACTGCCCCGGCCCCTGCATGGCTTTTTGCAGGTTGGGCAAGCCCCAGCCGCTGACCACGCCGGGCACTTGCGGCGTGCCCGGCGCGGCGTCGTGCACAGGTTGCAGGTTGTCGTAGGTGCGGCCGCCGGTCAGGTCGCCTACCGGCGTATCGGGCCCGTCCGGCGCCTGCAGGCTGGAGGTGGTCAGCAACACATCCCGAGCCTGGCTGGCGGTCATGTAGGGGAAGCGCTGAATCACCAGCGCCAGCGCCCCGGAGACGCTCGGCGCAGCGGCAGAGGTGCCGTTGGCATTGGGGATGATTTCCCCTTCAGGCCCGGTGGACGGAATGCCCGAAACACCCATCACACACCACCACTTTGAAGTGCCGCAGCGGTTGTAGACCTGAGCGCTGGTCTCGTCATAGCCGGTGATCGAGAGGAATTTGCTCTCGATATCCGGCTTGAAAAACGGCAGGTTGGCGTTGGTGTCCGGGTTGGCACCGTGGCTGTCGTTGCCCGCCGAGATAATCTGGATAAAGGTGTTTTGCCGCGCGGCGTCAGCCATCGCGTCCATCCAGGTCTTTTGCCCTGCGTGGGCCTTGTCCCAGAACGGGCGATAGGCAGCAGTCATGTCGCGCAAATTATCGGCCGCGCTGTCGCCTACGTTGCCGAAGTGGTTTTCCACATCATTGCGCGAATTCTGGCCCCAGCTCTGGTTGACGATCGAGACGTTCTTCGCCGCCAGCGCGTTGTAGCTGGCCATGAACGCGTTGTAGTCCAGGTCATTGGAGCCCTGGAAACGGTTGTCGTCAGTGCCGCCGGTATTGGCGACAAAGATATTCGCGTCAAACGCAATGCCATGCATGCCGGTGCCATTGCGGCTGGCGCCCAGCACGCCGGACATCTCGGTGCCGTGACCGTCATTGATGGTCGGGTCGTACTCACCGGAAATACTGAAGTGCTCGCCCTTCTGAAACTCGCCATCGGGCGTGTCATGAATGTAACGCGGGTGGGTGGCGTAGTACTCGCCGGTGGAGGTTACGGCCTGCACGCGGTCCTGGCCCTGGGCATTCTTGCCCTGGAACTCGAAGTGTTCAGTGAGGATGCCCGAGTCGAGCACGCCGACGTTCACGCCCTTGCCGGTCATGCCCAAGGCATAGGCGTAATACGCGTTGGTGCGATCCAGGCCGGAGTTGACCTGGGCTTCGGGGGTTTTCCAGGTTTGCGCGTTGGCGCTCCAGTCACGGGTGGCGCCAGCCCAGGATTGGCCGGCATTCAGTTGCGCGTTGAGGTTGCTGCTCACACCCGGCTCTACGTAGGTGTAGGGCTTGGCCGCCGGCAGGTTGGCGATAATGGCCTTGGAGAAGTCGAGAATATTGGTGGTATAGCGCCCGCTGTTGCTGAACAGCCGGCTGCGGTAGTAATCCAGGCGTGAGGCATAGTCCAGTGGGCGTTTGGTATCGCCGAGCATGGCGCCGATGGTGAGGTTTTCCGGTTGCAGTTCGTAGTTTTGCTTGAGGGCCGAATCGAACTTGCCGGACTGTGCGGCAAAGTCCTTGGCCGCAAGGTCGACGATATCGGCGTAGGCGAACCGCAGGTTTTTATACACATCGGTATTGGGGCCAAACGAGGCAACGGCTTTTCTGAAGGCCGACTCCAGCACTTGCGACGTGTAGGGGTTGGCGTCATCGGCCCAGGCCACGGAGCCTTGGCCCAGCCACAGGGCCAAGCCGAGTGCGATAGGTGTGAGGGGTATCGATTTGGAGCCTGTAGCGCGCTTGCGTTTTTGCGACAAAGTGAAGCCATTACCTGCTGCGTCCATTTTCCTTTCCCTTTGAATATGTGCTTCGTCAATGAGCGATGTATCGGGCTTTTTGTAATAGGCAGGATCACGCGCAAGACCAACGCCGGGTCTTGAATAAATCGTCGAGTCAAAGCGATCGCGTTTCGACGGGGTGACGCAGTTTTTTTATAGTTTTCGGCGATAAAAAATGTAACAAAATAATTACAAAGCCTACAAGCACCCAGGACGCATTAACGAAGACAAATGTCGCCCATAACAAAAACCCCGAACTTCGCGAGAAATTCGGGGTGTTTTGTGGCATTTAGCCACTAACTACAGCATGGGCGATTACAGATGGGATTCGGCGTACTCGGCCAGAATCGAACGTGGCACCCCTTGCAGCGCGATGTGCACGCCGTTGGGGAAGTCTTTGAAACGCTCCGTCAGGTAAGTCAGCCCGGAGCTGGTCGCGGACAGGTAAGGGGTGTCGATCTGTGCCAGGTTGCCCAGGCACACCACTTTGGAACCGGCACCGGCACGGGTGATGATGGTTTTCATCTGGTGCGGTGTGAGGTTCTGGCATTCATCGATCAAAATCAGGCTTTGCTGGAAGCTGCGACCTCGGATGTAGTTGAGGGATTTGAACTGCAACGGCACTTTGCTGAGGATGTAGTCGACGCTGCCATGGGTGTTTTCGTCATCCATGTGCAAGGCTTCGAGGTTGTCGGTGATCGCCCCCAGCCACGGCTCCATTTTTTCCGCTTCGGTGCCGGGCAGAAAGCCGATTTCCTGGTCCAGGCCCTGCACACTGCGGGTGGCGATGATGCGGCGATAGCGTTTGGTCACCATGGTCTGCTCGATGGCGGCCGCCAGGGCGAGGATGGTTTTCCCCGAGCCTGCGGCGCCGGTCAGGTTGACCAGATGAATATCCGGATCGAGCAGCGCGTACAGCGCCAGGCTCTGATAGATATCACGCGGTTTCAGGCCCCAGGCTTCCTGGTGCAACAGGGGTTCCTGATGCAGGTCGAGGATCAGCAGCTTGTCGACCTGAATCTCTTTGATCCAGCCCACAAACCCCTGTTCGTCGATAATGAATTCATTGATGTGCACGGCCGGCAGGTTGTCGATCAGCTGTACCTGGTGCCAGGTGCGGCCATGGTCCTGACGGGTTTCGACCTTGCTCACCAGGTCCCAGAAAGAGCCGGTCACGGTGTGATAACCCCGCGACAGCATCGACACGTCGTCGACGAGCTGGTCGGTACTGTAGTCCTCGGCAGCGATCCCACACGCTCGTGCCTTGAGGCGCATATTGATGTCTTTGGTCACCAGCACCAGGCGCAGGTCCTTGTCGCGCGCGTGCAGGTCGATCAATTGGTTGATGATTTTGTTGTCGTTGAGGTTTTCCGGCAGCAGGCTGTTGGGCTCGCTGCGTTTACTCATCAGAATCGACAGCAAGCCCTTCGGCCCGCTTTTGCCACGCTGGATCGGCACGCCGACTTCAACGTCCTCGGGCGAGGCTTCACCCAGGGTCTTGTCGATCAGGCGGATCGCCTGGCGGCATTCGGCAGCCACGCTGTGGTGCCCGCTTTTGAGTTTGTCGAGCTCCTCAAGCACGATCATCGGGATGGCGACGTGGTGTTCTTCGAAGTTAAGCAGTGCGTTTGGATCGTGGATCAATACGTTGGTATCAAGCACATAAAGGATTGGCTGGTCGGAAGAAGGGTTACGTCCATGATCATCCATACTCGGTCACCTTTGTGGGAGCCATTCGACGCAATACCTGGGCGGTGCTGCGCCTCGATTCGACCACCGACTGCACCTGAGTGACGTCAAGTGCAGTGCCCACATGAGGAGTCTTGAAAGACGCCACCTGTGTTGCAGGGTTCGGCGATCTGACTTCGTAATACCGCAAAACCCATGACAGGAAAAAGCACTTTGACGCTTTTTTGAAGTTTATTTTTCAGGATGACGAATAGCACTAGCCGAGTCCCAGTGACCCCGTTAAAGTCGGAAGTCCGCCTGCATCGAAATGTCGCACAAAATCACCCCTGAAGCTCCCAATCCCTAACAGGGCCGGGCACTTCAGCGAAATGCCTCCCGGCAGTCCTGCCACCCCAAGCCACTTTGCGCCGTTGCCTGCAATAACATCGGCAATGCCACCCGCGCCTTGTCCTGGGTGTCGTGAAACACGATCACGCCCTTACGCCACAACAGCATCAACGTCAGCACCCGTTGCGCCGACTCATCGGCCTTGAGTTTGCCCGGTTCGTCCTGGGAGTCGATGTCCCACAACGCCACCTGCAAACCCTGGGACTGGAAGAAACCCTGGCTGTCGGCACGGCGCTGGCCATAGGGCGGGCGAAACAGCGGCACATAGTTTTCCGGCATCAGGTTCTGCACCAGCGCGGCGCTGCGGGTAATCGAGCTTTGCCACTCGACCCAATGGCTATGGGACCGGTATTGCCAACCCTGGGTGCCCACGCACTGGCCTTGGTACAAGGCCTGCACGTCACTGCTGGAGCTGCGCTCTACGCGGGTTTGCACACTGCTGCCAAGGGCGAAGAACGTGGCGTTCATCTTCTGCTTGCGCAGGTAGTCGGTGAGCCAGTCGGTATTGCCGCTGACCGGCGCCGGGCCGCCGTCGAAGGTCAGCAGGAACAGCCGGTCGTTCAACTCGTCGCCATTGCGTTCGTGGTCGCCAAACCGCAGCACTTCACTGCTGATCTGCGGGAACAGCGCGGCTTTGCGCAGCAACTCGTCCAGGTAGCGTGCGTGGAAGTGCCGGCTGGGGGCGGCCCAGCCTATATAGAAAGAATTGTCACTGACCTCGAACTTACCGGCCTGCTCACGCAGGTCGTCCATGTTTTCCACCAGGTAGCAGAACGAGGCGTCTTCTTCACAGCTTTGCTGGGCGGCCGTGTAGTTTTCCAGCAAGCGCTGCCAGAGCTGTCGACGCAGGTCGTCGATGGCGGCCAGGTTGATGATCTTCAGGCCAAGACGTTGTTTGAGGGCGGCCTCATCCTGATTTTCGCTGGCCAGCAGGCTATGGGAGAACATCAGGATTTCGGCGCGTGAGGCGACATCGAACAGTGCCGGGCTGCTGAGCTTTTCGGGCCAGGTGCCACGGTCCAGGCTGGCCACATCCACCGGCGCGGCGTGGGCGTTCAGGCACAGTAAGCAGGCTGACAATAAAAGTGCTAGGCGCACGCAGGGTCTCCCTCTCCAGAGTTACCGCCCATCATAGCGGATCGTGCCTATCGCCATCATAGGTGGAGTCAAACCACTCAACCCCCTAGAATCCCTGCCACGATTACAGGAGCCAACTTCATGCTGATGGTGATTTCCCCCGCCAAAACCCTCGACTTCGAGTCAAAGCCGGTCACCCCGCGCTTTACCCAACCGCAATACCTCGACCACTCCCAGGAACTGATCGAACAATTGCGCGAACTGAGCCCGGCGCAAATCAGCGAGTTGATGCACGTCTCCGACAAAATCGGCGGCCTCAACGCCGCCCGTTTCGGCAGCTGGACCCCGGCCTTCACGCCGGCCAATGCCAAGCAGGCGCTGCTGGCATTCAAGGGCGACGTGTATACCGGCCTGAATGCCGAGACCTTCAGCGATGCCGATTTCAGCTACGCCCAGGACCACCTGCGCATGCTCTCGGGCCTCTACGGCCTGCTGCGCCCGCTGGACCTGATGATGCCGTACCGCCTGGAGATGGGCACCAAACTGCCCAACGCCCGCGGCAAAGACCTCTACGCGTTCTGGGGCACGCGCATCAGCGAATGGTTGAATGAAGCGCTGGCCGAACAAGGCGACGACGTACTGCTCAACCTGGCCTCCAACGAGTACTTCTCGGCGGTCAAGCGAACAGCCCTGAACGCACGCATCATCAACACCGAGTTCAAGGACCTGAAGAACGGCCAGTACAAGATCATCAGCTTCTACGCCAAAAAGGCCCGGGGCATGATGAGCCGTTTTGTGATTGAAGAGCGCATCAATGATCCTGCCAAGCTCAAAGCATTTGATGTGCAGGGTTACCGCTTCAATGCGGAGCAGTCCAAGCCGGATAATCTGGTGTTCCTGCGCGATCACGCACCGGAATAGGGCCCGCTCTCACGCTGTAGTTCAACTGTGGGAGCTGGCTTGCCTGCGATAGCGGAGTGTCAGGTTAAGAAATACTGACTGATCCACCGCTATCGCAGCGATGCGGCGACCCGACAAGCCAGCTCCCACAGTTTTGTCTGCGTTCCACGCCGAAAAAGTCATTTATTTGACGCCAAAAAATCCGCACGCAGATTTCTAAAGAATCTTTCACTCGACATTCGTCATTTTTTTTCGTAGTGGCACCACTTTTTTCAAACACTAGTGGCACAAAACTATCCCCTCTCTTCAACTCCCCATAACCACTCGCCCAAATAGCAAGTGCTATCAATATAGTACCAGTGCCATCTTTTCTAATATTTCAAGAAATTTCCGGAAACAGGATGAGCGGCCAGGAACTTCACCCTCAAGCACCGCTCATACCACCGGTAACGAAATTCTCTGTTGCTGTAAGAGATGACTTACATGACCAACCCACGGAAGTAGCGAAGTTGTCATATTTCAACTTTGACTCAGGAGTCATATTGCCAATTGATTAATCGATAGCGGCATCAAGGATGAATTGCCACACGCTATAAGGCCAAGGCCAAGCTTCCCCTAATGGGTCAGTGAGACAACCCAAGGCATTGATATTCAAAGGCTATCAGCCTCTATCAAGGCCCTGCGGCACTGACGCCAGGCCCTTCTCCCAGGAAGGCCGGCTGCATTTGAGGGCAAGCTCCAATAACAAGGCCACGTTGCGCACACCTTGGGTGCACTTATTAGTCACTCGTCATTAAACATGCCTGCACGCGGTAAGTCGGCGTCTATTCGCCCAACTTTCGCGGCATCAGTGACGCTTGCAAACATGAACTCCAGCCATCTAATGGCCTGTATTAAACAAAGAGGTAATTGCGATGCGCATCAGCATATTTGGTTTGGGTTACGTTGGCGCAGTCTGTGCCGGTTGCCTGTCTGCCCGTGGCCACGAAGTGGTCGGCGTAGACATCTCCAAGGATAAGATCGACCTGATCAACGCGGGTAAATCGCCGATCGTTGAACCGGGTCTGGGCGAACTGTTGAGCCAAGGCATCGCAAACGGTCGACTGCGCGGCACTACCAACTTCGCCGACGCCATCCGCGATACCGACCTGTCGATGATTTGCGTGGGCACGCCGAGCAAGAAAAACGGCGACCTGGAACTCAACTACATCGAAGCGGTATGCCGCGAGATCGGTTTTGTCCTGCGGGACAAAACCACCCGTCACACCATCGTGGTGCGCAGCACCGTACTGCCAGGCACCGTGGCCAACGTAGTGATCCCGATCCTGGAGGACTGCTCCGGCAAAAAAGCCGGTGTCGACTTCGGCGTGGCGGTGAACCCTGAGTTCCTGCGTGAATCCACGGCCATCGCCGACTACGACTTGCCGCCGATGACCGTCATCGGCGAATTCGACAAAGCCTCCGGCGATGTCCTGCAGTCGCTGTACGAAGAGCTCGATGCACCGATCATCCGCAAGGACATCGCCGTCGCCGAGATGATCAAGTACACCTGCAACGTGTGGCACGCCACCAAGGTCACGTTCGCCAACGAGATCGGCAACATCGCCAAGGCCGTCGGCGTCGACGGTCGTGAAGTGATGGAAGTGGTCTGCCAGGACAAGACCCTCAACCTGTCCCAATACTACATGCGCCCAGGTTTCGCCTTCGGCGGTTCGTGCCTGCCCAAAGACGTGCGCGCCCTCACCTACCGCGCCAGCTCGCTGGACGTGGAAGCGCCGCTGCTCAACTCGCTGATGCGCAGCAACGAGTCCCAGGTGCAGAACGCCTTCGATATCGTCGCCGGCCACGACAAGCGCAAAGTCGCCCTGCTGGGCCTGAGCTTCAAGGCCGGCACCGACGACCTGCGCGAAAGCCCGCTGGTGGAACTCGCGGAAATGCTGATCGGCAAGGGCTTTGACCTGAGCATCTACGACAGCAACGTCGAATACGCCCGTGTCCACGGCGCCAACAAGGACTACATCGAAGGCAAGATCCCCCATGTGTCGTCGCTGCTCAATTCCGACTTCGACGACGTGATCAACAACTCCGATGTGATCATCCTCGGCAACCGTGACGAGAAATTCCGTGCCCTGGCGCACAACGCTCCCCACGGCAAACAGGTGATCGACTTGGTGGGCTTCATGTCCCGGGCCACCAGTGTCAGTGGCCGTACCGAAGGCATTTGCTGGTAACAGCAACGGTAAGTTTCGCGCTGCACGTGTCCTGATCCCCAGCACGTGCAGTGCGGAGCCTTCTTCACCTTCGGATGACGCTCATGTCCAAGTTAAAACACGTACTGCTCCAATCCGCCGGCTGGCTGTTCTTCCTCAGCCTGCTGATGGGTCTCGCCCTGCTGCTGCCGGCGAGTACGTTCGACTCCGAGTCGAAGAATTTTATTTTCCTGATTGGCGCCGTCGGCATCTGGCGCTACTCGATGGGTGCTACGCATTTCTTTCGCGGCATGCTGTTCCTGTACGTGGTCTACCCGCACTTGCGCCGCAAGGTGCGCAAGCTGGGCAAGGCTGCCGACCCGTCCCACGTATTCCTGATGGTCACCAGTTTCCGTATCGACGCGCTGACCACCGCGCAGGTCTACAGCTCGGTGATTCGCGAAGCCATCGAGTGCGGCTTCCCAACCACCGTGGTGTGCTCGCTGGTGGAGATGTCCGATGAGCTGCTGGTGAAAAGCCTGTGGGAACGCATGAACCCGCCGGAGCGCGTAAAACTCGACTTCGTGCGCATCGCCGGCACCGGTAAACGCGACGGCCTGGCCTTCGGTTTCCGCGCCATCTCGCGCCACCTGCCGGATGACCGCGCCGTGGTGGCGGTGATCGATGGCGACACCGTGCTCGCCGAAGGCGTAGTGCGCAAGACCGTGCCGTGGTTCCAGCTGTTCGGCAATGTCGGTGGTCTGACCACCAACGAATTCTGCGAAGTGCGCGGCGGCTACATCATGAGCGAGTGGCACAAGCTGCGCTTCGCCCAGCGCCACATCAACATGTGCTCCATGGCCCTGTCCAAACGCGTACTGACCATGACCGGGCGCATGTCGGTGTTCCGTGCCAACGTGGTGACCGACCCGGGCTTTATCGCCGACGTGGAAAGCGACTCGCTGCAACACTGGCGCCTGGGCCGCTTCAAGTTTTTGACCGGTGACGACAAGTCGAGCTGGTTCAGCCTGATGCGCCTGGGCTACGACACCTTCTACGTGCCGGACGCCGCGATCCACACCGTGGAACACCCACCGGAAAAGAGCTTTATCAAGGCCAGCCGCAAACTGATGTTCCGCTGGTACGGCAACAACCTGCGCCAGAACTCCCGCGCCCTGGGCCTGGGTATGCGTCGGTTGGGCCTGTTCACCAGCATCGTGTTGTTCGACCAGCGCGTATCGATGTGGACCTCCCTGCTCGGCCTGACCGTGGCGATCATCGCCACCTTCAAATATGGCGGCGCGTTCATCCTCGCGTACCTGCTGTGGATCGGCATCACCCGCCTGATCCTGACCCTGCTGCTGTCGTGCTCCGGCCACAAGATCGGCCCGGCCTACCCGGTGATTCTGTATTACAACCAGATCATGGGCGCGCTGGTGAAGATCTACGTGTTCTTCCGCCTTGATCAACAGTCCTGGACCCGCCAGGACACCAAACTGACCCGCGATTTGGCCAGCTTTCAACGTTGGTTCAACACCTGGTCGTCTCGGACCATGACCTTCTCCGCCGGCAGCATTTTCGTCGCCGTGTTGCTGATGATGGTCTGACCCAGCCAAGCCTGAATTAACTAGGAAATCGAACATATGAACAGCCCAGTAAACGCCAACGTTGTCCACGAATCCGAAGCCCAGCGCCAACATGCCCGGGTCAAAATCCCGGCCAAGCTGCGTTTCTTCAACACCGACCGCACCCAGACCGAAGCACGGGTGATCGACCTGTCCGCCGGTGGCCTGGCGTTCACCGCCACCCAGCCGCTGACCGTCGGTGAAGTGCACAAGGGCCGCCTGCAGTTCGTGATCGATAACCTCGGTCTGGCGATGGATGTAGAGCTGCAGATTCGCTCCTACGACCGCCAGAGCGGCCGCACCGGTTGCCAGTTCCAGAACCTCGACGCCCAGGATATTTCCACCCTGCGCCACCTGATCACCTCGCACCTGTCCGGCGACATCGTGACCATGGGCGACGTGCTTGCCACCCTGCAACGGGACAACTTCACCAAGGCGCGCAAGGTCAAGGACGGCGGCAGCGGCATGAGCGCGTTCGGTCGCTTGCGCGCGGTGGTGTTCAGCGCCGGGATCTTCATTGTCGGCCTCGCCGCGTTCGGTTTTGTGTTCAAGTCGGTGTACGGCATGTACTTCGTCAGCCACGCCCAGGCCGGCCTGGTCAGCGTGCCCGGCATGAACGTGACCATGCCGCGCGACGGCACCGTGCAGAGCCTGCTCAAAGGCGACGCGGTTGCAGCCAAAGGCGCGCCACTGGCGACGTTCAGCACCAGCATGCTCGATGTGCTCAAGGGCCATCTGGACGAAGACCAATTGCAACCGGCCAAGGTTGAAGAGCTGTTCGGCAAGCAAATGACCGGCACTCTGACCTCGCCGTGCGATTGCGTGGTCGCCCAGCAATTGGTCGCCGACGGCCAGTACGCCAGCAAGGGCGATGTGATCTTCCAGCTGGTGCCACGCGGCAGCCAGGCCAATGTGGAAGCGCGCTTTACCTATCGCCAGTTCGGTGACGTACGCCCAGGTACACAGGTGAGCTTCCAGGTCGCCGACGAAGAACAGCTGCGCACCGGCACCATCGTCAGTAGCACCAGCCTGAACAGCGCCGACTTGTCCTCCGACATTCGCGTGCAGATCAAGCCGGATGCGCCGCTGGACAGCACCTATGCCGGCCGCCCGGTGGAAGTCACCAGCGACCGTGGCCCTTCGCTGAACTGGCTGATCGATAAAGCCATGGCTCACGGTCTGTAAGCGGAGGACATGCCTGTGATGACTCTCTCAAATACACCGAGGCCCCTGTGGGAATGCTCTTCTGTGGGAGCCAGGCTTGCCCGCGATGGCGGCGGCGAATCCAACACCGCCATCGCAGCGGTGCGGTGTCCCGACAAGCCAGCTCCCACACAGAGCAGATTTCACTCAGCCTCTGTGTTCTGCACATTGGCATTGGCAGTCTCTCTGACCGGTTGCGCCGGCCTGCCCGACCAACGCCTGGCCAACGAAGCGTTGAAGCGTGGCGACACGGTCACCGCCCAACAGAACTACCAGCAGTTGGCCGACCTCGGTTACAGCGAAGCCCAAGTCGGCCTGGCTGACATCCAGGTCACCACCCGCGATCCCGAGCAAATCCGCCAGGCCGAGGCCACTTACCGCGCAGCCGCCGATACGTCGCCACGTGCACAGGCACGTCTGGGCCGCCTGCTGGTGGCCAAACCCGGTGCTACCGAAGCCGAACAGCACGAGGCCGAAGGCCTGTTGAAAAAAGCCTTTGCCAATGGCGAAGGCAACACCCTGATCCCGCTGGCGATGCTGTACCTGCAATACCCGCACAGCTTCCCCAACGTGAACGCCCAACAGCAAATCAGCAAATGGCAGGCGGCGGGTTACCCGGAAGCAGGTTTGGCCCAGGTGCTGCTGTATCGCACCCAGGGCACCTACGACCAGCACCTGGATGATGTGGAGCGCATCTGCAAGGCGGCGCTGAACACCACCGATATTTGCTACGTCGAGCTGGCCACGGTTTATCAGAAGAAAGCCGAGCCGGAAAAACAGGCCGAACTGCTCAAGCAGCTCGAAGCCGGTTACGCCCGTGGCACCGTCACCGCCCAGCGTGTCGACAGCGTGGCCCGCGTATTGGGTGATGTGACCCTCGGCCAGCCGGACGAAAAAACCGCCCAGGCCCTGCTGGAAAAAATCGCCCCCGGCTACCCGGCCTCCTGGGTCAGCCTGGCGCAACTGCTCTACGACTTCCCCGAACTGGGCGACGTCGACCAGATGATGAAGTACCTGGACAACGGCCGCGCCGCCGACCAACCGCGCGCCGAGCTGTTGCTGGGCAAGCTCTACTACGAAGGCAAGTGGGTACCGGCAGACGCCAAGGCCGCCGAAGCGCATTTCGAAAAAGCCGTGGGCCGTGAAGTCGCCGCCGATTACTACCTCGGCCAGATTTACCGCCGTGGCTACCTGGGCAAGGTCTACTCGCAAAAAGCCCTCGACCACTTGCTGACCGCTGCGCGTAACGGCCAGAACAGCGCCGACTTCGCCATCGCGCAATTGTTTTCCCAGGGCAAGGGCACCAAGCCCGACCCATTGAACGCCTATGTCTTCAGCCAATTGGCCAAAGCCCAGGACACGCCGGAGGCCAATGACCTGGCCACGCAGCTCGAAGCCCCGCTCACGCCTGAGCAACGCGCCGAAGGCCAACGCCTGGTGCAACAGGAGCTGGCCACGCGCGGCACCCTGGCCCAGAGCACGCTGCAACTGCACGCCCTGCAAGAAGAAGACGGCGAGGAATCCCTATGAAGCTCAACCCATTCGTCAAGGCCGGTATCGGCCTGACCTTCGCCCTGCTGTGGTCGTGCCCGACCCTGGCCGCGCTCACCGAAGCCAAGAACTTCGGCCTGGAAGTCAAAGCCACTGCACAGTCCGAAGATGACCGCGACCTCGGTACGCAAAAAGGCGGCGACGTCAACGGCATCGGGCTCGACCTGCGCCCGTGGGTCTACGGTGAAAGCGGGGCGTGGAGCGCCTACGCCATGGGGCAGGCGGTCGTGTCGAGTGACATTATCGAGACCGACCCCCTGCAACAATCGGCCGATGACGAAAATCAGCAAACCACCAACAACGACCGCCAGTCCAAGAAAAATTACCTGGCCATGCGCGAGTTCTGGGTCGGCTACAGCGGTTTCACGCCTTACCCGGGCGAACTGCTCAAGCTGGGTCGCCAACGCTTGCGCAATGACGACGGCCAATGGCGCGACACCAATATCGAAGCGCTGAACTGGACCTTCGATACCACCCTGCTCAAGGCCAATGTCGGCGTCGCCGAACGCTTCAGCGAATACCGCACCGACCTCAAGGAGCTGTCGCCCAAGGACAAGGACCGCCAGCACCTCTACGCCGACGCCGCCTACCAGTGGACCCCAGGCCAGTGGATCGGCCTGCGCGCCCACCACACCCATGACAACGGTAAGCTCGACTACCCGGAACCGGGCGTGGCGACCGACTCATTGGACAAGCGCGAAAACGGCGACCTGACCTGGCTCGGCATCGAAGCCAACAGTGACGCCTATAGCTTGAACAACAGAAACACGGTCAACTACTGGGCCAGCGTCACCGGCATGAAAGGCAACCGCGACACGGTCAATGCCCTCAATGCCGACGGCACCCGCCCAACCCAGGCCAAGCGCAGCGACGATGTGAATGGCTGGGCCACTGACATCGGCGTGCGCCTGCGTCTCGACCCGCAGTGGCAGGTCGGCGCGGCTTATTCCCGCGCCAGCGCCGAGTACGAGCAGAACGGCCTGCAAAGCAACCGTTCGAACTGGACCGGCACCCAGTCCCGCGTGCATCGCTTTGGCGAAGCGTTTCGCGGCGAGATGAACAACATGCAGTCCATGAGCCTGTTCGGTTCCTGGCAGCTGCGCGAGGACTACGACGCCAGCCTGGTTTATCACAAGTTCTGGCGCGTCGACGGCAACAAGCCGGTGGGCAGCAACGGCATCGATGCGGTGCAGAACAACACCGACGACGTGACCGGCGCGATCCTGTCCAGCACCTCGTTACCGCTGGCAGACGGCAAGAAAGACCTGGGTCAGGAAATGGACCTGGTGGTCACCAAGTACTTCAAAAAGGGCCTGTTGCCGGCCGCCCTCAGCCAGTCAATCGACGAGCCGTCGGCGCTGGTGCGCTTTCGTGCAGGCGTGTTCAAGCCGGGTGACGCCTACGGCAGCCAGGTCGACTCGTACATGCACCGCGCGTTTGTCGACGTGATCTGGAAATTCTGATGGGAGCCTGCGCAATGAATGCTCAAAGCCTACTCGTCGCGGCAATGCTGATGGCCAGCGCCACAGCCTTTGCCGATACGGCGGCCAAGGCGCCGACCATCGCCAAGGAACTGCAACAGGCCAAGACCTACACCATTTCCAGCCCGCCGACCGCGCCGCTGGAATTGCCCAAGCCTGCGCTGCCCGACCTGACCGGCTACACCGCGGCGGCGATGGAAAAGAAGATCGTGCGCAGCAAGCCGGGCAAAGTCAGCATCCGCCGCATGATGCAGGAAGACGCGCTCAAGGACTTTATCGGCGGCGATAACAAGATGGCCGAATGGGTGGTGCGCCAGCACGGCATACCCCAGGCGATCTTTGTCGACGACGGCTACATGAACCTCAAGGACCTGCTCGGCAAAGTGCCCAAGCAGTACCTCAGCGAAACCTCGCCGGGCGTGTTTTTGGCCAAGCTGCCGATTGTGGTCGGGCGCAAAGGCATCCTCGACATCGACAAAAAGACTCAGGAGCTGCGCCTGTCCCAACAAGCCGGTTCGTTCCTGATCAACGACGGCCAGCTATTTGTACGTGACACCAAAATCACCGGCTGGGACGAAAAGACCAACGGCCCGGCGCTGTTCAAGTCGCCCAAGGAGTTCCGCCCGTTCCTGCTGGCCTGGGGCGGCACCGAAACCTACATCTCCAAGACCAAGATGGCCAGCTTCGGCTACGCCAACAGTAAGTCGTACGGCGTGAGTATTTCCCAGTACACGCCGAACATGGCCAAGGTGCTCAAGCGCGCGGAACCGACCGGCTGGATCATCGATTCCGAGTTCTCGGACATGTGGTACGGCTTCTACTGCTACGAGACCACAGGCTTTGTGATCAAGGGCAACACCTACAAAGACAACATCGTCTACGGCATCGACCCGCACGACCGTTCCCACGGCCTGATCATTGCCGACAACACCGTCTACGGCACCAAAAAGAAACACGGCATCATCATTTCCCGTGAGGTCAATGATAGCTTCATCTTCAACAACCGCAGCTTCGACAACAAGCTCTCAGGCCTGGTGATCGACCGTAACAGCGTCAACAACCTGATCGCCGACAACGAGATCTACCGCAACCACACCGACGGCATCACCCTCTATGAGAGCGGCGACAATCTGCTGTGGGGCAACAAGGTCATCGCCAACCGTCGCCACGGCATCCGCGTGCGCAACAGCGTGAACATTCGCCTGTACGAGAACTCCGCCATGGCCAACGGGCTGACCGGCGTGTACGGGCACATCAAGGATTTGACCGACACCGACCGCGACATCGCCCTCGACCCGTTTGACGCGAAAGTCTCGTTGATCGTGGTCGGCGGCGAGCTGGCCGGCAACGGCAGCGGGCCGCTGTCGATTGATTCGCCATTGAGCATCGAGCTGTACCGCGTATCGATGCTGGCGCCGACCAAATCCAGCGGCATCAGCTTTGCCGGCGTGCTGGGCGATCGCCAGGAAGAGATTCTCGACCTGCTGGTGCGCCAGCAGAAAGCCGTGCTGATCGACCCTGTCGAACGCCAGACCCAAATGCAGGACTGAGGATGACCCTTATGCACCCACACATGATCAAACTGCTGAGCCTCTCGGGTCTGACCCTCGGCCTGCTGGCGGCCAGCCAGGGCGTGCGCGCCGATGAAGTCAAAGCCCCCACGTTCACCGCCGAGCCGTGCTGCAGCCTGTGCCCGGCCGCCCATGACGCAAAGAACTACACCACGCGCTACCAGCAGAACTTCACCACCCTGGTGCAAGCCCAGGGCGACTGGCTGTTCCGTACCCAGGAAGATTTGCGCACCGAATTCGACACCAGCCCCGCCGGCTACAAACGCATGCAGCAACTGCACGATGCGTTCAAGGCCAAGGGCGTGGAGCTGGTGGTGGTCTATCAGCCGACCCGTGGCCTGGTGAACCGCAACAAGCTCAATCCCGAAGAAAAAGCCAAGTTCGATTTCGACAAGGCGCTGGGCAACTACAAAACCATGCTCGGCCGCTTTGCCAAGATGGGTTATGTGGTGCCGGACCTGTCGCCACTGACCAACGAACAGTTGCCCGATGAACTGCCGGCCCACGACTTCTACTTCCGTGGTGACCAGCACTGGACGCCATACGGCGCCCAACGCACGGCAAAAATCGTCGGCGCCAAAGTGCGTGCCATGCCCGAGTTTGCCGATATTCCCAAGCGCGAGTTCGAAACCAAACGCTCCGGGCGCATGGGCAAGACCGGCACCCTGCACAACATGGCCGGGCAACTGTGCGGCACCAGCTACGCGATCCAGTACATGGACCAGTTCACCACCGAGCCTAAAGGCGAAGCCGGTGACGGCGACCTGTTCGGCGATTCGGGTAACCCGCAGATCACCCTGGTGGGCACCAGCCACAGCGGCAAGAACTACAACTTCGCCGGCTTCCTGGAACAGGAAATCGGTGCCGACATCCTTAACGTCGCCTTCCCCGGCGGCGGCCTGGAGGGCTCGATGATCCAGTACCTGGGCAGCGACGAGTTCCAGAAAACCCCGCCGAAAATCCTTATCTGGGAATTCTCGCCGCTGTACCGCCTCGACCAGGAAACCATTTACCGCCAGATGATGGCGCTGCTCGACAACGGCTGCGAAGGCAAGCCTGCGCAAATGAGCGCCAGCACCACGCTCAAACCCGGCAAGAACGAGTTGATGGTCAACAGCTCGAACAAAGACCTGCGCAACGCCAACCATCAGGTCGATATCCGCTTCGCCGACCCGTCGGTGAAAACCCTGCAAGCCACCCTCTGGTACATGAACGGGCGCCACGAGGACATCAAGATCGAGAAACCCGAAACATCCGATACAGACGGGCGTTTCGCCTTTGAACTGCGCACCGATGAAGACTGGGCCTCGCAGAACTTGCTGGCCGTGGAAGTGCAAGGCCCCGAAGCGGGCACTGCCGCGCAGAAAGTCGAAGCGAAAATTTGCACACGCAACGTGTTCCCGGCGAGTGGTCAACAGACCGCCCAGCTTGGGAAGTGAGGTTACTTATGCAGAAATTATTGATTCCAACGCTGCTGGGCCTGGCGATGTTCGCCGGTACAGTCAACGCCGCCGCACCACTGCGTCCACCTCAAGGCTATTTCGCCCCGGTGGAAGCGTTCAAGACCGGCGACTTCAAGAATGACTGCGACGCCATGCCGGCGCCGTACACCGGCTCGCTGCAATTTCGCAGCAAGTACGAAGGCTCGGACAAGGCCCGCGCCACCCTGAATGTGCAATCGGAAAAAGCCTTTCGTGACAGCACTGCCGACATCACCAAGCTGGAAAAAGACACCAGCAAACGCGTGATGCAGTTTATGCGCGACGGCCGCCCGGAGCAGCTGGAATGCACACTCAACTGGCTTACGAGCTGGGCCAAGGCGGATGCGTTGATGTCCAAGGACTTCAACCACACCGGCAAGTCCATGCGCAAATGGGCACTGGGCAGCATGGCCTCGGCCTATGTGCGCCTGAAGTTCTCCGACTCGCACCCGCTGGCTAATCATCAGCAGGAATCGCAGTTGATCGAAGCCTGGTTCAACAAGCTCGCCGATCAAGTCGTCAGCGACTGGGACAACCTGCCCCTGGATAAAACCAACAACCACTCCTACTGGGCCGCGTGGTCGGTGATGGCCACGTCCATCGCCACCAACCGTCGCGACCTGTTTGATTGGGCGGTGAAGGAATACAAGGTCGGCGCCAACCAGGTGGATGCCCAGGGCTTCTTGCCCAACGAACTGAAGCGTCAGCAACGTGCCTTGGCCTACCACAACTACGCACTGCCGCCGCTGTCGATGATCGCCAGCTTTGCGCTGGTCAACGGTGTGGACCTGCGCCAGGAAAATAACGGCGCGCTCAAACGCCTGGGCGACAAGGTGCTGGCCGGGGTGAAAGACCCGGACACCTTCGAGCAGAAGAACGGCAAAGAGCAGGACATGAAGGACCTCAAGGAAGACATGAAATTTGCCTGGCTTGAGCCCTTCTGCACCCTCTACACCTGCGCCCCCGATGTAATCGAGCGCAAGCACGGCATGCAGCCGTTCAAGACCTTCCGCCTCGGCGGTGACCTGACCAAGGTCTACGACCCGACGCACGAAAAAGGCAACAAAGGCAGCTGATATACAGCTGATCGTTCCCACGCTCCGCGTGGGAATGCAGCCAGGGACGCTCCGCGTCCCAAAAGCGGACGCAGAGCGTCCAGTGAGGCATTCCCACGCAGAGCGTGGGAACGATCACAACCTCCCGCGAAATCGTGGGGGGTTTGGGGGGGCCGTTGGCCCTTGACTGTTGGTTAAACATGGAGAGATCGGGATGGTTTTCTCGTCCAATGTGTTCCTGTTTTTGTTCTTGCCGATCTTTCTCGGCTTGTACTACTTGAGCGGGCAACGCTATCGCAATCTGCTGCTGCTGATTGCCAGCTACGTGTTCTACGCCTGGTGGCGAGTGGACTTCCTGGCGCTGTTCGCCGCCGTGACGCTGTGGAATTACTGGATCGGCCTCAAGGTCGGTGCCGCCGGCGTGCGCACCAAACCGGCCCAGCGCTGGCTGTTGCTCGGCGTGGCTGTCGACCTGTGCATCCTCGGCTACTTCAAGTACGCCAACTTCGGCGTCGACAGCATCAATGTGATGATGAAGTCGGCGGGGCTGGAGCCGTTTATCCTCACCCACGTGCTGTTGCCGATCGGGATCTCGTTCTACATCTTCGAGTCCATCAGCTACATCATCGACGTGTACCGCGGCGACACCCCGGCAACCCGCAACCTCATCGATTTTGCGGCGTTCGTGGCGATCTTCCCGCACCTGATTGCCGGTCCGGTGCTGCGTTTTCGCGACCTGGCCGACCAGTTCAACAACCGCACGCACACCCTCGACAAATTCTCCGAGGGCTGCACGCGGTTCATGCAGGGTTTCATCAAGAAAGTCTTTATCGCCGACACCCTGGCGGTGGTGGCCGACCATTGCTTCGCCCTGCAAAGCCCGACCACGGGCGATGCCTGGCTCGGCGCGCTGGCCTATACCGCGCAGCTGTATTTCGACTTCTCCGGCTACAGCGACATGGCTATCGGTTTGGGCTTGATGATGGGTTTCCGCTTTATGGAGAACTTCAAACAGCCGTACATCAGCCAGTCGATCACCGAGTTCTGGCGGCGCTGGCACATCAGCCTGTCCACCTGGCTGCGTGACTACCTGTACATCACCCTGGGCGGCAACCGTAAAGGCACGCTGACCACCTACCGCAACCTGTTCCTGACCATGCTGCTCGGTGGCCTGTGGCACGGTGCGAACATCACCTACATCGTGTGGGGCGCCTGGCACGGCATGTGGCTGGCGATTGAAAAAGCCATCGGCCTGAATACCGCGCCACGCAGTTTCAACGTGGTGCGTTGGGCCTTTACCTTCCTGCTGGTGGTGATGGGCTGGGTGATCTTCCGCGCCGAAAACCTGCACG
Source organism: Pseudomonas sp. 58 R 3 (assembly GCF_900006605.1). Classification (NCBI taxonomy): domain Bacteria; kingdom Pseudomonadati; phylum Pseudomonadota; class Gammaproteobacteria; order Pseudomonadales; family Pseudomonadaceae; genus Pseudomonas; species Pseudomonas sp. 58 R 3. The sequence continues at coordinate 56,715 of NZ_CVTT01000038.1, read as the reverse complement.
TCGCCGGGCGCATGTACGGCGCGATGTTCAGCTTTGGCGAATGGTCACTCTCAGAACTCAACCGCGCCAGCCTCACCGGCCTGCAAGTGGCGACGTTGGTGGTGGCCTACGCAACGCTGGCGTTCTTCGGCCTGCGCGACTTCTACACCAATCGCCCTGCCGAGAAAGCCAAACCGGCTGACCCAAGCCTGATCAAGGCAGTACCCGGCGACAACCCAGGCAGCATCCACCAGCCAGGTTTCAGCGTAGGTCAGGACGCCGCCGTGCAACCGGCCTACTGGACCGCTGACTGGCCACGCTACGCCATGCGCGCCACCGTGCTGCTGCTGTTCGTGGCGTCGATTCTGAAACTGTCGGCGCAGAGTTTCTCGCCGTTCCTTTACTTCCAATTTTGAGGGAGCCGACCATGACCCGTTCATTTCGCATCCTCTATATCACGCTGTTCCTGCTGGTGCTGCTGGCCTTGGGCGCCTGGTCGACGCGCAGCTTCTTCGGCTTCAGCACCAACGCCGACGCCACCGTGCTCAACGGGCGCTGGACCAAGGCCGTCGAGACCCACTACGACGATGAGTTCCCGATCAAGCGCCTGGGCACCAACCTCTGGGCGGCGCTGGACTACAAGCTGTTCAATGAAGGCCGCCCCGGCGTGGTGCTGGGCCGCGACCACTGGCTGTACAGCGATGAGGAATTCAACCCCATCGTCAACGAAGACCAGAACCTGCAAGGCAACTACGCGCTGGTCGAAGGCGTGCGCCAAAAACTCAAGGCCCAGGGCATCCAACTGGTGATGGCGATCGTGCCGGCCAAGGTGCGCCTGTACCCGGAACACCTGGGTGAAGTGAAACCGGCGAGCATCCACGCCAACCTGTACGAGGACTTCCACGCCCGTGTAGCGGCCGACAAGATCATCGCGCCCGACCTGCTTGGCCCGCTGCAACAGGCCAAGCTGGGCGGCACGCAAGTGTTCCTGCGCACCGACACCCACTGGACCCCGGACGGTGCGGAAATCGCTGCCAAACAGTTGGCCAGGACCATTGCCGACAAGACGCCGCTGAGCGGCGAGCCACAGCGCTTTGTCACCGAAGCCGAAAAAACCGAACCGCACAAAGGCGACCTGCGCCTGTTCCTGCCGCTGGACCCGCTGTTCGAAAACCTGATGCCGCCTAAAGAGCCACTGCAAAAACGCGTCACGCACCTGGCGGAGAACAAAGGCGACGACGCCCTGTTTGCCGACAGTGAAACGCCAGTGGCCCTGGTGGGCACCAGCTACAGCGCCAACCCCAACTGGAACTTCGTCGGCGCCCTCAAGCAAGCCTTGCACAGCGACGTCATCAACTACTCCGAAGACGGCCACGGCCCGATCCTGCCGATGCTCAGCTACCTGAAAAGCGATGACTTCAAGAACAGCCCGCCACAGGTGCTGATCTGGGAGTTCCCGGAACGTTATCTGCCCGTCAACAACGAAATCGGTGATGCCGACCCGCAGTGGGTTGCGCAGCTTAAACAAGCCGGTTCGCGCCAACAGAACATGGCTTTGAACACTCAAAAATCCGAGACGCCCGACCGGGCGCAAAACTGAAAGAGAGGTAACTCACATGACTTTCACTACTACTCCGCGTCGTCTCGCCAAGACCCTGGCCATCGCTGCCGGCTTGAGCTTCGTATCGATGTCCGCCTTCGCCGGGGGCGACGCCGCCCTGTATGGCCCGACGGCACCAAAAGGCTCCAGCTTCGTGCGTGTCTACAACGCGTCGAACCAGGAAGTCAGCGCTACTGTCGGCGCGACTAATTTGAGCGATGTGGCGCCGCTGGCCAGCAGTGACTTCAGCTTCATGCCGGGCGGCGACTACAGCGCCAAGGTCGGCAGCCAGACCGTACCGGTCAAGCTCGCGGCCGATCACTACTACACCCTCGTGAACAGCGGCAGCGGCCAGCCCCAGCTGATCGAAGAGCCGCCGTTCAAGAACAAGCAGAAATCCCTGGTGCGTGTGCAAAACCTCAGCGACAAGGCCCTGACCCTGAAAACCGCCGATGGCAAGACCGACGTGGTCAAGTCGGTGGCCGCCAAAGGCCGTGGCGAGCGTGAGATCAACCCGGTGAAAGTGAGCCTGGCGTTGTATGACGGTGACAAGAAAGTCGGCGATGTGAAGCCGGTGGCTTTGGAACGTGGTGAAGCGGCGGTGCTGTACGTGACCGGTTCGGGTTCGAGCATTTCGCCAGTGTGGGTCAAGCGCCCCGTGTCGACCCGCTGATTAGTTTTCTGAACTGACACCCGCCCCTGTGGGAGCCGGGCTTGCCCGCGATGGCGGTGGTGAATCCAACACCGCCATCGCAGGCAAGCCAGCTCCCACACTGACCGAGGCAGTCAGTTCAGACCGAGACAAAAACAAGAGTGAAACGACAAACCTTCGTAGCTCTGACCCAATCGATTCAAGGAGAAACACCCATGATCCCAGTAATCCTTTCCGGTGGTAGCGGCTCACGTCTTTGGCCGCTTTCCCGTAAACAGTTCCCCAAGCAATTCCTGGCCCTGACCGGCGAGCACACCCTGTTCCAGCAAACCCTGGAGCGCCTGGTGTTCGAAGGCATGGACGCGCCGATCGTGGTCTGCAACAAGGACCACCGTTTTATCGTTAATGAGCAACTGAGCACGCGTAAGCTCGAATGCCAGCGCATCCTGATGGAACCCTTCGGCCGCAACACCGCACCGGCCGTGGCCCTGACTGCGATGATGCTGGTCAACGAAGGCCGCGACGAGCTGATGCTGGTGTTGCCCGCCGACCACGTGATCGACGACCAGAAAGCCCTGCAACGCGCCCTGGCTCTGGCCACTGTGGCGGCCGAGCGTGGCGAGATGGTGCTGTTCGGCGTCCCGGCGACCCGTCCGGAAACCGGTTACGGCTACATCAAGTCCAGCAACGATTCGCTGCTGCCCGAAGGCGTCAGCCGCGTGCAACAGTTCGTGGAAAAACCCGATGAAAAACGCGCCGTCGAGTTCGTCAAAAGCGGCGGTTACTTCTGGAACAGCGGCATGTTCCTGTTCCGCGCCAGCCGCTTCCTCGAAGAGCTGAAAAAACACGACCCGGACATCTACGACACCTGCGTGCTGACCCTGGAGCGCAGCGAGCAGGATGCCGACACCGTAACCTTCGACGAAGCCACTTTCGCCTGCTGCCCGGACAACTCCATCGACTACGCGGTAATGGAAAAAACCCAGCGCGCCTGCGTGGTGCCGCTGAGCGCCGGTTGGAGCGACGTGGGTTGCTGGGCCTCGTTGTGGGCGGTCAATGACAAAGACGTCAATGGCAACGTGAGCAAAGGCGATGTAGTGATCCAGGACAGCCGCAACTGCATGGTGCATGGCAACGGCAAACTGGTGTCGGTGATCGGCCTGGACAACATCGTGGTGGTGGAAACCAAGGACGCGATGATGATTGCCCACAAGGACAAGGTCCAGGGCGTCAAGCAGATGGTCAACACCCTCAACGAGCAAGGCCGCAGCGAAACCCAGAACCACTGCGAAGTCTACCGCCCGTGGGGCTCCTACGACTCGGTGGACATGGGCGGCCGCTTCCAGGTCAAGCACATCTCGGTCAAGCCGGGCGCGTGCCTGTCGCTGCAGATGCACCACCACCGTGCCGAACACTGGATCGTGGTCAGCGGCACCGCTGAAGTCACCTGTGACGAAAACGTGTTCCTGCTCTGCGAGAACCAGTCCACCTACATCCCGATCGCCTCGGTGCACCGCCTGCGCAACCCGGGCAAGATCCCGTTGGAGATTATTGAAGTGCAATCGGGCAGCTACCTGGGCGAAGACGATATCGAACGCTTTGAAGATATCTACGGGCGCTCCACCCCGGTCGAACGTGGCGTGTCGGTGAAAACTATCGCGCAGTAACACGGTCGTACAAGAAGCCCTCATCCAGCCCGTTGCGTCCCCTATCCGCAGTGGGCTGGGTGGGGGCTGCTCGTTCCCACGCTCCGCGTGGGAATGCCGCCTGGGACGCTCCGCGTTCCGATTCACGCCCGGTGCATGGGTGACGCAGAGGGTCACGGGATGCATTCCCACGCAGAGCGTGGGAACGATCGACAAAGCACCCCGCCAGCATTGACCCCTGCCCCCTTCCTGCCTATCCTCGCGCCTGTCACGACTCATTCGTGATGAGGTTTGACGGCCTCGCAAACTCATAGGATCCCATTTTCATCAGGAGATCCATCATGTCCAAACAAACCACCCGCCCCACCCCCTTCGGCCCCAGCGACCGCAGTGAAGAACCTCTTTTTTGCGTACAACCCGGCATTCCCATAGAACATGCACTGGAACATGCCAGCTATGTTTTAGGCACCGCGCGCGTGCTCACCTTGGCGGCTCAAGACCTGTGCACCGAACACCAGAGCTACCTGAACTGGGCCAGCCTGCAATTGGCTGAAACCGGCTTGGCACTGGTTGAGGCTTCCATCGAAGGCTTGCAGGCAGATTCTTCTACTCAGTAAGTAAGTCTTCGCAGGCAAGCCAGCTCCCACAGGGGGATGCATTCCAACTGTGGGAGCTGGCTTGCCTGCGATGGCGTCCGTCCGCTCAACACTTATCTCAAGCTACCCAATCCCACCTACGCTTAAGTTAGGATGCTCGTTCCCTATTCGAGGTGGTCTCCATGTTCTTCGGCGTTCTCCTGATCATCACCTGGCTGATCCTGCTGCTGCGCTACCCCGCCAAAGCCTTGCCGGTATCGCTGGCCGCCGCCGTCGGCCTGGGTTTTGTCGCCATCTGGGTGGTGTGGATGGACAGCCGCGAAGCTTCGCAACTGGCGCGCCTGGAACTGCGCATCAGCTACGCGCCTCAAGAGTGCCCGGCCGACCGCCCGTTGAAACTGGTGCTGATCAACGGCAACGACGTGCCCCTCACCGAATTGCGCTGGCGCCTCGCCGCCTATGCGCCGGGGGACACGGTGAACCTGGCCGATAACGTTTATGCTGCCCCGCGCTATCGCGGCCCCGGCGAACTACAAGCCGGCGCCACTTGGGATGACTGTTTGCCCACGCCGCCCCTGCGCCCCGGCTACCGACCGCAAACCCTGGAATTTCGCGCCGAGCACCTGCAAGGCAGTTTCTCGGACTGACAAAGGATTGATCCATGCCCAACGTACTCATCACCGGTTGTTCCAGTGGCATTGGCCGCGCCCTCGCTGACGCCTTCAAATCCGCAGGCTTTGACGTGTGGGCCAGCGCCCGCCGCGAAGCAGACGTCGCCGCACTTGCCGCTGCCGGCTTCAATGCCGTGCTGCTGGACGTCAACGACAGCAAGGCCTTGCAGCGCCTGGCCGAACAACTCGGCGAACTGGATGTGTTGATCAACAATGCCGGCTACGGCGCCATGGGCCCGCTGCTCGACGGCGGCACCGAAGCCATGCAGCGCCAGTTCGAGACCAACGTGTTCTCCATCGTCGGCGTCACCCAGGCGCTGTTCCCCGCACTGCGGCGCAGTAAAGGTCTGGTGGTGAATATCGGCAGTGTTTCGGGTGTGCTGGTCACGCCGTTTGCCGGTGCGTACTGCGCCTCGAAAGCGGCGGTGCATGCCTTGAGCGATGCATTGCGTATGGAACTGGCGCCATTTGGCGTGCGCGTGCTGGAAGTACAGCCGGGAGCCATCAACACAAGCTTCGCGAAAAACGCCGGCGCCCAGGCCGAACTGCTGATCAACGAACAATCGCCCTGGTGGCCCTTGCGCGAAGGCATTCGTGCGCGCTCCCAGGCTTCGCAGGGAAACCCGACTTCGGCCGAGCAATTTGCAGCTCAAGTGCTCAAGGCTGTGCAACAACCAACACCGCCCCGGATGTTGCGTGCGGGCAATGGCAGCCGAGCGCTGCCGTTGATGGCGGCGTTGTTGCCAAAAGGATTGCTGGAGAAAGTCCTGAAGAAGCGCTTTGGACTCTCGGGCTCACTCTAACCCTTCATAAAATCAATAAACGCCCGCACCTTCAGCGGCAAATGCCGTGTATCCGGGTACATGGCATAAATGCCTTGCGGGGCAAAGCGATGGTCCGCCAATAACCGCACCAACCGCCCCGCCTCCAGATCGCCCTGCACCAGCCATTGCGGCAGCACCGCCACACCATGCCCACGCACGGCGAAGGCCTGGAGAACCGAGGCGCTGTCGGCCACCAGCGCAGCAGGGCCGGAACGGTATTGATGCTCGCCGCCGGCGGGGTCGGTCAGGCTCAGCTCCGTCAAGCGGCCATGGCCTAACTTGGGCACGCGCTCCAACGCATCCAGGGTCTGCACCTGGGCAAACTCGGGCGCGGCTACGGCAAACACCTCATAGGTCGACAGCTGCACCGCCCGGTGATTGGAGTCGAGCAGTCGCCCCAGCCGAATCGCCACGTCAAAGCGCTCGGAGATCAAATCGGCATGGGTGGAAGATGTGGATAAGTGAATGTTCAAGTCTGGGTGCAGGCGCCGAAAAGCCTCCACCGCCGGGGCGACGACTGCCAGCGCGTATTCCACCGTGGTGGTGATGCGTAAGGTGCCTTTGAGTTGGGCATGTTCAGAGCGGGCTTCTTCCACCGCCAACCGGGCTTCTTCGAGCATGCGCGTGCAACGCAGGTAAAAGCGCTCGCCGGCATCAGTCAGCGCCAATTGGCGCGTGCTGCGGGTCAGCAAGGTAACGCCCAGCTCCGCCTCAAGGCGCTTGAGGTTGAAGCTGACCACGGCGCGGGTCTGGCCCAGCCGATCGGCGGCGGCGGTGAGCGAGCCGGCCTCGACCACGGCCTTGAAGGTGTCGAATCGGTCCAGGCTGACCATCGGCAGCCGCCTCCTTTGTCAAAATATTTTTGACAAACTAACAGGCAAACCGGCGTATCCCAAACCCTGCATCACGCCTACCCTGCCCGCTTCACTCGCAGGATCGCGTTTATGACCTACCGCTCGAAAGTCGCCTGGATCTTTTTACTCGGCTTTGCCCTGGACCTGGTGAACATGTTTGTCGCCACCGTCGCCTACCCGGATATCGCCCTGGAACTGCACGCCTCGGTGACGCAATTGGCCTGGGTCAGCAACGCCTACATGCTCGGGTTGACCGTGATCATTCCCTTCAGTGTGTGGCTGGCCGCCATGCTGGGCGAACGCAACCTGATCGCCGTCAGCCTGTTGCTGTTCGCCGGAGCCTCGGTGATGGTTGGCCAGGCTGGTTCGATTGAAGCGTTGATCGGTTGGCGGTTGCTGCAAGGTTTGGGCGGTGGCCTGCTGATCCCGGTGGGGCAAGCCTTGGCATATCGACATTATCCGCCCGCGGACCGCAGCTCACTGACGGCGCGCGTCATGTCGGTGGCCCTGCTGGTGCCAGCGTTGTCCCCCGCGTTGGGTGGCGTGATAGTCGACAGCGTGTCCTGGCGCTGGATCTTCTACGCCAACCTGCCGCTGGCGTTGATCACTTTGCTGCTGGCAGTGCTGTGGATAAAACCCGACGTGCCCGCGACCGTGCGCCCGGCACTGGATGTGGGGAGTCTCTTCACGCAAATCCGCAGCCCGATGCTGCGGGTGGCGATGCTGGTCTACCTGTGCATCCCTGGGGTATTTATCGGCACCAGCCTGATCGCCATCCTCTATCTGCGCGGCCTCGGTTATGACGCCACACAGACCGGCGCACTCATGCTGCCGTGGGCACTGGCGTCGGCAGTGGCGATTTACCTGAGCAAAAAACTGTTCAATCGTTGCGGCCCAAAACCGTTGCTACTGGCAGGCATGGCCCTGCAATGCCTCGGCATCGTGTTATTGAACCAACCAACCTGGGTAATTCCCGCCTACGTTTTGATGGGCCTGGGCGGCAGCCTGTGCAGCAGCACCGCGCAGACGCTGGCGTTTCTCGACATTGATGCCGAACACATGGGCCACGCCAGTGCGTTGTGGAATATCAATCGGCAAGTGAGCTTTTGCCTGGGTGCGGCGGCACTCAGTACGCTGTTGTCGGCCTTGGATTCCTTCGCCATTACCTTCACGATAGCCGCAGCCCTGACACTGCTGCCCTTTTTCGCGGTGCTGCGCCTGGATGCTTCCAGAGTACGGGCACTGCTTCACCCAGCCAGCGAGCCACAGCAATGATTGATTACAGCGATTTTTTTGAAGAAGTCATCCAGACCCACGTCGAGATCGAACAATGGTTTGCCGGGGTTGCGCCCGAGGGCACGTTGCAGAACTTGCTCGCGCGGTTTTCGCCTGAGTTCAGCATGGTTGCGCCTGCCACCGGCGCACGGGTCAATGCGGCCGGTGTAAATGCGCTATTCACCCGCTTGGGCGGCATGCGCCCAGGGCTGAAGATCACCCTGAGCGAAATGGCCGGGATCGACCGGCATGCACGCGGAGCCACGGTGACTTATCGCGAGCATCAAATTGATGACAGCGGCACCCAGACTGACCGCCGCGCTACGGTGGTGTTCGAGAAGCAGGCCAGTGGCGCGCTGTTGTGGCGGCATTTGCACGAAACTTTTATAGCGCCATAAAGTAATTAATTAGCTAGTTCCTACAAAAAAACGCGAACCGCCTGACATATCTAAAAGGCACGACTTATCAGGCTCTTTCACCTCTGTTGGCTTACAGGTGAAAGGATGCCAAGTGATTTCCTGAGAAACGGTGTACCGGATGCGCACACCACGACTCGCCAGCGACTGATCAATCTGCTGGACCTGCCCAAGCTTTATCGAAGCATTGACGCCGACCCGGCCATTGTCGGGGCCGGGGTGGTGCATATCGGCAGCGATTATCAGGTGACGGTGCTTCGAGAGTTTGTGCCGCTTTGCAGTATCAACCCCAAGCGCGTGATTTTGCGGGAAGTGGCAGGGCAGACGATGACGGCCGATGAGTATGCCGAGCGGGTAGCAAGTTCGCCGCAAGAGTCGCAGCTATGGAGGGAGGCAGTGGGAATGACCCTGGCATGCGGTGGGGCTGTGATTGCGGTTATTGTTGCCAAGGCAGGCATCGCGTCAGCCCCTCTAAGTGCCGGCTCGAGTCTTGCTGTGACTTACATGGCTTATACCGCCGCAGCCGCCAGTGCTTTGCAATGCGGCAACGGTATTTGGCGAACCTACAAAGAACTCACCAACCCTGCTGAGAACACGTATTACGACAGTCTGAGTTGGTATCAGGCAATGACCGTCGCCTTGGACGGCATTTCGCTAGTGGGTGCGGGCAGCACGACCTTCGCCACGGTAAAGACCGTCATAACTATCAAAAATACAACAGGCCGCAACGTGGCCGACATCTTGAGGCATATGAGCCGCCAGGAACGCGCAAAGCTCACGAATGAAGTGCTGCGCCTGCAAAACCCTCGTCACCCTCGCGAAATAATTCGGTTAAAGCAGCTAGCCGGAACACTCCCCAAACGGTTCAACAATGTCCAACTACGCCAGGACGTACTCATTCAATTAGCTGATCAAGTGAGTGCCGCGCTGGCCGTTACAGGCAGCGGTCTGTCCGGCAATATCAACTCTGTCGCTATCGGTATCTATGAGGCGTTTAGCAACCATGAACACTGACATTGTGAGTAAGCAGGGTCCCCAAACTTTACGTTATTACACCCGGCGCTTTGCATTCACGGTGGGCATGGCAGTATCCATGAGTCTGGTCAGTATTTCCGGCAACTTGTCACATAGCCTGTTGTACTACGCCCGCATAAATTACTTGCCAAGCGAATATGCCATCGTGGCGGCTCTGGTATTGCTGCTGGTCTTGTGTATTGGCATGGCCTTGGCGGCGGTGGGGTTTCGTTTTGGCTCTGCGTTACTGGTAGGTGTTGCGTCGTTGAACGCTGTGCTTGCGGCCGACTATCTGGGAAACCACCGAGTGACGATGTTTGCAGTGCTTCCTTTATTGCAATCACTGTTCGGGCTGTTTCTCCTCCACACAAAAAATCATCGCCGCTACATCAGCATATTGCGTGTAAAACGTCGACGCAGACTCAGAGCCAACGCAGCATTTCTCTAGTCGCCCATGCATATGAAGCGTGGTGCGGGGTTTTGGCAGCATGCGCATGAGACATTTGTGCTGCATTCCTAAAAGGCCATTGGCCATTTAATACCTGTCAGATCTGACAGTAGACGAGGTATTCCTCCAAGAACAGACTCAGACTGTTGCTTCGGCTATAAACGTCCCGTGCCGGCATGGCAGCGCCCCGCTAACCGATAAAGGCATACCAACATGAACGCGGCCAACGCCCCTTCACAGTCCGGCACTCATGACCCAAGCTTTGGCGTAAAAGGAGAAATCACATTACATGAGATTCTGGCCGGGCATCCTGAACTGGTCGTGTTGCAGCTCTTCAAGGGGCTGACGACCGATAAAGAAGGCAACATTCTGTTCTGTGCCAACTTTTTTCAACACGGCCTCAATAACATATTTGGCTTAGGCCGCTTAGACGCCAACGGCAAACTTGATAAAGCGTTTGGCAAGGATGGCTTGGTCACCGGTAACTTCGCCCCCTCTGTGCCAGCCGGAGGTTCGAGGCTGACAGTTCAGCCCGACGGGAAAATCCTGATGCTGGGCTGGACATGGCGTGACAAAGGCAATGGTTGGGCAGACATAGTCGTTGCGCGCTTCGAAAGCAACGGTGCATTTGACACAACTTTTGCCAATCAAGGCATGTGCACTCTACTCACCCATCAGGACGAAGGGCTGACGGAAGACTCGACGACCGTGCACGTACAGAATGATGGACACATTCTGATCACCGCCAACTACTCCAAGCGCCACAATTCGTACTCGACAGTGGGCACCGTATTTCGCTTGAAACCCAATGGTGAATTGGACGCAGATTTGAACGGCAATGGCAGACTGGACTTCAAACTGGAGAACACCGCTGCCGCGACTGCCGTTAACGCCTGTATCAGCCAGGGCGACGACCATAAAATCGTTATTGCCGGCCATGCCCGATTCACCCCTACACTCCATTCCGCAATGTTCGCCCGACTCAACCACGACGGCACGTTGGACAAAACCTTTGGTGATCCGCAAAACCCAGGTGTCTTCCGGGTGCAGGGCATTACCGACCACACCACCTTCAACGACCTCACCGAGCGCGCAGACCGCAGTCTTGTAGGCGCCGGCCAAGTCGGCATGAACTATGTCGAAGCTACAAGCGGGTTACTGTGCGCCATTACCCCCAATGGCGCACCGCATCAATTGTTCAATCAAGGCAACCCCTTGGTCAGTCAATTCAATAGCGCTTACGACAATGGCTGGTACACCATCATGAATACCGGCGCGGGCGACCTTGTCACAGCCTCATCAGGCAACATGATCTACGTGGCCAAATTCAACGCCGGCGGCGCACCGGATCCGGCCTTTAACAACCAAGGCTATAACGACTTGGATTCCCCAGTCAGGAACAACCCCGTGCTGCTAGCCGAGCTAGGCGAACAGAGAATCCTCATCGGTGCCAACATAGTCGGTGTGAACCCAGAGGGTATGGGGTCTCTGCAGTGTTTCTTTGGATAGTTTGAATATCAAGGAGACTCAAAGGTCGCGATCGACAATCACGGTGCAAGTGATGCCCGCCGCCAACAACACCCCGTCCGGCACCTGATCAATATGAATCCGCACCGGCACGCGCTGGGCCAGGCGCACCCAGTTGAAGGTCGGGTTCACATCGGCGATCAGCTCACGGCTCTCGGGGTTATCACGGTCGTAGATACCCCGCGAGATACTTTCCACGTGGCCCCTGAGCGTCTCGCCGCTCATCAGTTGCATGTCGGCTTTGTCGCCGACTTTGACGTGCGGCAGCTTGGTCTCCTCGAAGAAGCCGTAGACCCAGAACGAGTTCATATCCACCACGGCCATTTTCGCCTCGCCGATTCGCGCGTAGTCGCCGCGATGCACATTGAGGTTGGTGACGTAGCCGTCCACTGCTGCCACCACTTGCGTGCGTTTCAAGTTCAGCTCGGCGGCTTCCAGTTGCGCCAGCGCGTGCTGGTAATCGGCCAGGGCCGAGTCGGCGATGTTGCTGGCGTCGTCGCGGTTTTCCCTGGAGATCACCAGCGCATCCAGGTCGGCACGGCGATGGGCGTTGACCTTGCGCATCTCCCAGGTAGCTTTGCGCGAAGCCACCAACGACTGCGCCTGCTTGACTGCGATGCGGTAGTGCTCAGGGTCGATCTGCATCAGCAAGTCGCCCTTTTTCACCAGCTGGTTATCACGCACCGGCACGTCGACCACTTCACCCGTGACGTCCGCCGCCACATTGATAATGTCGGCGCGCACGCGGCCGTCGCGGGTCCAGGGCGTTTGCATGTAATGCACCCACAGCGTGCGGCCAATCCAGATAGCCAAAGCCAGTACCAGCAAGGTCGCGAGCAGGCTGAAAAACTTTTTCATCGGGGCATTCTCAACGGTAGACGCTCAGCGCCAGGGCGCCGAACAGGCAAACGAACAGGCTCAGGCGCAACAACGCCGGGTGCCAGAAAAAACGGTACAGGTCGAACCCGGCCAGGAAGCGGTCCAGCGCCCAGGCCAGCACGGCCGCAATCAAAAACATCAGGGTCATGGTCGGCATATACAGGCCGTGGAACGCGATTTCACGGGGCATGCGGGGCTCCTTTCAGGGCCGCCAGTGGCGATTGCGGGTCGAGCAACGAGGTGCGGATAAAGTGCAGGTAGCTTTTGACCCGGCGCAGGGCCGAGGTGTCGAAGTGCGGGGCGAAGGGTTCGTCGGTGGCCTGCACGCGGCTGATCGCGTGGTCGACGGCGACCAGGCCACGCTCCAGGTTGCTGGCGCTGGGTTGCAGGAACAACCGCACCAGTGAGCGGCCCATCACGCGGATCGCCTGGCGCCATGGCTGGGATTCGGCATACGCCGGGTGCACCGGCAAAATCGCCTGTTCCTTGCGCAGCTCGATGATTGCGTGGCCGACCTCCAGCACCACGAACATCCAGCGCAGCAGGTCGCGCTGCACGTGCGGCTGGCCGGCGGCGAGGCCGTAGGCCTGGTGCAGCAAATCGCGGGTGCGGCTTTCAAAACTCGAGGCCAGGCCCTTGAGCTTGCCGCTGATCGCGTACACCACTTGCTCGCGCAGGTCCTGCTCCAAGCGGCGCCACAACCAGCGGCTGTTGGGCGGCAGGATAATCGCCCCCGCCGCCGCGCACACCAGCATGCCGATGATCATGGCGATGTAGTCGTTGATAAAGGTGTAAGGGTTGTAGACCGTGAGGTTGTCCGGCACCGAGCCGGTGCTGAAGAAGATCAACAGGCCGACGCCCACGCCGGCATATTGCGGGCGTGAGGCCAGGAACGCGCCGAAGATGATCACCGGTGCGAGCATCACGCACAGCAGCGGGAAGCCGTCGATCCAGGGGAACACAAAGAACATTTCGACAAAGCCCACCAGTGCGCCGACCAAGGTGCCGCAGGCCATCTGGAACGCCATGCGCTTGGGGTTGGGCGTGGCGGCGGACAGGCCGACCGTAGCGGCGGCAATCAGGGTCATGGTTGCGCCGCTGGGCCAGGCGGTGGCCACCCAGTAACTGCCCAGCACGACGAGGATGAACGATGCTCGAATCCCCGAAGCCGCGCAGGCCAGCCAGTTGGTCTTGGGGATAAAGGTCTCGTTCCACTGTTCGCGTTCATGGCTGTGTTCGGCCAGGGATGCGTGGGTCAGCGCGTAGTTGTGCAAGTCATCGACAAAGCGATAAAGCAGCTCATAGGCGGTATGAAAATCCAGCTGCTCGGCTTCGCTCGGGTTGCCCTCTTCAAAGGCCGCACGCAGAGCACGCACCTTGGCGGGCAGGCCGTCCTTGTAGGCGCTGAGCTGGTTAACCAGCCGCGCAGCGTCGGGGCTGGTGAGCGCCCGGCCGGAGAAGCCGTCGAGCACTTCGGCAAGGTCCTGCAGGCCAGGCTTGATCGCCGCAACCACGTGATCGGCCGCATCGGTACGCAACCGTTCGAGCAACTGGTGCAGGGCGTTGAAACGCGTGGTGATGCTCATGAATTCGCTGTTGAGGCGGCTGAGCCGACCATTGCGCCGACGCATGTGCGGGTCTTCGAACACGGTGACACTGCGCAGCCCTTCCAGGCCCACCGCTTCAGCGATAAAGCGCACGTTGCTGGCCTCGAAACCTTCACGCTGGCTGCGCCCACGCAGGCCATCGGTGACGAACAGCGCAAATACGCCAAAACGCTGATACAAGGCGTTGCGCATCGCCGCGCTGGAGGTTTGCGGCAGGATCGCGGCGCTGACCACGGTGGAGCAGATAATCCCCAGGGAGATTTCCAACACCCGCCAGACCGCCGCCATGAACGCGCCGTCCGGGTTCGCCAACGCCGGCAAACCCACCATCGCCGCCGTATAACCGGCCAGCACAAAACCATAGGCGCGAAAGTTGCGATTACGCGTGGCACCCGCCGTGCAGATACCCACCCAGATCGCCAATGCGCCGAGGAACAACTCGGTGTTCTGCGCAAACAAGGCGATCAACAAGACCATCACCGTCGAGCCCGCCAAGGTGCCGAGGAAGCGATAGAAACTCTTGGCAAACACCTGGCCGCTCTGCGGTTGCATCACGATAAACACGGTGATCATCGCCGTGCGCGGTTGCGGCAACTCCAGGCGCATGGCCAACCATAGCGTGAGGAATGCGGCGATCAGCACCTTGAAGATATACACCCAGGTCACGCCATCACTGCGTGCCCAGTCGAAAAAACCACGGCGCCACTCAAGGGCGTGCAACCAGCGCAGCGGTGCAGGCAAGGGAGTCATTGCAATCTACTCAGTGATCGAACACGGCGAGCGCCGCCGGGGTTTTGCCGGGAAGTGTCTTGGCGTCCTGTGGTACGTCGTCGCCGGCGCCGAGCCCGCCACCCAATGCCGTAACCAGCTCGGCATGGGCACTCAGGCGCGCGGCCTGCACCTGTTGCTCGACCTGTTGCTGGCGGAACAGCAGGGTCTGGGCGTTGAGCACATTGAGGTAATCGGTGAGGCCGCGCTGGTAAGCGATCATGGCGATGTTGTAGGTTTTCTGCGCAGAGGCCACCGACTGCGCGGCAAAGGTGGCTTGCTTGTCCATGGATTCGCGGCGGATCAACTGGTCGCTGATGCCCTTGAGCGCGTTGACCAGCGTCTGGTTGTACTTGGCCACGGCGATGTCATACCCGGCGCTGGCTTGGCCCAATTGCCCGCGCAAACGACCGCCGTCGAAGATCGGCAAGCTGATCGCCGGGCCCACGGTGTAGTTGAATTTCTGCCCGCTGAGAAACCCCAGCATCGTACCGCCGGTGGCCATATAGCCGAGGCTGCCGACCAGATCGACGTTGGGGTAGAAACCGGCATGCGCCACATCGATGCCGCGTGCCTGGGCGGCGACCTGCCAGCGGCTGGCGACCACATCCGGGCGTTGGCCGAGCAATTGCGCGGGCAGGCTTGAGGGCAGCTTCAGCGGCGCAGCCAGGGACAAACTCGGGCGTTGCAGTTGCGCGCCTGCGCCTGGGCCTTTGCCGGCCAATGCCGCGAGTTGGTTACGGCTCAGGGCGATGTCTTCGTCGAGGGCATCGAGCTGGCGATGGGTTTCCGGCAAGGGCGTTTCGGCCTGGCTGACGTCGAAATGCGTGCCGATCCCGGCGTTCAGGCGTTTGTTGGCCAGGTCGAGAATCTGCTGTTGCTGGGCCAGGGTGGCGGCGACGATATCGCGGTTGGCGAAGTGCAACGACAGCTGGATATAGGCGCGTACCACATTGTTCTGCAATTCGAGCTGGGCCTGACGCGCTTCGGCGGCGCTCATGTGCGCAAGGTCCACGGCGCGTTCGCTGGCATTGCTTTCGCGGCCCCACAGGTCGAGGGCGTAGCTCAGGCCCAGGGACGAGGTGTTGTCCCAGGTATTGGCACCGCTCAAGGCTCCCGGCCCGTAGAACTGATCTTTCGGCCAGCTGTGACGCTTGAGGGTGGTGTCACTGTTGACCTGCAGCGACTCGGCCGACTCGGCAATCCCTGCCATGGCCCGCGCTTCCCGCACCCGCGCGGCGGCCATGGCCATGCTCGGGCTGTTTTGCGTGGCGAGGTCGACCCAGCGGTTGAGCTGCGCGTCGCCATAGGCTTGCCACCATTGTGTGGTGGGCCAATGGGCGTCCTGGGCGGCGCTCTGGATCGCTTGGTCGGTAGCCAAGTGATTGGCGTCGAGGGCCTGGCCTTGGGGGGCGATTCCTCCGGTTCCGATGCAGCCGCTGATTGCTAACGATAAGGCCAAAACACTGAGAGCCTTCAGCGCTCTGTTGATGAGAGCCTTCAGCTCTCTGCTGATGCGACGCGGCACGGCGAACGAATTCCTGAGGTGGTGAGGCGGGGAAGGTGGCGCAATTCTAGGGGGCGCCATGGGGAACGATAAGCTGGCATTCCTGTGAATCTTTGTTACCGTTCAGGCGATAATCCGTTGGTAGGGATCACTGGACGGCGTAACTTTCTGTCACAATTTGCTATCTCCCTTGAGAACACTCCATGGACACTTTGCAAAATATGCGCGCCTTCAGTTGCGTGGCCGAGGCCGGCAGCTTCACCGCCGCCGCCGTGCAACTGGACACCACCACCGCCAACGTCTCGCGCGCGGTCTCCAACCTTGAGGCCCATCTGCAAACCCGCTTGCTCAACCGCACCACTCGCCGCATCGCGCTGACCGAGGCCGGCAAGCGCTATTTGCTGCGTTGCGAGCAGATCCTCGCCTACGTCGAGGAAGCCGAAGCGGAAGCCAGCGACGCCCACGCGCGCCCCGCCGGGCAGTTGAAAGTGCACACCATGACCGGCATCGGCCAGCATTTCGTGATTGATGCCATTGCCCGTTACCGGCGCACCCACCCCGACGTGACCTTCGACCTGACCCTGGCCAACCGCGTGCCGGACCTGCTCGACGAGGGTTACGACGTGTCCATCGTGCTGGCCAGCGAGCTGCCGGACTCGGGTTTTGTGTCCCAGCGCCTGGGTATCACCTACAGCATCGCCTGTGCCTCGCCGGATTACGTCAAGGCCAAAGGCTGCGCGCAGCGGCCTCAGGACTTGCTCAACCACGCCTGCCTGCGCCTGGTCAGCCCGGTGGTGCAGCTGGATAAATGGACTTTCAATGGCCCCGAAGGCCAGGAAAGCGTGGCGATCAACACCTCGCCGTTCCTGGTCAACTCGGCCGATGCGATGAAAACCGCGATCACCAGCGGCATGGGCGTCGGCCTGCTGCCGGTGTACGCCGCCATCGAAGGCCTGCGCAACGGCTCGCTGGTCCGGGTGATGCCCACCTATCGCTCGCAGGAACTGAACCTGTACGCCATCTACCCGTCGCGTCAGTACCTGGATGCGAAGATCAA
The DNA here is from genome assembly GCF_900006605.1 of Pseudomonas sp. 58 R 3. Classification (NCBI taxonomy): domain Bacteria; kingdom Pseudomonadati; phylum Pseudomonadota; class Gammaproteobacteria; order Pseudomonadales; family Pseudomonadaceae; genus Pseudomonas; species Pseudomonas sp. 58 R 3. The sequence goes on along the minus strand of NZ_CVTT01000038.1, from coordinate 39,395 downwards.
GACCTGGGTGGAATACCTGCGCGGTTCGTTGCCGGAGATTCTGGCGGCGCATCAGGCAGAGTTGGTGGCGTACGAGTTGAGCGGCAGCCTCGGCGGCACGCGCCTGGCGAACTGATTTATACCTGGCAACACAGATCAACTGTGTGCACATGGGGTCGGCGGTGTCCTGACAATTGTCGGCAGGAATGTTAGCGTGCTTACCATTCTCCCGTAGTCGATGAGCCCGCCTGCAATGAAAAAGACTGTCCTCGCCTTCAGCCGCGTCACCCCGGAAATGATCGAACGCCTGCAACAGGATTTCGAGGTGATCGCGCCGAACCCCAAGCTGGGTGACCTCAACGCTCAATTCAATGAAGCCCTGCCCCACGCCCATGGCCTGATCGGCGTAGGCCGCAAGCTGGGGCGTGCGCAGCTCGAAGGCGCGAGCAAGCTGGAAGTGGTGTCCAGCGTGTCGGTGGGCTACGACAACTACGACGTGCCGTACTTCAATGAGCGCGGGATCATGCTCACCAACACCCCCGACGTGCTCACCGAAAGCACCGCCGACCTGGCCTTCGCCCTGCTGATGAGCAGCGCCCGCCGCGTGGCCGAGCTGGATGCCTGGACCAAGGCCGGCCAGTGGAAAGCCAGTGTTGGCGCGCCGCTGTTTGGCTGCGATGTACACGGCAAGACCCTCGGCATCGTCGGCATGGGCAATATCGGCGCAGCCGTGGCCCGGCGTGGGCGCCTGGGCTTCAATATGCCGATTTTGTACAGCGGCAACAGCCGTAAGGCCCAACTGGAGCAGGAGCTGGGCGCGCAGTTTCGCAGCCTGGACCAACTGCTGGCCGAAGCGGATTTCGTCTGCCTGGTGGTGCCGTTGAGCGACAAGACGCGCCACTTGATCAGCACCCGTGAGTTGGGGCTGATGAAATCCAGCGCGATCCTGATCAATATTTCCCGTGGGCCTGTGGTGGACGAACCGGCACTCATTGAGGCGCTGCAAACCCAGAAAATCCGTGGCGCCGGGCTGGATGTGTACGAGCAGGAGCCGCTGGCCGAATCGCCGCTGTTCAAGCTGAGCAATGCGGTGACCCTGCCGCATATCGGCTCGGCCACCCATGAAACCCGTGAAGCCATGGCCAACCGTGCCTTGGATAACTTGCGCAGCGCCTTGCTGGGGCAGCGTCCGCAGGATCTGGTCAACCCACAAGTCTGGAAGGGCTGACACCGAGCCCAGCCCGACACAAAATCCGGTTAAAGCCTGGCTCCCCCAAGTCGATAACCTTCCATAGATCGTCCTCCCTGATCCACAGAAGGTTTTTATGTCCACCACCAAAGCCCGCGCAGATTCACTCTCGCTTCTGCTCTTTACCTTGCGCAGCGGCAAGCTGATGGCCATCAACCTGCTCAAAGTCAGTGAAATCATCCCCTGCCCGCCGCTGACCAAGCTGCCGGAGTCGCACCCGCACGTCAAAGGCATCGCCACCCTGCGCGGCGCCTCGCTGTCGGTGATCGACCTGAGCCGCGCCCTCGGCGAGATGCCGCTGCAAGACCCGAACGGTGGCTGCCTGATCGTCACCGATGTCAGCCGTTCCAAGCAGGGCCTGCATGTGCAGGCGGTGAGCAAGATCGTGCACTGCCTGACCACCGACATCCGCCCGCCGCCCTATGGCTCCGGCGGCAATCGCTCGTTTATCACCGGTGTGACGCAGGTCGAAGGCGGCCTGGTGCAGGTGCTGGATATCGAAAAGGTCATCCACGGCATCGCCCCGGCCCCCGTTGAAGCGGCGCCGACCGACTTGACCATGGAAGAAGCCGAAGTACTCGGTAACGCGCGAATCCTGGTGGTGGACGACAGCCAGGTGGCTCTGCAGCAATCGGTACACACCCTGCGCAACCTCGGCCTGACGTGCCACACCGCGCGCAGTGCCAAGGAAGCCATTGATGTGCTGCTGGAGCTGCAAGGCACGGTCGAGCAGATCAACGTGGTGGTGTCGGACATCGAGATGTCTGAAATGGACGGTTACGCCCTCACCCGCACCCTGCGCGAAACCCCGGACTTCCAGGAGCTTTACGTGCTGCTGCACACCTCTTTGGACAGCGCGATGAACAGCGAAAAAGCCCGCCTGGCCGGTGCCGACGCGGTGCTCACCAAGTTCTCGTCGCCCGAGTTGACCAAGTGCCTGGTGGTTGCCGCGCAAACTGTGGCGCAAAAAGGCCTGTAAGCGGTGGCGGAGTATTTTCAACTGCTGCGCCGCGACCTTACCGCCAGCCTGCCAGCCCCGCAGTGGCCGGCCAATACCCGGCTGGATCATTACCGCGATGAGCTGGCCCCGGCCATCCATGCCGTATTGCGCATGACCCAGGAACAGGGCGGCGGCCGTGTCCCCAGCCTGGCAGAGTGGCGCCGGCAGTTCATCACCGACGCCGAGTTCGATCCCACACTATGCCTGGTGGCCAGTAACGCAGACGGCATTCTGGGCGTAGCCCAGTGCTGGACCAGCGCGTTTATCAAGAACCTCTCGATCCATCCGTGCGCCCAGGGCCAGGGGCTGGGGCGTGCCTTGTTGCTGCACACCTTCCACGTGTTCAAGCAACGCGGCGAGCCCTATGTGGACCTGAAGGTACTGGAAAGCAACCAGCGCGCCCGACAGTTGTATGAAAGCGCCGGCATGGTGTTTGTGCTGCGCGACCAGGTGCCCGAAGACTGACCGGCACTGGCGCATAACTTGCTTCCACTGAGCCTGAACAGTGAATAGAGGCAAAAACCCGTCACCGTTCAAGAGTGCCCTCTGACCTTGCCTGGTGACAGATCCTCCATGAACACTCACTTTTCCTGCGTCGGTTGCGGCAAATGCTGCAGCGACCATCACGTCCCCCTGACCCTCGAAGAAGCCCGCAGTTGGGCCGCTGACGGCGGTGACGTCATCGTTCTGGCAGAAGGCTTTCTCGCCAGCGGCCTGGGCTTGCCGGTGCAACAACGCGAGCACGCCCAACTGCGCTCAGTGGTGGTCCCCAGCGGCAATACCGAGGCGTTTGTGGCAATTACCTTTGCCGCCTACAACGCCGGGCGTTGCCGGAATCTTGACGAAGACAACCGTTGCCGCATCTATGAACGTCGCCCGCTGGTGTGCCGCATCTACCCGATGGAAATCAACCCGCACATTCCATTGAACCCCGCCGCCAAGGATTGCCCGCCAGAGTCCTGGGAACAGGGGCCGGCGCTGATCGTTGGCGGTGAATTGATGGATGCCGAGTTGGCCGAGCTGATCCGCCGCTCACGCCAGGCCGACCGTGACGATGTGCAGACCAAGGAGGCCGTGTGCGCCTTGCTGGGTATTCGTACTACGGCGCTCAAGGGCGATGGGTTTACCGCGTACCTGCCGAACATGGCGGCCTTCGCCCAGGCGCTCGAGTGGGCGATTGGGCAACCCTCGGTGGCTAATGAGTGGGTGTTTCATGTGTCCGGCATGGACATCGCCGAGCAGGTGCTGGATGCGGGGGCGCAGATTGCCACTGAGGTGCCGGCCAACTATGCGTTTATTTCGTTGAGAGCGGCTTAGGCTCGATGCGGCCAGCTCCCACAGTTGAACGGGTATGGCTGCCTGTTGGCCATGGCATGCAAAACACTGGTGCAGCTCATGCTCCGCTCAATTAATTGGCCATCATTGAATGGAGGGCGGCTCATCCAAGTGATAACGCGCCAGAATCCGCTGGTATTCGCCGTTGTGCATCAATTGTTCAAGCGCGTGGTTGAGGTCGTTACGCAAGCGGGAGTCAAACTTGCGCACCGCAATGGCAATGCCGTTGCCTAACAGCTCACCGGACAAGGGCGGCCCCAGGAAGTCGAAATCCTGGCCATCCGGGGTGTCGAGCAGCGCCCTGCGAATTTCCACAGTGCCTTGCAGCGTCGCATCGATAGTGCCGGCCACCAGGCTGCGCGTCAGTTCGTCGTTGAGCCAGAAACTCTTGATGATGACGCCCGCCGGTGCCCACTGCGACCGCGCAAAGGCTTCGCGGTTGCTGCCCAGCAGTACACCGACACGCTTGCCCTTGAGCGAGCGTGTGTCGGGCAACAAGCCGGAGTCCCGGCGGGCGACCAGACGCGTGGTAAAGGGATACAGATTATCGGTGAACCCCACCAACCGACGCCGCCCGGAGGTGGCGGCCATGCCCATGATCGCATCGAACTGCCGGGCTTCGAGGGCCGGGAAGTCTTCGACAAGCACCTGGTCGACCCAGGTACAGCGCACATTCAACTGTGTACACAGGGCATTGCCCAAGTCGATGTTCAAGCCCACCAATTGACCTTGCGGGCTGCGACTCTGAAACGGCGGGAACTGCGCGGCAACGGCGAAGCGGATTTCGCGCCGGGGTTGATCATCGTCGGCCACGGCGTTGATCGACAGCAAGAGAGCAAGTGCTGCACACAGAGGTATCAGAGCCACGGGAAACATCCTTTTCCAGAAAGACCAGCCTTGAGCACCCGACGCGATCCAAACGGTCGGGATGCAATCAAGGCGGTGCAAGCTTTCTAGAAACGGTCGTGGGTCTTCAATCAGAAATATCAGCAGGCGTTGTAGTCCACACCTGATAAAACGCTGATGGTTCTATTCTCAGCGTTTACCCATCGAGCGGCGAGTGCCCGGCGGCGCCATGCCTGGCGACTTGGTGTGACCGTTCTTGGCGCCATTCTTGTACCAGGGCTGGGCGGCGTTTTTGGCCCCGGCCAGTTCACCCGGCTTGAACGGAAACTTGAACGCCGGGATCTCGGCTTTTTCAACGCTTTGAGCGTCAGCCGGATCGACGAGGTCGGCCGCTTCAACAGGGGGTTGTGTCGGGGAAGTCATGGAAGCTCCGGAGCGTGCAGAAAATGAGGCGGCGGCCGGCTTGCGGGCCACGCTGGCGCGCAGTATACCTGCGCGCCTCGGATCTTTAACCACCGCCGGTACGAATGGTCGGACTTTACTGACAGCGCTGTCAGTTAGCAGTCACCGTACTGACCGGGTTGGCGGGCTATAAAGAACCCTCACACTCCCGACCCTTTGCCCCGGCGCCACACCCCATGCACATTCAACGAAAAACCGCCCTGTTCGTGGGTGCCCTGGTGGTCGTGGCGATTGCAGCCTGGGCCTTCAACCGACCGGCGAAAAGCAAACTGGCGGTGTCCACCGCCATCCCGGTGCGGGTGGTGAGCGTCACGCAGCAGGACATTCCGCGATTTGTCAGCGGTATCGGCTCGGTGCTGTCGTTGCACAGCGTGGTGATCCGCCCGCAAATCGACGGCATCCTCACCAGGCTGCTGGTCAAGGAGGGCCAATTGGTCAAAGCCGGTGACCTGTTGGCGACCATCGATGACCGTTCGATCCGCGCCAGCCTCGATCAGGCCAAGGCGCAGTTGGGTGAAAGCCAGGCGCAGTTGCAAGTGGCGTTGGTGAACCTCAAGCGCTACAAAGAGCTGAGCGTCGACGACGGCGTGTCCAAGCAGACCTATGACCAGCAGCAAGCCCTGGTCAACCAGCTCAAGGCCACGGCGCAAGGTAATCAGGCCGCAATTGATTCGGCCCTGGTCCAGCTTTCCTACACCCAGATTCGCTCGCCGGTCACCGGCCGTGTCGGCATTCGTACCGTGGATGAAGGCAACTTCCTGCGCATGAGTGATACCCAAGGTTTGTTCTCGGTGACGCAAATCGATCCGATCGCCGTGGAGTTTTCGTTGCCGCAACAGATGCTGCCGACCCTGCAAGGCTTGATCGCCGCGCCCACAAAGGCCAGCGTCGATGCCTACATGGGCGCCGACACCGACGGCCAGACCGGCGACCTGCTCGGCGAAGGCCACTTGAGCCTGATCGACAACCAGATCAGCTCCACCACCGGCACCCTGCGCGCCAAGGCTGAATTCAATAACGCCTCGCAGCGCCTGTGGCCGGGGCAACTGGTGACCATCAAGATCCAGACCGCCCTCGACAAAAATGCCCTGGTGGTGCCGCCGACCGTGGTGCAACGTGGGCTCGATGCGCACTTTGTGTACCGCGTCAAAGGCGACAAGGTTGAGATCGTGCCGGTGCAGGTGGCGTATCAGGACAGCGACGTGAACATCATCAAGGGCGTGCAAGCCGGTGACGTGCTGGTCAGCGATGGCCAGTCACGGCTCAAGGCCGGCGCGCAGATCGAGGTGCTCAAAGACCCCCCGCAAGTGATCCAGACCGCCCAAGCCAAGGTGCAACCATGAGCGGCAGCCGTTCGCCGTCCGCCTGGTGCGTCGACCACCCGGTTGCCACCCTGCTGCTGACCTTTGCGCTGGTGCTGTTGGGGCTGATTGCCTTCCCGCGCCTGGCGGTGGCGCCACTGCCGGAAGCGGAATTCCCGACCATCCAGGTCACCGCCACCTTGCCCGGCGCCAGCCCGGACACCATGGCCTCATCCGTGGCCACGCCCCTGGAAGTGCAATTCAGCGCCATCCCCGGCATGACCCAGATGACGTCCAGCAGCGCCTTGGGCTCAAGCCTGCTGACCCTGCAATTTACCCTGAACAAAAGCATCGACACCGCCGCGCAGGAAGTGCAGGCGGCGATCAACACCGCCTCCGGCAAGCTGCCCAGCGACATGCCGAGCCTGCCGACCTGGAAGAAGGTCAACCCGGCGGACAGCCCGGTGCTGATCCTCAGCGTCAGTTCCGACAGCATGCCCAGCACCGAGCTGAGCGACTATGTGGAAACCCTGCTGGCACGCCAGATCAGCCAGATTGACGGCGTTGGCCAGATCAACATCACCGGCCAGCAACGCCCGGCGATTCGTGTACAGGCTTCGCCGGACAAACTTGCGGCCATCGGCCTGACCCTCGCCGATGTGCGCCTGGCCATCCAGCAGTCCAGCCTGAACCTGGCCAAAGGTGCGATTTACGGCGAGAACAGCGTGTCGACGTTATCCACCAACGACCAACTGTTTCACCCGGAGGAATACGGCCAACTGATCGTTTCCTACAAGAACGGCGCGCCGGTGCAGCTGCGTGATGTCGCCAAAGTCATCAACGGTTCGGAAAACGCCTACGTGCAGGCCTGGTCCGGTGACACGCCCGGGGTCAACCTGGTGATTTCGCGCCAGCCCGGTGCCAACATTGTCGAGACCGTGGACCGCATTCAAGCCGAGCTGCCGCGCCTGGAAGGCATGCTGCCGGCCTCGGTGCAGGTCAGCGTGTTGAGCGACCGCACCAAGACTATCCGCGCGTCCTTGCATGAAGTGGAAATGACCCTGCTGATCGCCATCTTGCTGGTGGTGGCGGTGATGGCGCTGTTCCTGCGCCAATTGTCGGCGACGCTGATTGTGTCCAGTGTGCTCGGCGTGTCGCTGATCGCCAGTTTCGCGCTGATGTATGTGCTCGGCTTCAGCTTGAACAACCTGACGCTGGTGGCGATCGTGATCGCCGTGGGCTTTGTGGTCGACGATGCCATCGTGGTGGTGGAGAACATTCACCGTCACCTGGAGGCGGGCCTGGATAAGCGCGAGGCGGCGATCAAGGGCTCCGGCGAAATCGGTTTTACCGTGGTGTCCATCAGCTTCTCGCTGGTGGCGGCGTTTATTCCGCTGCTGTTCATGGGCGGCGTGGTCGGGCGGCTGTTCAAGGAGTTTGCGCTGACGGCCACCTCGACCATCCTGATTTCGGTGGTGGTCTCGCTGACATTGGCGCCGACCCTGGCCGCCCTGTTCATGCGCGCGCCGACTCATCATGCCCATGACAAACCGGGTTTCAGCGAGCGCCTGCTCGCCGGCTACGCGCGCAACCTGCGCCGTGCGCTGGCGCATCAACGCAGCATGGCGGCGATCTTCATGGTGACCCTGGCGTTGGCCGTGGTCGGCTACGTGTTTATCCCCAAGGGTTTCTTCCCGGTGCAGGACACCGGCTTTGTACTCGGCACCAGCGAAGCGGCGGCCGACGTGTCGTACCCGGACATGGTCGCCAAGCACAAGGCTCTGGCCGAGATCGTCAAGGCCGACCCGGCGGTGGCCGCGTTTTCCCACTCGGTGGGCGTGACCGGCAGCAACCAGACCATCGCCAACGGCCGTTTCTGGATCGCCTTGAAAGACCGCGGTGACCGCGATGTGTCCGCCAGCCAGTTCATCGACCGCATCCGCCCCAAACTGGCCAAGGTGCCCGGCATCGTCTTGTACCTGCGCGCCGGCCAGGACATCAACTTGAGTTCCGGCCCAAGCCGCGCCCAATACCAATATGTGCTCAAGAGCAACGACGGCCCGACGCTCAATACCTGGACCCAACGCCTGACCGAAAAACTGCGCGCCAACCCGGCCTTTCGCGACCTGTCCAACGACCTGCAACTGGGCGGCAGCATCACCCACATCAGCATCGATCGCCAGGCGGCGGCACGCTTTGGCCTCACCGCCACAGACGTCGACCAGGCGCTGTATGACGCATTCGGCCAGCGCCAGATCAACGAATTCCAAACCGAGATCAACCAGTACCAGGTAGTACTGGAACTCGACACCCAGCAACGCGGCAAGGCCGAAAGCCTGAATTACTTCTACCTGCGCTCACCGCTGACCAACGAGATGGTGCCGCTGTCGGCACTGGCCAAGGTCGACCCGCCCAGCGTGGGGCCGTTGTCCATCAGCCATGACGGCATGTTCCCGGCGGCCAACCTGTCGTTCAACCTGGCACCCGGCGTGGCATTGGGCGATGCGGTGATCATGCTCAACCAGGCCAAGAACGAAATCGGCATGCCGACCACCCTGATCGGCACCTTCCAGGGCGCCGCCCAGGCGTTCCAGAGTTCGCTGGCCAGCCAACCGTGGCTGATCCTGGCGGCGCTGGTGGCGGTCTATATTATTTTGGGTGTGCTGTATGAGAGCTTCGTGCACCCGCTGACCATCATCTCCACCTTGCCCTCGGCGGGCCTGGGCGCGTTGATCATGCTGTGGCTGCTGGGCCAGGACTTTTCGATCATGGCCTTGATCGGGTTGGTGCTGCTGATCGGTATCGTCAAGAAAAACGGCATCCTGATGATCGACTTTGCCCTGGAAGCCCAGCGCGTGCGCGGGCTGCCACCTGAGGAGGCGATTTATGAAGCCTGCGTCACCCGGTTCCGGCCGATCATCATGACCACCCTCGCCGCCCTGCTCGGCGCCGTGCCGTTGATGCTGGGCTCCGGACCAGGCGCGGAACTGCGCCAGCCGCTGGGGATCGCGGTGGTCGGCGGCCTGTTGGTGAGCCAGGCGCTGACGCTGTTCACCACACCGGTCATATACTTGTACCTTGAGAAGTTTTTCCACAGGCCCAAACCAGCGCCGGCGCTGGCGACCACACACTAAAGGCGGGGTCATGCGCGTCCTGATTATTGAAGATGAAGAAAAAACCGCGGACTACTTGCACCGCGGCCTGACAGAGCAAGGCTACACCGTCGATGTAGCACGTGAAGGCGTCGAGGGCTTGCACCTGGCGCTGGAAAACGACTACGCGGTGATCGTGCTTGACGTGATGCTGCCCGGCCTCGACGGCTTTGGGGTGTTGCGCGCACTGCGGGCACGCAAGCAGACGCCGGTGATCATGCTCACCGCCCGCGAGCGTGTGGAGGACCGCATCCGTGGCCTGCGTGAAGGCGCCGATGATTATTTGGGCAAACCGTTTTCGTTCCTCGAACTGGTGGCGCGCCTGCAAGCGCTGACCCGCCGCAGCGGCGGGCATGAGCCGGTGCAAGTCACCGTGGCCGACCTGTGGATCGACCTGATCAGCCGCAAGGCCAGTCGCAATGGCCTGCGCCTGGACCTGACCGCCAAGGAGTTCTCGCTGCTCAGCGTATTGGCACGGCGTCAGGGTGAAATCCTGTCCAAGACCGCGATTGCGGAAATGGTCTGGGACATCAATTTCGACAGCGACGCCAATGTGGTGGAAGTGGCGATCAAGCGTCTGCGCGCCAAGCTCGACGGGCCGTTCGAACACAAGTTACTGCACACCATTCGTGGCATGGGGTATGTGCTGGAGAGCAGAAGTGTCGGCTAACTCCATCGCCGTGCGCCTGAGCGGCATGTTCACGTTGGTGGCGCTGCTGATCTTCGTGTTGATCGGCGGCGCGCTGTACCAGCAAGTGGATCGCGGCCTGGGCTTGTTGCCGGGCGCCGAACTGGATGCGCGCTACAGCGTGCTGGAGTCCTCGGTGAACCGCTTCGGTACACCCGATCACTGGGCAAAAATCACCGCCAAATTGAAGTTGCTCGGCGAAGAAGACACGCGCATCCGCTTCTGGGTGGTGAGCAGCGACCCGAGCTACGAGTACGGCAACCCCACTGCGCAGATCCGCGCATTCGCCCAGGGGCCGACCGGCAAGCGCGACCTGCGCCTGCCTGGCCATGAATACCCGTTCAAAGTGTTGGTGAGCCAGTTCGCGGCCAAGGATCAACGCCCGTCACTGCGCTTTATGATCGCCATCGACACCGAGAACTTCCGCGCCACTCAGCATCATCTGTTGATGGTCTTGATCGGCCTGGCCTGTGTCGGCGTCGCGCTGGCGGCGCTGCTGGGCTTCTGGGTCTCGCGTATCGGCCTCAAACCGCTGGGCAAGCTCTCGGATGAAGCGCAAAAACTCGCCCCGCCCAAACTCTCCGGGCGCTTGCAGTTGTCGCCCTTGCCGCCGGAGCTGAGCCAGTTCGTCAACTCATTCAACGCCACGCTGGATCGGGTCGAACAGGCGTATTCACGCCTGGAGTCATTCAATGCCGATGTGGCCCACGAACTGCGCTCGCCGCTGACCAACCTGATCGGCCAGACCCAAGTGGCGCTCACCCGTGGTCGTTCGGCCGAGCATTACTTCGAGGTGCTGCAATCGAACCTCGAAGAGCTGGAACGCCTGCGCTCGATCATCAATGACATGCTGTTCCTGGCCAGCGCCGACCAAGGCAGCAAGGCCACCAAACTGATCGAAAGCTCCCTGGCCGATGAAGTCGCCACCACCCTCGACTACCTGGACTTCATCCTCGAAGACGCCCAAGTCAACGTGCGCGTGCGCGGCGACGCCTTGGTGCACATCGAAAAAGCCCACCTGCGCCGCGCGCTGATCAACTTGCTGAGCAATGCGGTGCAGCACACCGCGCCGGGGCAGATCATCGACGTGAGCATTGAAGTGCAGGAGCAGTGGGTGGCGATTGGGGTGACCAACCCCGGCGATGAAATTGCCAGTGAGCATTTGCCGCGCTTGTTTGAACGCTTCTACCGGGTGGACGCGTCACGCAGTAACAGCGGCGCGAATCACGGCCTGGGGCTGGCGATCGTCAAGGCGATTGCGTTGATGCATGGCGGCGATGTGTTTGTGCGCAGTGAGGGGGGCGGCAACACCTTTGGCATTACCTTGCCGGTCTAACTCTCCAGTACACCTCAATCCAATGTGGATCAGCCCCCACACTGGATCTGCAGCTTCCCGACTGTTGCGGTTTGGGCAACAGTCATTATCTTGTTACACTCTATATCGCACCGCTCACCTGCGTTACTTTGACGCACCGATGAGCGCGACGGCAAGGCAGCTTCCCGCTCACCCGAATTTCCCTCGACTTATTTCCAGGGCTCTACACTGGGAATCTGTTTAAAGCCGCTGACTTCAGCGGCTTTTTTTTGCCGTAAAAAAAGGCCAGGCACGCCCTCACGACATTGGCCGTTTTCGATTGACCAAAGGAGCTAAACCGGTGAAGAACTCGCTGACGTTCACCCCGTTATTCCTCGCGATTGCAGCAACGATCGTCCCCCTTGCCCACGCGGCAGACTCGACCCCCGCTGACGGTTTCGCCGAAGGCTCAAGCCTCAAGATCAACACTCGCAACTACTACATGAACCGCGACCGCCGCGACATTCACACCGATGACAGCAAAGAATGGGGCCAGGGTTTTATCGGCACCTTCGAATCCGGCTACACCCCGGGCACCGTCGGCTTTGGTCTGGACCTCAATGCCATGCTCGGCCTCAAGCTCGACGGCGGCGGCGGCACTGACGGTTCCAGCATCCTGCCTTACGGCAGCGGCAACGGCAAAGCGCCTGGCTCGTTCTCCACCGCTGGCGGCACCTTGAAAATGCGCGCGTTCGACACCGAGCTCAAAGCCGGCGACCTGTTCCTTAACAACCCGGTGATCGCCGGCGGTATGACTCGCATGTTGCCGCAGACGTTCCGGGGTGTGAGCCTGACCAACCACAGCTTCGACGGCTGGATGCTCGAAGGCGGCCAGGCCAGCTTTACCAAGCTTTACAACCAAAGCGGCCACCGGCGCATCGGCACCAGCTACGGCACCTTGCCCGCCAACGCCGACAGCCAGCACCTGAACTGGGCCGGTGTGTCCTTCAGCGGCGTTCCGGGCCTGACCAGCAACCTGTACGCCTCCGAACTCAAGGACGTGTGGCACCAGTACTACTACGACTTGGACTACACCTACGCGCTGAACGACCTGGTCAGCCTCAACCCGGGCCTGCACTACTACCACACCCAGGACACCGGCCAGTCGTTGCTGGGCAGCATCGACAACAACACTTACAGCCTGCATTTCACCGTGGGCGTGGGCAACCACAGCCTCACCGCCGCGTACCAGCGGGTCAACGGCAACACACCGTTCGACTACATCACCCAGGGCGACAGCGTGTACCTGGACAATTCCCAGCAATACTCAGACTTCAACGGCCCCAACGAGCGCTCGTGGAAGCTCAAGTACGCCTACGACTTTGCAGGCCTCGGCATGCCTGGGCTGACGTCCGCCGTGTCGTATATCAGCGGCAAGACCGACCTGACCAGGGTCGACCCCAACAGCCGTGGCTACAGCGCCTGGTACAGCGCCGACGGCAAAGACGCCAAGCACTGGGAACGCGACATCGACTTGAAATACGTGGTGCAAGGCGGCAAAGCCAAGGACCTGGCCGTGCGCCTGCAGTGGGCAACAAACCGCGGTGGCAGTGGCTACTCGGCGGTGGACCGGGATGTGGATGAATACCGCGTGATCGTGGATTACCCGATCAACGTGTTCTGAGCTAAATCTGTCTAAGATCGAGATCCAGGGTGGGAGCGGGCTTGTGTGGGAGCTGGCTTGCCTGCGATGCAGACACCTCGGTACATCTGCAACACCGCAGCGATGCTATCGCAGGCAAGCCAGCTCCCACACCGAACCTGCGTTTGCCTACTACGCTATTGGCATCCTCGAAGCAGAAGTACGCCCGATGAGCCCAAGTCTCAACCGACCCACCCGTCGCCCGGAACGCTTGTTGATTCTGGGCAGTTGCCTCACCGTGTTCCTGATCGTGGCGATCGTCACCGCGCTGCTGATTCGCGAACATGCCAACACCTTACAGACCGCCAAGCGTACCGCCAATAACATCACCCAACTGATCGACGCCGATGTACTGCGCAACGTCGAACTCTACGACATGGCCCTCAAGGGCCTGATCGCCGCCACCGAACGCAGCGACCTGCAGGGTGTGTCCGCCAGTATCCGCCACCTGGTGCTGTTCGATCGCTCGGCCGCCGCCCCCTTCAAGGGTGACATTCTGCTGCTGGACCCCAGTGGTGAAGTGATCGCCGACTCCTCACTGCTCACCCCCAAGACCGGTAACTTCGCTGATCGCGACTATTTTCAGGCACACCGCAGAAACCCTGAGCTGGGGCTGTATATCAGCCGCCCCTTCCTGGCCCGTTGCGTGTGCGATGACCGGTGGCGCATCGCATTCAGCCGCCGCGTGTCATCCCCGGACGGGCGCTTTCTGGGCGTGGCGGTGGCCTCAATGCGTCTGTCGTACTTCAAACAGTTGTTCAGCGGCCTGAACATCGGAAGCAACGGCACCATCAACCTGATCAACCACCAAGGCATCCTGCTGGCGCAACAACCGCTGCTGGAAGCGGACATGATCGACAAGGACTTGAGCCAACGCCCCAATGTCGCGCGCATGCTGCGCGAACGCGATGGCAGCTTTCGTGGCGTCTCCAGCGTCGACAACCAGCCACGGCTGTATAGTTTCTCGAACGTGGGCACCTTGCCGTTGATTGTCGCGGTGGCGTTGTCCAGCGATGAAGTGTTTGCCCCATGGCGGCGTGCAGCGTGGCTGGTCAGTATGGCCACGGGCGTGTTGTGCATCGGCCTGTTGTGGCTCACCTGGATGCTGAGCAAGGAGCTGCGCCGCCGCCATCGGGCCGAGCAAGTGCTGTCAGAACTGGCAGCCACCGACGCCCTCACCGGCCTTGCCAACCGCCGCACCCTGGACCAGCGCCTGCGCCTGGAATGGGACCGCGCACAACGCTCGACCGAGCCGCTGAGCCTGCTGATGATCGACGTGGATCACTTCAAGGACTTCAATGACCTGCATGGCCATCACGGCGGTGATGAAGCCTTGCGTGCAGTCGCCCAAGTCATCGAAGACAACATCCGCCGACCGGCTGACCTGGCGGCGCGCTACGGTGGCGAAGAGTTTGCGGTGGTGCTGCCGCATACCGACGCCAAGGGCGCCTGGTTGATTGCCGAACATATCCGCAGCAGCGTCGAGCATTTGCCACGGGTGGCCGGTGCCGACGGGCCGATCACGGTGAGCATCGGCATGGGCACGTGGCAAAAACGCAGCCGCATGGCACTTGAGGACTTGCTGCTCAATGCAGATCAGGCGTTGTATGAGGCCAAGCACACCGGGCGTAATCGCATCGTCGAGGCCGCAGCCCGCTAGACCTGATCGTTCCCACGCTCCGCGTGGGGATGCCTCTCCTGACGCTCTGCGTCACGCTTTGGGACGCGGAGCGTCCAGGGCTGCATTCCCACGCGGAGCGTGGGAACGATCGGCGCTCGGAGCGTGGGAACGATCGGCGCTCGGGGCGTGGGAACGATCGGCATAAAAAAAGGCCACCCGAAGGTGGCCTTTCAAAACTAAAGAAAGAGAGTTGTTACTTACACCGCCGCAACGGGACGCATGTAAGAGATCGGTGCGGTGCTGGCATCTTCGAAGGTCACGACTTCCCAAGCGTCTGTCTGCTCAATCAACTTGCGCAGCAGCTGGTTGTTAAGGGCGTGGCCCGA
The DNA here is from genome assembly GCF_900006605.1 of Pseudomonas sp. 58 R 3. NCBI lineage: Bacteria > Pseudomonadati > Pseudomonadota > Gammaproteobacteria > Pseudomonadales > Pseudomonadaceae > Pseudomonas > Pseudomonas sp. 58 R 3. The sequence goes on along the minus strand of NZ_CVTT01000038.1, from coordinate 24,380 downwards.
CTTGAAGCCTTTGAACTCGCCTATCAGGCTATTGCCCAGCAGGTAGAGGTCACCGATTGCATCGAGGATCTTGTGCTTCACGAATTCGTCTTCATAGCGAAGGCCGTCTTCGTTCAGTACACCATCCGCGTCGACCACAATGGCGTTTTCAACGCTGCCGCCGAGTGCGAGGTTGTGCTTGCGCAGGTACTCGATGTCACTCATGAAACCAAAGGTACGGGCGCGGCTGACTTCTTTTACAAACGAAGTGCTGGAAAAATCCACGCTTGCACTTTGGGTGCGGTCACGGAATACCGGGTGATCGAAATCGATCTCAAAGCTCACTTTAAAGCCTTCGAACGGAACGAAGGTGGCGCGCTTGTCGCCGTCTTCTACTGTCACTTCCCGCAGAATGCGAATGAACTTCTTGGCTGCGTCCTGTTCTTCCAGGCCGGCAGATTGAATCAAGAATACGAAGGGTCCAGCGCTGCCATCCATGATGGGGACTTCGGACGCGGAGAGCTCGACGTAGGCGTTATCGATGCCCAGGCCAGCCATGGCCGAGAGCAAGTGCTCCACCGTGTCCACTTTGACGTCACCGTTGACCAACGTGGTCGACATCGTGGTTTCGCCAACATTTTCCGCGCGAGCAGGAATCTGCACCACAGGGTCCAGGTCGGCACGAACAAACACGATGCCGGTGTCGACAGGTGCAGGTTTGAGAGTCAGGTATACCTTCTCCCCGGAGTGCAGACCTACACCTGTGGCACGGATAATATTCTTCAGGGTGCGTTGTTTAATCATGGCTTGGACCGCTTCAGCGCAAATTGCGAACTGGTATCAACAAAGGCTGGCGATAATAGCAGACCAGACCTTTGCTGAACACCAATCACCTTCATAGCCCTGATACATTCCATTAATCGGCCTGACGACGCAAGAATGCCGGAATGTCCAGGTAGTCCAGATCATCCTGCGGGTTCAGGCTACGGGACGCCGCAGCACCGGCCTGAGCCTGGTTGCGCATCACGGTCGGACGGTCCAGGTCACGGTAGTTCACAGACGGCAGTTCCTGGCGCGCAGGCGCTGGAGCGGCAGCTTGCTGGCTGGCGTGGCTGTTGTGGCTGGTATGAACGGTATTGTCGATGACCTTCACAGGCTTCTCGATTTTTGCGCCCAGGCCGGTCGCAACCACGGTCACGTGCAGCTCATCGCGCATGTCCGGATCAATAACGGTACCGACTTTGACCATCGCGTGCTCGGAAGCGAAGGCTTCGATGATGCTACCCACGTCGGAGTACTCACCCAGGGACAGGTCAGGGCCGGCGGTGATATTCACCAGGATGCCGCGTGCACCTTGCAGGTTCACGTCTTCGAGCAACGGGTTGCGGATCGCCGCTTCAGTGGCTTCGCGTGCACGGTTCGGACCGCTGGCGCAGCCAGTGCCCATCATCGCCATGCCCATTTCGCTCATCACGGTACGCACGTCGGCAAAGTCGACGTTGATCATGCCTGGGCGCTTGATGATGTCGGAGATACCGCGAACGGCACCGGCCAGTACATCGTCAGCCTTGGCGAACGCGGACAGCAGGCTGGCGTCCTTGCCCAGGATGGTCAGCAGCTTCTCGTTGGGAATGGTGATCAACGAGTCGACGCTTTCAGACAGCAGACGGATACCTTCGTCGGCGATCTGCATACGCTTGCGACCTTCGAACGGGAACGGACGCGTCACCACAGCAACGGTCAGAATTCCCATTTCCTTGGCCACTTCGGCAATGATCGGGGCTGCACCGGTACCGGTACCGCCGCCCATGCCGGTGGTGATGAACACCATGTTGGTGCCTTGCAGCACTTCAGCAATACGCTCGCGGTCTTCCAGCGCGGCTTGACGGCCGACTTCCGGGTTGGCGCCAGCGCCGAGGCCTTTGGTCACCGCTGTGCCCAATTGCAGGATGGTCCGCGCGCCGATGCTTTTCAGCGCCTGGGCATCAGTGTTGGCGCAGATGAATTCAACGCCTTCAATGTTGCTCTTGACCATGTGATTGACAGCGTTGCCGCCGCCACCGCCAACACCGATTACTTTGATAACCGGGCTTGCGGGGATGTTGTCTACGAGTTCGAACATGTTCCCTCTCCTTTCGTTTTCTCTAGTTTTTTCGCCTACTACTGACTGCGGTGTTGCGGTAAATCTTTAGAAATTGCCTTTTACCCAAGCCTGCAGCCGCTCGAACAACGGCGCTTTGGCTTCGTCGTCGCCGCCACGGTAGCTGTCACGGATGCTCGGGCCCGACAGGGAAATGCCGTCGGTCTGCTTTTGCAGCCCGTACAACAGCAAGCCCACACCGGTGGAATAAATCGGGTTGCGCACCACGTCGCCCAGGCCTTTGACGCCATGGGGCACGCCCAGGCGCACGGGCATGTGGAAGATTTCCTCGGCCAGTTCGACCGCGCCTTCCATCTTCGAGGTGCCACCGGTCAGCACGATCCCGGCCGGGATCAAATCTTCGTAGCCGCTGCGGCGCAGTTCAGCCTGGATCAGGGTGAACAGCTCGTCGTAGCGTGGCTCGACCACTTCGGCCAGGGCCTGGCGCGACAGTTCGCGCGGTGGACGGTCGCCCACGCTCGGCACCTTGATGGTTTCACCGGCGCCGGCCAGTTTGGCCAGGGCGCAGGCGTAGCGGATCTTGATTTCTTCGGCGTACTGGGTCGGTGTCCGCAGCGCCATGGCGATGTCGTTGGTGACCTGGTCGCCGGCAATCGGGATCACGGCGGTGTGACGGATCGCACCTTCGGTGAAGATCGCGATGTCGGTGGTGCCGCCGCCGATGTCGACCAGGCACACGCCCAGCTCTTTTTCGTCGTCGGTGAGTACGGAGTAGGCCGAGGCCAACTGCTCAAGAATAATGTCGTCGATTTCGAGGCCGCAGCGGCGCACGCATTTCTCAATGTTCTGTGCGGCGTTGACGGCGCAGGTCACCACGTGAACCTTGGCTTCCAGGCGTACGCCCGACATGCCCAGCGGCTCGCGCACGCCTTCCTGGTTATCGATCACGTAGTCCTGCGGCAGGGTGTGCAGCACGCGCTGGTCAGCCGGGATCGCCACGGCCTGGGCAGCGTCGAGTACGCGCTCAAGGTCGGCCGAGCTGACTTCACGGTCGCGAATCGCCACGATGCCGTGGGAGTTCAGGCTGCGGATATGGTTGCCGGCCACGCCGACGAACGCCGAGTGAATCCGGCAACCGGCCATCAGCTGCGCTTCTTCAATGGCGCGCTGGATCGACTGCACGGTGGACTCGATGTTCACCACCACGCCTTTCTTCAGGCCCCGGGACGGATGCGTGCCGATACCGACGATTTCGATCACACCGTCTTCCCCGACCTCGCCGACCAGCGCCACCACTTTGGAGGTGCCGATATCGAGACCGACGATCATTTTTCCGCTTTGCACGTTTGCCATGGGTCCTGCCTCTTCTTAATTCTTCGCGACAGCGGGTTTGGCTGTCGTCGGCGCAGCTGGTTCACGCCAGCCGACGGCCAGGCCGTTGGCGTAACGCAGGTCGACGCTCGCAATGTTCGTAATCTGTTCTTTCAAGGTCTTGTCATAGATGGCAATAAAGCGGCGCATCTTTTCCACCAAGCGGTCGCGTCCCAGCAACAACTCGATGCCCGGGCCGGAACTGCCTGCCCCGGTGGTCAAAAACCAGCTGCCCCGCTCACGCAGTTCCAGGCGTGCGATGGAGAAACCCAGTGGCCGCAGCATCTGGCTCAACGCCTGATACTGCTGCATCACTTGCTGCTGCGCCCGCTGCGGCCCGAACAGCTGCGGCAGGTGCTCATAGTTGGCCACTTCACGCGGCGCAAACGCCTGGCCCTGGTTGTTCAACAGCGCGCCATCGCCCCAACGGGCCACGGGCAGTTGTTCTTCCAGGCGAATCGTCACCTGGTCCGGCCATACACGGCGGACTTCGGCGTGGGCGATCCACGGCATCTGTTCCAGCTCTGCGCGCATGCCCGCCAGGTCGATGGTAAAGAAGCTCGCCGCCAGGTACGGGCCGATGCGCTGCTGTACCGCTTGCTGGCTGATGTAGCTCAAGTCGCCCTGCACGCTGATCTTGGTGATCGGCCGGTCGGCATACGGCAACAGGCGTTGTGCGCCCTCGTAAGTGCCGAAGCCCAACGCCACCAGCAATACCGGCCAGAACAGCGCTTTAAGAAAACCAAAGTTGGCTTTCGGCAGGCGCGCCGACATCGGCTCTTTAGCCACCATTCGGCTGGCACCTCGGGGCACCGGCTTGCGGCTGGGCACTGGAGGTGGCTGATGACGAAGCGATGCGCCGTTCATGGGGTTAGCCTCTTGGCTCAATGCTTGCGGCCAGGATCGCCAGCACCAACTGCTGGAAGTCCAGACCGGCAGCACGGGCTGCCATAGGTACCAGGCTGTGATCGGTCATGCCCGGAGCGGTGTTGACTTCAAGGAACCAGAAATGCCCTTGGTCATCCTGCATCACGTCTGCCCGCGCCCAACCGGCGATACCCAGTGCCTCACAGGCTTTCGCCGTGAGGTCCATCAATTCCTGTTCCTTGGTTGCGTCGAGGCCACACGGGATCCGGTACTGAGTATCGGAAGCCACGTACTTGGCGTCGTAGTCGTAAAAAGTGTGGGGCGTGCCCAATGCGATAGGTGGCAATACCTGGCCACGCAGGGTGGCGATGGTGTACTCGGGACCCTGGATCCACTGTTCCACCAACACTTGCGAATCGTAGGTACTTGCCGCTTTCCATGCGTCGATCAATTCAGCGGCCGAGTTCACTTTGGCCATGCCGATACTGGAGCCTTCATGGGCAGGTTTGACGATCAAAGGCAGGCCCAGTTCCTTGGCTGCAGAAATACAATCGTCTTCGCTGCACAGCACGCTGTGACGCGGGGTTGGAATACCCAGGCTGTGCCACACCTGCTTGGTGCGCAACTTGTCCATGGCCAGTGCCGACGCGAGGATGCCGCTGCCGGTGTAAGGAATGCCCAGGCACTCCAGCAAGCCTTGCATGCTGCCGTCTTCACCGCCACGGCCGTGCAGAATGATGAAGGCACGGTCGATCTTCTCGGCCTGCAAGCGGGCGAGGAAATCGTCGCCCACATCGATTCCGAATGCATTTACGCCGGCGCTTTGCAGCGCTTGGAGCACGGCATTGCCGGACTTGAGCGAGACCTCGCGCTCAGCGCTTTTACCGCCGAACAACACGGCCACACGGCCGAAGTCGGCAGGCGTGATGGTCGAGAACAGGGAGCCGTAGTCAGTGATCATTTCGACTTCCCCTTCGCCGCCGCAAACAGCGGGCTGGCGAGCAGCTTGGGCGCAAGGCCACCGATATCTCCGGCGCCCTGGCACAGCAGAATGTCACCGGCACGCAGCAGCGGCTTGACGATCGGCGCCAGGTCCACACCGCGTTCGATGTAGATCGGGTCCAACTGGCCGCGCTGACGGATGCTGTTGCACAGCTTGCGGCTGTCGGCGCCCGGAATCGGCTCTTCACCGGCCGGGTAAACTTCCATCAGCAGCAGCACGTTGGCATCGGCCAATACATTGACAAAGTCGTCGTACAGGTCGCGTGTGCGGCTGTAGCGATGCGGCTGGTACACCATCACCAGGCGACGCTCCGGCCAGCCACCGCGCACGGCTTTGATCACCGCAGCCACTTCGGTCGGGTGGTGACCGTAGTCGTCCACCAGCATCACGTCGCCGCCTTCTACCGGCAGTTGGCCGTAGACCTGGAAGCGCCGACCAACACCGGCAAAACGCGACAGGCCTTCGACGATAGCCTCATCGCTGACGCCTTCATCGGAAGCAATGCAGATGGTCGCCAGCGAGTTCAATACGTTGTGATTGCCCGGCATGTTCACCGACACGTCCAACGGCTCGCGGTCAGGGCGCAGCACGGTGAAGAAGGTTTGCATGCCTTCCTGGCGCACATTGATCGCGCGCACGTCGGCGTCTTCGCTGAAGCCGTAGGTCACGGTTGGGCGTTTGACCGATGGCAGGATCTCACGCACCACCGGATCGTCCAGGCACACCACGGCCAAACCGTAGAACGGCAGGTTGTGCAGGAACTCGACGAAGGTTTTCTTCAACTTGTTGAAGTCACCGTCGTAGGTGGCCATGTGGTCTTCGTCGATGTTGGTCACCACAGCGACCAGCGGCTGCAGGTGCAGGAAGCTCGCATCACTTTCATCGGCTTCGGCGATCAGGTAACGGCTGGTGCCGAGCTGGGCATTGGTGCCGGCTGCATTCAGGCGGCCACCAATCACGAAGGTCGGGTCCAGGCCACCGGCGGCGAACACCGAGGCGATCAGGCTGGTGGTGGTGGTTTTGCCGTGCGTACCGGCCACGGCAATGCCATGGCGATAGCGCATCAGCTCGGCCAGCATCTCGGCGCGTGGCACCACTGGAATACGGCGTTCAAGAGCGGTGGCCACTTCCGGGTTGGAGGTGTTCACGGCGCTGGACACCACCAGCACGTCAGCCTCGGCGGCGTTCTCGGCGCGGTGGCCGATGAAAATCTGCGCGCCAAAAGACTTGAGGCGATCAGTGACCGGCGACTCTTTCAAGTCCGAGCCGGACACCTGGTAGCCCAGGTTCAGCAGTACTTCGGCAATCCCGCACATACCCACGCCGCCGATGCCGACGAAGTGGATACGACGGATGCGGCGCATTTCGGGCTGCGGCATGGCTTTCTGATTCTCAACCATGGGCCACCTCCAGGCAGATATCGACCACGGTGCGGGTTGCGTCAGGTTTAGCCAGGCGGCTTGCGGTGCTCGCCATGCTGTTGAGTCGTTCCGGTTGCATCAAAACCTCGGTCAGGCGTGCGGCCAAATCGGCGGCGCCAGTCGTTCTTTGCGGCAGCAGGAAGGCAGCACCCTCCCCGGCCAAATATTCGGCGTTGCGGGTCTGGTGATCGTCGATGGCGTGGGGCAAAGGCACCAGCAAGGACGGCAGACCGGCGGCGGCCAGTTCACTGACGGTCAGCGCACCAGCGCGACAGACCACCAGGTCGGCCCAGCCATAGGCATGGGCCATGTCTTTGATGAAAGGCTGTACGTTCGCCTCGACACCGGCCTCGCGATAGCGGGCAGCGGTGATTTCATCGTGGTTTTTACCGGCCTGGTGGAACACCTCGGGACGCAGGTCCACGGGCACCAGCGCCAGGGCTTCGGGCAGCAATTTGTTCAGCGGTTCGGCGCCCAGGCTTCCGCCCAGGATCAGCAAGTGCGGCTTGCGCCCTTCCAGCGCCTGACGAGCAATGGCCATGAACAGTTCGGTGCGCACCGGGTTACCGGTGGTACGCAATTTGTCCGAGGCGCCGAAGGTCTTCGGGAACGCCTCGCACACCCGGCTGGCCAACGGCACCAGCAGGCGGTTGGCCGTACCGGCGACGGCGTTCTGTTCGTGCACGATCACCGGTACGCCGGCGAGCTTGGCGGCAACACCACCCGGGCCGGTCACATAACCACCGAAACCGAGCACGCACACCGGCTTCAACTCACGAATCACTTTGTGCGCCTGCCACACCGCCTTGAGCAACACGAACGGTGCCTTGAGCAGGGACAACTTGCCCTTGCCACGCAAGCCGGTGACGTTGATCAAGTGCAGCGGCAAGCCGGCATTGGGGACCAATTCGTTTTCGATGCCACGTGGCGTACCGAGCCAATGCACGGTGTAGCCACGGTTCTGGAATTCACGCGCGCACGCCAGGGCCGGGAACACATGGCCCCCGGTGCCGCCCGCCATGATCAGCACGTTAGCGCCCATGGTTCGGCTCCTCGGCAAAATCGCTCTCGCTGAATTCCATCTCTTCGCTGCCAAGGTGAGTACGGCTCTCCCACTCGATGCGCAGCAGCAAGCCCAGGCACACGCAGCAGATAACCAACGAGCTGCCGCCGTAGCTGAGAAACGGCAGGGTCAAACCCTTGGTCGGCAAGCGACCGATGTTTACCCCGATGTTGATCAGCACTTGACCGATCCACAAAAACGCCAGGCCGTAGGCGACATAGGCTGCGAAAAACTGCTTGGCTTTCTCGGCCCACAGACCGATGTAAAGCGCCCGCACACAGACGAACATGAACAGTGCAACGGTGCACAGCGAACCCACAGCACCCAGTTCTTCGGCAAGCACGGAGAACACGAAGTCGGTATGCGCTTCCGGCAGGTAAAACTGCTTCTGCACGCTATTGCCCAGCCCCACACCCAGCCAGCCGCCGCGACCAAAGGCGATCAGCGCCTGGGTCAACTGGTAGCCGGAACCGAACTGATCGGACCAGGGGTCGGTAAAGGTAATCAGGCGCGCCATACGGTACGGTTGCGCTTCCACCAGCAGGTAAACCGCGACCACCGCCAACACCACCATCATGGCGAACCGGAACAAGCCCACACCGCCGAGGAACAGCATGGCTGCCGCCGCGCCCATCATTACGACGGTGGCACCGAAGTCGGGCTCCATCAGCAACAGGCCAGCCATGGGCAGCAGCACGATGAACGGCTTGAAGAAGCCCATCCAGCTTTCGCGCACTTCCTTCTGGCGACGCACCAGGTAACCGGCGAGGTAGATCACCACGAACACCTTGGCAATTTCCGACGGCTGCACGTTAAACGCACCGAAGCCGATCCAGCGCATCGAACCGTTCACCTCACGGCCGATGCCGGGCAGGATCACCATAATCAGCAAACCAAACGCGCCGATCAGCATCATCCAACCCAGGCGCTGCCAGGTGGCGATGGGGATCATCATGGTGACGATGCAGGCGCCGAGGCCAATCACCAGGTACACCAGGTGACGGATCATCATGTACAGGGTGTTGCCCGACTGCACCGCGGCCACTTCCGAGGACGCGGAGGTGATCATGACCAGCCCCAGGCCCAGCAGCGCCAGGCAGCCGGCGAGCATCGGGAAATCAAGGTCGATACCACGACCGGTGATGATCGGCGATGGGTACGGCTTAATGATATTTCTGAAATTCATGCCAAGGCCTCCACGGCGCGAGCGAACAGCTGGCCGCGCTCTTCGTAGTTCTTGAACATGTCGAAACTGGCGCACGCCGGCGACAGCAGCACCGCATCCCCCGGCTGAGTCAGGGCCTTGCAGTGGGCAATCGCATCGTCCAGCGAGGTGGCGCGCACCTGCGGTACAGCGTCGCCCAACGCGGCGGCGATCAGGTCCGAGTCACGGCCGATCAGCACCACGGCGCGGCAATGTGCAGCCACCGGGCCTTTAAGGTCTTTGAAGTCGGCACCCTTGCCGTCGCCACCGGCGATCAGCACAAGCTTGCCGTCGATATCAGCGCCAAGCCCTTCGATGGCTGCCAGTGCGGCCCCCACGTTGGTGGCCTTGGAATCGTTGTAGTAGCTCACGCCATTGAGGTCGCGCACCCACTGGCAGCGATGCTCGAGGCCGCCGAAGGTGCGCAGGCTCGAGAGCATCGCATCAAATGGCAGGCCGACGGTGTGACCCAACGCCAAGGCCGCCAAGGCATTGGATTGGTTGTGCGCGCCACGGATTTTCAGCTCGCGCACCGGCATCAGGTTCTGGAATTCGAAGGCCAGGTATTTCTCGCCGTTCTCTTCACGAATGCCGAAGGCTTTGAAATCAGGTTTGCCCAGGCCAAAGGTCCAGCAAGGCATGCCTTCGCCCATCAGCGGACGGCTCAGGGCATCCTGGCGGTTGACCACAAATTGCCTGGCACCGCGGAAAATCCGGTGCTTGGCCAAGTGGTACGCCGGCAGGCCACTGTAGCGGTCCATGTGGTCTTCACTCACGTTCAACACGGTGGCGACTTCAGCCCCCAGGTCGTGGGTGGTTTCAAGCTGGAAGCTCGACAGCTCCATCACGTACAACTCGACATCGTCACTGAGCAGGTCCAGCGCCGGCGTGCCGAGGTTGCCGCCCACGGCCACGCGCTTGCCGGCCGCAGCCGCCATTTCGCCGACCAGGGTGGTCACGGTGCTTTTCGCGTTGGAGCCGCTGATGGCCACGATCGGTGCCTTCGCGTGACGCGCAAACAGGTCGATGTCGCCGGACAGCTTCACGCCACGGGCCGCAGCGGCTTGCAGGGCCGGTGTCGCCAAGGCCAGGCCGGGGCTCACGTAGAGCTCGTCGGCACGGCATAGAAACTCGACATCCAGCTCGCCACAACGCACTTCCACGTGCGGGTAGTCACGGCGCAGCGTGACCAGCTCCGGTGGATTTTCCCGCGTATCGGCCACGGCAAACGACGTGCCCCGGTTCGCCAGGAAGCGAACCAGGGACATGCCGCTCTTGCCGAGGCCGACAACGATGCGGAAGTGGTCTGAAGCGATCAGGGACACTCGTTTCTACCTCAGTTTCAGGGTGGCAAGGCCGACCAGTACCAGAATCACGGTGATGATCCAGAAGCGGACAATCACACGTGGCTCGGGCCAGCCCTTGAGTTCAAAGTGGTGGTGAATCGGCGCCATGCGGAACACACGACGCCCGGTCAATTTGAAGGAAGCCACCTGGATGACCACCGACAGGGTTTCCATCACGAACACACCGCCCATGATGAACAGCACGATTTCCTGGCGGACGATCACCGCGATGGTGCCCAAGGCTGCGCCCAGCGCCAGCGCGCCGACGTCGCCCATAAAGACTTGTGCGGGATAGGTGTTGAACCACAGGAAGCCAAGGCCCGCGCCGATCAGCGCGCCGCAGAACACAATCAACTCACCCGCGCCCGGTACATACGGAATCAGCAGGTATTCAGCGAATTTCACGTTACCCGACAGGTAGCAGAAGATACCCAGCGCACCACCGACCATCACGGTCGGCATGATTGCCAGACCGTCGAGACCATCGGTCAGGTTCACCGCGTTGCTGGAGCCGACGATCACGAAGTAGGTCAGCACCACAAAGCCAACGCCCAGTGGAATGCTGGCGTCCTTGAGCATCGGAATGATCAAGGTGGTTTCGACGGCGCTTGGCGCGGTCATGTACAGGAAGATCGCGGCGCCAAGGCCAAACACCGACTGCCAGAAGTACTTCCAGCGGCTGGGCAAACCCTTGGAGTTTTTCTCGATCACTTTGCGGTAGTCATCGACCCAGCCGATCGCACCGAACAACAGGGTCACCAGCAGCACGGTCCACACATAGCGGTTATGCAGGTCGGCCCACAGCAAGGTGCTGATGCCGATGGAAGACAGGATCAGCGCACCGCCCATGGTCGGGGTGCCGGATTTGGACAGGTGCGACTGCGGGCCGTCATTACGAACCGATTGACCAATTTGCAGGTTCTGCAGGGTGCGGATCATCCACGGCCCCAGGAACAGCGACAAAGACAGCGCAGTCAGCACACCCAGGATCCCGCGCAGGGTCAGGTACTGAAAGACCGCGAAGCCTTTGTGGAACTGTTGCAGATACTCAGCCAGCAGCAGCAGCATTAATGTTTCTCCGTACTTGAGCCACACAAGGCCGCGACGACGTTTTCCATCACCGCGCTGCGCGATCCCTTGATCAAAATGGTTGTTTGTTTGTCGTGTTCAGCCGCCGCCAGCGCCTGGATCAGCTCGGCCTGGGTAGCGAAATGCCGCGCGCCGAGGCCGAAGGTGTCAACGGCGTGGGCCATGTTCGGGCCAACGGCGTACAGCGCGTCGACTTTGCCGCTCGCGTAGGCGCCGACTTCGCGGTGGGACTGCTCGGCCCAGTCGCCCAGCTCAGCGATATCGCCCAGCACCAGCACCTTGCGCCCGGCGAAGCTTTTAAGCAGGTCGATAGCGGCGCAGATGGAAGACTGGTTGGCGTTGTAGGTGTCATCAATCACACGCATGCCGTTGGTCGCCAGTTGCGCCACGGTGCGGCCCTTGACCGGCTGCACCGCGCCCAGGCCGGTGGCGATACCGAACAGCGATACGCCCAGGGCGCAGGCGGCAGCGGCGGCGGCCAAGGCATTGGCGACGTTATGGTTGCCCAGCAGGTTCAGTTGCACGTGCTCGCTGCCTTGCGGTGTGTGCAAGGTGAAGGACGGGCAACCACGGGCGTCGACGGTGATGTCGGCTGCGTGAAAATCAGCGGCGGCGTTGAGCACGGCAAACGTCAGCACCTTGCGACCGGCGGCGCGTACACGCCAGGTCTCGAAGGCCTTGTCGTCGAGGTTCAATACAGCCGTGCCCAAGGCATCCAGGCCTTCGAGAATCTCGCCCTTGGCTTCGACGATTTTCTCCGGGCCACCGAACTCGCCCACGTGAGCGGTACCGGCGTTGTTGATAATCGCCACGTGAGGCTTGGTCAGCGCCACGGTGTAAGCGATTTCGCCGACGCGCGAAGCGCCCAGCTCGATGACCGCCGCCGTGTGTTCCGGGGCCAGTTCGAGCAAGGTCAGCGGCGCGCCGAAATCATTGTTCAGGTTGCCACGGGTGGCGAGTACCGGCCCGCGCGTGCGCAACACGCCGGCGAGCAGTTCCTTGACCGTGGTTTTGCCGCTGGAGCCGGTGATGGCCGCAACCGGCTTATCAAATGCGGCACGGTTCAGCGCGCCCAACTGGCCGAGGGCCAGACGGGTATCGGCAACCAGCAATTGCGGCAGCGTCGAGTCCGTGACTTCACGCTGCACCAAGGCCCCCACGGCACCTTTGGCGGCGACTTCGTTCAGGTAGTCGTGCCCATCGAAACGCGGGCCGGCCAGTGCAACAAACAGTTGCCCCGGCTTGATGTTACGACTGTCGATACTGACGCCGTCGAAGCTGCAATCGCTCGACACTACGCGGGCCGACAAGGCCTGGGTCAGTTCGCTGAACGTCATCGCCTTAAGCATGGGCGACCTCCCAGGCAGTCAAGGCGTGATCAGCCTCGACCAGATCAGAGAAGGCATGGCGTTCGCCGTTGATTTCCTGATAGTCCTCGTGACCTTTACCGGCCAGCACCACCACGTCGTCAGCACTGGCGCTGGCGATCAATTGGGCAATGGCGGCGCCGCGACCAGCAACGAAGGTGACCTTGGTGGCGTCTTTAAAGCCGACACGGATGTCGTCGAAAATCTGGCGCGGGTCTTCGCTGCGCGGGTTGTCGTCGGTGACGAGCACGCCATCGGCCAGGCGCTCGACGATTTCAGCCATCAGCGGGCGCTTGCCGCGATCACGGTCACCGCCGCAGCCGAACAGGCAGAGCAATTTGCCTTTGGTGTGTGGGCGCAGGGCTTCGAGGACTTTTTCCAGCGCGTCCGGGGTGTGGGCGTAATCGACCACCACCAGCGGCTGTGAACCGCCACCCAAACGCTGCATGCGACCGGCCGGGCCTTCGAGCTTGGGCAGTACCCGCAGGATTTCGTCCAGGGCGTAGTCCAGGCCAAGCAATGCACCAACAGCCGCCAGCACGTTGCTCAGGTTGAAACGCCCGAGCAAGGTGCTGCGCAAGTGATGTTCGCCCTGGGGCGTGACCAGCGTGGCGAGCACGCCTTCGTCATTAAATTGGGCTTCGCGGCAATACAGATACGCGCTGGCGTCTTCCAGGCTGTAAGTGATCAGGCGTGCTTCGCTGTCGTCGGCAGCCAGTTGGCGGCCGAAGGCGTCATCCAGGTTGACCACCCGGCACTTCAAGTCATTCCAGGCGAACAGCTTGGCCTTGGCGGCGGCGTACGCCTCCATGGTGCCGTGGTAGTCGAGGTGGTCGCGAGACAGGTTGGTCATCACCGCCACGTCAAACGCCAAGGCCGTCACGCGGCCCTGGTCCAGGCCGTGGGATGAGACTTCCATGGCCACCGCCTTGGCACCGGCCTTTTTCAGGTCGGCCAGGGTCGCTTGCACGGCGATCGGGTTCGGTGTGGTGTGCAGGCCGCTTTGCAGCGATCCGTAAAAACCAGTGCCCAGGGTGCCGACAATACCGCAATGCTGGCCCAGCAGGTCGAGTGCCTGCGCGACCAATTGGGTCACGCTGGTCTTGCCGTTGGTGCCGGTCACGCCGATCAGGTTCAACTGACGGCTCGGGTCACCATAAAAACGCCCGGCGATGTCCGACAGCTGTGCAGCCAGGCCCTTGACCGGAATCAATGGCACATCGGTGATCGGCAGCACGGTGGCGCCATCCACTTCATAAGCCACGGCGGCCGCGCCACGTTGCAGGGCATCGGCGATGTGCGCACGGCCATCGAGCTTGCCGCCCGGCACCGCCAGGAACAGGTCACCGGCGCGTACATTACGGCTGTCCAGGCTCAGCTCACGAATCAGCAGATCGCGTCCGGCGTGGGCAAAAATCTTGTTCAGGCTAAGAGACATCAGCCGCGCCCTCCATTGGCTTTGACAGCTGCGGCCGGTGGCCCGGCGTTCGCTTGTTGAGTCGGCGGCAGGTTATCCGGCGTGATGTTCATCAGGCGCAGGGTGCCGGACATCACTTTGCTGAACACCGGCGCCGATACCAGGCCGCCGAAGTAGCCGGCCTTGCTGGGTTCATCAATCACTACGACGATGGCGAAGCGCGGATCGCTCATCGGGCCGAAGCCAGCGAACAGCGAGCGGTAAGAGTTTTCGGCGTAGCCCTTGGTACCGACCGAGGTCTTACGTGCAGTACCGGACTTGCCGGCCACGTGATAAGCCGGCACCTGCGCCCGGAACACACCGCGCGGAGCTTCGATCACTTGTTGCAGCATGCCTTGCATGGTCTTGGCGACGTTTTCCGGGATCACCTGGGTGGCTTTCGGCGCTTCGTCGATGTGGATCAAGCTCAGCGGAACCATTCGGCCATTATTGGCCAATACAGAGAAAGCGTGGGCCAGCTGGATCGCGGTGACCGACAGGCCGTAGCCGTAGGAGAGCGTGGCAGTCTCGGCTTTTTTCCAGTCGCGGTAGTTCGGCAGGTTGCCCACGCGTTCGCCTGGGAAATCCAGGCCGGTGGGTTGGCCCAAACCGATTTTTTGCGCCAGGTGATAGATGGTCTCGCCGCCGATATCGAAGGCAACCTTACTCATGCCGACGTTACTGGAGTTGATCAGGATACCTGTCAGATCCAGCACCGGACCTTCGCTGCGGGACACGTCACGAATGGTGTATTTGCCCAACTGCAAGGTGCCTGGGTAAACCTCGACCTTGTCGGTCGGCTTCCAGCGCCCGGTTTCCAGGGCGGCACTCATGGAGATGGCTTTCATGGTCGAACCCGGCTCGAACACGTCGATCATGGCGCGGTTACGCATCATCGCCGGTTGCAGGTTGCGACGGTTGTTCGGGTTGTAGGTCGGCTGGTTGACCATGGCGAGAATCTCGCCGGTCTTGACGTCCATGATCACCAGGCTACCGGCCTTGGCGCCGTTCTCGATGATCGCGTTGCGCAGCTCGCGGTTGGCCAGGTACTGCAGACGCAGGTCAATCGACAACGCCAAGGGCTTGCCGGCCTTGGCGTTTTTGGTCACCTGGACATCTTTGATCAGTCTGCCGCGTCGATCCTTGATGACCTGCCGTTTGCCGGGCACGCCGGCCAGCCATTCGTCGTAAGCCAGCTCCACACCTTCACGGCCGTGGTCATCAATGTCGGTGAAGCCAACCATATGCGCGGTGGTTTCACCGGCCGGGTAGAAACGACGAAACTCCTCGATGCCATAGACACCGGGGACTTTAAGGTCGAGCACTTGCTGGCCCTGCTCGGGCGTCAGCCCACGCACCAGGTAGATGAATTCTTTGTTGGCCTGGGCTTCCAGGCGCTCGCTCAAGGCTTTAGGGTCCTGGCCCAGCGCGGCAGCCAGCTCAGGCCATTTGTCCTTGGCGGTTTGCAGTTCCTTGGCATTGGCCCACAGGGTGGTCACCGGCGTACTCACGGCCAGAGGCTCGCCGTTACGGTCGGTGATCAGGCCGCGGTGCGCAGGAATCGGGATATGCCGCAGGCTACGGGCGTTACCCTCGCCGATCAGGAAGTCGCGGTCGATCACTTGCAGGTCGATAATCCGCCAGGCAATCGCGCCGGCCATCAGGGCCAGGATGCCGAGCATCAGGCGGAAGCGCCACGGATAGAGTGCACCTTCGAGTTTCATCATGGCGCCACCATCCGCACTTCAGCTGCGCCAGGGATGTGCATTTTCAACTGCTCGGTGGCGAGCGTTTCGATGCGGCTATGGGCCGTCCAGGTGCTTTGCTCAAGAATCAACCGGCCCCATTCCGCCTGCGCTTTATCACGCACACTCAATTCCCCGTACAGGGTGTTGAGCAGTTGACGGTTGTAGTGGGCGCTGTAAGACACCGCAATCGCGGACACCAGGACGCCGACAAACAGCAGCAACATAAAGAAGCTGCCGCCCGGGAGGGGCTTGGCGAAAAGCTTGCTCACCGCAGCTTCTCCGCGACGCGCATAACGGCGCTACGGGAACGCGGGTTGGCCTTGAGTTCGGCTTCGGAGGCGAACTGCGCTTTGCCATGGATTTTGATTTTCGGCACAAAGGCCTCGAAACGCACCGGCAGGTTGCGCGGCAGGTTATCGGACTCGCCCTTGACCAAACGACGCATGAACAGTTTGACGATGCGGTCTTCCAGGGAGTGGAAGCTGATCACCACCAGGCGACCACCCACTTCCAGGGCGTCCAGTGCGGCTTCGAGGCCGGCTTCCAGATCGCCCAATTCGTTATTGACGTGAATGCGCAGGCCCTGGAACGCACGGGTCGCCGGGTTCTTGCCCTTTTCCCACGCAGGGTTCGCGACCTTGAGCACTTCAGCCAGGTCGGCGGTGCGCTCGAACGGCTGGATTTCACGGCGCTCGACCACGGCACGGGCCATACGGCCGGCGAAGCGTTCTTCACCGTATTCCTTGAACACGCGGGTGATTTCTTCATGGGGCGCAGTGGCGATGAACTGCGCAGCGCTGATGCCACGGGTCGGGTCCATGCGCATGTCGAGCGGACCGTCGTTCATGAAACTGAAGCCGCGCTCGGGGTCGTCAAGCTGTGGCGAAGATACGCCCAGGTCGAGCAAAACCCCGGCCACCTTGCCTGCCATGCCGCGCTCGGCGACTTCGGCACCCAACTCGGCAAAGCTGCGCTGCACAACGACAAAGCGGCCGTCTTCGGCCGCTAGCGCTTGCCCGGTGGCAATCGCTTGAGGGTCTTTGTCAAACCCGAGGAGTTTACCGTCGGACCCGAGCTGGCTGAGTATCAACCGGCTGTGCCCGCCCCTGCCGAAGGTGCCATCCACATAGCAGCCATCCGCGCGTACGGCGAGAGCCTCAACGGCTTCGTCAAGCAGTACGGTGATGTGGTTAAAGCCGCTATCAATAGTCACAGGATCAAATCACGCAGTTCATCAGGCATAGCGCCCGGTTGTTGAATAGCAGCCAGGTCTGCTGCAGAAACAGCATCCCAGGCATCTTCGTCCCACAATTGGAACTTGTTCAGTTGGCCCACCAGCATTGCGCGCTTATCCAGCTTGGCGTACTCGCGCAAGCGCGGAGGCACCAGGAAACGACCACTGCCATCGAGTTCAAGGTCGACGGCATTACCTATCAGCAGACGCTGGAGGCGGCGGTTTTCTTCACGCAACGAAGGCAGAGCGCGCAACTTGGTTTCGATCAACTCCCACTCATCGAGGGGGTAAACACACAAACAAGGGTCAACGGCGTCAATCGTGATGATTAACTGGCCTGAACTTCGCGAAATGAGCTCGTCACGATACCGGCTCGGCATGGCGAGACGGCCTTTTGCATCGAGACTGATAGCGTTAGCTCCGCGAAACACAGATGCGTTTCTCCAAATTTTAGCGTTTTACGTTCAAAAAACCCACTTTGTGCCACTTTCCGCCACTTGCGCACACTATAGGAATGCGCCCACCACACCGTCAAGGCACGGATTCAAGGAAAAGCCTTACAGAACGGAGATTTAGGAGCGTAAAAGGAGGAGAAACGCGAGTTCAGCGTTGTTTTTGACTCAACAACCGCAAATAGCTCATGGAGCTATGGCTTAAAGTTAAAGTGATTTATTAAGAGTAAGATTTTTTTGGTATTACGAAGATGCATCTGCCAATGATTTGGCAGGGAGGGATTCTTGCGTTACTACCAGGTTTCTGTACGAGACTCGGACAGAAGGAAAAAAGGTGGAGAGTCGATCTATAAGCCGGGTTCTGTCTTGAACAGTCATTCGTCTACGATGGCCATCACTGGACATCTTTAGCAACCTACCCGGTCCCAGCGCGGGCCACGCCTTGGGACCCTATTTGGTCTTGCTCCAAGTGGGGTTTACCTAGCCACGAACTGTTGCCAGACGTGCGGTGCGCTCTTACCGCACCTTTTCACCCTTACCGGCACCGAAGTGCTTAGGCGGTTATTTTCTGTGGCACTTTCCGTAGGCTCACGCCTCCCAGGCATTACCTGGCACTTCGCCCTATGGAGCCCGGACTTTCCTCCCCCCCCTAATTTTCATAGAGGGCAGCGACTGTCCAATCGACTCTCCGCCGCGCAGGTTAACGGCACGACGGCTTCAGGACAAGTATTAAAAGTGCAGCAATGCCATCACGTTCGGACGGGATACCGGTTTAACCCCGGAACTATTCGGCCTTCTGCTTATCGAGCGCGACTTGATACAGCACATTCTTACGCAAGCCGGTAATTTCAGCCGCCAGGGCTGCCGCACGCTTTAGGGGCATCTCTTTAAGCAATAAATCGAGAATACGCATGGCCTCGCTGCCCACCGCGTCTTCATTTTCCGGTGCGGTCCAGCCGGCCACCAGCACCACACACTCACCGCGCTGCTGGTTGCTGTCGCCCTCGACGAACGCCCTGAGCTCTTCCAGTGGCAAGCCCTTGAGGGTCTCAAAGGTCTTGGTCAGCTCCCGGGCCAACAACGCCAGGCGTTCGCCGCCGAACACCAGCTCCATGTCCTGCAAGCACTCGAGAATGCGATGCGGTGCCTCGTAAAAGATCAAGGTACGCGGCTCTTCCTTCAACGCTTGCAGGCGCGCACGGCGCCCAACCGCCTTGGCGGGCAGGAAACCTTCGAAGATAAAACGGTCCGACGGCAACCCGGCAGCCGATAATGCCGCAATCAGCGCGCACGCTCCCGGAACTGGCACTACATTGATACCAGCGGCACGCGCCTGGCGGACCAGGTGGTAGCCAGGGTCGGAAATCAACGGAGTGCCGGCATCCGAGATCAACGCCACATCGTCGCCCGCCAGCAAGCGCGTGATAAAACGGCTGCCTTCTTCGCGTTCGTTATGCTCATGGCACGCGGCTAATGGCGTGCTGATACCAAAATGCTGCATCAAACGCTGGGAGTGCCGTGTGTCTTCAGCCGCGATCAATTTTACGTCGCGCAACACTTTCAGCGCCCGAGCACTGATGTCGTCCAGGTTGCCAATGGGCGTCGCCACGACAAAAAGCGAGCCTGCAGTGGAATTCAAAGGACCTGGAGCAGTCAAAACGCACACCTCGATGGTAAGGAAAAGTCGCATTGTAGCGCGTAGGCGCCTCGATAATATGCCCTCGAGGTCGGCCATCGATGCCGGCTCGCAACATTTACACGACCTAAATCGATGGTTTCACGCCAGTAACATCGCGCCTGGGCCAGTGCTTGGGTACAATTCCACGCTAATTTGATCGGTATCAGGAACACTTACATGATCGCTTGCCTGCGGCTGCTCTCCGCCCTCTGCCTCGCTGCCTTACTGGCCGCGTGCGCCAGCTCGCCCTCGTCCAGCCTTGGCGACCTCCCCCGGACCCCGGATGCCAGTATCGAGCAACTGCTCGAACAGGCCACCAACGCCAGTACGCCAGAAAAGGCCGCGATGTTGCGCCTGAGTGCGGCAGACCTGGCCTACCACCAGAACAACCCTGGCCGTTCGTCGCAGATTCTTGCGCAGGTGCCCCTGGATGTCCTGAAGCCGGCCGCCCAAGTGTTTGCCAGCACCCTGGCCGCGGAACTGGCCATGGCGCGCAATCAGCCCAAAGCGGCGCTGGCCGCCCTGAACCACCCCAGCCTGCAAAGCCTCAAAGAGCTGCCGGCTGACCAGCAGGTGCGAACCGGCAGCGTGCATGCACGCGCCTATGAAGCCGATGGCCAGACCCTGGCTGCCGCGCGTGAGCGGGTCGCCATGGCGCCCTTGCTGACGGGCGATGCCGCCAAGGACAACCACGAAGCCATCTGGGCGCTGGTCGCCGCGCTGCCTGCAGAGCAACTGCAAGCCAGCGGCAACCCGACCCTCGACGGCTGGATCACCCTGGCCCAGGCCATCAAGGGCGCCGGCACCCTGGAGCAACAGCAAGCCGCCATTGATACCTGGCGCGCGCAGAACCCAGGCCACCCGGCGGCAGTCAACCTGCCGACCCCGCTGACCAAGCTCAAGGAGCTGGCCAGCCAGCCGTTGACCAAAATCGCATTGCTGCTGCCGCAGGAAGGCCCATTGTCGGCGGTCGGCAAGGCGCTGCGCGAAGGCTTCATGGCCGCGCATTTCCAGGCTGAACAAGCCGGACAGAAGCCGCCGGTCATCGAGTTCTATGACAGCTCGCGCCTGACCTCCCTGGACGACTTCTATGCCAAGGCCAAGGCCGCCGGTGTGCAACTGGTGGTCGGCCCGCTGGAGAAACCCCTGGTCAAGCAGCTCGCCTCCCGTGGGCAATTGCCGATCACCACCCTGGGCCTCAACTACAGCGAACTTAACGAAAACCCGCCGCAACTGTTCCAGTTCGGCCTGGCCGCCGAAGACGAAGCCCGCGAAGTCTCGCGTCGCGCCCGTGCCGACGGCCTGCACCGCGCCGCCGCCATGGTGCCCCGTGGCGAATGGGGTGAGCGTGTCTATAAAGCCTTCCGTCAGGACTGGGAAGCCAACGGCGGCACCGTGGTGGGCGTCGAGTACGTCGATCAGCCGGTGGCCCTCGCCCAGCAGATTGCCGACCTGTTCCAATTGCGTAAAAGCGAAGGCCGCGCCAAAAGCCTGCAAAGCACCGTCGGCACCGACGTCGCCGCGCAACCTTCGCGCCGCCAGGACATCGAGTTCATTTTCCTGGCTGTAACCCCGCAACTGGCCCAGCAGATCAAACCAACCCTGAACTTCCAGTACGCCGGTGATGTGCCTGTGTATGCGACGTCCCACGTGTTCAGCGCCAGCGGCGACAAAAACCAGTACCTGGACATGACAAACGTGATGTTCTGCGAAACCCCATGGCTGCTCAACACCACCGACCCGCTGCGCAACCAGGTTGCCGCGCAATGGCCGCAAGCCAATGGCAGCCTTGGCCGCCTGTATGCGATGGGCGTGGACGCCTACCGCCTGGCACCGCGCCTGGGCCAACTCAAGGCACTGCCGGACACTCGCATTGACGGCCTGTCGGGCAACCTGGGCATCGGCGCCTACCAGCGTGTCGACCGCCAGATGCCATGGGCGAAATTCGTCGGTGGCGAGATTCAACGCCTGCCGGACACCCCGCGCTGATGCCCGAGCGGTCCAGCGCACAAAGCGGCAAGGATGCCGAACAGCAAGCTCTGAACTATCTGCAACAACAGGGTCTGCGCCTTCTGGCGCAGAACTGGTTATGTAAACGCGGTGAGCTTGATCTGGTCATGCTTGACGGCGATACAGTAGTATTCGTCGAAGTCCGCTACAGAAAACACGCACAATGGGGTGGCGCGCTCGCCAGTATCGACGGGCGCAAGCGTCAGAAGCTGATACTCGCCGCGCAGTTTTTCCTGCAAAAAGAGCATCGCTGGGCTGACAGCCCTTGCCGTTTCGATGTGGTTGCCATGGAAAGCACACCGGCAGGCCCAACTGATTTGAACTGGCTCAAAAATGCCTTCGACAGCTGATTGCCCGGATATCTTCACCACACACTTTTGCTCTTTGCTTTGCGGGCTGCACATTTCTGTGCCAAACAGCCGCGCTACTTAAGGTCACACAGATGGACATGCAATCCCGAATTCGCCAGCTTTTCCAGGCCAGCATCGACACCAAGCAACAGGCGATGGACGTACTTGCACCGCACATCGAGCAAGCCAGTCAGGTCATGGTCAATGCCTTGCTCAACGAGGGCAAAATGCTTTCGTGCGGCAACGGCGGTTCGGCCGGTGATGCCCAGCACTTCTCCTCCGAGCTGCTCAACCGCTTCGAGCGCGAGCGCCCGAGCCTGCCGGCCATCGCCCTGACCACCGACTCGTCGACGATCACCTCGATCGCCAACGATTACAGCTACAACGAAATCTTCTCCAAGCAGATCCGCGCCCTGGGCCAACCCGGCGATGTATTGCTGGCGATTTCCACCAGCGGCAACTCGGCGAACATTATTCAAGCGATCCAGGCCGCACATGACCGCGAAATGATTGTCGTAGCCTTGACCGGGCGCGACGGCGGCGGCATGGCCTCGCTGTTGTTGCCTGAGGACGTGGAGATCCGCGTTCCGGCCAACGTCACTGCACGCATTCAAGAAGTCCACCTGCTGGCGATCCACTGCCTGTGCGATCTGATCGACAGCCAACTGTTCGGGAGTGAAGAATGACCGTTAACCGCCTCAGCCTTTTGGCCATTACGCTGTGCCTCGCCATCAGCGGCTGCAGCACGGCAATCACTGCGACACGTGACACACCCATTCAGGATGACCGGGGCACACGCACATTCGGCAGCACCATCGATGATTCGCTGATCGAAACCAAGGTCAAGGTCAACGTCGCCAAGGCTGCTACCGACCTGGGCAACGGCGCCTCGCGCATTGTGGTCACCAGCTTCAACGGCGTGGTACTGCTGGCCGGGCAGACGCCGCGTGCCGACCTCAAGGCCCAGGCCGAACAAGCCGCCTCGACGGTTCAGCGGGTCAAGAAGGTCCACAACGAGCTGCAGGTCATGGACCCGATCACCCTGCTGGCCATCAGCAACGATGCGCTGCTGACCACCAAGATCAAGGCGCAGATGCTCACCGACAGCGGTGTACCCGGCTCGCGCATCAAGATCGTCACCGATAATGGCATCGTCTACATGATGGGCCTGCTGACCCAGGCAGAAGCCACCCGAGCGGCCAACCTGGTCCAGGGCGTGTCGGGCGTGCAGAAGATCGTGAAAGTGTTCGAATACATCGACTGATGTAATCGCCAGCCACAAAAAAGGGCGCCGTGCATTGACTGCACGGCGCCCTTTTTATTGCCCATGTCCCGTCCTGAATAAGGTTTACACCTTCTGACCCAATCTCAGGAAGGCGTAATGAATTCAGGAAAAAGGCGCAGTCAGCGTGACTACTCGCTGACCTTTAAATTGTCAGTCGTCGATCAGGTCGAAAAAGGCGAGTTGAGTTATAAAGAGGCTCAAGAGCGCTACGGCATCCAGGGCAAATCTACGGTGTTGAACTGGCTACGCAGGCATGGTCGACAGAACTGGAGTCAAAGCGCGTCCATTCGTACCAAGAGATCCCGTTCCATGGATGAGCCCGACAAGCCGCTGACGCCCGAACAGCGAATCAAAGAGCTTGAAGAGCAACTCGCTCAAGCCAATCAGAAAGCTCAGTTTTTCGAAGCCGTTGTTGATGTACTCAAGAATGACTTTGGTGTCTCTGTCGTAAAAAAGCGATCCGGCAAGCCCTCTCCCAAAGGAAAGTCCAAGACCTGAGTATCAGCCGGGCTTGCCAGTTCATCGGGATATCCCGCCAGGCATATTACAAACGCATTCGAGCATGTAATGCTCGAGCCCTCCAGGCTCAGAAGGTTATGGGGTTCGTGCACGAAAAGCGCCTCAGACAACCTAGGCTTGGAACCCGAAAGCTTCATAACCTCATGCATAGCGAGCCCGAAGCCCCGGTAAAGGTTGGTCGAGACTGCCTTTTCGACATTTTGCGGGATCGCAGAGAGTTGGTTCCTCGAAAGCGGGCCTATCACAAAACGACAAACAGTCATCATCGCTTTCACAGGCACCCCAACCTGCTCAAAGAAGGGCCATCACAGGTAGTTGCTACGGCGCCAGAACAAGTTTGGGTAGCCGATATCACCTACTTGCCCACTCAAACGGGCGTGGCCTATCTGAGCTTGGTGACTGACGCCTACTCTCGGAAGATCGTGGGGCATCATGTTCACGAAAGCTTGCACACGGAGTCTGTGATTCAGGCATTCAGTAAAGCCCTCAAGTGCAGAAAAACAGAGCAAAACCTTGTTCATCACTCAGATCGAGGCATCCAATACTGCTCCGAGCTTTATCAGCGGCTGCATGTAAAGCACGGTATCCGGTGTTCTATGACCGATGGTTACGACTGCTACCAAAATGCTTTGGCCGAACGAGTGAACGGGATTTTGAAAACCGAGTTTCTCTTGCATCGGCCCAAAGATGCGGCTGAAGCCGCGCGAATGGTGGATCAATCCGTGCATATCTATAACAGTGAGCGGCCACATCTATCGCTGAAATACAAAACGCCCGATGCGGTGCATCGGGCGTTTTGAGGCTGAAATAGGTGTAAACCTATGTCAGGACTGGACA